>CAWHQK010000087.1:0-65401 GCA_963831435.1 uncultured Acidobacteriota bacterium
AAAGAAGCATCCAGTCATATTTTGCAAGATAAGCCTCCACTTTTCGAACAAAGTTATCCTGCGTTTCAGCCCACATTGCAATCTTCATGAATCCAAGAGTGTCGCCTGAAGGCATATCACCAGCTTCCACTTGGACCTCTATAGTTGCAATCCAGATTTGTTCCATCAAAACTTACCTAGGATAATTGTAATGAACATTATCTCTTTTCTTGGTTCCATCTCCACGCTTTGTATGAAAATGCGGGTCGCCACGTTTCGGATTAGTGTCTTCAATAGTTCCGGAGCCTTTATTGGCTGCGTTCTTCGCTTTCTCTCGCGTGTTTTTGTTGACGTTGTTAACCTGCGGTTTCCCATTGGGTCCTAATTTTTGTCCGTGCTCGTTAGTAGCCTGTCCTCCGGCTGACTCCAGGCGCGTCTTTGGCTTTTACGGGCCCTTTGTCAGTCGCACTACCTGACTGCGTATTAGTATTTGAAGCATTCGAATTTTTGGATAAAAAGTAGTTCCTGTCAAATACGGGATCGGTGCCTATCATTGAATCGTCGCCTACCCCCACCCCGTATCCGTCCACTGCATCCTTAATCCACCCTTTTGAATCGACATAAGCCGCAGTAGCCACGCCCACTACGATTCCGATTGCATTATCGATAATGCGACCCACCTCAGGATTATCTAGCACCATATCGGGGCTTTGATGCCCATCCGGATCGCCGACCGTCGTCGGATTATTTTGGACGTAGCTATACAGATTCAAGCTCTGCGGATTGCCGTAATGTGCATAAGGCACGTCTGTCGGCTTCGCTGCCCAGTCCGGCGTCATGAACCGTCCTATGGTCGAGCCGTAATACCTGGCTCCGAACTCATCCAGTCCGCTTTCGCTGTCCCACTCTTTGCCGCCGAACTTGTAGTGCTCGTTTGCGACGTTCTGCTTGATGACTCGCTCTCCTCCATACGGATAGTAATCCGAATCATTCTCAATCGTTCCCGTCGCGCTGGCCTCTTCCGACAGCGTCCCTAAATGATCGGCAAAGTAGTAATGCACTGTCCCGCCCGGCAAGTTAATTCTCGCCGTCCGCTTGCCGTTGAAATATACAAACTCACGCAGCAAGTTTCCTGATCCATCCGTCTCAGTCAGCCGTGTGCCCCACTCAAGCCTTCTTTTGGCTTGGGTGGGATTAGATCAACACTTAAAGATTGATGTAGACGGTAGCAACCTAACCAGAATTTGGGCAGACGCGGGCTTGAGACGTACCCACTCAGTCGCACAAACTGCGAATGAATGTATCCCCCGGCTTAGAAATTGGGGCCAGTTCCGTCTGTCCCTTAGTTCTTCGTCTGTCCCTTAGTTCTGTTTTTAGGCCCGAATACTAATATCCCAGTACGGCAAGTGCATCCAAAGATTTTGCGACACGTTTCCTAAGGTCATCGTCATCAAGAGTGTATGGAAGCGTGACTGTGGGGTCATAGTCATCCGCATCACCGTAGGCCTGTTGAATTATCTGGTTGACCGTATCATTCGGGATGTGTACCCGTTTTTTAGTCAGTTCAAAATACATTTGACGGTATTGATCGGCGTCTATGCGCAATCCAACGTAATCCTTCATCAGTTGCACAAAATCGGCGATACTGATCTCACCATAATTTTCCATTGACAACCACTCCCTTAACATATTCTGCGCCTAGATCCCATGCCGGGGGCTCCATTCAAGCCTTCTTTTGGCTTGAGTGGGAACTCTGGACATCCCATCGGAATCACTTCGCGGAAATTCAATGTAAGTTGAATTAGTTAGAACAAGAACTGGAATTAAAACTGCCAACGATGAGCTATTCCCATTCATTCGCAAAGAACGCGAATGAATGGGGCACCCGGCCTCCGGTTCCTTTCCCACTCACGTACTTAGGGTTGCGGTGGGACTGGCGCCCAGTTGTCCGGGCCGGTATAGGTTGCTCTTACAGGCGAACCGAGCTGTCTCTCCAGTTGGTTTTCGGTGATGTCTCCCATATTGATACGAAAAAATCAGGGAACGTTGGAGCGCCAAGAAAATTCACTTGCTGCAGCCAGCAACAGCACCTGAAGTAGTCTTGCGATACTCCGATGCATCCATATTGGCCAACTGAGAATTCTTATCGTGAAGAACGCTACGAAAATCGAACGTGTCGGTCGGCCCTAAATAAATACCGACTATTCCCTTTGAATAGGCATAGTGAAACAGATATTTAGGCGCTGCATCGAAAACCATCCACATGTCGCTATTGTCCAGCACTGCCACGACCTTTGGAGCAAACCTAAGCGTCTTATATTCACCTGCCCCCGCGTCGTTGCATTTGCGAAAGTAAGCGAACGCAAATCCATTATTGTCGGTCAAACACACTTGATCCTTGTCGCTGCAATCTTTTAAGCCGTGTACTTCGCGATCGTGGCGTCACGAGGATTCCGGTCCGCAAATCAAGGTTGATCACTTTTCCGTTCGATGCTTTAAACGTAGCCTTAAGGCCCGGCGTCGGATGATGCTGATTGTGCGGGAGCTACCGAAAGTAGTGTACAAGCAGGATGAGCATTCCGCCAAAGCGCTTCATTGACAACCTCCCGCTATAGTGCAATCAAAGGGAGCATCAACAGTTCCTGCCATTCGGCTGCCTGCAGAACTCGTACCATGTTCACGCGGCCACGAAATCGTAGGTGTTACAGGATACTGCTGGGTCAATGCCTCTCCGAAGTGGGTTTCATGGGCGAGCTCATGGAATGTCATCGTACTCAAGCCCACAAACGGATCCTCGTCGCGTGCAGACCCGGCATTCGCGTACGCCGAGATCGCTGCAGGGCTCAAGCTGCTATTACCTGAGAATGAATTCCACTTCCAAGTGCCACCCGTTGCTCCGGCGCCTCCGTTGTTGAAATCAGTTTGGTTCGTGACAGTGAATGAGGTTCCGTTCCACACAGCTTTGATCTCCTTGCCATTTACGGAGCCTATAACGTTTCCTTTGGAGTCCTTGATATCAAACTTCGATTTGTCGCTTAAACCATTGATAGCCTTGTCATATTTATTCAATACGCCTTCCAATTGCTTACCGGCCGGGTGACCCACTAAGCCTTCTTCTGGCTTGAGTGGGATTGTATCGAAATTAAATCAGCCAGAACCAGAACTGAAATTACGTAAACTCTGAGGCATTCCCACTCATTCGCACCGAACGCGAATGGATAGGGCACCTGCGGCAACGAAAGCAGCAATGAAATCAATGTCCCCAACTTCGTAGGTCGATATTGCCATGTCCCCGCGAACGCGCCACCGTAATGTTGAACCCGTTCACGCCGTTGCGCTCATCCGTGAAACAAGACTTCACCTGCACACGCAGCACCCGCTTGCCATGCTGCGTTAAGAAAGTCGTAAGGAAAGCTGTCACCGTCAGGGCTTTGGCCACTCCAATGCCGTAACCGGCAGCGCGATACATAAATCTTTAACTCGGCCAACTCCCCCATGCGCTTGCTATGGAAAGCGCCCGCAGGCACGTGAAGCCTTGCGTGATCTCAAGGTCTGCTCCAGATATTGCTGAATATTGGTGTTGCTGAATTTGATCGTGTTGCTGATTGGAAAAAGAAAAGGCGCGGAGAGAATCCGCGCCCTTTCACTATCTATATTTATGCTAGCAAACTGGAAGGGGCAAATGGGACATGCTCGCCAAACTTTATAGTCGGCGTGGATTCAGCGAGTTAGTTGCGGAACGTGACTTTTGGACGTATTGACAGGAATTGGTGATTCGCCAGATATGGTGCAATTAGCCGATTTCTGTAAAACTCGGCAGAGGCGCTTCGCTCGGAAAAAATCTGGTGAACGTTCCGTCTGTCCCCGAATTACTCGTCTGTCCCGAATTGCTCCGAAGCCCCAATTTTACTGATCAGTATCCTCTTTTTCAGATCTGAAATCTTTGCTGTGCGCTTCTATTGCGGCCTTCAACGAATCGAAGCTTCCAGCCCTTTCACCAGGATCTTGTTCTGCCAACAGTTCCACGTATTGCTTTTCTAAGCTAGCAAACTGTTCTGGATTTATTGGTACTTTGTAAAAATCGGCACTCTGGACGCTGAAGCGTCCTGAGGATGTCTCCTTAAAGCACCGATAGCGAACAGCACGGTCTTTTGAAATTCTCTTCCAAACATCAAGCGCTTCATATAGCGGCATCACTTTGACTCCGGTTTTGGTTTTGGTACCCACTTGCCATTATCAATTCGCTGCTGTGTGTTGGCCTTCGTGTTCTTAAACTGCGACACGACATCGCCGTCTTCATTCGTTATCACAACCCTGTTCCCCCTAACCGAGACGTTGTTGCCTGTGTCGGCATCCGTGTACTGCTTGCCTTCGTCTATCGTTCTGTTAATATCGCCCACGTCCCGGTGAGCATTTCCTTCTCTCGCTTCCTCCGCCCTTTGTTGCCCGTGCTCTGTTTTCTTGCTTCCCCCGCCTTCTTTTTTCCCGTTCGGGTCTGCAGGCGTGCTCTGGGATTGAGATTGGGATTGGCCTGGCGAGCTAGATGGCGGCGGAGTGTTCTTGTTAGAGGCATCGTCCGAGTGATGTATCGCACTGATGATTGCCCTGCCGCCGAGGTACAACTGGCGCTGCCTACGATGCCGCCAATTGCGGCTCCAACTAAAGTGCCGCCGCCAGGTTCAATCAGGGTCCCAATCCCCGCAAACTCGGCACCGCAACTCAACGGATCGGTGCAATGCCCATCAGGGTCCCCCATGGTAGTTGGATTATTTTGAACATAGCCATAAAGATTCAAACTCTGCGGGTTGCCAAAATTCGCGTAAGGGACTGACGTGGGCTTCGCCGCCCAGTCCGGCGTCATGAACCGCCCGACCGTGCTGCTATAGTATCTCGCTCCGAACTCATCCAGTCCGCTCTCGCTGTCCCACTCTTTGCCGCCGAACTTGTAGTGCTCGTTGGTGGCGTCCTCCGGGTGCCCCCCTCATTCGCGTTCTTTGCGAATAGGGGGATCAGCGGGATTCTCACAAGTCCATCAGCATCCTACGTCACACATCCAATAGTCGGCAGCCCGACGGCGGCGACGTGCTTAGAAACAGCGATCACACTCCGGAGGTTCGCTCGCCAGCACAATCATGGCTTCGAGGGTCCTGAGTCGTTGGTCCTCATTCAATATCAGATAGCGATGCTGTCCATCTCGCGATGGATCGAAACGCGAGCGGCCGCCGGGTAGAACCGTAATCTTTCCCGGCGGAGACAGCGCAAAGTAATTGTTGCCGGGGCGCACCGCATAGAGTACGGCGGTCAGGTCCCACGTGGGACGGTCATAAGGCATCGGCTTATAGGAGCGGTAAGCTTCGGCGACGGGATGGTTTTTCACATACGCGAAGTCATGTTCGATGCGCGATGCCGGAAATAACATCGCCGCGCCGACTTCGAATCCGCTGTCCACGATGGGCGTGGGCCATTCGCTAAATACCTTTTGTGCGGATGGAACGTCCTGCTGGAGATTAAATTCTGGATCGCCTGTTGAAAAATTGCCGGCCATCACCACCAGCAGCCGGACTTTCTTCTTTACGAGCGGAGCACCGTCAAGGGCGCTGATATTGTCGCCTTTTGTCTCCAACAGACGCGCGAGATTGGTACTGAAGCCGACTTGGACGATCACCACGCTATCATCCGGTTGCGCCGCGAGCGTTTTGCGCAGGAGTGCCACAGCATCCTGCGCCTGAGCGCCATCCGTGATTTTGTGCGGATAAACGTAGGAACCATCTGGATTCTTGCGCTCCGACGGAACCTGGATGAGCGGGTCAGATGCGGGAGTCTTTCCATTCCTCACCATGCCGATGGGAATATCCGGGCGTCCATAAAATGTGTTCACCAGGTCCACATAAGGCGCGGCCCACTGGTTGTCTTTGGTGATGGTCACTGCGAGCAATCTAGCTTTCGTGCCTGGTCTCGAAAGCGTGAAGTTGGTCCAGCGCCAGGGCATCGTGTAACGGTTGCCAATGTCAGATCGAAAATAATATTGAGGGCGTCTGCGCGGCAGCGATGCCGGACAGGAAGATGAGAAGCACGCAGAGCAATATCTGTGCATAGTTCTTGCAGCGTAGCGTGGGAAGACAGAACATTTTTTCGTACGAAGTATAGCGGATAAGCGAAGAGGGTTTGTTCACGGCGCGTTCTGCCCTTCTCCCGGCTTCTTACCGGCACTATTTTTAACCCGGGCTGTCCTGCTTTTCGCGTATTTTGCGATAGGGGAGGAATGCAAACCCGCGGAAAGCTCTCCGGCCAGAGTTATAAATCAACAACCGCGGCATTTCCATCCGGGATAGGTCGCAACAACCATGCGCTGTGCGAAGAGTCCTTCACTAAAACGCACAGGCAAAATGTGACTGGGAGCGCTGATAGGCTCTTGCGGCAAGGAACATCCTTTACGGCTGGTGCCAGGTCATCTTGACGACATCCTGAGTGCCGGCGTCCTTGAGCAGTAACGGCACATCTTGCGGCGTGAGGGCAAGGCAGAAGCCGTAAATACCCGTCATCTGGAATTTTGTGAGGTCTGCAATCTGTTCGATTTTTCCGCTGGGGACGGATACGCGATCAACCGAGGGATTCGTGATTATGCGCAGGAAATAAATAAAGTGGCCGTCGTGGAACCATGAAGGATAGGCGACCAGTCCTTTGATCAGCGTCGTCCACTTCCGCGTTTTGAAGTCAAAAAGCGCAAGACCGCTCGAATCGGTGTGCAGGGCGGCAAGATATCGTCCATCCGGCGACCAACGGGGAGAAAACAGTCCATGCGAGTCAGGCACTGACGTGACCTGCCCGCTCTTCATATCTAAGATCTGAAGAGGGCCATCGACAGCGCCGGGCGCACCGAAGGCCAGCGAATTCCCGTCCGGAGATAATGACGGATCAGTTTGCTGGCTGTTCTGGTTGGGCATTAAGAGTTGCGCCGCGCCCCCCGAAGCCGGGACCTTATAAATGCGGTTCGTCGAGTTCGGCTGCCGATCGTAAAAAATAATATTCTTTCCATCCGCTGACCATTGCGGTAGAGCAGCGCGGATGGGCGAAGAAGTGAGCTGCATCTTTTCCGTTCCATCGAGTTTGCTTCGCCACAGCAATTCTTCCGGAAAAGAAACGTAGGCAACCCACTCTCCCTCCTTCGAGAAGGCAATGTCCTGCGCTGAAATGCCGCCCAAAAAAGACTCAAACGTCTTTTCCTTTGCATCGTAGCGTTCGAGTTCCCCACGCCGCAGACCCGCCACGGAAAAAAGCGCTTTACCGTCTTTGTCCGGCACAGGGTAGCGATATGAAACTGCTCCCGCCGTGAGCTCGACAGGTTCCGGGATCACCTTGTGAAGAAAACTGCCTGTCTCGCGCCGGGCCCAAATCTGCCCTTGCGACTCGAAAACGAAATAGTTGCCATCTGGCATCCATGTGCCGCAACATTCTCCTGCCCTGTCATGCCACCCGGCATACATGGAGTGCATGTTCGAGCCATCTGCGGAGACCTCCCAAAGGTGGTTGACGTTGGTTTTGGGGTCGCTGAGGGTTAGGGCTATTTCCTGCCCGTCCGGCGACCATGCGGGCGCCGTGAACAGGTTTGCGGCAAGCGCAATCCGGCCTGGCAATTTGAGCAACAGCCGAGAGCCGGTTCCGTTGGCATTGGCCATGTAGAGCGAATCACCGCTGGCGTAAGCCAACCTCTGACCGTCCGGCGACCACGCGCCAGAGTTGCCCTGAATATCCGCCAGTCGAATGGGCGAGCCTCCCAACGTCGGTATGGCCCACATCGGAGAAGGATCCCCAGCAAGACCGCTTAATTCTGCAGTTAGCAGCTTTGATCCGTCGGGCGATATGCTTACGACGCGCAATGCACCGGCATGCGTATTCGCAGAAACCTGCGTTGGGTTTCCTCCGTTCACAGACATTTGCGCCGCCCCAACATTCCCATCGTTTAGATAAAGACGTGCGCCGTCGTTGCCATACAACACCTTGGGCAGCGCGTCATTGGTGAGTTGCGTGTAGCCGGACAGCGATGGCGGAGGCAGTGTGGGCCGGAACCAATAGGCCACGGCCACGATGACAACAATCAACGCGCCCACTCCCATGAACAAAGCCTTTTTGTGCCTGCGAGCCAGCGTCGCCACCATTTGGGAATCGGAGTCATGCCGCTGCGCGTCCGTTTGAGGAGTCGCCGGTACCGCTACTGAGGCGTTCGATGCGTCGCGCACAACCGATTGCTGATTGGACCGCTCGTTCCCAGAACCGGTGTCGCGTTTCAGGCGCTTCAAGTCGGCGCGGAGCTCTGACGCACCCTGATAACGAAGATCGCGGTCTTTTTCCAGGCATTTGGTGATGATGCGATCAAACTCAGGCGGAAGGTTGGGGTCAAGCCGCGCTACGGGCGGAGGATTTTCCGCCAGAATCTTGTGAAAGATGACCGCAGTTGACCCGCCGGCAAAGGGCTGGCAGCCGGTCACCATCTCGTATAAAACTACGCCGAAGCTGAACAGGTCGGTGCGGGCATCCACAAGTTCACCGCGCGCCTGCTCTGGAGACATGTAGGCGACGGTGCCCACAGTCGCGCCTGGGCTGGTGAGATCATTGGCGGTAGCGCCAATGGTTGCGGCACCTGCCGCTGCGGGAGATGGCAACGTTGCTCTCGGGTCGCCGGAACCCGCCGCGGTTAATTTTGCTAAACCGAAATCAAGAATCTTGGCTTGACCGCGCGAGGTGACGAAAATGTTGGCTGGCTTAATATCGCGATGAACAATGCCTTTTTGGTGTGCGGCGTCGAGGGCGTTGGCAATCTGGATGCAGAGATCGAGCGTGTGTCCGGTTTCCAACCGGCCGGAGGCGATGGCGTCCTTCAGCGTTTCGCCTTCGAGGCACTCCATTACGATAAAGTGCCGGCCCTGGTGCTCGCCGATGTCGTAAATCGTGCAGATATTGGGATGATTCAGGCCGGAAGCCGCCTGCGCTTCGCGTTCGAATCGTTCCAGCGCCTGAGCGCCGCGACCTAGTTCTTCAGGAAGGAATTTGAGCGCCACAAAGCGCTTGAGCCGCGAGTCTTCGGCTTTGTAAACCTCGCCCATGCCGCCCGCGCCAAGCTTTTCCAGAATTCGATAGTGAGACGCGCTCTCTTCGATCAAAGGGGAAACCACTTCAGGTAAGTCTCGAAATTCTATGCTGCATCCACAATCGCGTCAACCAAACCAGCAGAGGCCAGTGGTGCAGTTTGTACCGAAAGAACCTCATATAAAAAGTTCGTATCAGGATATGGCTTTCGCTATTTCGCCGCAGCAAAAACTGGGGCGGCGCCCGTAGAACGGGTTTACCAGATCTATATAGGGCGCGGCCCACCGGTTGTCTGTAGTAATCGTCACCGCCATCAGCCTGGCTTCATGCCTGTTGTAAAACGCGTGAAGCATGGCAAGCGCCGGGCGTCGTCTACATCGTTTCCAATGCCAATATAAAAAATAGTGTTGGTGGGTGTCTGAGTGAAAACGATGCCAGGCAGAAAAACAAGAAGCACCCAGAGCATAATCTTTGGACGCATTGCCCAACCTTTTTTTTGCTTTCTTGCTGACATTATTCCAACCGAGGAACAAATTCTATTTGCCAGGAATCTCTTCGCCCAATTTAATACTTTCCGCGCATGAGTCCGTCTTCGGAATTGCTGTAACTCCGGTTTTCCAAGGTGTTCTGGCAGGTGACGTTCGGTTCAACGATAACTGAGTTTACTGGAGAGGTCGCTGGAGCTATGGCTGGTAATACCAAAGATCGTTCAATGCCGTAGAACCACCCTCTCCGATATCAATGATGCCCCATCCGGCGAAGAGCCAGAAATTCCCCCTACTATCTTTCCAGGATGCTGTGTTATAGCGAGAGCCTGGGATGTTGGCAGCGTCGGAAGTTCCTTCCGTCCCATAAATGCCACCTTGCCACGCAGTATTATCACCGCCCATCCAAGTCCATTCCTTATCGACTGGGCTGAATTCCCATAGATCGTTGAGCGTTCCATAGGTACCCGTGGAATCATCTCCTTCGCCACCGAAAAGCCAAATGTTCCCATCACCATCTATCCACCCCGTTCCACCATATCGGCCGCCGGGATGATTATCAGCCGAGGCAACTCCAAGACTACCGTAGGCGCCAGAAGGCGGAACTAGATTGCCAAAGGAATTCAGGACGCCTCCAGCGGTTCCGGCTACCCATGTCCATAGATTGGAAGTTGGGTTGAACTCCCATAGTTCGTTGACGTCATTCTCGCCGAATCCATTTGTGCTTGGGTAAATACCATACCCACCAAACAACCACATGTTGCCACTTGAATCCATCCAACCGGTCGCACCAAACCTTCCTGAGGGAGTATTGCCCGGGGCGGCAGTCCCAAGAGTTCCGTAAACACCGTTAGCGGTATTCTGATTCGTACCAGTACCAGTCATCCAAGTCCATTCTCTGGTACTAGGGTCGAATTTCCAGAGATTGTTGTATTCGAACCCTTGGGATCCACCCGGGGTGACCCCGCTTCCGGCGAACAGCCACAGGTTATCGTTCTTATCGATCCAGCCTGTAGCGTCGTTTAAACCGGGCGGCACATTAGCGGCATCCGCTACGCCCTGTGTGCCGTAAATTCCTTCAAGCCCTTGAGAAGAATTCAGCGTATTGCTACCGCTGATCCATGTCCATTCTTTCATCGAGGGATTAAATTCCCAAAGGTCATTCAGGTTTCCGAGTGATCCCGTTGAGTCTATGCCCAAACCTCCAAACAGCCAGAGGTTCCCCGCGCTATCGGTCCAACTGACCGCCAGTTTCCGTCCGCCGGGAACATTTGACGGGCTCGGAGTTCCCATCGATCCGTACACACCAGGCAAACCGCAAAAGCCCGGTCCTGGTAAACACGGCGTGTTAGAAAGAGCACTGCTGCCTCCCACCCAGGTCCATTCATTTATCATCGGGCTGTATTCCCAAAGATCATTGAGTAGCCCTTCATTTGGGGCAGAACTACCATCCAAACCATCGCCTCCGAATAGCCAGAAGTTTCCCTTCCTGTCGGTCCAATAGGCCGACGAGTTACGGCCTCCTGGCACATTCACGGCTCCAGCTACACCCAGTGTTCCGTAATACGGATCAGAGTTGTACGGTGCTGAACCCGGTCCCGGGGTTCCTATCGGCACAAACGTATCCTGATCGGCCCCGCCTATCCAGGTCCATTGATTTTGATGGGATATTTCAGTCGTGATAGTACTGCTACCGCTGCTAACGCTATTGCCCCCACCACAGGCAGCAAGAAGCAATACAAATGACATCAGGAGGAGTAATAGGAACCTATATCGGTACGTGTGCATCCGACCCCTAGCAGCAGCACAAATTGCAAACCCAAAACGTTGTGCTGCACACGACTCTTTGTCAGTTACGAGCCTAAGCTCCACGCTAAACACAGTATTATGCCCAGAACCGAACCCTCCCCACAAGTGAGCAGTGAAGCAACTTTCCGGCAGAGGAGCATTTCAACCGGGATAAGCGCAACAACCGATGCACTCTTGCAAAGAGTCGCGGCCTTTCGCTCCAGAACGAATAGGCGACCTTCAGACAATCCGATCTTCTGGAATCCACGCTCCAGTTCTGTTAGTTTCGCTACGTTCGGTTCCCGCGAACAGGAGCGTGCATGCCGCTAACTTTCGTTGATTGGATCGTGATTGTCGGCTATCTGCTCATCAATCTGCTGATCGGCATTTATTACCGTCGGCGCGCCAGCGGCAACACCGCGGAATTTTTTATCTCAGGGCGCGAAGTTTCCTGGTGGCTGGCGGGCACGTCCATGGTGGCCACGACTTTTGCCGCCGATACTCCTTTGCTGGTCTGCGGCATCGTAGCCAAAGAGGGCATCGCGGGAAATTGGATATGGTGGGGCTTTTGTTTTGGCGGGATGTTGACGGTATTCTTCTTTGCCCGCTACTGGCGGCGCGCGGAAATTCTGACCGATGTGCAGTTCGTGGAGATCCGCTACGGAGGAAACCCCGCGGCATTTCTGCGCGGATTCAAGGCGATTTATCTGGGACTGTTCATGAACTGCTTCATCCTGGGATGGGTGACGCAGGCGATGATCAACATCATTACGGTTTTGCTAGGCCCGGCCATTGCCGCGGGGCGCGTGGTGCAGTTTTCCGTCGCCGGTCATCTGTTCCAGTACACGCTGGGCAATCCGCATTACACATCGTTATTGATCTGCATTCTGGTTCTAATTCCCTTCACCGGAATTTACACATTCATCGGCGGACTTTGGGGCGTGCTGGTCACGGACCTGTTTCAGTTCATCCTGAAGATGGCCATGATCATCGTATTGGCCTGGGTGGCGGTCGTAAAAATCGGCGGCATGGGCGCCTTGCAAATGCACCTTCGGATGATTGAGAACAACGTGCGGCAGACCGGGGTCGCGACGGCCGATCCCATGGCTTTCTTGCCCAACTTTCATTTGGGCTATTCGTCTGACGCACTCTGGACGCTGCCCCTGCTCACCTTTATCGTCTATCTGGCGATGCAATGGTGGCTGGCCTGGTATCCGGGTGCGGAGCCTGGCGGCGGCGGATACGTCGCGCAGCGCATGTTCAGCGCGAAAGACGAAAAAAATTCCTTGGGCGCCACACTATGGTTCAACGTTGCGCATTATGCGCTGCGTCCCTGGCCGTGGATTGTCACTGCGCTGGTTGCGATCGTTGTGTACTCGCCGCACGGCGGCCTTCATCCGAGCATGGCCTTCGCGCAAAATCCCGAACAGGGATATGTGATGGTCCTGCGAGACTATCTGCCTCCCGCGCTGCGCGGTCTTATGGTCGCGGCATTTCTTGCGGCATTCATGTCAACCGTGGGCACCCAACTCAACTGGGGATGCTCTTACCTGGTGAACGATCTGTACAAGCGGTTCTTTGTGCGGAATTCCACGGAAAAACATTACGTATTTATCAGCCGTATTTTCACCGTGCTGCTTGTGCTCGGCACCGGATATACCGCTATGCAACTGACTTCCATTAAACAAGGTTGGGACCTAGTCTTGAATGTGGGCTTCGGAACCGGAGCGGTTTACATCCTGCGGTGGTACTGGTGGCGCATTAATGCCTGGAGTGAGATCAGCGCGATGATCGCCGCTGCTGCGATGGCGGTAGGGCTGACCCATGTAAGGTTTGTTGGCAACGATGCGGTGGTTTATGCGAAATCAGCGATTATCACCGGAGCGGTCACGACCATCGTGTGGATCATCGCTACATTTATCACTCACCCCGAATCCGAGCGAACCCTCACATCTTTTTACCGCCGCGTTCATCCAACCGTATATGGATGGCGGCCCATCGCGCGGTTGGTGCCTGAACTTGGGGAAGTTCGCGACGTTGCCAGCAACACCTTCGACTGGGCGATGGGCTGCATCCTGGTTTATGGATGCCTCTTCGGCATCGGCAAGCTGGTGTTCGAGCAATGGTTCTGGGGCATCACCTTGCTGGTAGCGGCGGCGATTGCCGGATATCTGATTTTCTGGGACCTTTCGCGGCGCGGCTGGCAGACTTATTCCGGAACAGTTGCCGAAAGCAAGCAATCGACGTTGCAATGAGAAGAAATTTTCTGCCATTGATTTTGCTGTTCTCCTGCTTCGCCTACGCGCAAGACTCGCAGACGGACAATCAGTCCAATACATCCGCGATGCCCAGCCATCACCACATGAGCATGACGGGCGAGTCATTTCTTGACGCACTCCGGCACCACTCAACCTCCGGGAGCGACGCGGAGCCTAACTCCACGCCCGCGCCGATGATCATGAAAATGGAGGGCCATTGGATGCTGATGTTTCATGGCGAGGCCTTCCTCAACGAAACACAGCAAAGCGGCCCGCGCGGCGGCGACAAATTCTTCTCCACGAATTGGTTCATGCCCATGGCCCAGCGCAAGTTTGGCAATGGAACTCTGACCCTTCGCACGATGATTAGCCTTGAACCGGCTACGGTCACGAAGAGACGTTATCCAGAACTTTTTCAGCAGGGAGAGACGGCATTTGGCCGGCCCATCGTTGACGGCCAACATCCCCATGACTTCTTTATGGAGCTGGCAGCTCTGTACGATTACAAACTCGGCAAGAGCACGCTGCTTTCATTTTATGCAGCGCCTATGGGCGATCCCGCGATGGGTCCGATCGCGTACCCGCATCGCGCGTCAGCTTCGGAAGATCCCATTGCGCCGCTCGGCCATCATCTGGAAGACTCCACGCATATCGCCGCGGACGTGATCACCGCAGGCCTCGCATATCGCGATTTCAGGATCGAAGGCTCAGGCTTTCATGGCCGCGAGCCGGATGAAAACCGCTGGAACATCAACTCTGGCGCAATCGATTCCTGGTCCGCGCGCTTAACATTCAACCCTGCGCGGAATTGGAGCACGCAATATTCCCTCGCTCAGATTCACAGTCCTGAGGCTCTTGCCCCCGGTGAAGACTTGCGCCGCATGACCGCGTCGGTGATGTACAACCGTTCAATCCATGGGGGCAATTGGAACTCCATGCTTTTGTGGGGCCGCAATCGAAGTCGCCTCGATGGCAACGTAGGCAACGGCTACGTGCTGGAATCAACTCTGAATTTCATGAGTAGAAACTACGCCTGGACGCGCATTGAGAACGTGGACCGCACCAATGAACTTCTGTTGGGGGACAATCCCGAACCCCCGGGCTTCACTGAAAAATACTTTGCGCGGGTGCAAGCCTACACGGCTGGGTACGATCGTGAGGTAGGAAATATTTCCCATCTCGCGACCGCAATCGGCGGGCAGATTACCTGGTATGGCGTGCCTGGGGCGCTCCAGCAAATCTACGGAACTCATCCCCTGGGAGCGGTTTTGTTTCTTCGTGTGCGCGTTAAATAGGGTGAAAACCCGGCATTTGGCCGGTGAATTCGGCACATCACAAGCAATATCCGCAACTCGTTTTCACTGGCCTTTTAGCATTCCTGAGTCGCGGAGAAAGCGCTCGTCCATCAACCGTTTTTTCTTTTCATACCAAAGTAATCGTTGGTCTTACCAAAGCTCATGGTCATGGGACATCTGGCCGTAGAAGGCTCGCCGATGAGATGTTGAGATGTCCGGGAAAGGCGTGCAATGAGCACTGAAGAATATCTCGACGACATTCATATCCGCATACTGCGCGTCACCGAAGATTTGCGCGTGATTCAGCGCGAGTTGAATTGCGCCGCTATGGAAGCGCCCGGCGATCCGGAATTAATGGAAGCGTTGAGCCAGTTGCCGGAGATGGAGTCCATCCAAGTGCTGCGGTCCGCGCTCGACCAGATGCGGCACTTTTTGTGGTTTTATGTGCAGGTAATGACCAATGATTCGGACGATGCCGATCGGCTGCGCCAAACGATGCGGCAAAGACCGGCGGACGATTTTGTTTTGAAAGCAGAAGCCAGCCTGATTGAAAAATTCAAGCACGCCAGCGATTCGACGATTGTGCGTTTTCTAGCGGAATCCAAGAGCCGTAAGCCGAATTAAACCGGCAATTGGCCCCATTTGTAAGCCACAAGCGCACCTAGACACTCCCAAATCCATGCCTTAGATTTCCGCGCCGCGAAGAATTGTCTTTTGAATTTCCCCGGACCGATTCATTACAAGAAAATTAGCGAGGGCACCAGCTTTGAGGACTCCCCGGTCCATTCCAGCAACTTTCGCTGGATTCAACGTCGCCGCGCGCAAGGCCTGTTCCAGATCAAGGCCGGCGAACTGCATCGCATTGCGGACCGCACGGTCCATGGTCAGAATGCTTCCTGCCAACTTGCCGTTCGATAAACACCTTCCATCTTTCACTTCAAATTCAAAAGTTCCCAACTGATAGCGACCCTCGGGCATGTCAGTCCCCGCAGTGGCGTCTGTGATAAGCACTACGCCGTCTAATCCTTTGGTCCGGAAAACCAACCGGACGATTACCGGATCAAGATGAATGCCGTCGGCAATGACCTCAACCGTAAGCTGCGAATTGGTAAGCGCCTCCCCCAGAATTCCTGGATCGCGATGCTCAAGCGGTCGCATGGCGTTAAAAACATGCGTGATGTGACGCGCTCCAGCGGCAAATCCCGCGCGAGCCTCGGCTAGTTTCGCATCGGAGTGCCCCATACTCACGCATACGCCTCGTTTCGAAGCTTCGGCAATGACTTCAGGTGCGCCGTCGAGTTCCGGAGCAATGGTCATTATCCGAATGTGTCCGCGCGAGGCCTCCCAGAGTTGATTGAACGTTTTCACAGTGGGCGATAGCAAATTTGACGGAGGATGCACGCCGCGCCGAACATGACTCAGGAACGGGCCTTCGAGATGAATGCCGAGCGGCTGCGCTCCCACATGCCCGCCGACTTCGAATTTTTCAATCGCTGTCGCCAAGCGATCCAGAGCAGCGAGCGTGGCTTCCACCGGAGCAGTGACGGTTGTGGGCAAATAAGAGGTGACGCCGTGTTTGGCAAGTGTGTTCTGAATGGGAAGCAAAGCAGACGCGTCCGGTTCCATGACATCGTGTCCACCGCCCCCATGGATATGGATATCGAAGAAGCCAGGAACCAGCACTGCGTCGCCATAGTCAGTGAGAAGAGTGTTGGCGGGCGCGGCTTTTGATGACCGTGACGCAATCTCAACGATTTTTCGTCCCTCCACGAAAAGTAACGGGCGGTCGATATGTTCGAGCGGTGTATACAGCGATTTGGCGGTAAAAGCGATCACTAGCTAGAGAGTAGAACACGAAGAATGGCGAGAAAACAGGATGTTATAATCAAGGTCGTTACTGCCTGTGGCCTCTTTTCTTGAGGGCCACGTTTGCCAGTCGCGCAATAGTCGGGGAGTGGCTCAGCCTGGTAGAGCACCTGGTTCGGGACCAGGGGGTCGGAGGTTCAAATCCTCTCTCCCCGACCAATCTTTTTATCGCCTATTCAATTGCTTACGCAGCTTTCTTGCTTCTTGTCTTGGAGATAAGTAATGCGGTCGGCGTCCCGGAGAAGATAACTTGTCGGGCATTCCCGCGCTGGGTAGCATGATGGGGAACATCCACCAGCCACTACGCGAGGCAGGCGGGCCATGAGGGAAAGTATCAGAAAAACATGGCGGAGGATCGAACGCAGAGAGATTTCTGGAAAGCTGGGATCGAAAATTCCCAAATTGGTACGGAAAAACCGGGGAACGTTCCGTCTGTCCCCAGGTTTCTGCCGTCCCCAGGTTTCTGCTTCATGAACTCGCCCATAAGGTGCTCCTTGTTCCGCCTGACGGTCCCTTGGCTTCAGGACCTGCGAATCAGTCGGATATCAATACCATGACTGTTATGGGCCATTGTCGGGCAGCAGTTGACTCTGGTACCTATTGAGAATGGACGGGAGAATTAGCCATGAATATTCGGATTGTTAGCTATTTGAGTATTTTGATGGTTTTGTTACTTGTCGGACGAAGCGACGGGCAGCAGCAAAGCACTTCCACGAAAGATGCCCCATTCGTTGTGCAACTCACTTGGGATGACGCGGATAATACCCCGGCTACGGGTGTATACATAGAAGCGCAAGGCTACCCCTATACCAACGTTTCGACGAGATCTTTCGTGCTGAAGATGGTAAAAGATGGACGCTATGAAGCAAGACTCCCACCGGGCGTCTATGACGTATTTGTGAGTGAAGCCGGTTCGAATCCCCAGATGCAGACGCGTGCTGGTCACAGGCAACACCCCGATCTGGAGGCTCATGTTGGAGCACGACTACGTATACACGCAGCGCTAGGGCAGAGTGGCCGGGTGGTGGCCGGGTGCCCCTCGATAAGAACGAAGGTGGTGTCAAGCACAAAGGTATCCTGTCGGTGTTTTGGCACCGTTTTTTTTGCCGCCAGAGAGGTTGAGGACCAAGACTCTGGAAATCTCACGCTGAATCACCTGCGGTGGAGATCGTTCCACCAACCATCGATTCGGCCTAAACCGCGGCCATGATTCTTCTATGCGAACATCCCGTCTGTTCGGGATGCGAGAGCGCCCAATCAATCCTGCGGTCTAGCTTGCGCCGACCAGGGGCACCCGCGGGCTGCTCTCGATGCGAACGATCTCTGGATATCCAACCTGGCTGCGTAACATCCAGTAGAGTCGTACGGCTAACTTGCGCGCTGCCGCCACCTTCGCCACACCTTTCGGCTTCTGATGGCAACGATGCAAATACTGTTTCCGAAACTGGGGATCGAACCGTACCGCGGTCTGCGCCTGTGCTTTGCCAAAATCCTATCCGCCATTCTTTTATCCGGAGCTGATACCGCCGGCCGGTTTTGTCTCATCGACATGCATGTTCCCCCGGGAGGTGGACCCCCTCCGCATCGCCATGATTTCGAAGAAAGCTTCGTTCTTCTCGATGGCGAGCTTGAGGCCGCTTTTCGCGGAGAGAAGCGCATTGTCCGATCCGGGCAGACAGTCCATGTTCCAGCGAATGCTCCTCATCAATTCCATAACACCTCATCGGCGCCGGCGAGGATGCTTTGCATCTGTTCCCCGGCTGGACAAGAGGAATTCTTCAAAGAAGTGGGAACTCCCGTAGCCACGCGCACGACTCCACCGCCCAAGCTCAGCGCAGAGCAACAGACGGCGTTCATAAAGAAAGCAATGGAGCTTGCGCCGAAGTACCGAACCGGACTCCTGAAAGAAGTCAGTTGGGCCGTGCGAACCTAATGGAGTGCGAGCAATTCGTTGAGACGGGTTAGGCGGTTCAATCCTCTTTTCTCAACCCATCTTAGGCATGCAAACTTGCACGCTTGAAATCGCCGGTTCACTCGCGATATTTACGAGAAGTTTTCGAAAATCGTCTGCTAAAGCCGACCAATCTTTTACCAAGTTTGCGAAACGCTGAAAACCTCGCGTGGGGTTCATCCGAGCACTTTTCGCCAGGATCCTTGACTTGCGTGATGAAGAATGATTTTTGGTCGGGACGGGCAGATTTGAACTGCCGACCCCTCGCACCCCAAGCGAGTGCTCTACCAGGCTGAGCCACGTCCCGACTAGGAAGGAATCCGCAAAAAACGAAGAACAATGAACCTGCGGATGGGGTTAACTCTGAAATTCTACACTAGCCCGCCGACTTCCGTCTGGAAGTGTTATTGCGGAGCGGCGGGACATGCGGCATCTTTAATCTTTAGGTCAGATGCCACCGGAAATCCGTCCGGAACAATGAACTCCGCTTGAAATTGCATTCGCTGAATCGAGTCGCTTCCCGGCTTGAGGCCGTAAGACGGCACGGACAATTTCAGCCGTCCAGTGGCGACTTTGCTCAGGGCCTGGGAATATTCGTCGGCAACTTGATCGGGATGCGGCGCATTGTACGGCCACAGAACGTGTTCCACCGCGGGCCATAGCTGGTCGTAGTCCGCTTTGTTGAGCAGGAACCACATTTCATGCGGATGACCGAGCGAAACCTTGGCATCATCGCCATAGCTTGGGCCCAGTATTTGCAGGCCATTGAAACGCAGCGGAGGGTTCACGGGGTAGATGTATTCCTGGTCCGGCGCATTGGGGTGGACGATAAGAATATCCCACCCATTGAACTTGCCATTAGCATCGAGTTTGTCCGGCGTGATCTGAAATCTCAGACCATTTCCGATCGCACGCTCGAAACTTTTTTCGGCCGCAAGTTCGCTGGTCACTTCAAAAGAGTGACAACCGGAGTTCTTGTTTTGTGCCCACGCAAGAATTGATCCGCAGGATATCGCGACGATCAAGAGATAGGAACGCATTCGTCGCACCATCATCTACTATCTCCTCCGAGGTTTTTTCACGGCTTCTTCGAACAGCGCAAACTGGAGCTTCTTTTCGACCGGATCAATCCGGTCGAGCAGCACACGCACTTTTTGTCCCAGGCTGAAAATTCGGCGGCTGCGCTGGCCAATGATCTCCCGCGTGTTCTCGTGGTAGGTGTAATGGTCGTCAATCAGCGTGGAGAGCGGAACCAAGCCTTCCACGAACAAATCAGTGAGTTCCACGAAGAAGCCGAACTTGGTGACGCTGATGATGAGGGCGTCGAAATCTTCGCCGACGCGGTCCTGCATGAACTTCACTTTTTTCCATTCCATCAACTCGCGCTCGGCTTCATCAGCGCGGCGCTCGGTTTGGCTCGACTGGTCGGCGATGTTGTGGAGTTCTTCCATGGAAATTGGGCCCTTCAGCGGTTGCCTGGCGGCGGTGTGGGCGGCGTGATCACGGCGCTTGGACCATGGAGAAGGAGCCGAGTCTGTTTCCTCAGGGACTAAAGCCCCATGCGAAATGGCGCGCTGATCGGCACGACTCAAGTTGTGCCCTTCCCGCTCGGTGCTCAAATCGTGTGAGGAGGCAATAGGAATGTCTCCTTCCCATCGTTCCGGGGAGTCGCGCAGCACTTGTTTCAAAATTCTGTGCACGATCAAATCGGGATAACGCCGTATGGGCGACGTGAAGTGCGTATAGGAAGTAGCCGCCAGGGCGAAGTGGCCTTCGTTCACCTCCGAGTAGCGGGCCTGCTTCAGAGAACGCAGCATTAAGAACGACAGGATGCGTTCTTCCGGTTTGCCGGCAATTTTTTTGGTCAGCTTCTGGTACATGCGCGGCGTGATGTGGACTTCTTTGGGGATTTCAATCTCGCGCGGGCGCTTGCCGCTTCCATATTTGTCGCGCCGGTCGGCTTTGAGTTGCACGCGATGAATGGGCAGCGCGCCCACGCCGAGCGAATAGCCGAAGGTCGCCGCGGTCACTTCAAAGTCGTACACGCGTTTGGCGTCGGGCTTTTCGTGGATGCGGTAGAGAGAAGCGATGCGCTTATTCTCCAGATACGAGGCAACGCACTCGTTGGCGGAGAGCATGAACTCTTCAATCAGACGATGCGCGACGTTTCGTTCAGAACGGGTGATGCTTTTCATCAGCCCGCGTTCGTCGAATTCAATGACCGGTTCGGGCAAGTCGAAATCAATGGATCCTCGGCGCTCACGCTTGCGGTTCAGGATCATGGCCAGGTCGCGCATGGTTTCAAATCCGGCGGTAAGCGAAGCGTAGCGTTGGCGCGTGGCGGCGTCGTTTTCAAGGATCGCGCTTACGTCGGTATAGGTCATGCGGGCGGCGGAGCGGATTATTCCCTGGCAGATTTCGTACCTAACGATCTCTCCCTTAGGTTCTATTTCCATAATGCAGGAGAGCACTAACCGCTCGACATTCGGACGAAGGCTGCAAATGTCGGTGGAGAGTTCCAGCGGCAGCATGGGCACGGCGCGGTCGGGAAAGTATACGCTGGTGCCGCGCAAGCGCGCTTCCTGATCGAGCGCGGATCCTGGCGTTACATATTGGGCCACGTCGGCGATGTGGACTTGCAACTCGTAATTGCCATTTTCCAGACGCGTGGCCAGAACGGCATCGTCAAAGTCGCGGGCTGTTTCGCCGTCTATCGTGACGATGGGAAGCTCGCGGAAATCGCGGCGGCGAAGCTTTTTATGAGTGGGGATAATGGGATCAAGTTCCTGCGCCTCCGCAAGCGTCGCCTCGGCGAAGCGGTGCGGCAGGTGGAATTTGCGGATCATGATTTCCACGTCCACACCGAAGTCATCCTGATAGCCGAGAATTTCCACCACTCGCCCGCGAGGGTTTTGCGTGGCGGTCGGCCAGTCGGTGATTTCGACATCCACGACTATATTTTCTAAATCTTGCCAGTCGGTACGCTGCGCTTCTTTGCCGAGTACACGATGTACGCTCTTGCGGACGGCTTTCTTTCCCGAGAGCGTCTTTCCGTCTTCTTGTTCGTCGTCCTGCGCATCTTCCCTTGGGTACTCATCGCCCGTCGGAATGAGAATTTCCTGAGCGATCTTCTGGTCAATCGGAGTCACGTAGTTGCGACGCGGGCTGTAGTGGAAAATCCCGACCACCGTTGGGTGCGCGCGATTGAGAGTGCGCAGAATCCGGCCTTCGGCGCGGCCGTCAGGTTTAATCGCCTTTACTTCAACGAGTACGCGGTCGCCGTGCATGGCAACGCCGATGGCGGGAGGGGGAATAAAGATGTCGCCCGAGAGTCGCGCGCGCAATGCTTCATCGGGCGAGCCCGCTTCGGGAATAACAAAGCCGAAGCCATCTCGATGCTGGCTGAGCCGGCCGACGATCAAATTTTTCCCGGAGGCAGCGCGAGGAATCGCGTAGCGGTCGGAATCCACTTGGATCAACTGTCCGCTCTGCACAAGCTTTTTCAGGCGCGTTTCCAGCTCACGCCTTTCCGCGCCGTGCAGGCCGAGTTCCCGTAACAGTTGTTTGAAGCCGGCAGTATGTTTGGCCTGCTGCTCAATTTTCTTCAGGATGTTGGAATCGGAAAGCATCGCGGAGTGAAGTGGCGCCTTATTTCGATGACAACTCAGAGACAGCAAAGTATCGTTCGCGAAGAATTTTCGAGTGGTGCAGTTCGTGGCCCGCAGTCAGGTACAACAAGGCGCGGACCGTGAATTCGTGGTTGTTGGTAATGCCGCGGCGCATCCAGGCTGCCTCGGGCAGATTGCGAAATAAAGAGACGGTGGCGCGACGAACGGCGATGAAATCTTCGGTGAGGTCGGAGAGCGAGCGAAGCTGGAACCCGCCTTCGCGCACATAATCGTCCTGTTCGAATCCGGCCAGGGGAGTTTTGTCTCCTCGGGCGATGCGCATGGCACGATAGGCAAATATCCTTTCAGTGTCGTTGATATGGCCGAGCACTTGTTTTACGGACCACTTGTCATCGGCGTAGCGAAAATCGCCGTCTTGCTCGTTTCTGCCGGAGAGCAGCAAGACCATGTCGCGGCGCTGCTGTTCCAGTTTGGTAATCACGTCCTGTTCCGGGATAAGAGAGATGTACTTTTCAGCGTAGGGGGCATACTCACCGGCTTCAGGGTGGCCGGTGCGAAAATTGTCGGTCATGAGCACTCCTGGGCGGCCCATCTGAGATAAGACTGGGAAGAAATATCTCGGAGTAAAGCCTTAAAAAGCATGATACGCGAAGAAAGAAATACAGTTGTGAATGGAGTATTTACATTGCGTTTTCATCCAATTCGGAACCGTTCCCTTTCGATCACCGAACAAGGCAGGGAAACTTGCATGTAAACACTGATTTCCACAGCGCGAATCATATTTAACGGAGTACAATTCCGATTGGTCACCGAAATGCGGGTCTGACCGTTAATCCCAAAGAACAAGGAAGGAATTTTCCCATGTGGAAGCCTACGAACCAACCCATGACGACCCCACCCCGACCCGGTGAACCGGAGCGCCCAACCGCTCCCGTCCAGAACGCGGCGGCGGTGAGCGAACCAGCGCCAACAATTGCTCGTCCGGTTGCGACCTCTACCGCGGACCAGGCTACCATCGGAAAGTCCTTGGTGATTAAGGGCGAGGTCACTGGTTCCGAGTCCCTGTACATTGACGGGCGTGTGGAAGGCTCCATCAATCTTGCCGGTAATCGCGTGACGGTCGGCCGCAACGGCGTCGTCGCCGCCAACATCAACGCGAGAGAAATTGTCGTTCTCGGAAAAGTTCGCGGCAATCTGACCGCGAGCGACCGGGTGGATATTCGCAGTGATGGATCGCTGACTGGCGACGTGGTCGCCGCACGCATCTCCATCGAAGACGGCGCCTACTTCAAAGGTGGAATTGATATCCGCAAAGCCGGGCAAAGCCAGAAGGTGAACGGCGAAGAAAAGTCCGTCCCTTCGGTTGAAAGCACGACGGTGGCGGCCCGCGCCTAACTCCAGGCTTCGCGCGAAGCGTTGGATTGATTTCTGAAAAGAGCGCCTGCCGGCGCTCTTTTTGTTTTTACTGCTTGCTTACTTTCGAGTGGTACAGGGAACGCAGTGCGAGCTGAAATAGAGTCCCATCTCCTCTGATCTACCGCGAAGCCTTTAGATACAACTTGCCTCGGGGCTTCGCATCCAAGTTGTGCTTTCTTAACAGGGGAATTATGGCCGTTGCAAACATATTAGTGAAGAGGTCAGGCTTGGTGAGGCCGGAGCCTCTACAGCCTGGCTCACGCACGGACTCGGATGGGACAGCGGTTAAAAATGTACTGCTACTTTCCATTCCTGATTATGAATTTGATTTTCTTCGTCCGCATTTGCAATTCACGACGCTGCCGCATCATTACGTCCTGCACGAACAAGGAGACAAGCTGGAGTTTGCCTATTTCCCCAATGAAGGCATGGTCTCTCTGGTGGTGATTGCGACTGACGGACGGAGCGTAGAAGTCGGAATCATGGGAAAAGAAGGAATGGTGGGAACACCGCTTACGGTCGGGCTGCAGCGTGGCCCGTATCGCGCCATTATGCAGATTCCCGGTGCCGGGGTTCGCATCAGGGCTGACGTATTGCAGGAAATTCTTCCCACCACACCTGCTTTCCAACTGGAGTTAACCCGTTACCTGCTGATGCAGGGGCTGCAAATGGCGCAGGTAGCTGCCTGCAACCGGCTGCACGAACTGGAACATCGTTTGGCGCGCTGGCTGTTGATGTGCCAGGACCGCGTGGATTCCGAAGTGCTGCCGCTGACTCACGAATTCCTCGCTCAAATGCTGGGCACTGGACGACCCAGCGTAACTTTGGCCGCGGGCATTCTGGAACGAGCGGGACTGATCGAGAACATGCGCGGGACGGTCCGGATCATCAATCGCAAGAATCTAGAACAGGCGGCCTGCGAATGCTATGCGGTGATCCAGCACTTCAATGGCGGTCTGGGATTAAAGTAGCGTCTTCCGAGCAACAACTCTCCGTTCGGTGTCGAACTGACATTGTGCCCCGCTACAAATAGCCTACGCCCACTGCCTCTCGCGCCTTAGTAAGTGACTCAAAACACGGAATATTGTGGAAAAAACGAACGTTCGCACGGAAAGAAAACCCAAAGGTGCGCCCCCTCACGCGGGAACGCGGACTGACCTGACGGGGAATCCAGTGAAAAATGCAATATTGCTATCCATCCCGGACAAGGAATTTACCCTTCTTCGTCCGCATCTGGAGCCCGTGGATATGCCTACCCATCGCATTCTTCACGAAGCGGGCGAACGGATTCAATTTGCTTACTTTTTGAATGATGGACTCGCCTCTCTCGTGGTACTGACGCGGGATGGCAGAAGCGTAGAAATCGCTATTGTTGGACGGGAGGGCCTGGTGGGCACGCCACTCGCGGTGGGGCTACACCGCGGACCGTACCGAGCCATCATGCAGATTCCGGGCAACGGGTTGCGTGTGAAATCGGCCCTGTTTGAGGATTGTTTGCCGAATACTCCGGAACTGCGCCTGATATTGAACCGCTACACTCTGATTCAGGGTTTGCAAGTGGCGCAAATCGCGGCCTGCAATCGCCTGCATGAAATTGATCAAAGGCTCGCCCGTTGGCTGTTGATGTGCCAGGACCGGATGGATTCGGAGCTATTGGCGGTGACCCATGACTTTCTCGCGCAGATGCTGGGCACTGGCCGGCCCAGCGTAAGCCTGGCCTCCGGGTTGTTGCAGCGGGCGGGCGTGATCGAAAACCAGCGCGGGACGGTGAAAATTCTAAACCGCAAGAGTCTGGAAGATTCCGCGTGTGAATGCTATCGAGCCATGCAGCATTTTGGCGGAGACTATTCCGCACACTCTTCGCTCCGCGAGCCTCTCCGCCGCTCCTGATTGTAGCGATAAGCGAGCGCCAACCTGACCATTTTGCCTCCGCCTGCTTCGTGTTACTATCGCGCCAGTGGCCACGGTAAGAAATATTCCCAAACTTCCGGATGAGCGCGAACGGCTGGTTTCAGCCGCCCCGGTTGAGGATGATTCCTCATTTGAACTGAAGCTGCGGCCGCAGCGGCTGGGCGAGTTCATCGGCCAATCCAAGGTTAAGGAAAACTTGGCGGTTGCGATTGAAGCGGCCAAATCGCGCGGCGAGGCGTTGGACCACGTTTTGCTTTATGGGCCCCCCGGCCTGGGAAAGACAACGCTGGCATCCATTATCGCCAATGAGCTGGGCGTTTACTTTCAGCCAACGGCCGCTCCTCTGCTGCAAATCAAGGGCGACCTCACTGCTATCCTCACCAATATCCGCGATAAGCAAGTGTTGTTTATTGATGAAATTCACCGCATGCAACCGGCGCTGGAAGAGATCATGTACCCGGCGCTGGAAGACTATAAGCTGGACATTCTGATCGGGCAGGGACCCGCGGCGCGCACGCACACTTTGGATATTCATCCGTTTACCTTTATTGGTGCCACCACGCGTGCCGGATTGGTTTCCGCGCCCTTGCGCTCGCGTTTTGGTATTGTGCTGCGCCTCGAGTTTTATACTCACGAAGATTTGCGAGTGATTGTGGATCGTTCGGCGGAAATTCTGGGTGTGGAAATAGACCACGCGGGTTCCATGGAGATCGCCAGCCGCTCGCGGGGAACGCCGCGCATTGCAAATCGGCTCTTGCGGCGCGTCCGTGATTTTGCCCAGGTCAGGGGCGACGGAAAAATTGACCTGCCCACCGCGCAGAAGGCATTGCAGATGCTTGAAGTAGACCAGTACGGATTCGATGAAATTGACCGCAAGTTGCTACTGACGATCATCGAGAAATATCAGGGCGGGCCGGTCGGCGTGAATGCACTGGCTGCGGCGCTGGCTGAAGAGCCGGATGCGATTGAAGAGATTTACGAACCATTCCTGATTCAAATCGGTTTTCTAAACCGCACACCGCGGGGGCGCATTGCCACGCCGCTTGCCTATCAGCATTTTGGGATTGCTCCAGGCCGCAGGCAGAGCTCGTTGTTTTAGTCATCGTTTTTCGGGGCCAATTCAGTATCAGGCTGGTGCCTCGTTGGTTTTCCGTAACAAAACCCAAAAGAATGCCCTATCGTTGAGTTTCGTTGTATGCTCCACATCTCCCTGTTGAGGGGCAGGGTTGTGCAGGTGTGTATTTGTGTGCAGGAAATCCGTTTCCCTCATCCTGGCCCTGCTTTGCCTCGTGTGTTCTCGAGCATGGGGTAGAAGCAATCCCGCTACTGCGGCCTCCCACCAGAGGGAAGGCCCTTTCCTGGCTATCCCGCGACTATCATCTCCTCCTCAGCTACAAGATTTTTTGAGCATGGAGCCGCATGGGGAAATAGCTCTGAAAATGAAGGCGGTCACGGGCTTCGTCCAGCGCGACCCTCAAGATGGTAGCCCGGTTTCCGAACCAACAACCGCTTACCTGGGATACGACCAGAAGAATCTTTACGTCGTCTTCGTGTGCTTCGATGACCCCGCTAAGGTTCGCGCTCGCCTTTCGCGCCGGGAAGATATTTATGACGATGATCAGGTCGAGGTCATGCTTGACACGTTCCGCGACAGGCGGCGCGCTTACATGTTTCAAACCACCCCTTTGGGCGTGCAATGGGACGCAATGTGGACCGAGCAGCCCTTCGATGAGACCAGCGGGAACGTGGATACGTCCTTCGACACGGTTTGGAATTCCCGCGGACAGGTAACGGACAAAGGATACGTCGTGCTCATGGCAATTCCTTTTCACAGCCTGCGCTTCCCCAATGTCGCAAAGCAGTCGTGGGGAATCATCCTGTATCGAGGCATCACACGCAAGGGCGAGGACTCGTTTTGGCCGCACATTTCCATGGCCGAGGATGGACGTCTGAAGCAAGAGGCGTCGCTTGAGGGGATGGAGGGAATTTCCCCGGGCGAAAACATGCAGATTATCCCTTATACGATACTGCGGTCCGCCCGCGCGCTTGACGATCGCGCTCCGTTCGATCCGCATTTTTCTGAGCCCGCGCTGGCTGGGCAAATCGGCCTCGACGGAAAATTTCTTTTGCACAACAATTTCGTTCTGGACGTAACCGCGAACCCGGACTTCAGCCAGGTGGAATCCGACGACCCGCAAATTACGGTGAACCAGCGCTTCGCGGTTTTTTTCCCTGAGAAGAGACCGTTTTTCCAGGAGAATGCAGACCTCTTCCGCACCCCGATTGACCTTTTCTTCACGCGCAATATCGAAGATCCTTCGGCGGGTGTACGGCTAACAGGCAAGGCAGGGCCATATGCCGTCGGCATTCTTTCGAGCGATGATCGCGCACCGGGATTGAGTGTGACGCCGGATGACCCATTGTCAGGCTCGCGTTCTTATTTCACGATTGCACGAGTCAAGCGAGACATCTTCCAGCAATCGTCCGTGGGATTGATTTATACCGATCGCGAATACCCGGTGGATGGCGAATTTAACCGCATTGGAGGAATTGACAGCCACCTGAAACTCAACTCCACTTGGACCGCAAATTTGCAGGCTGTCGTAAGCTCGACCCGCAATCCCGATGGCAGCTACCAGGCTGGGCCCGCTTACAAAGCCGAATTTCAACGCAATGGAGAGCACTTTGTCTATGACGGCAATTACAACGATATCAGCCCGGGATTCATAAGCGAGCCCGGATTTGTGAACCGCGTGGACCTGCGCGAGTACAAGAATGAAATCTCCTATCGCTTTCGTCCGCAAAGCAAGTGGCTGACGGCGTGGGGTCCGGGAACCGTGGCCCGGTGGGCGTGGGCGCACGACGGCTTGCGCCTGGATACTGACTACGAGCCTGTGTTTTTGCTTGAAATGCGAGCGCTGAGCTATGTGTATTTTTATCCTTATGATGAAATTCGCGAGCGCCTTCGCCCTCAGGATGCGCCGTCATTATTGCAGAACCAGGATTTCCACGAACACCGGACCGGCATCGCTTTCTCCAACGGCTTTCTCAAGAAGGCAACTCTGGGCGCGTCCTATTTTTGGGGAGATGGATTAAACATCGTGACGCCCACCGGAATTGCTCCCATGCTGGCCAGTACCGGCACAGGCAGCGCGACTTTCACTTATCGGCCTATTAAGCCCCTCAAAATTGACAACACCTATTTATTGGAACGCCTGCGCGACCGTCAAACGGGCCAGGCGATCTTTAACAATCACATTTTGCAATCCAAGTGGAACTGGCAATTTACCCGCGATCTTTCCCTGCGCGCCATCATGCAATACAACGCAACGCTGGCTGACCCCGCATATACATCGTTGCAGACCACAAAGCAGTTCAATACGGATTTCCTTGTCACCTACCTGATCCATCCCGGCACCGCGCTTTATGTGGGATACAACAGCGATTTACAAAACCTCGATCGTGGTCTGGCGGTGGATCCCGCAACGGGCCTGATTAACCGCAGCGCAATGGGATACATCAATGACGGCCGGCAATTCTTCGTGAAGATTTCCTACTTATTGCAGCGCTGATATTCGCTGCATACCTCTTTGATTCATCCATGCTTATCTGCGGCTACAATGTAAGCACTATGATCGCGCACCTGCGGGGAATTTTACTTTCCAAGCGCCCGAACCAGGCGGTGGTGGACGTTGGCGGCGTGGGCTATGACGTCACCATCAGCGTCCCAGCCTTCACCGAACTGCCGACGGCCGGCAAGGAAGTTGCCCTGCACATTCACACGCATGTGCGCGAAGACGTCATCGCTCTGTACGGATTCCTCCAACTCGCCGAGAAACATCTCTTCGAGAAATTGATTACAGTGAGCGGGATAGGACCCAAGCTGGCGATCACCATTCTCAGCGGGATGGAAGCCGGAGGAATGGCGAAGGCGATCCGCGCAAATGACGTGGCGCGGCTTACCCAGATTCCCGGCATCGGGAAAAAAACCGCGGAGCGCATGGTGCTGGAACTTCGCGACAAGCTGCCCGTCAAAGAAGCGGAATCATCTGAAGCCGCGGCGGTTCCCGGCGGAATTTCCGAAGACGTAATCTCAGCGCTGGTGAATCTTGGTTATCAACGTGGAGATGCGGAACGAGCGCTGGCGGCAACCGGGAAGGACGGGAAGCCGGAATCTTTTGAAATTATGTTCCGGGAATCGCTGGCCAAACTCTCGCGATAAACGGCGCAGGAATTTGTGTGGCGCATTTATTGAACTCCCGCTCTATTGAACTTCCGCTCTATTGAACTTCCGGCCGCTCATGGAAGACGTACATAATTCCGAAGTCAGCCTCTCCGCCGCGAAACAGAGGCGATGCTACCAAGCCGCGGTCATGATAGAAAAATAAACTGAAGCGTTCGCGAAAGTAAACATTCTTGCGTATCCGAACCCGCATGTCTGCCAAAGGGCCGGTCATGAGGTGGCTTCCGACTGAGAAGAGATATTCATTGTCAATGCGAAAACGCCTTCTCTCATACATGGCTGCGGCCACTGGCCAGTACTGAGAGAGTCCGTCATTAGGTTCCCCCAACACCCTGCTGTAATGCAGTCCGCCGCCAAAACGCCAATGCTCTTTGGCCTGGTACATAAACAGCCCATGCGCTCGAAGAGTTTTGCCATCCCGGAACAATGTCAGGTCAGCGCTGTCCCAGCCCAGTTCACCTTCGCCAAAATATTTATCGTGATAAAAATTGGCGCCGCCGTCTAAGGCAAAATCGCCAGTATTAAAACCAAGGCCACGGCTGAAGCCGGCTCCAAGATTGCCATAGCCGGTTATGCGCGTTTGCGCTGAGCACAGGGCGGCGAGCAAAGCCGCAACAAAAATCAGCCGAGCGATCACCTTCATGGAATTACCCCTTTTTGTGCCGCTTTTACCCGGCGATGTACCCGTTGCTCCGCGAGTATTACTGGAATTCTGTCACTTATGATGAGCAAGAGGTAGGAATCGGAGGGGTGGGGTAGCACGAAAGTAACGGGGGAGAGGCCACGTTTCAACGAACGCAGCCTCTATCCCCCGAAAGTTACAGGCTCTTCAAGAACGCAACCAAGTCAGCTTGCTGTTGGGCCGTCAATCCCATGCTGAATCGCATGTTGTAGAAGGTCACAACGTCGTTCAACGTGCCAGCCGAGCCGTTATGGAAGTATGGCGCGCGCGCTGACAAACCTCGCAGGATTGGCCCTTTCGTCTTGCCAACGTCCGAGCACTTCCCCGTCACCATAGCGCGGCCAATATCAGTGGTCTGCATGATCGTCGGTGGATTCGTGAGATTGCACCGCACCGTATATACCGGCAGGTCGGAGATGTCGAGACCGGGATGCCCAGGATAGTCGGTGATCCCGATATTCAACGCCAGCGAGAGTGAGTGGCCGCCGGTATTCGGAGCGTCATGGCAAGTCGAACACGTGCCTTTGACGGTTTGCTGTCCGAGGGCGTCATTCAATCCCGCGACGCCCGTGATGGAAATTGGATAGGTGTTAAATAGCGCTTCGCCCCGGGCAATGGATCGTCGCGCCGCCGACTGGCGATCATTGCCGGACAGGTTCAGCCACGAATTGTAGATGTCGAAAACATCCGGATTGAAGGCGGTGCCCGATGGATTGCCGCCCAGCGGATCATTGATTCCCAGGAAAAAAGGTTCGCTCAACAAAGAATAAGGGCCGCCACTCGCTCCCGCATTGTTCAGCCGCCCCGCAGTTTTGTCGTAGGTTTGCGCAGTTAGCAAAGAACTCTCTAAACTCACGATCTGCGCCAACTGTTCCGGGGACGGTGCGGTCATGGCTTGCGCGTGGCCAGTTGTCGCGTCCGACGCCTGAGAAGTCAGATTCTGATCCATACTTTCACCAGCGAAAGTTTCGCGTCCGTCCCACATCACAGTCGCCAGAAACGGAAGGTTCGTGCTGGGAAGGGGACGGCGATATAGGGCTGGCTGTGTAGCCGTGGTTTCCGGGCACGAGTAGGGATCTTTAATCGAGATGATGGAAAATTGCGCCCCCGCCGGCACGGGCATGGAAATCCGGAGGAGTCCCTTTTTCAAAAGCAATCTATAGGCGGACACGCGTTGGAGCACTGTCGCAACCTTCGCGCTGGGGCAAACTGCTCCATCCACTGGACGGAAAATCGGATCGGTGCCGAAGCTCGTCAAAAAGCGCAGTGCGACTTCCGGCGGTGAGATTGACCACCCTTCCGAGGGAACATGGCAAGAGAGACAGGTGCGCCCATTGGTACCCATCTTTTTGAAAAACGGATTGGAAAGGTCAATGGAACCAGATGTCGAGACCGTGGAAACCATCCCGTTTGGGTTGACAGAAACAAGCGGAGTTGGAACGCTCTGCGCGAACGCTTGTGCGCCGAACGCCAACGATCCAATCGCTAAGCTAAGAGTGAGAATTGACAAGAACCTCGATGAAACGCCGCTGCTTTGAATAAACATCGCTGCCCCTTTTGAATTGCAGAATCTTTTGTTTTCATGCTTACACCAGAAATGGCGGAGAAACGGGGAGTAGGTGCGAAGTGCTGCAAATTTGACGGATAGTATCACGGTATTTCTCTATCCACAATAGTGAAGTGGTGCGCCATTGCGTTACAAAGACAGGGTCTTGCTGAATAGGCGGCAAATGGATCAAATTTGCGGGCGGCCCGGTAAACATTTGCACATAAGAGGAAGCAGCTTGCAGTTAAGCCTCACGTGTGTTGAAATTTTCGTGCCATGAATCGCCGCGAATTCATTCGCCTCTCTGCTACTTCGGCAGCTGCTCTTCAGGTCCCTTTCAACGCATCTTTGGCTTTCGCTGATGAAAGTGCGGTGGCGTCCATCCGTCTCACGCTTCGGCCCGATCGCTTGGGTAACAAGATCGGAGAAGACTTTACCGGGCTGAGCTACGAATCAGCACAGTTAGGAAATTCGAAATTTTTTTCTGGCGAGAATCCAGAACTCGCTGGATACATCCGGCAGTTGGGAAAATCCGGCGTGCTGCGCATCGGCGGTAATACCAGCGAATATTGCTACTGGAAGCCGGGCGCTGAAAAAGCCGCGCGCGGGAATACCGAAAGTATCTCCGCGGACAAGACCAACCCGGTCGCCTTCGCGCTGGCCGTCGGGCCTGACAAAGGATTGACCGCGTCGGCTGCGGTCAGCATTACGCCGCTGGCCATTCGCAACTTGCGGGACTTCCTCGATGCGTGCGGCTGGAAGCTGATTTATGGATTGAATATGGGCACGGGTACGCCCGAAGCTGCCGCTGATGAAGCCGCGTACGTAATGGATACGATCGGCGCGAAGTTGATTGCCTTTCAGCTATGTAATGAGCCTGATCTTTTTTATCGCAACAAGATTCGCAAATCCGATTATGACTTCGCGCAATTCGCGGATGAGTGGCAGCGATTTTATCAAGCCATTCGCGTGCGGGTTCCTAAAGCGGCCTTCGCCGGACCCGACACTGCCTATAACAACGAATGGCTTGTGCCGTTCGCGAGACGCTTCAAGAATGAAGCCGTGTTTCTCTCGCAGCATTACTATGCCGAAGGGCCGCCGACCGATCCTTCCATGACCATTGAACGTCTGCTGCGCCCGAATCCCGCGCTGGCAGCAGAGTTTGCCGGAATGAGAAAAACGGTGCAGGAATCGGAACTGCCCTTTCGATTAGCTGAAACCAACTCCTGTTATCGAGGCGGCAAGCCAGGAGTGAGCGACACGTTTGCTTCGGCTCTCTGGGCCGCGGACTTGATGTACCAGTTGGCGTCCGCAGGAGGCATGGGCATCAACTTCCACGGCGGCGGGTACGGCGTTTACACACCAATCGCCGGCACCCGCGAGGATGGATTCCTGGCCCGTCCTATTTATTACGGCATGTTGCTGTTCGCGCAAGCGGGCGCTGGGCAATTGGTGGAAAGCAACCTAGGTTCAGAAGCTAGTTCCCAGGCGTCCCTGCTCACGGCGTACGGGATGCGCAGCGAGAACGGCGTGATCAAGGCCGCGGTGTTCAATAAAAACCTAGATCGAGGCGTGCGGCTTACGATTGATCCCGGTACACGGTCACAAAGGGCAATCGCACTTCGCCTTCACGCTCCGCGAATCGATGACACTACCGACGCCACCTTCGGAGGCTCCGTCGTCGGCGCGAGCGGAGCATGGTCCGCTGCGCATGAAGAAAATTTATCCATGGAGAATGGGGTGGCGGTGATTGACTTGCCCGCAGCGAGCGCTGCGCTGGTTGTGTTTGAACGCTAGCGACAGCGATCAGGGAATCGAGCCACCCAATGCTATCCTCACCGCCGGCCACGGGCCATGATCACCTCCTAAATCATGTCATCTCGACGTTGAGCGTAGCGAAGACGGAGAGACCTTATGTGTGTTTGAAGCCATCGATGCAGACACCAGGACCATAAACCCTGTCCGCATCAAGAATGGTTTCGAGTGTCAGGACGGCACACGCTCAAGGGCAAGGAGCTTGCGAAGCCAACCTGAAAACATTTACCTTAATGCGAATCTGATGGGCACACTAGGTCCAGCTGCGGAGTCATTGCGCCTCGCCGAGCACTATCGCCGGCTGAGCGATGAAGGACTGATCGAGCTTGCGCAAGATCCGTCTGAGCTGACCGAACTGGCACAGGGAGCTTTGAAGCAGGAAATCCTGGAGCGGAAACTCAAGGTTCCCGCGAAAGAGCCGGAAAGGCCGCAACCCGAGCCTCAATTCAGCGAGGCCGAGGACGGGTATGCCGAAGATCGCAGCCTTGTAGAATTGTGCACCGTATGGAGCCGCAACGACGCCCTGAAGGTGCAGGAATTGCTCAACGCCGTAGATATTCCCTTTTTCATGGGGCCAGAGAGAGCAACAACAGTAAACAGGGTAACGTCGAGATTTTCGGATGGGGTTCCAGTGGGAGTCATGCAAATTGGCTTTCCCTGGGCGCAGGAAGCAATAAGAAATTATGTGCCAAAGGACGCGCCTCCCGAACCTAACGACGAAGCTGAAGACGCCGACATTCATTGTCCGAAATGCCATTCGACGGATGTGGTGTTCGAACATCTGAGTGACGACTCGAAAGATGGCAAAAGTGCAATGCCGCAGAAATTCGATTGGACCTGCGCATCTTGCGGCTACTCGTGGGAAGACGATGGTGTGGAGAGCAATGGCTAGTGCAATGATTCGCGAATGCTTCTACTCCCCATGCCGTCGCGGCACCCGCTTGGAAATATTGCAGAGGATTTCATAAGGGACGGTATTCGCCAGCGACGCGTGCTCGCGAGCATCCACATTCAAGCCATCCACTGTTCCGAGCAGCACAACTTCATCGCCAACGGATACTTCGGAGAGGCCTGTGACATCGGCTAGCGTCAGATCCATGGAAATGCGCCCCACAATCGGAGCGTAGTAACCGCGAACGATCACGCGGCCGCCGGATGAAATCTGGCGGTTCAGCCCGTCCCGGCATAGCCAACTGGAAGCACGGCGATGCGCGCCGGGGCCTTAGTCACATAGGTCCCGCCGTATCCCAAAGCCTGGTGAGCAGGAACGTCGCGCAGAGACAATATTTTCGTCTTCCATGTGAGCACCGGCTTTACCGGTAGCCGCAGCTTACTGCCGCCAACTTCCCTGCCCGCTCGCTCAAAAGGCAGATAGTAGCCATACAGCGCGAGGCCGGGACGCACCATCGTGTTCCAACTTTCCTGCCGCGAAATAACCGCGCTGGTGTTGGCGACGTGTATGAATGTCGGTTTGAAACCCGCGTCATGCACAATTTTCCGCGCCTGATTGAATTGCTTGATCTGCTCATCTACTGATGGCGCGTCAAGAACTTCGGAGGAAGCCAGGTGCGTGGAAAATCCTTCGACCGAAATGTGCGAGCTGGCTTTCAGAACTTTGCAGATGTTAGCGAGTTCGTCCATCCCCACGCCGAGGCGGCCCATGCCGGTATCCACTTTCAAGTGGACGGGATAATTTGAAACTCCCAATCGCTCCGCAGCCTTTTCCAGCGACTCGACCTGCCACGGCTCCCAAACTGTCGGCGTAAGACAGAGATTGACGATCTCCTGCTCCTCGCCGCGCCAGAAGCCAGTCATCAGCAGAATGCGGCCTTGAATTCCAGCATTCCGGAGCGGGATCGCTTCATCGAGTGAGGTAACGCCAAACCACCTCGCTCCTTCTTGTTCGAGCGCGCGCGAGCAATCCACGGCACCGTGACCGTAGGCGTCTGCTTTTACCACAGCGCAAATTGTCACACCGGAACCCACATGCTGCGAAACCACGCGAAAGTTGTGGCGCAGGTTAGGAAGCGAAACATCCGCCCACGTGGGTCGCGTCGCCGCGCGGTTCAGGATTTCGATGCTGGCCATTGTCGCGATTATAACGGGCTTCGTTGCCTCTCTCAGGTTACGGCAGTGCTACGAATCCCGTCTGCTAATTCCCTCCCAGGGTAAAGTTCACCACAATCTGCGTCTCCACCTCGACGGGCTCGTCGTTCAGACGGTAAGGCCGGTATCGCCACTGCCGCACAGCTTCCAGAGCAGCCCGCGACAGGAAAGGGCTTCCACTGACTACCCGCAAATTTTCGATCTCCCCGGTCCGGCTGATCAGGGCCTGCAATACGACCGATCCTTGGGTGTGAGTCGTAATCGCCAAACGTGGATAGACCGGCTGTACTTTTTGAATCAGAGCGCCTTCATGACTCCACCTGAAACTCGCGTGGGACGGCCCAAGCGTGGATGAGCAGCGCGTGCCGATCTTTCACTGTCGGCGATTTGGGCCAGCGGATTCTGTCCTTGTGGAGCGCCCCACGGCACTTCGGGAGCCGGCGCAAGTGGACCGTCGCCAGCAGTCGAATTTGGAATACGGCTGGGCTGCCTTATCCCATTGCTTGCGGTTTGACCATACGGAAGTACAACGGGATGCTCCTCGCCCGCGGGATGAATCGGGATCGGATCAGCGGGCACAATCGGTGTAAAAACCGCGGCAATGGTTTTGACTTGCGGCAGCATCTCCACATGAAACAGAGGCAACGCAATCAGCGCGACTACGGCGAAACATTCCAGGGTGAATGAGACTAGAGTTGTCCATCCTCGACGCGACAGGTCGAGCGGCGAATCGCAGAATGTTTGAGCGAACATGTTCTGAGCAGACATGGTGTCCTCCTGCGTGACACCACTAAAGACACCGCGAAATTACGTCTGGGGTCTGCCCCGGCAAAATAAAAAGGCCGCGACTGGCGCGGCCTTTCTGGAACTTTGGGCCACGGAACGGTGTCCGCGGCCACGTTTTTGTAGTTAGTGGGCAGCCGGAGTCGCCGGCTTCGTAGCAGGTCTGGTCGAGGGCCTGCTGTTGCTCGCCGGATGCGATGCTGGAGCCGCCGGAGGCGGAGCGGCAACGCCGGATTTCAAGTTGTAGGCATCCACTACAGCCTTGGTGATGTCCACCGACGGGTTTCTCCAAAGCACTGGTCCTTGCGGCCATTGGGTGGAGGTGTCCACGATCAGTCCATAATTATTGTCGCTCGCATATTTTTCGATGACGGGGGCCATCTTCTGAAGAATTTTCTGCGCGACTTCCTGCTGCTTCGACTGGTAATCATCGCGCGCATCCTGCATGTCCCGGTCAAAGGTCTTCTGCTTACTGGAAATATCGCTCACCAGCGTGGCGCGAGCCGACTCGTTGAGCTTGTCGCCCTGGGTGTTGAGCTGCTTTTTTAAAGCTTCCAGTTCATCGTTTTTCGACTTGAGCTCAGTCTGCTTGGGCTCTTCAGTCTTGTTCAGGGCTTCAAAATCCCGCATTCCCTCGTTGGAGGAATAAATGGCCGCTTCAACATTGATGGTGCCAATCTTGTTGGAAGGGGCAGGCGCGGAGGTGGCGCCGGGGGCGTCCGGCGTAGAGCTTTGGGCTTGGGCCAGCGCAGCCCCTGGAAAAACGAGCGCGGCAGCCATTAGAAGGTGCGCAATCTTGCTGTTCATGATGATGCTGTTACTCCTTGAATTGTTCGTGAATTGAGATTTCTCTACACTATGCCGGGCCGCGCCCCAAGATGAACCACACTGACGCCCGGAAAGGCTTATCAGGAAGCCCAGCTTCCATGTGCGAATAACACCATGGAGCATCCACTGCGGGGTATTCCAGATGCAAACCTCCACATTATAGGGATCGCGTCTGGCCACGTCAAACCCGGTTTCGCCTCTTAAATCGCCCCTGGCGGCCCCTTCCAGACCCTTTAGAAAGTAGTGGCCACCGAGAACCGGAACGTCTTACGGGGTTCCCTTAATTGGATGGGAGGCGAGAACACGGAGATAGCCGAGTTATAAGTAAATTGTCCGGCGCCCAGCAGGTCGCCCTGTTGCGGGAACATGCTTCGCGTGATCTGGATGGGCGGCGTGGCGATGGTATCCAGGCGCAATGGATTGTAGGCGTAGTAAACGCGGAACGGCGCGTTCACGATCGGCAGGAAAACCTGCAATTCAAGCCCAGTGGACATTCTTGGGATCCAGTTCGTGAATGGCGCAGGGCGGAGGGTGGAAGCAAAATTGAGCGACTGCTTCCCCGTGCAGTTCAAGCCCACGTCTAGATCGGGACAGCCGTATTGCGTGTTTTGCAAAAGTTGCAATTCAGGGTCGGTAATTCGCAATTGCGAGGTGCGCAAAATAGGATCAATGCCAAGGTCCGCGAAGGGCGCGATCGCGACCTTTGGAGCAATCGTGATTCTGTATTCCAGGTTGCCCACCACCTGCAAATCGCCGCCCGGGAAGACAGGTTGGTCAGTGGGAATTTGTATGGTGTAGTTGCCCCTCTGCGGATTGGTCTTGTCGAGTGGCACTGTGGAACCATCAGGATTTTGCAATGGAATCGTCGTCGTACTGGGGAGGAATGCCACCGGCGAAATAGTGCGCGTGTCAAAGCCGCGAACATCATTCTCGCCGCCCATATAGAAACGCTCGAACGGAGGCGCCACAACGCCGCCGTACCCCGTAATGAATGCGCCCTCCACATGGAAGGCAATGGTATTTTTCCGTTTCTGCACGGGGAAAAATTTCTTGTAGTCCACGATAGGCTCAAACGAGCGGACGGTGCCGCCCAAGCCAGCCAATTGCACTCCAAGGGAAAGCGCACTGCCGCTGTGCGGGAACAACGACGCATCCAGTCTGTTGTATGAGAACGTTGGATAGATCTTGCTGGTGATAATTCCATTCAGCGAATTCGGGCCGCTGAGGCCTTCAAACTGCAAAAAGCTGAACAGGTTCTGCGAGGCCGTGCTCAACGCAACCAGCGAGGAGCTGTCGAAGGAATACACAAGTCCCACACGATTCAACGAACGGCGTATCTGGTGAGAAACGGCCAGCGTGAATCCCTTGCTGTTCTGCGTGTAATTCTGCAGGTTCTGTAACTCGGACTGCGGGATGTTCAACGCCTGGCCGGTAATAATGGCTTCTTCCTGCGCCTGGTTGTACTTGAACTCGCGGTCGTACACCGTGAAACCGAGCTGAATGGGCCGGTCAAGCAAATACGGTTCGGTAAAGCCGAAGGTCACGTCCCGTTGCAGGGTACCAATGTCTCCCTGGATGCTCAACGTCTCTCCGAGGCCCAGAAAATTGTTAGTGCTGTAGTTCAACCCGATGAAGGAACCGCTAAGCCCGCTGACTCCGCCAGAAAGCCCAATGCTGTTTTTGCCTTTTTCCTTCACCTTGAGCGTAAGATCAACGGTGCCTTCCTGCTCATTTTTGTGGATCTCGGTCACATCCGGATCGTCGGGCTTGAGTTCCTCAAAATAGCCCAGTTGGTTCAGGCGCTGCAGGCTGAACTCCCACAAATGCTGGTTGTAAGGTTGACCTTCCTGCAGCATGATCTCGCGGCGGATGACCTTGTCGCGTGTGGTCGTATTTCCCGAGAATTCAATGCGGCGCACGGAAAACTGCTTTCCCTCATCCAGATCAATCGTCAGGTAGACAATCTTCTTGTCGTCATCCGAGCGTTGTTCGGGCACTGGTGTGAAGTTAATATAGCCGAGCGACCCGTAAGCTTTCCGCAAGTTCTCGAGGCCCTTGACGATCTTGTCGCGGCTGAAAAGATCTCCGTCTTTAATAGCGAATTGCGCGCGTAAACGGCTAACGTCAGCCACTGCTTTATTATTCTTGAAGGTGATGCTTCCCAGCCGATATTGGTCACCTTCCTCGATGGGCACGTTAATGTCCATCGTCTTGCCCGGGCCATGCTGGATGAGCGGAATATGGAAACCTTCATGGCCGGTATCGCGAAGGTGTGTCGTGGGATCATCCACAATGACCTTGAAATATCCGTGGTTCTCGTAGTCCTCGCGCACGCTTTCGGTGTCATCTTCCAGCTTGCTTGAGTCGTAGGTCTTGGCAAAAAGATTTTCCAGAAAGATCGAATGCGGGATGCCAATCGGCCGCAAATTCTTCATTGAGCTACGCAGTTCGCGGCTCGTGATGTGTTTGTTGCCCTTGAAGGTGATCTTACCCACCTTCACCTTGGTCCCTTCCCGCACTACGAACGTGACCGAAACGGCGGCGGGAGGCAGGGGATGAACTTCCGCTTTCACCGTCGCAAATTGCCGGCCGTGCTCTGCCAGCATCTGCTTGATGATCACGGACGCTTTTTTGACGACTGTCGGATCGTATTGGCTCTCCGGACTCAAAGTCACTTTTGCTTTTTTAAAAGCGTCGAGCACATCGCTGGTGGTGACCGAACTCAGTCCCGTGTACTTGACCTCGCGGATGGTGGGGCGCTCTTTCACATAAATGTGGATGACCCATCCCTTCGGGGTCTGCTCCCGCTCAAAACGGATGTCCTCGAAATAGTGGGTATTCCACAAGGAATTGAAATCGCGCTCAATCGCCGCCTGATCATAAATATCGCCCGCGCGGGTAAAAATTTTGGCTTTGATCGTTTCCTTCGGGATACGATGGTTGCCCTCAACCGTAATATCGGCGATGACATCCTGCTGCGCGAAAAGCGGGACGGCAACTGCCGCCACAAAAAGCAGCACCAGCAGGCCCCTAGCACTCCAAGATTTTTGGAATGAAGAAGATGGCGCGGAAGCGGGCCGTCTTCGGCCACACTTTTGCGCAATGACAGGGCTCTCCTGATAAACGCGAGGAATCGCTACTACCTCAAGGTATGGGAATGTCGAAAACCGCAATTATACGGTAGAGCAGTGGAAGCCGTCCAAGCCAAGCTGGATTATCTCCTCGAATATCTTGTAATGGAAAGAAAAGCCCCACCCTTAACAAGAGGGAAGGCAAGGGTAAGAAGTTGCCCGCCCAATATCTTTTTCGCGGTTCCTTACTTGCAGAACCGGTTTTGCGTCCTGGAGAACCAGCACTATTTGATCTCCATGACCTCCTTTTCTTTGCTCTTGCTCATATCTTCCATCTTTTTAATTTCGTCATCGGTGAGCTTCTGAATTTCTTCTAAAGCCCGCTTCTCATCATCTTCCGCGATCTTTTTGTCCTTAAGCGCTTTCTTGATGGCGTCGTTTCCGTCCCGCCGGATGTTTCGCACCGCCGTACGGTGGTCTTCGAGGATCTTGTGCAGGTGCTTGACCATGTCTTTGCGGCGCTCCTCGGTGAGCGGGGGCACCGGCACGCGGATAATCTTGCCATCGTTCATGGGATTCAATCCCAACTCCGCTGTGCGGATGGCCTTCTCGATCCCCGCTAATACAGTTGGATCAAAGGGCTGCACCGTGATGAGTTGCGGCTCGGGCGCGTGGACTTGTGCGACTTGGTTGAGGGGCATCTGCGATCCGTAATAGTCCACGCTTACAGAGTCCAGCATGTGCACCGAGGCCCGCCCGGTGCGCGTAGCGGCCATCGCCTGCCGAAAATCTTCCACGGCCTTCTCCATGCGGGTTTTCAGTTGAACGTAAGTGTCTTTTAAACCGGGAAGCGCAGCCATTGTGGATGGGGCCATATAGGGAAGCTCCAAATTCCGTGATCAAAACTTTGAATTATAAACCTACAGCAAGAACGACGACCGGCTGATTGGCGCTGCTCCTCACATGAGCGAAGAAAAGTTCAAGAAGCCGCGAAATCGAGGCCACAATCAGGCACTGACCAGCGAACCAATCTTTTCTCCCGTCACCACCCGGGCAATATTGCCGCGATCGTTGAGATTGAAAATGATGATGGGAAGATTATTATCTTTGCAGAGCGAAATGGCCGTGGAGTCCATTACCTTCAGTCCCTGCTTCAATACTTCCATGTAGCTGATCTCGGTGAATTTCTTTGCGTCTTTCACCTTCATGGGATCCGCGTCGTAAATTCCATCCACTTTGGTTGCTTTCAGGATGACCTCGGCCTTGATCTCCATGGCGCGCAGAGAAGCGGCGGTGTCGGTTGAAAAATATGGATTCCCAGTGCCCCCGGCAAAAATCACGATCCGCTGTTTCTCCAAATGGCGGATGGCGCGGCGGCGTATAAACGGCTCCGCAACCTGATTCATTTCAATGGCCGACACGACCCGTGTGTATATGTCCTGCTTCTCCAGCGCGTCCTGCAAGGCAAGCGCGTTGATGACAGTGGCCAGCATGCCCATGTGATCGGCGGAAACGCGGTCCATGTCCCTGGCCTGCTCCGCGACACCCCGAAAGAAGTTGCCTCCGCCCACTACAATGGCGATTTCAACGCCCAGCGCATGCACCTCAGCAAGTTCCGCGGCAATTCCATGGATGTGCGCTGGATCAACGCCAAAGCCGCGGTCCGCGGCAAGTGCTTCGCCGGACAATTTGAGCAGGATGCGCTTGAAGATGGGAGCGGCATAAGTATTTGTCATCCTGAGCGGCTTGAGTTGCGAAGGACCTATGCAGTACCTTCCCTACGCTCCGAATGACAGGATAGAACAAAATTGAAAGGGGCGCTCATCGCGCCCCTCGTTTACTCCGCTTTCTGTTCGGTTGGCCTGGTGATGGCAATGGTCTCGCCGGCGTCGCCGACTTTGAACCGCGCGAAGCGCCGCACCGCGATATTCTCGCCCAGCTTGCCAATTTTCGTCGCGATCAATTGCGCGATGGAAACCGTCTGGTCCTTGATGAAAGGCTGCTCCAGCAGGCACACTTCCTCGTAGAACTTTTCCATTTTGCCGGCAACCATCTTTTCCGCGATATTCGCCGGTTTGCCGCTGGCAATTGCCTGCGCCAGGGCAATGTCTTTCTCCCGCGCAAAGTCCTCGGCCGTGACGTCTTCCTTGCGGACAAACTTCGGATCGCTGGCCGCGATGTGCATGGCGATGTCGTGGATCAGTTCCTTGAAGTCTTCGGTGCGCGCCACGAAATCGCTCTCGCAATTGATTTCAAGCAATACGCCGATCTTGCCTCCGGCATGGATATAGCTCTCGACCGCGCCTTCGCTTGTCACGCGAGTGGCCTTCTTGGCGGCCACGGAAACGCCCTTTTTGCGCAGCAGAACGACGGCCTGCTCAAGATCGCCCTTGGCCTCGCTGAGGGCCTGCTTGCAATCCATCATTGGCGCTCCGGTCTTTTCGCGGAGCTCTTTTACTTGTGCGGCTGAAATATTCACTGTTGTTGTACCCATTTCCTATTCATCTTCTTTCTTCTATATAAACCTGATCTATACAAAGTTAAACCCGCGCCAGACGACCCGCGCGGGTCCAGATTTTCTAGGCACTCATTGGCCTTTGATCGTTGGCCTCGGGAGAATATCAATCCGGCGGTTGCGGCCGAACTACAAAAGCCAACGGCCAAACGACGGTTTCAAAACGTCTGGTGCTCTACTTCCGGCACTTCGGCGGCGGCTTGCTGTTTTGCAGCCGCGGGCTGCTTGCGTCCCGTGCTGCCCAATACTTCTTCCATGCTGATGTCTTCGGCTTCGGACGGGGTACGAGTTTCCGTGCCGGAAACATCCGTCCCGCCTTCCACTGGCGCTTCAATCGCCGCCAGTTCCGCCTGCTGCGCTTCGCCGACCGATGCATTGATGTCAGCCATCTGCTTGTCCGTCAGCATCTGGCGGCCTTCATAAGCCGAATCCGCAATCTTCGAGGCAAATAACCGGATCGCGCGCAGCGCATCGTCGTTGCCCGGAATCACATAATCCACTTCGGTCGGGTCGCAGTTCGTGTCCACGACCGCAACCACCGGGATTCCCAGCTTGCGCGCTTCCCTCACGGCGATCTGTTCTTTGTTCGAATCAATCACGAAGACCGCATCGGGCAACCGCGTCATGTCTTTGATGCCGGCCAAATTGGCCTGGAGATGTTTGCGCTCGCGTTCCAGCTTGATCACTTCTTTTTTCGGAAGCAGTTCGTAGCGGCCGTCCGTGGCCATCTCGTCGAGTTCCTTAAGCCGCTTCACGGATTTCTGCACCGTCACCCAATTGGTGAGCAGTCCACCCAGCCAGCGCTGATTGATGTAGTACATGCTGCAACGCTGGGCCTCTTCGGCAATCGCGTCCTGGGCCTGGCGTTTGGTACCCACGAAGAGAACCGTTTTCCCATCGGCAGCCAGGTCCTGCACAAATTTCGACGCCTCTTTGAACATCTTGAGGGTCTTTTGAAGATCGATGATGTAAATGCCATTGCGCTCGCCAAAGATGAATTCCTTCATCCTGGGGTTCCAGCGCTTGGTCTGGTGCCCGAAGTGGACTCCCGCTTCGAGCAACTCCTTCATGGTGATGTTAGCCAATTACCCTCCTTATGTGGTCTGCATCGGAAACTGACGTTCCCGATTGCCATTCCCGTCCCCGCACGCAGGCACGGGAAGAATTGAACACCTAAAAACAGTTGCCAGATCTCAGTTGTCAGTTCTCAGCGAAACCTTTAACGAACTTGTCATTCCGATAAAGGACTTGTCATTCCGAACGTAGTGAGGAATCTGCTTTCCGTTTCCCCAACAACTACCGCTTGCTGAACTGGAAGCGCTTGCGAGCGCCCTTCTGCCCATACTTCTTGCGCTCTTTACCGCGGGAGTCGCGCGTGACCAAACCTTCCGACTTCAGCTTTTTGCGCAGTTCCGCATTGAACTGCATCAAGGCGCGGGCAATGCCCAGCTTTACGGCGTCCGCCTGTCCGGCAACGCCTCCGCCGGAAACATTCGCCAACACATTAAACGTGGCGGAAGTCTCGGTGGAAAGCAACGGCTGCTTCGCGTTCGCGCGCTGTGACTCCGTCACGAAATATTCGTTGAAGGCGAGCCCGTTCACTTTGAAGTCGCCGCTTCCTGGACGCAAGAAAACACGCGCTACCGCGGTCTTGCGGCGTCCCGTTCCGTAGTATTGAACCAATTCTGCCATTTAGCTCTCAGCACTCAGCAATCGGCATTCAGCCAACCGCAAATTGTGCAAACCTTTCAGAAATTTCTACCGCGTCAAATTCAAAAACTTACGCGAGAACCTTTACTTCCGGCTTCTGCGCCTGGTGCACGTGCTTCTCGCCTTTGTACACATTCAACTTGGAAAACATCTGCCGCCCCATTTTGTTTTTGGGCAACATGCGCAACACGGCTTGCTCGATCACCAGCTCAGGTTTGCGCGCCGTGCGCTTTTGCAGAACTTCCGACCGTATGCCTCCCGGATAGCCGGTGTAGTGGTGATAAACCTTCTGCTCCGCCTTCATGCCGGTGACTTTTACCTTCTCGGCATTGATCACAATCACGTGGTCCCCAGTATCAATAAACGGCGTGTACTGAGGATTTTCCTTGCCCATGAGAATTCGCGCGACTTGAGAAGCCAGACGTCCGAGCGCCAGCCCGGAAGCATCCACGACGTACCACTTGCGCGCAATTTCCCCCGCTTTGGGGAAATAGGTTGACATGCAAATCTCCCAGAAATGAAAAAAGCCAAATGAAAACCGCTGAAGCACCCACATCATGCGCTGAAGGCGCAGGGCCACCAGGCGGGAACCGCAGGACTTCCGAAGTCTTAAAGATAGCCTAGGGGAAACTCTATTGTCAACGAAAGCCTGTGAATTGGGGCAGTTAGCAATGGAAAGAATGTCGGGCTATTCATAAGCCAGGGCGTCAATGGGATCCTTACGCGCAGCCTTAATTGCGGGGTAGAACGCCCCCAACAGCGCGCCAAAAATCGCTATGCCCGTGGCTTTGAAGATCCACGGCCCGGTCACAATCACCCGCAAAGTGGAGCGTTGATCTATTCCAGCGCGGGCGATCAGACTGATCACCACTCCCAGAACAATGCCGCAGATGGCCAGCAGCAGCGTTTCGCGAAGAATGATGTTCACAATGTAGAACTTCGACGCGCCCATGGATTTTAGAATTCCAATCTCCCGCGTACGCTCCATAACGGCTGTGTACATGGCTTGAAAAATAACCATAAAGCCAATGATCATGGAAATAGCGACGACAACGTTGATTGCTTTGGAAAGGCCGGGATAATTCGAAGTCGTCATCATGGAAAGGTAATACGCCATGGAAGTGGCGGTGTATTTTTCCATTCCCGGCCACTGCTTGATCTCATTCACAATCGCGTCTGCATTGGCCGGATCATCTGCTTTGATATAGAACAGCGTCGCCTTTCCCTGCGCCCCAACAAGCTCCTGCATGGTTTTGATTTGCAGATACTTTCGCGCGCCCTTGCCCGCCGCGATAATTCCTGCCACGCGAAAGGAGTGGTTAAACATTTGAATGCTGCTGCCTGGCTTAATGTGATTTGGACGAGCGAAAACTTCATCCACCAAACAGTCATAAGGGGCTTGCATGGGGCCGCCCTGCAAGTATTGAAAAGGTCCGGAGAGTCGCTGATAGCTCCCGGGATCGATCCCCGCCAGCACCTCAATCGTGCCAGCTGTTGAGACCTGTTGAAGCACAGGCGCGACAACGGCCACATGAGGAAGTTTTGCCAGAACATCGCCCACCTTGATGGACATGGGCGAACTGGTAAGGCCCGAAATGAAAGATGCCCCCGGCGGCAGCACAATTACATCCGCGCCAATTCCTGCTTCGCGGTCGCGATGGTCGTTGAGCAATCCAATGAACAGGCCGACGATCAAAAGAATGAGTATCACTTCCAGCGCCACGGCAACCACGCTGATCAGCGACCGGATCGGCCGGCGCACAAGGTTCGCGACAATCATTCGGTTCATCATAAAAATTCAACAGAAATTCGAATAATCCAGGCGCCGCTAATTCATCCCACTGTTGCCGCTATGTTGCGCCGTGGTGGATTGCGGCTGGTCCAGGTGGAGTACTTGCGCTCCCGACGGCTGCGCGAGTTGAAATTGATCATCGGCGAGGTTCAGGTTCAGCTCAAGCTTCACAATATGGAGCGTGATGTCGTACTCCTCCTGCGGTCGCCAGATTTCGATTTGCGACGGAAAATTCACACCGTCAAAATCCTTGTAAGCCTGGTAGCGCACATCCGTCACGACGTTGTTATTTTCATCAAAGATGATCTGCTGGTGGGGCAGCAGGTCAACCCGACTGAAAATAATGTTGCGCTCCAAATGCCCAACGCCTCCCTCAACTCTGAAGATGTGAAGGATGTAATCCGCTTCTTCGATTTGGCGCCCTTTCGAATCTTTCCCATGCTGGGCACCATTTTCCACCCCGGCGTACTCTCCCGTCCGATTAATTTGCGGCAGTAAAAGCGCGTCGTAGATTTGCTGGGGGCGCATGTTCTCAAGTGGCTGCGCGATGTTCGGAGTGGACACGTTATTGCGCCCTTCGATGAAGCGGTTCTTTGGAGGAATCCAGAGCTTAAAGATGTCGCCATTGCTGACCATGTCAAAGGCCGTCGTGCGTACCACGGGTAGCAGCCCTTTCATCCGTAGCATGGCGGGCTTTCGCGCCAGCACATAGCCGCGAATCTCTTCGTAGTCGGTTATCTTGCCTTTCTTCTCGCCGCCCACAGAGGCATCTATATTCACAGTGGCGCGCATGGAGTGGATCCGCGCGGCTTCAGTGTTGACGTATTCCACCAGCTCCGCCTGGGTCGCGGTCTTTAGCGCTTGGCTAACGACCCGGGGCTCCACTCTCCGCGAACGAAACAGGCAACCGGTAGTGGGCAGCAGAGTTAAAAGAAACAGGGCTTTATAAAAAACAGGACGTAATTTCATGAAAACAGGGGGCCGCTGACTCCTTAAAATCAGTATACAAAGATTAGGTGCTGCGCGGAGGCGAAGGGACTCAAAACTGTTAGTGGAGCAGGATCGCCGAGGAGCGGGATAAATTTGCTAAAGCGCGGTCAAACGTGACGAGTTCGAATTCCCAAGCCTGTGCAAAAGCAGCCAGATAAGCGTCCGACCATCTCTGAGGAGAAATCTCGCCCGCTGTGGAAAAGCTTCTGAAAAGTCTGGCCAGTTCGGCATTCCCAGGCTCATTTGAAAATGAAATCCGCACGTCCTGGAGGAGCGCGTCATAAACCAGCCACGCCTGCCGTGAATTTTTCACATCCGAACGCATAACAGTCGCGTGAGTTAGGAGCCGCAGGAAACCTAATTGAGTCAATCTCGAAAAATACAGTCTCTCGTTCTGTAGCCCGTCAAACCAATGCTGCGCTATCGGATGGTGCGCGTGTCCTTCATACACCAGGGCCACCCAAACGTTGATGTCAGGAAAATAGGATTTCATCAATTTTTGAGTTGGTGAGCTTTAGCCTTCCGGGTCGTTTCGAACGAATGATCGGAAGCTTGATCCTGCCATGATTTGAAGTGCTTTCGCGGCTCTTAATCTCGGCATCTATTCCTCGCAAAACCAGTTCTCTAACCGAGGTACCTTCATACGCGGCGCGTGCTTTTAATTCGCGGTAGAGGCCATCAGGAATGTCTAAGGTAGTTCGCATGAACAAAGTATACCATACTTCCATAAATACATAAATATGGCTAATGCCGTTGTTCCTGCACCGCCTTCTTATACGCCGCCACATTCTCGTTGTGCTCTTTCAAACTGTGTGCGAAGCGGTGGTGCCCATTTCCATCACTCACAAAATAATAAAAATCCGTGGTCGCGGGGTGCATCGCTGCTTCCAGCGCCGATTTCCCGGGATTCCCAATCGGCCCCGGTGGCAGTCCCGCATGAGTGTAAGTGTTAAAGGCCGATTTGAATTGCATGTCCTGATGGTGCAATGCACCGCTGTAGTCGCCTTGCAGTTGCTCCGCATAGATGACACTCGGATCAGCCTGCAACGGTATGTGTTTTGCCAGGCGATTGTCGTAAACGCTGGCCACAATGGCGCGTTCCTCGGGAACTCCAGTTTCTTTTTCCACGATCGAAGCCATAGTGACCGTCTTCAGCACGTCGGCATTTAGGCCCACTTCGCGCGCAACTTCGCGAAACTGTTTGACCATGGCGGCCGCCATTTCGGTCATGGTTTGCGTGCGTGTGAACTCATACGTGCTAGGGAAGAGGAACCCCTCGAGAGTTTCCGCGTCCGGAGCTAGATCGGCAACTAATTCCGTGTCGGAAGTGGCGACATTCAGGAAATCGCGGCCCGGCCCCAGCCCCGCCTCCTGGATCGCCTGCGCGATCTCGAACATGTTGTAGCCTTCGGGCACCACAACCGTGTGCACATAAACGTCCCCGCGCGCCAGCCGGTCATGGATATCCACGCCAGTCGCCGATTTTTCGAAGAGGTATTCTCCCGCCTTGAGCGAGCGCCTGCGATGCAAGGCGTGCCAGAAAACAAAAGCGTGAGCGCTGCGAATCAGCCCGTCGGCCTGAAGTTCACGGGCGATTCGCCTGGTGGAATATCCGGCGTGCAGCAAAACGAACTGGCGCTCGACGGGCGTTACCGGAACAAACAATGCCCAGTAAAACCATCCTCCAGCAGCGAGAGCGGCGAGCAGCAGAAATGTGAAAATAGCGCGCAAGGAATAATGAACAGTCTAATTTCTACTTCTGATTTTGAATTCCGACTACAGTTTAGATGATCGCTGGCGCTTCGCATTCAGCCGATGGTCGTTGGCCATTTGAGGACGGAGCCACAGCTCTATTTCATGCCGGGGCAGATGCTTCCGGCGGAACATTCCTCGCCTCCATCCAGGACTGCAAAATCAAGATGGCTGCCATGCGGTCCACCGCGAGGCCGCGCCGATGCAGCGAAACCTCTGATTCGCGCAATAAGCGGTTTGCCTCCGCCGATGTCAGCCGCTCATCCCACAAATGCACCGGCAAACGAAAGCGCTTTCTCAGGTCTTCGGCAAAGTCCTGCATCTTAGCCGATTGCGTGCCCTCGGCCCCGCTCATCCGAAGCGGATAGCCCACCACAATCTCCGCCACCTGATACTGCCGGATCACTTCTCCTAGCTTTCCAAAGTCCGCCTTCTTGTTCTGCCGTTGCAAGGTTTCGAGGCCCTGCGCAGTAATTCCCAGAGGATCAGAAATGGCTATACCGATCCGCCGCGAACCGACATCTAAGCCCAGGACGCGCGAACTTCGTTCTCTCGTGGTATTTTCCGCCAGCGAAGTCACGCCTCGAATTATAAGTCTGGTATGGATTGCGATCCGATAGGATGTCTTCATGGCCGTTGAAAATCTTCCCGCGAGCGCGACCCCGGATGTTTCCATCCCGGCCGCTGGAAGCGGCCCGCAAAAACAACGGCGGCAATGGGCGCAAACAGTTCTGGGCATTGGCGCCACGCTCGGCCTCTGTTACTACGCAGAAAAAGTGCTGGTGGTGGTGCTCATTGCGGTGCTTATCGCCTTCGTGCTCGCGCCCATCATGGATGGCCTGATTCGCATTCACATGCCGAGGGGGATCGCTGCCGCCATCGCGGTTTTGGTGCTTATCGCCTGCCTTGCGGGACTGGTGTACACCTCCTACAGTCAGGCGGCCGACCTGGTTCACGACCTGCCGAAATATTTGACCAGAATTCACGATGAGGTGAACCGGCTAAGCAAGCGCGCGGAGAGCCTCGAAGTGCTCAATCCCGCCCATGAAAAAGGCGTTCTCAACGTGCGCCAGGCCACCAACTGGACTGATTTACTGACCCAGGGCTTTGGCTCTGCGAGCGAGATTCTTCTCTTCGCTTCGTTTGTTCCCTTCCTGGTGTATTTCATGCTCATGTGGCAGGAGCACGTACGCTCTTCCACGGTCATGCTTTTTTCCATGCACAACCGCCACACTGCCTACATCACCCTGGGTATGATTTCCGCGATGATTCGCAGCTTTATGGTGGGCAATCTGCTGATCGCCGTTTTTATGGGAGCGGTAAGCACCGTTGTCTTTGGAATTATTCACATACCATTTTTCTATTTTGTCGGATTCATCAGCGGCTTCCTCAGCCTGGTCCCCTACCTGGGGGTGGTGCTGGCTGTGGCGCCTCCAATATTTGTCGGCATCGGCCATCTCACTTCCGAATCCCTCGTCGTCATTATCATCACCGTGCTCGGCTTGCACCTGATCTCCATGAATGTGCTTTATCCTAAATTCCTCGGTCCGCGGCTGCAGTTGAATCCATTGGCCGTGACTCTCGCGCTGCTCTTTTGGGGATGGCTGTGGGGCGCGATCGGACTACTGCTTGCCATTCCCGTCACCGCCGCAATGAAGATAATCTTCGATCACGTGGATACCTTAAAAGCCTATGGGGCGTGGCTGGGAGATGATTGATTCTAGGTTCGATAGCCCTGATTTCCGCATCGGAAACCGCCCTCCCCTGTTGATTCCCGCCACGCCGGCAACGGCTCACCAGCCAACCACTGTTTGACCCGATTCATCCTAAGTCCCGCATAAAAGGGGAAAAATAAACTTCATGTCACTTCTGTCGAAATTGTGTTCTGGCGCCTTGATCGCATCCGCGGTTCTTTTGCTGGGAGGCTGCAGAGGCCTGGTTAACGGGACTACCTCTCCGCCTCCGTCTTCGCCCCCGCCGGGAGCAGACGAATTTCAATTGACGGTGACCAACAATGGCGGCGGCACTGGCACCGTGACCAGTTCTCCCGCGGGCATCAACTGCCCCCAGACGTGCAGCGCATCATTTATTCCCGGCACCGCCGTCACGCTAACCGAAGCGCCGACCAATAATTTCACCTTCAATCAATGGACCGGCGCCTGCACGGGAACGAGCAGCACTTGTACTGTCACAATCACTGCGAACAGTTCCGTCACCGCCACATTCGCCGGCTCGCTGCAGTCCATCAATCACATCATTTTCATGCTGCAGGAAAACCGCTCGTTCGATGAATATTTTGGCGCCTTGCGCGATTACTGGCGGAAGAACGGATATCCGGACCAACCCTTCGATGGCCTGGCACAGTTTAATGATCCCGCCGGACTTACTCCCGCAATCCCCGGCTGTGATCCCGCGTTCCCCTTCAGCCCCGCGCCTGCTCCAGAGGTGGATTGCACGATAGACCCTGCGAGTCCCATGGTTTCGTCGTTTCACACAATTTCGCAGTGCACCGAAAATCCCAGCCCGTCGTGGAATGAGTCGCACGTGGATTGGAACATTAACGATCCGGTCAACCCAGTCCCAACCATGGATGGCTTTGTTCGCACCGCTGCCAACGATGGCCGCCGCGATTCTCCGCCATTGAATGACGTTAACGGCGAACGCGCCATGGGTTACTTCACCGGCGACGATCTGCCCTACTATTACTTCATGGCGTCAAATTTCGCCACATCGGACCGGTGGTTTTCGCCGGTCATGTCCCGCACCCAGCTCAATCGCATGTATCTGGTCGCCGCGACTTCCGCCGGGCACGCTTATCCCCTGTCACCAACCGCCGGCCAGTTGACCAACAAAACTATTTTTGAGTTGCTGCAGAATGCGGGGGTTTCATGGCGAATTTACGTGAGTGACAATCAAGACTCGCCTTTGAAGGATGGCAGCGAGGAGAGCATGTTCACATTCTCCAACAGTCATGCTTCCAGCTTCGTCCCGGCCACTCAATTCCTAACGGATTTGCAGACCAACAATCTGCCGGCGGTCTCTGAAATTGACCCCGGGTTCGCCCGCGGCTTGGACGAACACTCAGGCGAGAATCCGACCGCGCCTTCCGGAAAAATACAGTCTGGCGCGGCTTACGTCTCCACGCTGATCAATGCCTTCATGCAAAGCCCGTATTGGAAAGATTCCGTGTTCATCCTCTCTTGGGATGAAATGGGAGGCTTCTATGATCACGTTGCTCCCCAGCCGATGCCTAGCCCTGACGGAATTCCTCCCCAGGACTTGCCGGCGGGCGACATTTGCACAATGAGCACCGGGCCAAATTGCGATTTTGTTTATACCGGATTCCGCGTTCCGCTCATCGTCATTTCGCCTTTCACGAAAAAGAATTACGTCTCTCACACGGTCGCTGATTACACGGCCATCGCAAAGCTGATTGAGACACGCTTTGGGCTGCCCAATCTCACCAACCGTGACGCAGCGCAAATGGATATGACGGAGTTCTTTGACTTCGTCAATGTGCCCTGGATGACGCCGCCAACGCCTCCAGCGCAGCCCACCAGCCTGCCCTGCGAGTACACGCAATTGCAGTAGAATTACCCCGCTGCCAACAAGCTGCCAGAGACTTCTCTGGCAGCATTTTTTTTGCCTTGACCATGGTTCACAGTTTGCGAACTGGGAAATGGCGGCCATAATAAACAGATGCGATTCAAAGCCACCGTCCTATTCGGACTTTTGCTCGTCATGCTGCAACCGTCGTTCGCAAAAGTCCGGCATTACTACATCGCCGCCGAAGACGTTCCCTGGGACTTTGCGCCCAGCGGCTGGAACCTAATTGAGGGTGGTCCCTTACCTCGTCCCTGGGGAGGACATACGAAATGGCCCAAGACCCGCTACATTGGCTACACCGACGCGACTTTCACCGTACGCACGCCGCAGCCTGAGTGGCTGGGAATCCTCGGCCCGATTATTCGCGCCGAGGTGGGCGACGAAATTATCGTGGACTTCCTGAATCGCAGCGTTTATCCGCACAGCATTCATCCTCATGGCGTGCTCTACGACAAAGAAAACGAGGGGGCATATTACGTCCCCGCCGGACGCGGTTCGCTGGTACCGACCAACAGCCGCTTCACCTACCATTGGTTCGCCGATGAACACAGCGGCCCAGCTCCCCGGCAGCCAAGTTCAGTGGTCTGGTGGTACCACACTCACGCGGGCAACGCGAATGACATCAACTCAGGCCTCATGGGCCCCATCATCATTACCGCCAAAGGCAAAGCAAAGCCCGATGGCAGCCCTAAAGACGTGGACCGCGAGTTCGTCGCTTCCTTCATGATCTTCGATCAACTGAATACCAAACCGGAAGGATTGTTCTATGCCATCAATGGATACATTTTTGGAAACCTCCCCGGCTTGGTCATGAAAAAAGGCGACCACGTGCGCTGGTACTTGCTGGGCATGGGAAATGAAATTGATATGCACACTCCCCACTGGCACGGAGAGACCGTGACCTACGATCACCAGAACGTGGATCTGGTCGAGCTTCTTCCCGGCAGCATGAAGGTCGTGGACATGATCGCCTACAATCCCGGCACCTGGATGTTCCACTGCCACGTGCTGGAACACATGGAATCGGGCATGATGGTGACGTATACAATTTATGAACCGCAAACGCGTCCCTGCCCTTTGCAGTTCACCGCGGGTGATTTCTACGGGACTTCGAAAAAATATTCCGTCACCGTTAAAAACTTAAGCGACAAGCCCATCAAACAGCTAACTCTAGAATTCGAGCATTTCATTGCGCCGCAATATTTGCACCGCCCCTTTGATCCGCGCTGGACAAATTCCACCACCGTACCGCCGGGCGCTTCCGTGACGCTTGAGAAAGACTCCTACTTGAAAGGTGGAGATTCCATCCTCGGCTGGGCCCTCTATCCGCAGCAGATCACCTACACCGACGGTTCAGTCTGGAACTCGGCGCACGAAGGCGAATGCTTTCAAATGTACTGGAGGGACAAAGACCATCCAAATTTAGAAGTGCTGCCGCCCCACCAGGTGGAGATGAACGAAGACTGAGTGTAGAAACCACTTTCCGAACAAATTTCGGACGCGAGAGAGCTTCGTGGAGGGGCACGGCTTCAGCCGTGCCATCAAGGGCAGACTCGATTAACGCGCCGTCAGGCGCAACGCCAAATACCTCCAGCTTGGGCAGGAGAAACCCGGATCAATAAAAAACTCGCCGTGCGTTTTTCGAACACTGCTGCGGCACCTCACTTTCGCAACAAATTGCGCATCAGGAAGAACACATTCGCCGGCCGCTCCGCCAATCGCCGCATCAGGTACGGATACCACTCACTCCCGAATGGCACATAGACGCGCATGCGCCATCCTTCGCGCACCAGCCTTCGTTGCAGGTCGCGGCGGATGCCGTGGAGCATTTGAAATTCAAAAGCATCCCGCGCAATGGCCTCGCGATTGGCAAAGGCCTTCGCTTCGCTGATCATGCGCGCATCATGCGTGGCCAGGCCGTGATAAATGCCGCTCTTCAGCAGGACCTTCATTAGCCTGACGTAATTCGCGTCCACCTCGGATTTTTTCTGGAACGCAATTTCCGCCGGCTCTTTGTAAGCCCCCTTGCATAAGCGAATGCGGATTCCCTCGCTGAGCAGTGCTTCCACATCGGCCTCAGAGCGCCGCATGTAGCTCTGAATCACTGCTCCCACGCAACCCGGACTTACTTTGTGCAGCTCGCGGACAAGCTCAAGCGTGCGCTGGGTGTAAGCGGAACCTTCCATATCCACCCGCACAAAATTCGACGGCGAAACACTTTTCGCCTTGGCCACTAAATCGGAAACCAACTTGTGGGCAAGCTCGGCGTCGAAATCCAGACCCATGTGCGTGAGCTTTAGGCTGACGTTCGCATTGAGTTTGCGCGCAGTGATTTCGTCAAGCAGATGCTCGTACAACCCAGCACTTGCGCGGGCTTCCTCGGCGGTTGTGACGTTCTCACCCAGATTGTCAATGGAAACCGCCAGGCGCCGGTCATTGAGCGACTGCGCGATTCGCAGCGCGTCTTCGGGCTGGGTGCCCGCGACAAAACGCAGGGAAAGCTTGCGGCCAACGGGTGATTTTTCAGCCACGGCCCGCATGGTCTTGCTGGAGGAAAGCGAGATGAAGAATGCCCTCAGCACGACTCCCCCTTAACCAAACACCGGGACGCAAATGGGCCGCGCAAAGCGAACATGCGTACCTTCAATGCACTCGCTACATGCCTTTTTCTTCCAAAAACTTCTCCACCTCAAGTGCCGCCATGCATCCGGTACCAGATGCCGTGATCGCTTGCCGGTAGCGGCGATCCTGCACGTCTCCGCAGGCATACACGCCGGGCACCTTGGTGAAAACATAATTGTGAGTTTTCAAATAGCCGTCCTGGTCCATATCCAGGTGGCCTTCAAACATTTTCGCATTCGGAATATGGCCGATGCCCAGGAACATGGCGCTGGTGGGCAGGTCCCAAACTTTGTTGGTTTTCAAATTCTTCAGCTTGAGCCCGGTGACTTCCTTCTGTTCGACGTCGTGAACTTCTTCCACCACCGTGTCGGTAAGAAATTCAATCTGCTTGTGCTCGCGCGCGCGGTCCAGCATGATTTTCGAAGCGCGAAAATGGTCGCGGCGATGAATCAAGGTGACTTTCGTCGCAAATCGGGTAAGGAACAGCGCCTCTTCCATCGCGGAATCGCCGCCGCCAATCACCACGATTTCTTTGCCAGAGAAAAAAAACCCGTCGCACGTCGCGCAGGAAGAAACCCCGTGTCCAATCAGCGCCTGCTCGCTCGGCAATCCCAGCCACCGCGCCGAAGCTCCGCTCGCAATAATCAGCGTTTGAGTATGGATGACGTGCTTGCTCACATGCACCATAAAAGGACGCTTGGTTAGGTCTACGCTGGTCACGTGCCCCAGCATATATTCCGCGCCAAAGCGCATGGCCTGCTTGCGCATGTTTTCGATCAATTCCGGCCCTTGAATTCCTTCCGGAAAGCCGGGGAAATTCTCCACCAGCGTGGTAAGAGAAAGTTGGCCGCCGGGCTCGTGGCCTTCAATCACCAGCGGCTTTAAGTTAGCGCGCGCAGTATAAAGCGCCGCCGTATGACCGGAGCAGCCAGAACCCATTACCACCACATCGCGAAAGTTTTCCATAGAACTCAAATTAGATTGTGTTTTTGAAGTTTAGTTGCAAAGTTGAAATATCAGGGTAATCGAAACCGGCTTCCAGCAAAAGCGCTGCGTGCTCGAAACACGTCCCGCGTGGTTCTAATTTTGTGTCTTTACGGGCCGCTTCGGTGTTCCCTTCATGGGCACTTTGCCGCGATGGGAAACAGCTCCTACCCGCGCGAGTTCCTCGGGAATGATGGTGTGGGCTTGCAAAATTCTCCGATAATCAGAAACCACTGCCGAAGCACTGGCAAACAACGGCTCGTACGCGCTTTGATCAGGCGCAGGCCCAGCCGCGGTCGCCATGCAGCGCGCCAGCGCAATCGAGGACTTACCAAATCGCTCCAGCCGAATGTGGCTCACAGGCGTATTCGTGGCCAGCATGCTGGCGGGAGAAGTTACCGCGGAAGCATCGTCTTCCACCGAAAGCTGCATTAAGTCCTTGGGGTCGCGCACTCGCAATACCAGCGTCTCAATCATGTTCTGCGGATCGGTGCTGAACGAATACTGCACCGTGGAAAAAAATGCCTGCCCCGCGATCTCCCGCCGGATTCGTACCCAGGTCGAAACATCGGAAGTAGGAGAAATCTGCGTGTTCTGCGCCGGATTGAGCAGATTGGAATTGTCTTCCAGAGTGGTCCGTCCCCGATCCACCTCAAAATCCACGGCGAACTCCGGTTGTTTTGGCACTTTCGCGAGGGCCGCGGCAATTTCTTTTTGTTCTTCGGCGGAAGGCGTACACGCATTGATCATGTTGACTTTTACTTTAGGTTGCGCGGATTGTTGCGCCAGCGCCGGAATACCCAATCCGAACGCGAGGAATGCCATAATGAATTTAGGAATCACGGCGGCATTGTAACAGGAACGTCCGCGCGCTTTAAGGCGGATTGACTGCATCTTCTATTCTTCTCGAAGATGTTCCGTTGCACAGACAAAAGGTTAAAATTAACGGTCGACATGGATGATTTTCCCCCGAAGCGATTTCTAACGTGAATGGTCCAACCCTTCACACGGAAAGCCGCTATCATCGAGTGTCTTACGCGCGTCCGCGAGACTTGCGCTGAATGGCATGAAACCTTTTCTTCACAACTTGCGCTTTTACCTCGAAGACCGGGGAATGTTTCCTCGCAGCCGCCTTTCGCGCGCGGCCTGGTGTTTGCTGGGATTAAACCTTGCTCTGTTCCTGCTGCAATTGGTGCTGGGCTGGGTCGGTGTAGCAAATGGAGGCGGCCTGCGCGGCTGGGTCTTGTTACTCAGCTTCGCGGTCATCATTTTGTTCGTGCTGGTAGGCATTCGCTGGGTCCGCCAAAAATTGATGTGGCGTCTGCGCAACCGCCTTATCGTCACTTACATGTTCATCGGCGTCATCCCCGCCCTCCTCCTGATTGCCATGGCCTTCGTCACGCTTTACTTGTTTGCCGGGCAATTCGCCAACTTCGTGGTGCTTTCGGAATTGAATGTGCGCCTGCGCGGCATCTCCGCCTCAAATACGGCTGTGGCTGCCGAAATGGCGCGCGAGCTTGATGGCAAAAGGCCGGTTGGTGATTTCGCAAAAGAGGTCAAACTTCGCGATCCTGAGTGGAAGAAGCGGGGCGTCTGTGCGTTTGAAAATGACAAGGTCTTGCTTTGCGATCAGGGCATCGGGCAATTCCGAAAGGCCGCGATTTCATTGGGAAACAGGGCCCAGGGCAAGATCGTGGATGACGGGGACCGCCTGGACCTGCGCGCAGCCACATCTTTAACCGTGAATTCCGGGACCCTTACCGTTGTTTCCAGCGAGCCGCTCGATCAAGAACTTCTCGGCGACATGTCAAAAAACTTAGGGGTAGTTTACTTCTATCACTCCGTGCAAAACCCGGATTCCACTCATGTTGCGGTCGAGTTCAATGGAAACGATGCCAATGTAGAAACCACCTCCGCCGGCATCCTTCCCAGGCAGACCAACATTTTGGATCGGGAAATTACATTCTTTACGCCCGTACGGATTTCGATTTGGACGGCGACGGGAAGACTGCCCGATGCGCAGGGCATCAACGCTCTTGGCATCCATACCCGGCCATCCCTTCTGTATGACCGTCTCTTCTCTGCCCTTGGTGAATATTCGCAGATGGTCGAGTATGCCCTGGTGACGGTCGGAATTGTTTTCGCCATCATCGAACTAGTCGCCCTCTACATCAGCTATCGCCTGACGCTTTCTGTCACCGGAGCCGTGGCCCAGCTTTATTCGGCAACCACATTCGTGAATCGTGGCGACTTAACTCATCGCATCCCTGTTCAATCGTCCGATCAGTTGGCTTCTCTCGCAACCTCTTTCAATGCCATGACGGCTTCCCTTGAGAACCTGCTGGAAGAGCAGCGCGACAAGCAGAAACTGGAGAACGAGCTCATCATCGCCCAGGAAGTGCAATCGCAATTGTTCCCCCGTGTGATCTCTCAGGTCTCTTCGCTCGATCTTCACGGATTCTGCCGCCCCGCCAGGACGGTAAGCGGCGACTACTACGACTTTCTCACCGTGGATCCGGAAACGCTGATCTTCGCGGTCGGCGACGTGAGCGGCAAAGGAATTTCCGCCGCTCTCTTGATGGCCACCATCCACTCCGCAGTGCGCGCCTACAGCATTGAAGGCATCCCGCTGGTGCGCCAGATGATGACCGCGGGCCGGGGTGAACTTCCCTCCGTTGCATCGGCGGTCCTGCACGGCGCCGAAGTTTCCCCTTCCTACCTGCTCTCCCTATTGAACCATCAGCTCTACGCCAGCACGCCCGCGGAAAAATACGCAACGCTGTTCCTGGCCTTCTACGACGGGCGCAGGCGCCAACTCACCTATTCCAACGCCGGCCATCTGCCTCCAATGGTGATCTCCGAAGATGGCACCACACGACGCCTGGATTGTGGCGGCACCGTGGTGGGTTTGTTTGACGATGTCAGTTACGAGGAGGCTTCCATCTTCCTGCGCCCGGGCGAAATCTTCCTGGCTTACAGTGATGGCGTAACGGAGCCGGAAAACGACTACGGAGAATTTGGCGAGGAACGCCTTATGGACCTGGTTTACGAAAATCGCCACCAGCCGCTCTCTGCGATCAGTGAAACCGTGACCTTGGCGCTCGACGACTGGATCGGGGCCCGCGAGCAACCTGACGACGTGACTCTCGTTCTCGCCCGGGCACGCTAAAAATTCCTGGATTAAAGTGATCGGGGCAGCCGCTCAACTATCGGCTAGGCGCAGTCCTCGCATGAACTCGCTCAGCGACCGGAGCAGGCTGCCCCGAATGCTCCGCGCACCCCCAAGTAATCAAGCACGCCAAGGCGCGGAGCAAACCTAATTTTTCAATTGAACAGGGTGAGTAAACGTAAGGAAGGCCGCGCTAACAGAGGAGCGCGCAACTCAACAACAGCGGAGGGTCCGCGTGGACCACGGGGACCAAAACCATTTGGTCAAGCGAAGTCTCAGTGACCTCGGGAAAAGCCTTTTTCTCTGGCAAGTTCACTACAGGATGAACTGGAGGGCTCGAAAGCCGCGCCTTCGTCACAACCGGCGCCGTGCCCCCGTGGAATGTGAAGTCTGGAAGCTCGACCTGGGGAAGGACCAGAATCGCTAAGACTAAAGCCAACTCGAAAATGAGGAGTATCCACTTCCAGCGCGACATACAGGTACTAAACCTAAATGCAGGGTATTGGAATATGACGGACGCTGTCAACGCTCAAAATCCTATTCTCAAGCCGATTGCCTTCGGAACGAGGGGTCGCCTGTAACTTCAAAATTGACCGCGCTTGCTGGGCATGCCTCCCGCTTGACTTGCTACCCATGCCCCCATTCGATTTCCTTTCTCGTTCATCAGCGCCAGGAACTGTTCATCGAGTTCACCTTCCGCCGATTTTTTGTTATGGAGATATTCGTGGACCAGCCCAGCGGTAAATGCGTCTCCAGCACCAACGCTATCCACGACATTGCAGGGGATCCCCGGATGGGAATGGCTAAAATTGTTCGCAACCAGCAAGCTCCCGCCTGCTCCGCGCGTAATGCAAACAAGTCTTAAATCGAAACGCTCGATCATTCGTCGCGCGGCGAGTTCAAGGCTTTCTCCTGGCAGTTGCAACGATCCTGACACCATGGGGAATTCATCCTCACTCATCTTGACCAGATCCGCCAGCTTGCAGGACGCGGCAAGAATTTCAGCCGAATAATAGTTCTGCCGAAGGTTCACATCAAATACGCGTAGTGCACCTGGACGCATGCTTCTTAGAAAGTTCCTGATCGTTTCGCACGACTCCGTCGTTCTCTGCGCCAGGGATCCGAAACAGACCGCATCCGCTCTCTGCGCCAGGGCCTTCCACTCCGGCGTCCATGCCAGCGAGTCCCAGGCCGCAGCTTCGGAAATCTCGAAACTAGGCTGTCCTTGAAAATCGAGCCTTACTTTTACGATTCCTGTTGCACGTTTCGGATCACGCTGCGTGTAATCGCATTGCAAATTTCGTTCGCGGAGCTGCGTAATTGCCTCTTCGCCTAATGCGTCGTTGCCCACCCTGCTCGCGACCACGCCGCAGTCGCCAAGTAAGGTGGTGATATAAGCGAAGTTCGCGGGCGCACCACCCAGTTGCCGGCCCGCGGGAAGAAAATCCCACAGAACTTCACCCAAACCAACAACAGTCTGCCTGACAGCGATCTTCAGCCCGTCGTCTTGCAATTGAGACTCGCCTCGTATGTCCGCCACCCGCCCATCATATCCCCCGATAATTACTGCCGTACAAGAATTCCTTGGGACCTCGTTCTACAATTGCCATGATGCCTTCCAGTCGCAATTTCCTGTCTGCGGGGGTTCTTCTTTTCTGTTGCTGCCTGTGCTTTTCCGATTTGTCTCTCGCACAGCAGACCTCGGCAAACCCGCTTACCTTCGCTCCAGTCACGCTGCCCAAAGTGTTCGTGAACTCGCGCTTCCAGTTTCAACTCCACGCACAAGGCGGCTCACAACCTTACCAATGGACGGTGGCCAGCGGAGATCTCCCGCCAGGAATTAAGCTCTCTCGCTCCGGATCATTGGAGGGAACACCGGCTACCACTGGAGAATTCCATTTTGTGGTCACCGTCACTGACAGCGCCCGTCCCGCGGCCGAAGTGAGCCAGCCACTCATCCTGAAAGTGACCGCGCCTCTCATCGCCCGCTGGGACCGCTATCCGAAAGTCACAGGACGGCGGATTGAAGGCTCGGTAAAAGTCTCCAACGACACCGAGTACGATTTCGATCTCACCTTCATCGTGCTGGCGGTCAATGAAAATGGCCGCGCTGAAGCCATCGGCTACCAGCGCTTCACCCTTCGTAAGAACACCACGGACTTCGTGCTTCCCTTTGGCGAAAATGTCCCCACCGGCTCTTATCAAGTGCATGCGGATGTCGTAGGCGAAGTGGCGGCCATTCATTCCATTCACCGCGCGCGCCTGGAGACAAAAGAAAGACTGGTGTTGCAGCAGGGCCCGTGAGGTTTTGGAGTATTGATTTCTAGAAGCTATTGCATAAAACCTGTGTGGATGGGACGGAGTTGGGAAGGACACGGTATGGGAAGGGCGCGGCTTCAGCCGTGCCGAACCAGCCACAAAACAGTGTGCTTTAGCCGCTGAGGGAACGCGCGATCAAGAATCGAAGATTACAAAACAAGAGTGTAGCGACGCTATTAAGCCGCGTGGACGCAGTTTCGTAAAAAAACCGGGCGGACGCGATCCCGACGAAGAAGCCGCAAAAAATAAGAGCCCCGAGGTGATGTTAGGTTCGTTCGTCTCAGCCAGTAGTTCGCTTTAGACCCTCGCCGACCTGCTGCCTTCGCCACCTTGCGGTCGCGGATGCGCGATCTGTACTCGGGCTCCGGGCTAGCCGCCAACTGGAAAAATTAACCTAACGCCTCGGGACTCTATCCTGCCTTCGACTTTTCTTCTTGTTCTCCTCGACCAGCGCTTTGCTATAGACCCTTACTCGCCCTCGCCCTAGGTTAATCAGTTTGCACCGTTCAACTTGGGTGTGACTTCGCTCGAGCCCCGGACGCCGCACCAACCGGAAAAACTTAAGAAGCTGTCAAAGAACGAGTTTGTTTTACGCCTTTTAATTTTAGAGTCAATTAAAAATATCGGATTTTAACTGCCCTGTTTTCAATCGAGTGCAGCTCGTTCACAGGCCGATGCCAGAATTTGGTGCACTGCTGCAAAAGCAATACTGAAAACTCTAAGAAACTTGGCGGATATTTTTAAAATATCTATTTCACCGCTTCTCCCGATAACAAATCCCTTTGTGAATAATTCGGCGAAAACCTTGCTGGGCGCGGCATTCGCAGGGTTCCAAAATTAGAGCATCGCCGAAATCAATCCTGACTACCAACCGTAATGGATAAGTTTCCTCAGCGCCTTCTGCGTCCTCTGCGGTTAAGATTTTGGGTTTTACTTCATTCCCACCATCAGCGCCAGTTCCCGCCACTTCCAAAGGCAGTCCACGTCCTGAAAGCCAATCTCGCGCAACCAGACGAGCTGCTGATGCAGATCAAGCAGCTTGTTCGAAGGATCCTCATTCGGCCATTGGATGCTCTCAAGAAATTTCCCATGTAGCGCGTCCGTGGAAGAAGCCACATGCTCCAGGTTGCAAAACACACCGCCCGGATTGAGCGCGGCGAAAATTTCCGCGTACAACGCGCGCTTGCGTTCGTGCGTCAGGTGATGAATGGCAAAACTCGAAACCACCGCATCGAACTTCCCAAACTGCGGCAAGCGGTTTTGCAGGTCATGGTCAATTACCTGAACATTTCTAGCGCTTGAAAATCTTCCCCGCAAGCGAACCAGCATCGCAGTCGAAAAATCCAGCGCAATGGCGGATACATTGGGTCGGGCCAACAGAACCAATCCAAGCAACCGCCCATCCCCGCTGCCCAAATCAAGCACGCGATTCATGCGCTCCGGCAAGCACTCCAGTAGCGTGGCCTCCCCTTCTGTGCGGTGCGGAATCGAATCCGCACGGCTCAAGTAGTCCAGGGCATGTTGCGGCAAACTCCACAGATTGACGTTTGGTTGTGAACTCATTTCACGATATTACCATACCGACCGACCGGTCGGTATGTAACTTAATATTTGCGCGCAAGTCCTATAGAGCTATACATATGCGTTGGCTCGACTAATAGCGACCACACCACTTAAGCATGTCTCAGCCAAATTTTCGACGCCTGTGAAACATCGCAATAATTGCACGGAGGAAATCATGAAAAATGACAAACCGAACTTCCTAGAAACCCTCAATGTTCCAGGCTTGGCGAATTACTTCTCCACTTTCATCATAGTTGCGCTCTTCTTATCTATCGCGCCTGCGCTCCTGGCTCAGACGGATGTTCATGCTTCACTCGTAGCTCGCGCGGATCGCAAACCTGCACCAGCGATCCAGTTGACGTCTGACACTGGGCAAGCGAAACGACTTTCCGATTACAGAGGGAAAGTCGTTCTTCTTAATTTTTGGGCCAGTGACTGCGGAGGCTGCGTAATGGAACTCCCGTCAATAATCGACATACAGGCAGTCGATAAAAACAAAAGTTTTACAGTTATCGGTATTTCGATGGACATTCCGTACGAGGAGTTGAAAAGCGAGCAGCAGGCGTGGGACAAAGTGAAGCCATTCATGGCCAAGAGCAAAATTAATTATCCGATTCTTATGGGTAATGAAACGACGTTTAAGACCTTCGGTCTAAACGCCTTGCCAGATACGCTTCTGGTTGATAAACGAGGAAACATAGCAGCTGTCTATACAGGGATCATCAGCAAAGAGAATGCCGAGGCAAACATAAATAAACTTCTGTCAGAGTGGTACCGCACGATGCGGTTAGTACAGATTGATCTACTTGGCGAGGTGCCACGCCTGACCCCGGTTCCAACTTTTGCCAGCTTGTTTACCCTTTAGCTACTAATTGACAAACACAGATCTGCGAGTTACTTTGCATTACAAAGTTAACTCGATGAACGACCTCCACAAAGCGCTCGGCGACATCAGCAGCCTGCGAAAGCAGGTGGCGAGAAGCACGGAATTCGGGGCTACGGGCCGCTTACGCTGGCGGCGACGTCGGCACGGCCTTGGCAGCCGCGGCTGGGCAGGCCGTGGATGCCGCATCCATCCGGGCACATCCTCTCCTATCTGGCCATCTGGATCGGAACTGCCGTCGCAGCGACAGGTTTGATCGCCTCGCAGACCGTCACGCGCACCAAACGCATACACTCCGGTCTGGCCGATGAAATGTTGCGCATGGCCATCGAGCAATTTCTGCCCTCGGTTTTCACCGGCGCGCTCATTACGACAGTTCTTTACCTGTACGTTCCATCATCGCTCTGGTTGCTTCCCGGCATCTGGCAGATCATTTTTAGCCTCGGTGTTTTTTCATCGTGCCGCTTTCTTCCCCGTCGCATGGTCATCGCGGGAGCCTGGTATCTCATGACCGGACTCATCTGCATTGGCTGCGGGAATGCGCCGTGCTCTTTCTCCTCTGGCAATGGGTGTTCCCTATGGCGCGGGACAATTGCTTGTCGCGGGAATTCTTTATTTCAATGCGCCGGAGCATGGCGATGAAGACTAAAAATCTGGCTTCGACAAGCGAAGGACGCTTTGCCTACGAAGGATTGGACCGCGTAATCCACGAGCGCGCCCGCCTCAGCATTTTGACGTCGCTGATTACCAATCCCAAGGG
>CAWHQK010000088.1:0-18535 GCA_963831435.1 uncultured Acidobacteriota bacterium
GAATGTTTCTCGACAAGATCAAGGATGCGGGACTGGTTTGTGCGATGGCTGCATAAAAACCGCCGGAGCGGTTTGCATTGAGGGCGTAAGAACGCAAGAAAAATGAACGGTAAGGCATGCAGGCGGAGATTACATGAATCCTGGGAGTTATACAGAGCTAAGCCGAACGCTTCACCAGCCTAATCACCGCATCGCCCTCGAAGTAACCCTGGAAATGACCCACCGCTGTCCCTTGGAATGCCAGCATTGTTACAACAATTTGCCGATGGGAGATTTGGCCGCGCGCAACCGCGAGTTGAGTAAGGAAGAATATTTCCGGCTGCTCGATGAAATCAGCGATATGGGTTGCTTCTGGCTGCTGTTCACCGGCGGCGAAATTTTCGCGCGAAAAGATTTTCTGGAAATTTATACCTACGCAAAGAAAAAAGGCCTGCTCGTTACCCTGTTTACCAACGGCAATCTTATCAATGAGAAGATCGCCGACTATCTGCTTGAGTGGCCGCCATTCGCGATTGAAATCACTCTCTACGGCAGGACCAAAGAAACTTATGAGGCGCTCACGCAAATTCCCGGCAGTTATGAACGCTGCATGCGGGGTATCCATCTGTTGCGCAGTCGCGGATTGCCGCTGAAGCTGAAGACGGTGGCAACGACTGTTAACAAGCATGAAGTCTTGTCCATGCGGAGCTTTGTAAGGGATGAACTCGGCCTGGAATTCAAGTTTGACTCCTTGATGAACCCGCGCATTGATTGTTCGCGGAGTCCACTGGGCGTGCGTCTATCGCCCGAGGAGGTCGTCGCTTTGGACCTGCACACTCCTGAGACTGCCGCGGATTATCGCCGACTAGCGGAGCAGGGAATTCACAGTGATCCTCCAGCGCAGAAGCAGGGAACCGTTTACGTTTGCGGAGGCGGTAAAAACTCATTTGCGATTGATCCCTATGGTGATATGAGCATTTGCGTTCTCTCTCATCGCGAAAAGTACAACGTGCGCAAGGGAGGCGTGAGGGAGGGATGGGAGCAATTTCTTTTTAAAGTGAGGATGCGTGAGCGCACGGTGATGTCCAAGTGCGTCAACTGCCGAATGCGCGACCTGTGCAGCATGTGCCCTGCGAACGGAGAATTGGAAAACGGAGACCCGGAATCGCCGGTGGAATTTCTTTGCGAGGTAACCCACTTGCGCGCCATGGCGTTGGGATATGAAGTCCCGGCGCACGGAGATTGCGCTTTCTGTGAGGGCGGCGAGCATTACGAAGCGGCAAAAGAGTCAGCGCGGCGAATCGCCTCCCATGAAATTAATGTGGGCGAGTGGATGGGACCCGCGGAAGTTCTGTTGCCTGTTTTGAATCATTCCACGGCCAATGCCGGAGGTTGCGGAAGCTGCGGACATTGAGGGTTTTATGAAAGATGAGCGCGAAGACAGGAAAAACAAGAAGCCATATCAATCGCCGGTTTGCGAGACCATCAGTTTGCGGCCTGAGGAGGCCGTCCTCGGGAACGGCAAGAGTATGGTTGTCTCGGGTCCGAGCGGTGGGCCTTCGAGTTGCGGTATTGCTGCATGCCTCTAGTTCGGGCTCCTAGCTGAGGAATGATGCATGATCGCGGAAAGCCAAATTTTATCTAAGGATCAAGTGCAACAATCAGCCCGCCATCTTTGTCTGCAAATCGGCGGCGTGCTCCTTGGGCTTAATGCTCGGGAAATGGGTATTCAGTTTGATCCGGATCATGAACGATTTAGAGTCCCAAATGCAATCTGCGATGTAGAGATCGATGTGGAGTGGGCATCAGATTTAACACCCGCCGACGGCGCGAAGGTCTTTGATTCCGGCGCCGTCTGGACGCTCTACGATGCAGGTCGCGATTACATTTTCGACTTTTCTTCTGTCGCTTTTCGTGCGTCTCCCTACAAGCGTCTTTATATAGATAAGATTTTTTCTCGGGGAAGAGTTTTGCTTAGGCGAGATTGTTTCTCAGACGAATCAAATATTTTCGCGCTCGAATATCCTCTGGGTGAATTGATTGTCACCAACTGGCTGGCGCATGGACGCGGCGTTGAAGTGCATGGTTGCGGTATTACCGATGATGCCCGCAGCAGTTGTCTCTTTATTGGCCATTCCGGTGCGGGAAAGAGCACGACCACGCGGCTTTGGCAATCGTTGCCGGGCGTGCGCATTCTGAGCGACGACCGCATCATTCTGCGAAAGCAAGCTGGCGGATTCCTGATGTATGGCACGCCCTGGCATGGAGAAGCAGGCTTTGCATTGCCTGACAAAGCTCCCGTCAGCCGTATTTTTATTTTGGAACATGGCGAGAGAAATGAAATCGTTCCACTGACGCTCCCGGCAGCCGCGGCGGAGATATTTTCCCGTTGTTTTTTGCCGTTTCACGACCCGCAGGCGCTTACTGCCACGCTTGCGTATCTAGATGATTTGACGCGAGCGGTACCTTGCTACAAATTCCAGTTCCTCCCCAATCACTCTGCCGTGGAGAAAATCCTTGAATTCCAGCGCCCAAGATAGGCCCGACTCGAATCTATTCCATGAACTTTCCCGCGAGCTGTTGGGCGCTGGGAAGAGCTTCCGTTTTCGCGCGGTTGGCGCGAGCATGACGCCCACGATCCGCGACGGCGAAGTGTTGCGTGTGGAACGGGTCGATGCCAAGACTCTTTCAATCGGAGACATCGTTTTATTCAAGGATGACCGGGGTTTCCGCGCACATCGTCTCGTTGCGATGGATCCGGTCAGAAATACTTTCACCACTCGCGGAGATGCATCGCTCGAAGACGACCGCAGCATGGGCGTGGAGCAGATTTCAGGAAGGGTAGTGGCTAAGGAAGAAATGTTGGGTGTAAGTTTGCGCGCGATTCAATTGCGTGGAGTCCGGGCGCGAACCAGGCATGGATTCATGAAGCTAAAAGCCGCATTTGGCCGATCGCTCCGCCGGTACAAGCGTGAGTGCAATTTGAAAGCTTTTGCGAAGACCCTCGCGCTTCGGTGTTTTCTGCTCTCTTTGTTGGCGTTTATTGCATTTCCTGCAGCGTCATTCGCGCAAGTGGCCTTTGACAACTCGGCTGCTGCGGGCACTCGATTGCATGTTCCCCTCTTTGGAGCACCGGTGACCAGTATTACAGTCCCTCTTACTGTGGGTGCCGCCGCCAACCGGATATTGATCGTTGGCGTGTCAATCAACCGCCAGGGTAACAACACGGTTGCAGTGAGTACGGTAACGGATGGCGTCGCAGCCCTCACTTCGCTTGGTAGTGAGAATGATGGAACGGGCATCCGGCGGGTGGAAATGTTCTATTTGTTGAATCCGCCTTCAGGCGCTAACAGCGTTGTCGTCTCGTTCAGTAATGTGAATGGCGCAAACGTAGGCGCCGTTGTAGGGGCGGCCTCGTTTACGAACGTAAACCAAACTACGCCATTAGGAACATTTGCGGCAGCAGCGGGTGTAGCCGGAGTCAATCCCACCGTCGCAGTGGTAAGCGGACCCGGGCAGATGGTAATCGATACTCTTGCCATCACCGCAAATCGAACCGCGACCGCGGGAGCCGGACAGACCGCGAGGTGGGCGCAGAACGACGGAAATACGAACACTGGTACCGACGTTTACGGCTTAGGTTCAACAGAGGCAGGCGCGGCCTCCGTGACTATGTCGGAAACAATAAGTGGAGGTGGTTCAACCTGGGCCTTGGGCGCAGTTTCCATTATTCCAGTTCCTCCCGTTACGACCGTCCCCTTCACCGTCACTGGAACCAACAACGTCTTGATTGTCGGCGTATCCATGAACATTTCTGGCAATACCGGCGCGACGGTCAGTAGCGTTACCTACAACGGAACAGCACTCACGCTGGCCGGAGCGCACAACGATGCGGGCAACACGGAACGCGTGGAAATCTGGTATCTGGTAGCCCCGGCGACAGGCACGCACAATATCGTTGCCAACTACTCCTCCGGCGTTGGAGTAGTCGTCGGTGCAACCAACGTCACCGGCGCGGACCAAACCTCGCCCATCCGCGGATTTACCTCCGGCGACGGCGCGGCAGCCGCGATTGCGACCCTCAACGTCCCCAGCGCGAATGGCGACGTGGTTGTGGATACGCTTGCCATTGCCGGCACAGACTCTGTTACAGCCTATGGTCCCACGCAGACGCAAGCATGGGCCAGTTCCTCGGGCGCAACGGCCACCGATGTTTATGGCAGCGGCTCCACGCGCGCCGGCGCTGCCAGCGTTCCTTTGAGTGAGACTTTCAACGCCACCTCCAATTTTTCAGTCGGAGCGGTTTCCGTACGGCCATTTCAGGCCGACTTGTCGGTTGCAGTGAACGGCAATGCTGTGGCCTTTCCGGGGAACATCACTTACACAGCGATCGTCACGAATAATGGGGCTAGCGCGGCTACGGGCGCAACGCTGACTGACACTCTGCCTGCCGGATTAACTTTTGTTTCAGTGGTAGGCACCGGATGCGGACACGCGGGAAGCGTAGTGACATGCAATATTGGAACTCTCGCCAGCGGCGCGACTTCCACCGTCACGATAGTTGCCACCCCAAGCCAGGGCGGAGGCTATCCCGATACCGCCAGCGTCACCGGCACCGTGACTGATCTCGACACTGGCAACAATGCCGCCACGGGCATCGGCTACTCGCAATTGAACGTCTGCACCGTTCCCACCGTAGCGGTCGGCGGTACCCTCACCGGCATCATTAACACTTATTACCCCGGCACGGCGAGTGTAGCGGCTGGCGCTACTTCCATCACGTTGGGGACTGCGACTGGAAGTGCGACGGCGATCGCATCCGGCGACGAAGTGTTAATCATTCAAATGCAGGACGCAGCGATCAGTTCAAATAATGATGGCACCTATGGTGACGGCTCGACGGGTTCCGGTTGGACGAACCTGAATAACGCCGGAATTTATGAGTTCGCCACCGCGACCAGCGCAGTTCCGGTCGGCGGAGGCACATTGACGGTCGCAGGGGCCGGCCCGGGCGGCGGCCTGCTGTTCGGATATAACGCTGCCGCAGCCTCCGGAACCCAAGGCCAGCGCACCTTCCAGGTGGTGCGTGTACCTCATTTTGCGACCGCAACACTAGGCGCGGGACTCACCGCTGCGGCATGGAACGGGTCGACTGGCGGTATTTTCGTTCTTGATACTTCGGGTGCGCTTACGTTGAATACCCAGACCGTCAACGTGGACGGATTAGGTTTTCGCGGCGCGGCAGGGCTCATGCTCGATGGTGGCGTTGCCGGTTCGAGCACAAACGATTATCGGCAACCTTCGCCCACAACCTATCCTGCTGGTCCTGCATTTACCGGTGTTCCGGTTACCGGCATTGATGGTTCAAAAGGCGAAGGCATAGCCGGCACACCGATGTGGCTGGAAGTAGCGAACACACCGTTCTCCACTGGAGTGGATGGATATCCCAATGGCAGTATGGGACGCGGCGCGCCCGGCAATGCGGGCGGCGGCGGCACTGACGCCAACGTTAACAACGATCAAAACTCCGGCGGCGGCGGCGGCGCGAATGGCGGCGCAGGTGGATTCGGCGGGGATGCCTGGAACTCCAATTTAAGCGTCGGCGGTCTCGGCGGTTCGCCTTTCCCGTCAAGTTCAGGGCGAGTGGTAATGGGGGGCGGTGGCGGCGCAGGCTCGCGAAATAATAGTAATAACAACGTAGCAGGCACCGCTCCTACCCGAATCGCCCAGGCCAGCAGTGGAGCACCGGGCGGTGGCATCATTATTGTTCGCGCGGGCAGCATCACCGGAACTGGAACCATGTCCGCGAACGGCGCGAATGCCTACGACCTGACCTCTAATGATGCAGGTGGTGGCGGTGGCGCTGGCGGCACCGTAATTGTCCTTTCTACCGGCGGCGCGGTAGGCACGTTAACCGCAAACGCCGCGGGTGGGAGCGGCGGCGACGCATGGGATGATGATCCGGCCGCTGGGCCACCGATCGCTGACCGGCATGGCCCCGGCGGCGGTGGTGGTGGCGGTGTAGTCCTGCTTTCCGCCGCAGGCACAATCAATGTGGCCGCAGGCACGCACGGAACCACCTTGCCTGCTCCCGGTCAGTATCAGTACGGCGCAACCGACGGTCAGGTGGGAACGAGCGCAGTCAATATTACCTATGCATCAACCCCCGGGCCTCACTTCAGCGCGACCTGCACAGATGTTGCGGTCACCAAAACGGCTCCGGCGACTGCTCTTCTTGGTAATACATTTTCCTATTCGCTCGGAATTACCAATAACGGTCCGATTGCCGCCTCCACGGTCCAATTAACGGATACGCTTCCTGCGGGAGTTACGTTTTCGTCAGTGACCCCTGCCGCCAGTTGCTCGCAAACTGCGGGAACCGTCACTTGCAATTTCGCAACTCTGGCCTCCGGGGCCTCCACTCCTGCGATCACCATCAATGTGGTTGCGGCAGCAGTGGGCACGGTAACCAATACGGCGAATGTCACCGAGACGCAATCCGATTACAACCTCATTAACAACACGGCGAGCGCATCCACCATAATTTCTCCCGCGTCCGATATGTCCATCACCAAAACTGGGCCCGCAACAGCGAACCAGGGAGACACAATCACGTACACCCTGACCGCGAAAAACAACGGTCCGACCGTGGCCACCACGATAGTTGTGACCGATACTCTGCCCGCGCAAGTCAGCTTCAGTTCCGCCAGCGCGGGATGCTCCTTCAGCGCCGGCACGGTGACTTGTACCGCCGCGAGTCTCGCAGTGAATGCGACTGCCGTCTTTACAGTTTCGGTAATTGCGCAGACGGTCGGTTCCGCGGTCAACACCGCGGTAGTCAGCGCCTCGCAGACCGATCCCACGGCTGCGAACAATACTTCCTCCGTGACCACTGTGATTGGCGCAAGCGCGGAAATTTCCATCGTTAAAACCGCTTCCGCCAACCCCGTCAAACAGGGAGCCACGTTCAGCTACATTCTTACGGTGCACAACAATGGGCCTTCCGCGGCGACGGCGGTAACGGCTACAGATGTCCTGCCGACCGGTGTGACCTTTAGCTCTGCTTCGGCAGGTTGCAGCTATGTATCAGCTACCCGTACCGTGACTTGCACTGCCGCATCGCTCGCTGTCAGTGCCACCGTCGTATTCAACATTCAAGTCGTTGCGGGCGTGCCCGCGTTGGTTAGCAATACAGCAACTGTAACGGCAACGCAACATGACCCGATTCTGAGCAATAACACCTCAACATTCACTTCCACCATCACGTTTACCACCGAAGTGAAACTGCAGTCGTTCTCGGCGATCCCCACGGCAGGTGGTGTGCTCATTACCTGGAGAACCGGCGGAGAAGTTCGCAATCTGGGATTCAATGTCTATCGTGACCAGGATGGGCGGCGCGTCCGTGTGAATCCATCCCTGATCGCTGGTTCCAGTCTCATGATGCGTCGAGCCGAATCGCGGCACTCCGGCAAAAGTTACGCCTGGTTTGATCGCGCGGCTCCAGCGAATTCTTACTGGCTTGAAGACGTTGACCTGAACGGTACCCGGACCCTGCATGGCCCGGTCTCGGTTGAGAGCGCACCATCCAATTCGACCGACCCCGCGGTGAAGCGTTCGATGAAAAGCAGATCAGTTGGTATTGCACAGCGCATGTCCCCACAATCGTCGCTGGCGCAATCGTCGCCGTCCCAATCGTCGCCGTCCCAATCTGTGTTGCCCCAATCCTCGGTAACCATAGCCAACTTCAACAGTTCGATTGCGCCTTCGGATTCTTCCATTAGCCATTTGAAGAAGGCAACGCCTGTCTCATGGAAATCTCCCACCGCGCAGCAGGTCCAATTCCAGATCGCGGCCGGACCGGCGATCAAGATTGCCATTGATCATGAAGGCTGGTATCGCATCACACAGCCGCAGCTTGTCGCCGCAGGCCTGAACTCGTCTGTGAATCCCGACACGCTGCAATTATTCGCTGAAGGAGTGGAACAACCGATTCTGGTCACGGGCAGCCGCGGCGGTTTTGGGGGCTTTGGCCCGCAAGGCGCCATCCAATTCTACGGAACCGGGATTGATACGGCTTTCTCAAACCAGAGAATCTACTGGCTGGTTTCCGGGAATCAGCAAGGCGAGCGCATCCGCTATGCGGTCGTCTCTCATTCGGGCGCGCAGTCGCAAAGCTTCCCCCAGACAGTAGAGCTACAGGAGAAGACAACATTCTTCGCCGCGTTACTCCGCACTGACACCGATCACTTTTTTGGGGCGCTGGTGTCGCCTACGCCTGTCGACCAAGTCTTAACGACGCCGGACCTTGCGCCGAGCGGCGATGCAGGAAAACTGGAAGTCGTGTTGCAGGGTGCTAAAGATCAATTTGTCCATGACGTGGCTGTGAGCTTTAACGGAACCTCGCTGGGCGATATGCAATTCGCAAATGAGGATGAGGCGACGGCCGATTTCACTGTTCCTCTCGATTCATTACAGCAAGGCAGCGATACTGTGACCCTGACGGCGCAAAACGGGGAAGAGGACATAAGCTTTGTAGATCACATTAGCTTGACCTATCCGCGCAGCTATACGGCGGAATCAGACACGCTCAAATTCACGGCGCAAGGCGGCGATCTTGTGACCGTCAATAACTTCCAGCAAACGCCCACGCAGGTGCTCGACGTCACAAATCCCGGTGCACCGCTCGAATTGCCCTTCCGCGTGCGCACGCAGTCAGGAAGCATTGCTCTGGATATTAATGTCGCTGGCTTCCAATCGGTGACGCACCAGATTTTAACCCTCGCCGATGACCAGATCGCACAGCCGGCAAGCATTACCGCGAACCAGCCTTCCAATTGGCACCACGCCGAATCCGGCGCCGACCTCGTCATGATTTCCGCGCCTGATTTCCTCACGCAGATGGCTCCTCTGGTGCAATTGCGCCAGAGCCAGGGACATTCCGTCGCTCTCATCAACGTGCAGGACATCTACGACGAATTCAATTTCGGCGAAAAGGACCCTGCCGCCATCCGAACATTCCTGCAGACTGCAACCAAAGCCTGGCGGCAAACTCCCAAATATCTTTTGTTAGTCGGCGACGCATCGATTGACCCGCGGGATTACCTGGGCATGGGTTCCTTTGACTTCGTTCCCACGGCGCTGGTGCCTACGGCCGACCTGACTACTGCTTCCGATGATTGGTTCTCCGATTTCACCGGCGCTGGTGTGGCCCAAATTTCCACAGGACGTCTTCCGGTGCAGACCGCCGACGAGGCGCAAACTGTTGTAGCCAAGATCGTGGGGTATGACAGCGGCCAAAACGCTGGAGCCTGGACGAGCCAGGCCCTGATGGTTGCGGACAAGGATGACGGCATCGTTCCCTTTACGCAACAGGCGCAGACCATTCAATCTCTGCTGCCGCCGTCCATTTCCGTCACGGACGTATTTGCCAGTTCAATGACCGCGAGCGCCGCGCAGCAAGCGGTGCTGAATGGCATCAATAACGGCCAACTGCTGGTGAACTACGATGGCCACGGGTCGGTCGAAGTATGGTCGGATGAAAACCTGCTGACCAGCGCAGCGGCTTCTTCGCTGACCAACGGCCCTCGCTTACCTATGTTTGTGATTATGAATTGCCTCAATGGATACTTCCAGGACGTGTTTACGGTAAGCATGGCTGAGTCTCTACTGTTGGCAAATAACGGCGGCGCAGTCGCTGTCTGGGCCTCTTCGTCGCTCACTTCGCCCGGCCCGCAATTTCAAATGGACCAGGCGTTCACCACCGCAGTCTTTACTCCCGGAGAAACAATTGGCGATGCGATACAGAGCGCGAAAAGCGCCATCACCGACACCGATGTTCGCCGCTCATTCATTCTGTTCGGCGATCCATCGCAAAGATTGCAGATTCCCGGCACTGCCCCAACTTCTTCCTCCTCGTCGCGAAGGGGAAGCTCGCGGCGCGCCTCGCACTAGCAACTAAGTTCGATACAATGGATGCATTCAACAAGAATGCATCCAATCGAAAGACAGCGGATTTAGAAAGCATTTGGCCACTCGACGTACCTTCCTGAAGTCTGGGGCAGTTCTTTTTGCAGCGGGTCTCGCGGGAGACGCTGCTGGCTGGGAACCTGATTACCCGCGCGTGACCCGCCTTGATGTGATCCTCAGACGTTTGTCGCCCCCATGGAATGGCCTGCGCATTGTTCAACTCAGCGATTTTCACTACGACCCATACTTTTCCGTTACTCCCATCCGGCACGCGGTGGAGATTGTTGGAAACCTTCAACCAGATCTAATTGTCCTTACCGGTGACTTCATTACTGAGACGCAGGATTCGCGATGGGTCTTTTCGCACACTCAGAAAACCGAGTATGTGCGGTTATGCGCGGCGCTCTTGGGTCGCATGCGCTCACGTTTGGGATCGTTCGCGATCATGGGGAATCATGATGTGAAGTTTGGCGCTGATGCGGTGATTGAAGCGCTGCAGGCGAATGATATCCACGTGCTGAGAAATTCTTCCCTCCCGCTGGAGCAAAACGGTTCCCGTCTGTGGCTGGCTGGAGTGGACGATGTGTTGGAAGGGAAGCCGGAACTTGATGTGGCTCTCCAGCAAATTCCAAAAGGGGAGCCAATGATACTGCTCGCCCACGAACCGGACTATGTTCTAGAATCGGCCCGCTCGGGCGTGGACCTTCAGTTGTCCGGACATTCCCATGGAGGACAAATCAGAATTCCTTTTCTGGGTGCGCCGTATCTTCCTGAGTTGGGGCGCAAATATCCGATGGGCTCCTATCAGATAAATGACACCCAGCTCTACACCAATGTCGGCTTGGGGACGATCACGATTCCATTCCGCTTCGATTGCCGCGCTGAAATCAGCGTATTCACCCTTCGGAGCGGTACGCCAGGTACCGCGCCTCTTGAGAAGTAATTATTATGCAGGATGCGACTGTCGCTGCCCGCACGAAAGCCCTTAAACGTGCAGACGATTTGAAGGACCCGTTACAGGTGATGCCTTGCCCGGAAAGAGGCTATCGTTACAAAGAAGTCAAACCCGGCGTGCTTCGCTGCCTTGACCTCGACGAAGAAGCTCCTTGCCGGCGGAACTCAAGGTCGGAAAAAAATCATATCGCCAACTTAAAGAGGAAACCAAGTATGAATGTTCCCTTACTCGATCTTAAGGCGCAGTACAAAACCATCAAAAGCGAAGTTGAAGCGGCCATCGCCGAGGTGCTCGAGTCGCAGCACTTCATCCTGGGGCCGAAGGTTGAGCAGTGCGAAAAGGCTATCGCCGCCTACTCTTCCTGCTCCCATGCGGTAGGAGTTTCCTCGGGCAGCGACGCGCTGCTGGCCTGCCTGATGGCGGAAGATATTGGCGAGGGCGACGAAGTAATCACCACGCCCTACACCTTCTTCGCCACAGCCGGCGCCATTGCCCGCGTGGGCGCGACCCCGGTCTTCGTGGACATTGATCCCGTGACCTATAACATTGATCCCGCGCAGATTGCCGCCAAAGTTACCAGCAAAACCCGCGCCTTGATTCCCGTGCACCTCTACGGGCAAATGGCCGACATGGACCCCATCATGCAAATCGCCAACCAGCATAAGCTGGTGGTAATTGAAGATGCCGCGCAGGCCATCGGCGCCGAATACAAAGGACGCCGCGCCGGCTCCATCGGGACCTACGGCTGCTTTTCATTCTTCCCATCCAAAAATCTGGGCTGCGCCGGGGACGGCGGAATGATTGTCACCAACGACGCTGCTCGCGCGGAAAAGCTGCGCATCATCCGGAATCATGGATCGAATCCCAAGTACTAGCACAAGCTGGTGGGAGGGAATTTTCGGCTCGATGCGATTCAGGCAGCCATCGTTACCGTGAAGCTGCAATACCTCGACGGTTGGACGGCAGGACGCCAGTGCAACGCAAAAAAATACGATCAGCTTTTCGCGCAAGCAGGAATTTCTGCGGTACTACCATTTGTTTCAACCACGCGACACATATTCAATCAATACGTGATCCGCCTTTCGCAGCGGGATGCTTTGCGGGCGCACCTAAAAAAAGCGGGAATTGAAACGGAAATCTATTATCCAGTGCCGCTTCACCTACAGGAGTGCTTCGACTACCTGGGGAATAAAGAAGGGGCATTTCCGGAGAGCGAGCGGGCAGCAGAGGAAACCATTGCGCTCCCTGTTTTTCCAGAATTAACGGAGCGCCAGATTGCCGATGTCGTGCATTGCATACGAGAGTTTACGACTGGGACCTCGGGGAGCGGCGCAGTCGTTCGAGCGGAGCGAATTTGAAAATTCTACTCTGAAGATTGCAGTGCCTACTCTGCGGAGCGGGCATCGCGCCCGACCGTAGCCGCAAGCCAGTCAAAATCTTTTCATCCATGAGCCGATTGCCTCTTCGTTGCGGATGATCGCAACAGTTCTTTAATTTTCTCCGTAGCTTTTCTCTGCGCTTCGAGGATTGCTCCCGGCGTAAGTTGCGCCTCCAGTTTTTTCTTCGCCGCATTAATTTCATCACTTAGCGCTCTAGAGGAATGTTCCGCGACCAGGTACCAAAAATAAGACTCGTTGGAATTCCTGGGAATCGTTTCCCCCTGCGAGTACATATAGGCTAGAGAAACTTGGGCAGATGCGGCGCCTTGTTCTGCCGCTTTCAAATACCACGCAAGCGAAGGCGCTTCGCTTGGAGCAATATCCTTAACTTTCGTGGCAAGCTCAGGAAACAATGACGCCGCCGTGCTTTGATTCAAAGTGAGGAACAGAAGTTCCATGCGGCTGGAAACGCCCAGCTTGTCGAAAATGCGGAAGAGATAATTTTTAATGGTGTGCTGGCTCAATCCCAAATGATCGGCGATCTCCCGGTTGGTCAGCCCCTCCGCCAGACTGCGCACAACCTCGAGTTCTCGTTTGGAGAGCAGGCTCAGCCCGTTCGCGTCCACGGCCTTGATATTGGGGGACGATGCTAGAGCTTCCACGGCATAGCCCATCTGTTCACTATTTGCCCAAATCTGCCCCGCATATACTTGCTGAACGCACTTTCCCAAAGTCTCAAGCGGTTCGTGCCGGCTGAACAATCCTTTGGCACCGGCGCGAAACGCCTCCAGAATCACTTCTTTTTTTGAGGTATCCAACAGAACGACGCCTTTGATCTCTGTGCACAGGGCGCGTATCTCACGTAGCAGGGAAATTCCGTGCAACGGGATTTCATCCAGATGCGACCCAAGTACCACAACGTTGAGGTTCTTGTGTTGTTTGACGCTTTCCAAAATGCTCTTTGCATTTGGAGCTGCGCTTACTACTTTGATTTGCCGGTCGCGCCCCAAGACATCGGCCAACACTTCGGTGTACATACGGGTCGTGTCGGCGACTAGAACGTTAATTTCAATGGGACTCTGCGTTTGCATATTGAGGAAATCTGTTGTGGAAATCTAACTTGCCAGCTCTGTCTTATGGTGCCTTCAGGAGTGCCGTCTCGACCATAATGTTGCAATTGTTAGCATAGGTATGCAATCGGTTGCAATTGTGCAATCCATGGAAAATTGCGTATTCTTCCGCCTACTGCGCGGTGCTGCCATCGCTTCATGGTCAATTCAATTAGAATGTGTAACTTGAATCACCGATTACCACCGTTATCATGGCATATTACCAAAGAAACCAAGCTGGAAAGAGAATAAGTTCTCTAGTCTTAACCGCTTATCGTTGTAGCATGAACTACCCTATCTGGCAAAGAAATATTTCACTAAGATTTAAAACCTCTTGCAGCACTTTGCATTTACCGTTAACGTAGTACTGCAACATTGGTTCACAACCCCCCTAGCAGTATTCCTCCCCATTATTGAAGCGCGGACTTAGGTGTCCGATCCGGGTCAAATAGCGACATGTGACTCAGAGGGCGAAGCTATGTTCCAGAGCCAACTTTCCAATTTCACTTTGGTAGATCAAAATAGAACAGTGGACACTGGAAACTGGTATGCCGTGCAGACTCGCTCCCGGCATGAAAAAGTCGTTGCCTACCGCTTGGAAGAACAGGGGATTCCCACGTTTCTGCCCACGGTTCGGGAAGAACATCGCTGGAGCGACCGCAAAAAAATTGTCGAATTGCCATTGTTCAGCTGCTATGTCTTTGTGAAATGCGCTCCCACCAATGAAGAGCGCCTGCGAGTCTGCCGCACCGATGGAGTATTTCAGATTATTGGCGTCCAGGGTGTGGGCACGCCGATTCCGCAGGAACAGATTGACGCCATTCAAACCTTGCTGGCCAATAAGTTGCCATTCGCCGCGTATCCTTTTTTGAAAATCGGTCAGCGGGTAAGAATTAAAAGCGGCGCGCTGGCGGGCGTGGAAGGCGTGCTGGTGGCCAGAAGCGGAGAGCGCATGCTGGTGATTTCCATTGACGTCATCCAGCGCTCGATGGCGGTGCGAATTGAAGGTTACGACGTAGAAGCGATCTGATTGAGGTTCCGAGGACCCGGCATGCCGGGTGATTTCCATCTCTAGCATTCCAAACATAAATCCCAAAGCTGCAAACGGCGCCGATGCCGCCGAGGCTCCTCATCTTCTCGTCGTGGGGAAAGAAACTGCTTCGCTGGATTTGCTGGCAGCTGTTGCCATGGCCAACGGCTGGAACATGCAGACCGCCGACAGTGGGTGGGATGCGCTGGAGCGCGTTCAATCGGGCGCTCGCCCGAATTTGGTTTTGCTCGATTTGGGCCGGGAAAATGGGGATGGCCTGCATACGCTACGCTGGCTGCATCGCGTTCGCCCTGAACTATCGGTCCTCGTGCTTGCCTACTCTCATGACATCCTGCAAAAGACTGAAGCGATCCGCCTGGGGGCCCAGGAATACTTGGTGCGCCCCCTGACCGAACCGCAATTGGAAGACGCTATCAAACGGCATTTGCCACCCGCCAGCCCGGAGGGCGATTTCGAAATCACCTCCCGAAGAAGTAGAAGAAATCGGCGAAGGCCGCATCTTCATCGCCGCCAGCGCCGCTATGCACCGCCTGCGCGCGCAAGCAGATTTGCTGGCGCAACTCGATGTTCCTCTGCTCATCGTAGGCGAACCCGGCAGCGGCAAAGAGACGCTCGCCCGCTTGATCCACAAGCTTTCTGTCCGTTCCGGCTTCCGTTTCATGAAAGTCAATTGCGCGGCGCTCGGTGGCGAGTTGCTGGAAAATGAACTCTTCGGCAGCGTGGCGTCTGGGATGCGACGCGGCCGGCCGGGCAAATTTGAGCTGTGCCATCAGGGGACCATCCTTCTCGACAAAATTTCCGAAATTCCCCTCGGCGTGCAGGGCCGCCTATTGCGCATTCTCGAGGAAAAGCAGCTTACCGCCGCAAATGGCGAAGGCGGCGGGAAACTCGATGTGCGCCTGATTGCCACCAGCAACGTCAATGTGGAAGCCCCACTCGCGGACCATACTTTGCGGCAAGACCTTTATTTCCATCTCAGCACCTTCACCATGCACATTGCGCCTTTGCGCAACCGCCGCGGCGAGATTCCTTTGTTGCTCGGCCATTTCATGAATCAGCTGGTGCGCCACTACGGCTTGGAACCCACCCCATTTTCAGCCGTGCTGCTGGAAGCTTGTGAGCGCTATGCGTGGCCGGGAAATCTGAAGCAGATGGAGAGCTTCGTGAAGCGCTATCTTGTTACCCGTGATGAAGAGGCCGCTGTGGGAGAGCTGCAAAGCGGAATTCGCGTGGCGGCGCATGCCTTTCCCGCCACCGGGGATGACATTGCCGTGCGCGGAAATGAAGAAGCCAGTGGGGAACGCAATTCAGGGCTGAAATCCCTGGTACAGAACGTCAAGGGCGAAGCCGAGCGCAACGCCATTTTGACCGCCCTGGAGCAGACCCAGTGGAACCGGCGGGCGGCCGCTCGCTTGCTGCAGGTAAGCTATCGCACCTTGCTTTATAAGATTCAGCAGTACAATATGACTCCTGTCAGATTTCTCTCCCCCGTGATGGGTAGCAACGGCACGAAGCCGAATGGCCACGGGAATTAAGAGTGGCGATTCCCCAGTTGGCCAAACCGAAATTGAATTATGAGGATAGAACTATGGAAACGTACGCTAATAAGCGCGTGAGCTTTGTCCTTCTGTTGCTGTGTTGTTTCGCATTGACGCCTTTATCATTCGCACAGAGTTCGGAGAGCGGTCCTCAGCCCGCAGCCGCGGAACCCGATTCCAGCTCCGCTCAAACCACCAAGCCGCACGACGCGGCCTACATCATCGGAGCCAGCGACATGCTTTCCATCAACGTTTGGAAAGAGCCCGATGTTTCGCGCGTCATTCCTGTCCGTTCTGATGGAAAGATATCGCTGCCTCTGGTTGGGGAAATTCAGGCCAGCGGTCGAACGCCCATGCAATTGGAGCAAGAGATCACCACCAAACTGAAGACCTATATTTCCGATCCTGAAGTTACGGTGATGGTCCAGGAAAGCAAAAGCCAGAAATTCAATATATTGGGAATGGTGGCCAAACCCGGCTCTTACCCCCTCGTAAGCTCAACGACTGTTCTCGATGCAATCGCTCTCGCTGGGGGATTTCGCGATTTCGCAAAAAAGAAATCGGTCTACATTTTGAGGAAAGATGCATTGGGTCAGCCCCAGCGAATGCCGTTTAACTACAAAGATGTGATCACTGGGAAAAGCCCGGAGCAGAATATTCAGCTCCACTCCGACGACACCATTGTCGTACCGTAACTCAAAATGACCAGAACTTTGATTCTTTCATTTTTATTGTTGGTCCGCATGGCCGGCCCGTTCTCAAACCTCCGGTGTTGGTGTGCCCGCTGGAGGCAATGACCAGGCGATGATAGCTCCGCCACCGGTCAGCATCACGGGTGATTCTGTGGCCTTCACTTCTGAATCGCAGAGATCGAACTATCTGCGGGGGGGATCTCGGTAGAAGGATCTTACAGCGACAATATTTTTACCAGTTCTCCAGCAGAAGGGGATGCCAGTTACACAATTACCCCAGATATAGCCTTCGATATGGCCCGCTCACGGCTGCGATGGGACTTGCGTTACAGTCCAGGTTTTACGTTTTACCAACGATTTAGCTCTGAAGATCAAGTAAATCATGACTTCTCAACCAACTTCCAATATGAGCTGTCTCCACATGTAACTCTCAGTCTCCAGGATGTTCTGGCTAAGACTCCATCATTTTCGAGCTTCTTGCAGCCGGGAACTGTTGGGGATGGCTTGAACCTCGGGCAGGCGCCATCTTTTCTCGTGGTTCCACCATTAGTCAGCACGCTCAGCAACAGTGGTAGTGGTCAGATTACGTATCAATTTGCGCCAAACGCAATGATGGGAGTAGGCGGAGATTCCTACGAACTGTATTTCCTGGGTAATTCGCCCCTCCCGGGCTTGTCCGATTCGAGCGTTCGCGGTGCGCAGGCTTTTTATTCCTACCGTCTCGGGGCAAAGCACTATTTTGGCGTCCATTACAATTTTGAGGACATGCTGGCTCATTCATCAGGGCTAGAAACACAAGTCCAAAGCCAGACGGCCTTTTACACTCTTTATTTAGGGGCTAGAACGTCATTTTCTTTGTTCGGTGGGGCGCAATATGCAGACACCGAGGGATTCGGACTTCCCGCTCTGATTGGATGGTCTCCCACAGAAGGTGGGGAATTTCACTTGCAGGGTATAAATAACAGTTTGGCCATTAGTATTTCTCGTAGCATCAGTACGGGAGGAGGCCTGCAAGGCGCGGTCAAATCCTCCACGGGCAATATTTCTTTCCGTCATCAGTTTACGCCGCATTTGACCGGCAGTTTGCAGAGTACTTATAGCCTCAACAACGTCTTGCAGCCTGCGGGGGGGCAGATTGAGACCCGAGGGCATACCTTGTATTTAGGCGGGTCGCTGCAACGTTTGATTGGTCCGCATTTCGGAGTAGAACTGGGGTACAACAGGGTTAACCAGCATTACGGTTCGGTTGGAGCGATTTCGAACAACCCGAACGCAGACCGCGGCTGGATCTCAATTTCTTATCAATTCGCTCGACCGTTGGGAAGGTAGAACATGCCAGAGGATTTCGAACAACAAAACGAGGAAAACCAGGAAAGCATTGACTGGATGCGCTATGTGGGAATCGTGCGCCGGCGGGCCTGGTATTTCCTTATTCCTTTTTTCGCAGTTTGGTTTGCGGTGTGGATCGCGGGCTGGCTTATGCCCTCGGTCTATCGATCCAGCGAGCTGATCATCGTGCAGGAAGCCACTGTCCCCGCAAGCCTGGTTCCTTCAAACGTTGCGAGCAGTTTGCAAGACCGCCTGGATAGCATTACGCAACAAATTCTCAGTCGTACGCGGCTGTTGCACATCATCGATCAATTCAACCTGTACAGCAATGATCGCGCCCGCTACTCCCCGGATGAACTGGTTGAAATGATGAAAAAGGATATCCAGATTGAGTTGGTGCGTGCCCCGGACCAGAGCTTAAGCAACTTCAAGATTTATTATTCATCGCGTTACCCCTATATCGCGCAGCAGGTTACCAGCGAGCTCACAACTCTCTCGATCAACGAAAACCTGAAAGTCCAGGAAACGCAATCTGAG
>CAWHQK010000089.1:0-53943 GCA_963831435.1 uncultured Acidobacteriota bacterium
GCGATGCAGAGTGACCAGAACATATTTTTCGGGGAAGCCGTTTGCCGGGCATTCACGCGCAGCGGGAAGAAGCTGCACAAGAGAATCGATCATTACGTTGCCAACACGATAGATCTTTTCGGGGGCAATTCCTTCGCGCTGAAGATTGGCGTCGGCGTCTTCGGAAGGCGTAAAAAGCAAATCGCTCAGCTGGTCAGTAACCAGGCGATTGATTTCTTCCGGCATGGCGCGGTCTCCGGAGCGCAGGCCGGCTTCCACGTGACCAACGCGGATGTGCAGCTTGGAGCAAACCAGAGCGGCGGCGACTGTGGAGTTTACGTCCCCGTAAACCAATACCAGGTCGGGCTTGCGCTCGATCACCACGGGCTCAAGGCGGGCCATCACGTCCGCCGTCTGTTGCGCGTGGGAACCGGAGCCAACCGCCAAATTCACGTCCGCGGCGGGCATGCCCAGCTGCTGAAAAAAAATGTCTGACATACCCGGATCATAGTGTTGCCCGGTATGCACCAGGGTCTGACGGAAACAAGCATGTCCTTGCAGGGCGCGCCAGACAGGCGCCAGCTTCATGAAATTCGGACGTGCTCCGACGGTGTGCAGAATGTGCATGGCAATGGAAGCCTGATTTTAACAATATTTTTCTTCGTTCTCTTTACCTCTGCGGCACTGCGCTTCAGGCAGTTGACGGATGGGAGAGGTATGCAAACCAATGAGTATTTGCATGCCCCTTTGGAATCTTCATGGTTGGGGAATTTTTCTGGAAACTTAAACCATGAGAAACCTCCCCCGATTCTCGAGCAAAGTTCTGTTGCTAACTGCAGCGGCAGGATTGTTTTTTGGCACTCAAGCATTGGCCGCGCAGCAGAAGACTTCTTTTTTCCGCTGGTATCAGCCGTCCAGCTTGCGCGCGAGTTCGTCTTCGCTGAATTTTAGCTCGGTGCAGGATGGCAGCAGCAAGCAAATCCCGTTGACGTTGAGCAACACTGGCCGCACCAGCATCACGATCTTTTCGGCCAGGGTCAGCGGCACGGGATTCAGCGTGAGCGGCATCAATGGATCTGTAACGCTGAATGCGGGTCACAGTTATACCTTCCAAGTGGTATTTGCGCCAAAAATAAGCGGCAGCAGCAGCGGAAGCGTGGCTGTGATCAGCAGCGCTCCCCAAGTGACGATTGGCCTTTCAGGGACCGGAGTGGGCGCGGGTACGCTGGCAGTCACGCCCGGAATTATGTACTTTGGCAGCCTGGCCGTGGGCACAACTAAGAGCCTGATCGGGACGCTGAGCGCGAGCGGATCAAGCGTTGTAATTTCATCCGCGGGCACTAATAGCGCGGAGTACACCATGAGCGGCATTAAGCTGCCATTGACTATTGCCGCAGGCAAGACCGCCTCCGTCACACTCACATTCAAGCCACAGAGCAGCGGAGCAGCGTCAGGCACGGCATCGTTCACGAGTAACGCAAGTAACCCGTCCATTACGGAAACATTGTCGGGAACAGGAGCTTCCTCCGGAGGATCGGGATCCACGCCGAGCCACAGTGTAAGTCTTACGTGGAAAGCGAGTACTTCTTCCGTAGCTGGCTACAACGTGTACCGTGGAGCGAAATCTGGCGGGCCGTATACCAAGCTGAACTCCTCAACCGACACGGCCACGCTCTACACAGACAGCGCGATCAGCGCCGGAAGCACCTATTACTACGTGACGAAAGCGGTGAATTCCGCGGGGTCGGAGAGTTCGGCGTCGAACGAGGTACAAGCAGTTGTCCCTACGCCTTAAATTTCCCGGAAAAGGCTTGAACGTTAAAAAGGCGTGGCAAGAACGAGTTTTCCACCGCGGGTGGTTACTAGTTTGCAAATGGGTTGGAAGCTCTAGAAAACAAAAGTGGCTTTCTCTGCAAAGAAGGTAACGTTCATGTTGCAGACGTGAAGTTCCCGTATATCGTTGCGTGTCAAAATTTCCCGGCCCTTTTGGCCACATGAATTTTAGGGCCCGGATAAATAGCATTCCCGATTCCGAATCATGGTTACCGAGGTGAGGGATTACCTGTCCGCAAGGACTATGTATCGAAGGACTCTAGTAGAGACAGTTTAGGACCGCGATAATCCGTTGCATGAGGTGCTTGGTGAAGACCCCCCTATATCGACTAGCGCCAGTGCTGTTTTTGACAATATGGATGGCTGGCTGCGCTGGCACGGTGGGAAGCCCCAATGCCGCAGTGGCGCCGACTGGCGGCGGTTCTGGATCGAACCCGAACCCGCAGCAAGGGACGCTGGCCGTTACGCCCGGTACCTTGAGCTTTGGCAGTGTGGCTGTAGGTGCCAGCAAATCGCTGACGGCAACGTTATCGGCCACAAATGGCGACGTGCAGATTTCCGCCGCTGACTGGAATGGCCAGGGATACACGCTGAGCGGCGTCTCATTCCCTCTTACGGTGACCTCAGGGAAGACCGTACCGCTTACGGTGATTTTCGCTCCCACGACTGCGGGAAGCACGCCGGGCAGCGTGACCTATGCCAGCAATGCCTCTGATCCGAGCCTAAAAGAATCGCTGACTGGAACGGGTACCTCTTCCTCCGGGACCACGTCGCACAATGTCACGCTTTCCTGGAATGCCAGTTCTTCTCCCGTATCGGGCTACAACGTATACCGGGGAACGGCCTCAGGCGGACCCTACACCAAGATCAATCCCTCACTGGAAACAGCCACCGTTTATACGGATTCGACCGTAAAAGGCGCCACAACGTATTACTACGTGGCTACTTCGGTGGATTCATCCTCGGACGAGAGCGCGTTCTCAAACCAGACAACGGCCATCGTCCCGTAAGCCCCGCAGGGACACGATCATCGGGCTGCTACTTCCAGAACTTTGGGCGGGGGCGAATGCGCCTCCTGCCGTTGGAACCAATAAATCAGCAGAAACACCGCCCCCAAAGCGCCCGCGTAAAAGACGATCCCACCCCGGTGGTGCAGTGGCCCTGTCAAAAATCCTGGATTCACGTGAATTCCCAGCATGGAAAGTGTGAATATCCGCACGGCATTTTTCACCACCGACAGCGGGACAGACACCAGTACCACGATGGTTTTGCGCGTAACGGAATGAAGGAATAGCTGCGCCAGCACCATGCTGCTGAGGAGCAGAAAAATACTGGAGCGAATGCTGCTGCACTCGCGAGCCACTTCAATGGTCAAGCCAGGAATGCTGAGCATGACGCCGTTTTGTAGCACGGGAATCCCGAAGAGTTGAAACGCCCAGGAGACGCCGGAAGCCGAATAATGCTGCAACAAACGGACAAGCAAATCGAGAAAAGATTGCGGCCAGGGAACAAGCCAGAAGAGGAAGCAGACAGGAAACAGAAAAATCCGGAAAGTCGGGAGGCCGAAGCAGACGATAAAAGAAGCGGCCCACCAGAGGACAAGTCCAATCATGGCAAGGGTGAGCTGGTATTCCGCGGCAATGATCGCGGGCTTCTTTGCTATAAAAAAAATAACCAGTGCGGCCACAAAGAAGATTATGGATGCAAGGACGGAACGTCGCGTTAGAACAGGTTTAAGGCTTCTTCGCTCCAGGAAAAAAAAGGCCGCGGTTATTGGAAGGATCGGCAGAATGTACGTGTATTGGTTGTCGTACAGAGCATGGGCGAAGGTTTGCTCGATCGCCGTCCGCCATAGGACAAGCGAAACGAGAAAAATTACGCAGAATTGCGCGTAGACCCTGTTCATCCTCAGCAAGGCCCAGTGTATGCCATGAAATGATCCAGCGCATCGAGCTTTGCGCGAGATGAACATATTGAGTGAACCGTGTACAGAGCGCACGCAGATAAAATCATGACTGGCTTTTGGACGTTAACGTTTGTTCTTCGATTGCTATGACTGATCAGCGTTTCGATATCGTGGTGGTAGGCGGAGGCATTGTCGGGCTGGCAACGGCATTGCACCTGACCAAACACTTCCCACAACTGCGCCTGCTGCTGCTGGAAAAAGAAGACCGCGTGGGGAAACACCAGACCGGCCACAACAGCGGCGTGATTCATTCTGGAATCTACTACAAGCCGGGTTCGCTGAAGGCGCGTCTTTGCGTGGAAGGAGCGCGGGCGATGGTGGAATTCTGCGGCCGGCACAACATTCCTTTCGAGATTTGCGGAAAGGTCATTGTGGCCACGAGCGAAGAGGAATTCCCGCGGCTGCAAACGTTGCTGGAGCGCGGAGAGGCGAATGGTTTGAGCGGGGTGAGGCCGCTGAATGGCGAGCAGATCCGCGAGATTGAGCCGCATTGCAGCGGCCTGCGCGGCATCTATGTGCCAGCCACTGGAATTACCGATTACGCGGCGGTGTCGGAAAAATACGCGGAGGTCGTAGCACAGCAAGGCGGGACGGTCAGCGTCGGGACGAAAGTAACAGGCTTTACGCAGCGTGGTGCAGAAACCGTGGTGGAGACGAACCGAGGAGCATTCGCCACGCGGTATGTGGTCAATTGCGCGGGATTGCACAGCGACTCGGTCAGCCGCTTAGCGGGACAAAAACCGGGGGTCAGGATTATTCCCTTTCGCGGCGAGTATTACGATTTAATTCCGGAAAAGGAATATCTGGTGAAGTCGCTGATCTACCCGGTGCCCGACCCGCGCTTCCCTTTTTTAGGCGTGCATTTTACGCGGCGGGTGCGCGGCGGGGTGGACGCAGGCCCGAACGCCGTGCTGGCTTTCAAGCGGGAAGGCTACCGCTGGAGGGATTTCAGCATGAGGGACATGGCCGGCACTTTGGGCTATTCCGGATTTTGGCGCATGGCGGGAAAATACTGGCGCTACGGGATGGGCGAAGTGCATCGCTCACTAAGCAAGCGAGCGTTCGTGCAGGCATTGCAGCGGCTGCTTCCTGAGATTAAAAGCGAGGATCTGGTTGCGGATGGTTCGGGAGTGCGGGCGCAGGCGGTGCGCCCGGACGGATCATTGGTGGATGACTTTCAGTTTGACCGCGCGGGGAACACTCTAAACGTCTACAACGTGCCTTCGCCGGCTGCAACGGCGTCACTGGCGATAGGGAGATCAATCGTGGAAATGGCGCGAACGGAATTCGAAATTTGAATCGTCCCCAGATTGGTTTCTCGCCGCGTGCACAGGCAGCTTATATGCGTCAGGCTGAAGTCATCTCTACGGAATTTGAGCATGAATGGGAAACATCCTGCTCTGCCTGGTTCGGCTGCATTGCTTCTACCCGCTCCAGCCAAATTTCGCGCCACCACGGATAAATCTCACGGGGGCAAAACATCCGGCAGCCGCTGTAGCGTGATTTGCAGACGACCGACTCCAGGATGATGCAAGGGTTTTTCATTTCCTGCATCTTTCCTGTCTTTTCATCAACGATTTTGGTGACCCGAGTGCGGACTCGATACGTTCCTCCACAATATGGCACTAATTCGGCATCCCATGTCATGCCGCGGTTTCGATTGTCAGTGGTCAGAGTACTGAGGATCTCCTGGTGCTGCTTTACGCGGACCAATTCGCCCGGCTGCAGATTGAGCGTCGCGGTTGGCGTTGGTTGTCCTGCGGGGATGACGCCGGGCGTCCGGGGCCACAAAGACCCTCTCCATAGGAAACGCGCCTTGTTGTAAAGCCAGCGCATCGGGCGACCCAAACCCATGCCGGCCCTGCTGAGGTTGTAATACGCTGAGTAGATCAGTCCAGAAAGGACCTGACCGAAGCCCACGTTCCCGGAACTGTAATCTTCAATGTACTGGCGAATGTCCCACCACTTGAGATCCCGGGTCGCGTATGGCAGGCGGGTCGCCTGGCAGACAAAGGTAGGGCCGCTGGGACCAGCTATCTGAGTCGCGGCATACACATCGGATTCAGCGCACTTCGCGGCGTTCCCGAGATTTTGCAAAGGCACAAAAGAGGAAACCGCGATGCCGGATCCCTTGTCTACCCGCTTAAGCCACGCCTCCTTCCAGAAGATCAGGCAGCCGGCCTGGCATCCTTCGTGGGCCTGGCCAGTGCAGCGCGTTTCAAGGTGGACGGCAGCATCCACGCGGCGCCCGCGGATCGGGAAAACCGTATCGCAGGTTTTGTGCGCTCTCTTGTGGACCTGAAAGCGCTTACCGCAAAAAGCAAACATCTCAGGCATGAACGGCATGCCGTCGAGTTGGGCGCTCCTATCCAGAGTTCCAAGGATTTCTTCCTTGCTGCGCACTTCTACCCAATCTCCTGCTTTCAGATCCAGCTTATTTCGTCCAAACCAGTTGTTATCCATTAGGACCGTTTCTCCTCATAGACTGCCTATACAAGGGCAACTCTTTGGAAGTTTCCCAGCGCTCATCATTTGGCCATTGTTTCGGCGCAATTATGTTCTTAATCAAATCCCTTGGATTCAAGAGAGCGGAAAGAGTCACCGAAAATAACGCACCAGCCAACCGGGTTCTGTTCCATCCAACCCCTTCCTCAATCAGTTTGGCTTTGTGATAGTCCCAAAACTTTATATCGCGTCTCGTGAACTTGCTCTTAGCAAGAAATCGATAATATGCGGCCACGTGGTTGGTGAAACAGGTTTTGAATTCTTCTTCGGTTAAATAATCGCGCCCGTAAGCCTGAATGTAACGCAACGCACCCGCGTAGTGGGTACTGAGGTCCTTGGACATCGCGCTCAGTGACTTTTGCCGCACCCGGGTGAACGTCAAGACTTGATGCACAAATCCAAAATCACAATTCTTGAGGAGCCTGAAACAGACCTCTGTATCCGCGTGAATATTTCGTTCATTGAAAAAAGCATCATCGCCGCGGACCAAGTCGGAACGATAGAGCAGATTCGTAGCGGTTCCCCAGACATATAGCTGATCTAATAAGTGCTTCCGGCAGATATCGCGACCACTAACGATCCGATCTGTATAAGGCAATCCAGCGCAAATTACTCGTGTACCTTCCAGGCAGTATGCACCCACAAGTCCGACGGATGGGTTTTCCTCCGCGACGGCCACCATCCTTTCCAGACATTCTGGAAACAGCCAATCATCGGCAAATACAACTTTGCAATACTTGCTCTCCGCCGAAATTTTCTTAAGCGCATTATTGTGATTTTGAACTGCACGCAGAAACTGCTGGTTCTCCGTCACATGAATTCGCGAGTCCTTTGCAGCATAACTGCGGGCAACGGCAACCGTGTCATCCGTGCTGCAGTTATCCACGATGACATAATTCCAATTCCGATATGTCTGTGCCAGGACGCTCTCGATACACTCCGCAATATATTCCGCCCCGTTGTAAACAGGAGTTACGATGCTCACCAACGGTTGCGACACTATACTCATTGCGTGTTCCTCATTCCTGCTAAACCGGCACTAACACTTCTTCTTCCATCGGGCTCCGTTTGCGGAATCCTCGGAGAAGCCCCATATAAAACTCTTTTTGCCCCATCACATAAAACAACATGAATACATAAATGGCCATCAGCGCGGAACCTTCTATTAAAATCCTCGGAAGCGCGGACATAAAGGGAACACACAAATGATGCACAGCGAGCGCAATGACGGCGGCTACCATGCCGGATACGAGTGGTTGGCGAATCGTAACCAGAATGTCACGTAAAGAAACAGGCGTGCCGTGCACACTCCAGGCGACGTGGGGAATCACCCACAAAACCAGAACTGTTGAATAACCCAGGGCAACCCCTTTGGGGCCGTAGTGAAGCCCGCACAAATATCCAACCATCACGATGGGCGCGAGTACCAGCGCGATTTTCAAGCTCTTCTCCACGAGCCCCAAAGAAAACATGAGCCAGGAAAGTGGATTGATCATGGCAAGAATAAGAATAGTTGGAGCAAGCAGACGGAAAATCGGCACAGCCGCATTCCACTTGGGACCCAGCATGATTCGGATCAGATCCTCCGCAAAAAATGCGCCCATGATGGTGATCGGTATGGTCATGGACAATACCAGCGAATAGCCCTTTAGAAAATAATTTCTGAGCCGCGGAGGATCATTCTGCACGCGGGCCAAAGCGGAGAATGCTACTTCTCCCACCGAACTATTGAGATTATCGGTGGGAACGTTAACTAATTGATAAGCGCGGCCGTAAAGTCCGATGGCTTCGGCACCCCAAAAGCGCCCCAGCAGAACTTTTTCCATGTTGTAGGCAACGTACATTACCAACCCATTTAAGGTCAGGGTGCCGCCAAAGCGAATGAGCGAACGGACGCCTGCTCCTCTGCGCGGCCTTCCGGGAATCCAGGCGGCGGCGATCCAGACGCCTACGGTGGTCACAAAGGGCAGCGTCACCGTCATGACCACCAGGCCCCAATATCCAAACCCTAGCTCGACGATAGTGATGGCTATGACCGTGCTGGCGAGCAATGCAATGACATTGATGATCGCCAAAGCGGTGAATCGCAACTGACGCTGCAGAAGGGCGGAGTGCTGCACTCCGAGTGCGTTAAATAAAAATGCAAACGATATGACCACCGTTATTCCCAACAGCCGGGGCTCGTGATAAATCCTGACCACCAGAGGGGCGCATATGAGAACGAACACGGCGAGAAGCAACCCAACAGCAGCATTGACCCAGAACAAAGTGGAAATCTGATCATCGGTGACATTTTCGCGTTGCACCGTCGCGGTCGAGAGCCCGAAGTCACGGAAAAGATTCAGGACTCCGGTGAAAGCTGTCACCATTCCTACCAGGCCGAAGTCGGTTGGCCCCAGCAGGCGCGCCATCACCATGAGCGAGCCGATGCGGAAGGCAAAGTTCGCGGCCTGCGCCGTCATTCTGGCAAAGCCGCCGCGAATCGTTTTTTCTTTTAGGTCTTTCATTCGGAATTCTTCAGGTCTTCGTTCCAGTAACTAGAGCACCATCTTGCGGCAGTAAAATGCCTCCGCGTATCCGCTAGGCGCGTTGCATTCCATCCCGCGCAGCCGCATGAGCGCCATAAACGTTGCCGGTTCGAACCAGCGTTTGTCCTGCTGGGTACGGAAAGCTTTCATCAGGCAGTCCACTTTCCTGGTATAGATTTCCTGGGGGAGGGGTACAAAACAATTCGGCTGGCCGAGATCGCCATCGTATTTTGGGATTTCGTATTCCAAAATCAGGTGATTGCGGAATGTGTTCCAGGTCAGATCAGCGACCGTCCGGTGGTCCTGGTGCGCATCCCTGCGATTGTGGGTAAAGACAATGTCCGGCGCGCACCGCTTCAATTCCTCTTCAAAAACACTTTTGATCTTCGCGCCTTCAAAGGGGAAGAACCCGTCGCGAAAGTCCTTTACGATCACGTCTTTTTTTTTGGCTTTTTCCAGGAACAATACCGCGCATTCGCGAGCTTCTTTTTCCCGCTCACTTCCTCCCGAACTGAAGACCATCCAGGTAAACTCGAGAGTGGAGTTATTGCAAAGCAATTGCAGGATGGTGCCCCCGCATCCAATCTCAATGTCGTCGGAATGGCAGCCAATACAGAGCACTTTGAGAGGACGGCCGCTTTGCAATGAAGCGATGGAGAACATAACGTCGATCGGCGTTAGCGGCCCGAGCCTCCATTATTTTTCCACACTTCCCACGGCGCCAGACCGCCGCCGGCAAGGCTTTCCAGGTGCTGCCGGTCCTTGAAAGTGTCCATGCTCTCCCAAAAACCGTCGTAACTGTATCCAATCAACTGCTTTTTCTTTAGCAGCCGCTGAAAGGGCTCAATGACCAGTTCTTCTTTTTCGTGGAGGTAATCGAATATTTCTTTTTTAAAGATAAAATAGCCGCCGTTAATGCGCAGACCATCGTTGGTCATGGGATGAATGTCGGTAACCAGACTCCCATTGCCTGATGAGACAGAAACAGTGTGATAGCTAATATTGGGCTTCACGCACAAAAAGCTGGCGATCTTGTTCTGCAGGTGGAAATGGTCTAGTTGCTGATTGAGCGGCAGATCGCTAAGACCGTCACTGTAGTTGGCGAGAAATTCTTCTTCCCCCTCCAGATATTTCTGGGCCGCCTTCAAACGCATTCCGATGTTGGAATTAATGCCAGTATCAGCGAATGTGATGCGCCAGTCATGAATATCGCGATTCACCAGATCAATGTTCTTGCCACCCTGCGACAGAACAAAATCATTGGAAGCGCATTCGTTGTAGTTCAAAAAATAGTTTTTAATTGCTTCCGCTTTGTAACCCAGGCAAAGAATAAAATCTCTGTGGCCATAGTGAGCGTAATACTTCATCACGTGCCAAAGGATCGGACGCTGCCCGATATTCACCATCGGCTTAGGAATTTCTTCTGCGTCGCGGATCCGCATCCCCAGGCCGCCACAGAATAGGACGACTTTCATAGATTCACCTCGCCCCCGGCCAGCTTAATAAATCGCCGCCTTCGGAATGGGAACAATAAAGCGCCCGCCCCATTCGCGGATAAACTCCAGTTGTTTCATGATCTCGTCCTTCAGGTTCCAGGGCAGGATCACGACATAGTCAGGTTTGGTTTCGCGGATCTTGTCGGGATGATGGATCGGGATCCGCGTTCCCGGCAGGAACCTTCCCTGCTTGTAGGGGCTGCGGTCCACCGTGTACTCGATCAGGTCTTTCCCTATGCCGCAGTAGTGCAGCAGCGTCGCGCTTTTACCCGGCGCTCCGTAGCCAGCCACTTTCTTGCCCTGCTTCGCGGCGGTCAGCAGCACATCCACCAGCGCCAGCTTGGTTTCCTTCACCTGGCGGGCGAAGCTCTCATATCCCTTCAGCGAAGTCTGCCCGGCCTTTTCTTCCTCTTTCAAAACTTTTTCCACGTTCGCTTCCATGCGATGGGTCTTGCTCTCGGCGCGGCACGCATACACACGCAGAGACCCGCCGTGCGATTTCAGCTCTTCCACGTCAAACATCTTCAGGCCGTGGGCCTGCATGATCTTGATGGTCGTGAAGAGCGAAAAATATGAGAAGTGCTCGTGGTAAATGGTGTCGAATTCGTTTTCTTCGATCAGCTTGAGCAGGTGAGGAAATTCCAGCGTAAGCACGCCTTCGGGCTTCAACATGATCTTGAGCCCTTCCACGAAGTCGTTCAGGTCCGGCACCTGCGCAAAGACGTTGTTGCCCAAAATTAGGTCTGCGGAGCGCCCTTCCGCGGCGAGCTTTTTCGCACATTTCACGCCAAAAAATTCCACCAGGCTGGGAACGCCGTTCTCCACCGCGACCTTGGCGACGTTGGCCGCCGGCTCAATGCCCAGCACCGGGACGTTCTTCTTCACGAAGTACTGCAAGAGATATCCATCGTTGCTGGCCACTTCCACCACAAAGCTTTGCGCACCCAGGCCAAACCGCGAAACCATTTTCTTTGCGTAGTTCTCACTGTGCTTCAGCCATGAATCCGAAAATGACGAAAAGTAAGCGTAGTCGCTGAAGATGTTTTCCGCGCTCTCATATTCTTCCAGCTGCACCAGAAAACATTTACCGCACACATAAACGTGCAGCGGGTAGTACATTTCGCCGTGATTCAAATCAGCCGCGGAAGGATACGTCTCGCACAGCGGAGACAGTCCCAGGTCAACGAATGTCTGCTGCAATCCGGCGCCGCAAAAACGGCAGAGTTTTGTTCCGGCTTCCTGCTGAATGTCCGGACAAACGGTGGTCGAAGTCATAGGCCTCTTTTAGAAATAAAATTAAACAAGCACTGCTTCAGGCTGCCCGATCCAGTGCAGGGTCGCATCCAGCTTTCCCGCGTTCTGCAGGCGCTGAATATTGCGAATGCGGATGTAGCGTCCTTTGTCCACGTCTTCCGCCGTCATTCCGCCGGATTTGTAGGACTGGTAAAGCTCCTCCGCGCCTTTTTGCGCTGTCCATTGCGCTTTGAAACCGAGGACCCGGGCAATCTTGTCGCAGCTCACGCGATAGCAGCGTTTGTCGGGGCCGCCGCCCGGCGCGTATTCAATTTCGCAGCCTGGCACGGTTGCCTTCACCATGTCCGCCAATTCGCTGATGCGGTAGTTCTCTTTGGTATCGCCGACATTGAAAACCTCATTGTGGATGGTCTCTTTCGGCGCATCCAGAACGCGCAGCATGGCCGCGATGATGTCGCGGATATGCACAATGGGACGCCACGGCGTGCCGTCGCTTTTAATATGGATTTTCCCTTTCGTAAGCGCGGCCGCCACGAAATCATTCAGAACAATATCCAGCCGCAGCCGCGGAGAGGCTCCGTAAGCGGTCGCATTGCGCATGAACGTCGGGCTGAAATTCGCGTCCGCCAGTTTGGCCACGTCGCGCTCCACGAAAACTTTGGACTCGCCATAGGCGGTCACGGGATTCAGATCCGCGCTCTCGGTCAAAAAGTCATCGCCCGCCGCGCCGTAGGTGCTGCACGACGAAGCAAACACAAAGCGATTCACGCCGGCCTTTTTCGCCAGTTCCGCCAGCTTCACCGCTGCGCGATGATTGATGTCATAAGTCAGATCAGAATCCAGATTGCCTAATGGATCATTCGACAAGGCTGCCAGATGCAGGACCGCGTCAAAACCCTGCACGTCACTCAACGCCAGCTGGCGGATATCCTTCTGGATCTCCGGGATTGTCGCGCCCGCATTGCCAAAATCGCAACCGGTAAACAAATTCGTGTCCAGACCAGTGACTTCATGGCCCGCGTTACGCACCATTTCTGCGGCAACAGTCCCTATATAGCCCTTGTGGCCGGTAAGTAAAACTTTCATGCGACTCCTGTCAGAAGATTCATATCGAATTCAGAAATAAATGCGAAAATTGCGGCTTTTATGTCACGCAAATCTCACGTCGGGGGGAACACTGCCAGAAGGGGAGAAACCGTATTTTAACCAAGGATTCCCCGCAAAGCAAGGGGTTGCTAAGTATATTTGTTTCAATAAGATAATACATCTAAGCCATTATTTTGGCGTTGGATTTGGGCGACGATTTTTCCGATAAACGATAGATGGAGTTCAACATACGGAAAAGCAGGCTACGACCAGGCCAGGGCGTGAGCAGTTCCTGGATCAATTCGGGCTGCTCGATGGGAACATCGTGAAAACTTGATTCCAAAAACTCACTCTTGCAAATCCAGGCTTGCGGGAAATAGGCAATCAAGTCGTTTCCAGTGATCGGGACGGTCTCGGGCGCGGAACGGCCAGTCAATTGGGCCCACAGCGCAGAAATCAGGTCGCGCCCTTTTCCCAGTTGCAGGTGCGAAAGCGGGATACAGCGCGGATTCATTTCGATCAGGTAGGCAGCTTGGCTTTCGTGCTCGATCATGAAGTCCAACCCGAAGAAGCCCGAAATGCCGAATCGGCGCGCGATTTTTTCCGCGCACATCATCATCTCGGGTTTTTCGATCACCCGTACCACACTGGCTGGTCCAGTCTGTCCCTCGGAACTGACCACCTCAACGCTGATTCCAGCCAGCACCTTCCCTTTCCAGCAAAAGGCCGCGCAGTGGGCCGCTCGCCCCTGAATATAGGCCTGAATGATGACCGACGAACCGATACCATGCCACCATGGCGCTATCCAAAAAGGGTCGCGGTTCACGACAAGCCGCTTGATAGCGCGCTTGAGCTTAAAAGGACGACTAAGTTCTAAGAAAAATCGTTCCGCCTCTTCCATGGAATTCGCCATCCTCACGCCGCGGCCTCCCCATGTTCCGTCGGCCTTTAATACCCATGGAAATTCCTGCTTTCGCTGCCAGGCCCTTAGGTCCTCTTTGGTTTTTAGGATGGAAGTCTCAGGCACCGCGACGCCTTCCTCTCGCATTGCGGTGAGAAGATCATAACGGGAAGATACCGTGGCATAGCTTTGGGGCGCCCCTAGCGATCGTTCAATCACCTCGACGATGCTGTCGCCGCTCGTGCCTTGATTGCAAGCGACGGCGTGTAACTCGTGCAGATGCTGGACGGCACGATCATCACAGGGGATGATCAATGCAGGTTTGTATTTCTCGATTGCCTTGCGCAGCGCGTTCAGAGGCCGAAGACCGCTGTAGGAGAAAACCTGTTGGATCACGTGGGTCTTGAGTGCTGGATGCTCGCTGGTCGAAACCATGGACAGCTCACAGCCGGCCTTCGCAAGGTTGATGGCCAGACGCGCGGTCGCAGACCGCCGGTCCGTATCAGTGAGCAGAATTCTCGGGGATTCCATCAATGACTCTTTCACACCGGTTCCCTGTGTCCCATGCCTTGTGTGGTCCGAAAACAATTCAGAATGCAACAATCGAAAGAGAGAGGCGTTGAGCAAATCAGTCGCTCAACTGCGAGCAACCGATTTTGCCACATGCCGCGAAATGCGTGGCGCGGTAAATCCCGCCCCGAAGGCAAATCGCATAAGAGGTCCGAAACTGTTGGCCGCCGCTGTGCCTACAAAATACAACCCTGGCACCGAGGATTGGAAATAAGAGGAAAGTATAGGCGCATGTTCGAGCATCCGCACCGCATTTTGGATTTCCGGACTCAGGAATCCGAGCCGCCTGAGATCAACCCGAAAGCCGGTAGCTGAAATAACATGATCGCTGGTAATCGTTTGAAACGCGCCATCGCGGCCCGTCACATGCAACGACACGCGACCGTTCTGAACGCTGGCGCGGTTGATTTCAAGTCCAAGATGAAGAGGTATTTTGCCCACCACCTGGTCCTTAATAAACCATCCGGGCGCCGGACCCAAAATTTTTCGCACCGCTTCAAGGCGCTTTTGCTCAGGGAGAAAGCGGAACCAATGCGGCACGCGACAACAGAAAAACAACTTCCATCCTGGCCCAATTCCCGTAGTAGGCAACCGCATCCTCTGCAAAAGTGGACGTGGCTGTTTTCCCGGCGGATCATGAAACCGAATCACAGGCTTGCGGGCCACCACCTGCACCGCCGCGCCAGCCTGATTCAACAGGGCCGCCAGGTCCAGCGCGGACGCTCCCGCGCCGACTACCGTCACCTCACGTCCCCGGAAACGATCCAGCGTGCTGTGTTTCGAACTATGAGTAAGCAATTCCTCGGGAATCCCAGATAGCACTGGCGGGACATATCCGAAATTGCTCAATCCCGTGGCCACCACTACTTTTTTTGCCAAAATCACTTCGCCGTCTTCCAGACTGACCTTAAAACCCTGGGAAGACAGGTCCAGCTCAGTAACAAGTTTATTTTCGAGCATGGGAACAAGTTTTTCCTGAAACCTGCGGCCGTACGCAATAAAGGTCGCCAGCGGAACCGGTAACCCCTGACTCGAATAAGGAAGTCCCTGCTCCTTGCAGTAATCTTCAAGAGTAAATGCCGAATCGGGATCGGAGAGAGAAGAGGCAAAGCCTTCAGACTTGAGATGCATGTCTTTGGGCATCTGAGTTTGCCATGTATGCATGGGGTTGCCGAATATCCGGAACTCGACCCGGAGCGCCTTAAGGTGGGCGGCAATGGACAAGCCGTAGGGTCCCCCACCGATAATTACGACATCACAGTTGGTCGTCACTTATAATCTGGCCTCATAATTTAGTTGGATAGGTTAAACCACGACAATATCTACAGACTTTGGCCGGGATCCTTCTGGAAGGCCATGGAATTCCACTATTTTCACACTCTTCGATGCTTGCATGCAGTCTCTGTAACTTCAATACACGTTAGTAACAAGAAAACTTCAAAAGTTTGTGGTTGAACTTGTGTGCTTCGCGTACCGAAGTTCCGCGAATCCGGGACTTCTCCGCCCATCCACAACATTTTTATTCGCGATTGTTTTCCACGGCGGACAACAGTCCCCGCTCGCACAACAGCTCCGCTGCGTTGCTGATGGTGGAAAACGGAATTCCCGAGCGTTCAGCAATCTCGAGCAGGGAGTGTTCGCCGTCAGAAAAGTTCAACACCCACAAGCGCGCATTGATTTCCGTTCCAATGGCTTCGCCGCCCGTGGAGCGGTATAGATCACGCTTTCCCAGCTGCGGTTCGCAAAAAGGGGCCAGATTGCGATAGCTCCGGTCATTTTCCAATACATTTACGATTCCGATACAAACTCGCAGTGATTCCGCCAATTGTTCCGGATGAATGAAATCCAAATTGTCCGCGGAAGTGTGATATTCAGGAAATGTCCCCCAGACACTCCTCATCAGGCAGCCGACGGGAAGATTAAAACCAGGTGAGCAATATTGGCGCTCGTCGTAACCGTACGGCGAAAAATCCAGGATTTCGGGCGCGTTACTGTACTGGCGAAGAACGTGCGCCGCCGCTCGATCAATTAAGGCGTTGCCCCGGCGGCTCTTCTTGTAGTGGAAATTCGCTTCGTTCCCAATGCCTGTTAGCACCAAACCGTGGCGAATGCGACCTGTTCCCTGCTGGTTTTTTGCCAGCCAGGTAATTGCGCCAATCGTTCCAGGAGCAAAAACGAATCTGTAGGAGTAGCGGAGATCGCGGCCGGACAAAAACTTTACCAGCGCCGTGGCCACGCTCAGTCCAGACAGATTGTCATTTGCCAGCGAAGGATGACAGGCATGGCATGAAATCAGCACTTCTTCGTCGGATCGCCCGCGCAGGTAACACTCGCCATAAGTCAAGTCTCCATCCGCCAGCGTGGAATCAATGCAAACCTCATAGTCGCCATCCTCAAGCGTCAACATCTGCTTGTGGGAAAGGCAAAATCCCCAGTCTTCTTTGTAATAAGACGTCCGATAAGGGATCCAGTCAGGATGGTCAGGCAGCGTGGCAAGATGTGGCTTGAGTTCGCTGAGCGGCATGGTCGCGTGCACGGGCGAGCTGTAATTCAGGACGTGCAGATTGCATTTTTGGAAATCTACGACTTTCTTTCCACTGGAATCTTTCACATACGCATCACGAATGTTCCATTCCCTGGGCACGCTCCAGTCAAACACCGGAGTGCCTGTTGGCACTTCCGAGATCTGAAGAGGAATCTGCTCTTGAATGATGTTCAGCGTCTGCCGTATTCCATCGCCAGTAATGCTGCGGCAAATGGGATAAAGCTTCGCCGCGAAACCATGCAGTTCCCGGCCAGACTCCGGTGGGTTTTGCTGGTCGAAATCTTTTAGCAGATTCATGTTTCAGTGAAAGTCGGGATAGGTGCGGTCGCGTTCTGAAATTATTTCCGCCTTCGCCGGCCATCCGATATTGAAGGCGGGATCATTCCAGCGAACTCCGCGTGACAATTCAGGCTTAAAAAATTCTGATATCTGATAAACAATTTCAGTTTCGTCCTCAAGCGTCAGGAACCCATGCGCACAACCCGCTGGCACATATACCATATTTCGCTTGGCCGCGGTCAGGGTCACGCTGATCCACCGCCTGAACGTTGGCGACTTCGGGCGCAAGTCAACTACCACATCGAACAGCGAACCCTGCGTGCACCGCACGACTTTGGTTTCAGCGTATGGTTCTGACTGATAATGCATGCCACGCAGCGTCCCTTTTCGTGTATTAAACGAAACGCTGCATTGGCTCAATCGCGAATTCAGCCCGTGGTCTTCAAATTCCTGCTGGCACCAGGTGCGCGCGAAAAATCCGCGTTCGTCGCCCTTCGGCTCGATCTCTATTTCAAAAACGCCGGCTAGTCTTGTCTCATGGAAAATCATATGGATAAGCAGTTACGGTCAGGAAACTCGCGCGCTCGATGCCTTGGTTAAATCGTAGACCAGCCTGCCATTTACGTTTTTCGCATACGCGAGCACAGCTTGTTGCGCACCGTCCCCCACAATGCGCCATTCGCTTCCATCCTGGACCACGGACATCTTGCTCCTGGCCCTCCACCAGGAATTTACATCGGTGGGAAGCGCGAACCATACGTCCTGTGTTTCCCTGACTGTTCGCAGGTAGTCCAGAAGATTGCGGTAAACAGCGTTTGCCTTAGATTCGATCACGTAATCGGGGTGGATAATAAATGTCGCCAGGCCATTCTTTCCAAGGATCGCCCCCAACTGCCTTTTCCAGAGCTCAACGGAATACTCTTCCAGAAGGAAGAACAGCGTGTAGTCCTGGGTCGTGGTAACCGGCAATTCGAGAATGTCTCCGATGAAATATGGCATGACCGTGCAGCAGCCTCCCCGCTGGGGATCCGTGTGCGCCACGTTCGGCATGGAAAGATCAAAAGCAAAATTCAACGCACCGTACCAATCAGGCTTCCGGTAAAGCACGGCGGCGCGAAAACCCTGGGCCGCGTATTCTTTCGCATAACGGTTAATGCTCTCGGCGCGCCGCAGAAACCGCTTTTTGTTGTCGAAAAGCCGGCCATCATGGTTTAAATCCTGGATTCCAACTTCGAACCCTCGGGCGCGAATCGTTTCCAAAAATTCCCCTGAGACTGGATAGCGTTTTTCAGGCACAATTTGGAATGATGCTTTAATTCCATACGCATCATCCATGTCCATCAGCTTGCCACAATAATCCCTACCCTTGCGAGTTTCCACGTCATGGGTGACCATTACGCAGCCGCGGGCGCCCTTCGGCCAAAACCATACAAATGGAACTTTTTCTATGCGCTTGCATTTCATGGACAACAACAAAAGCTCTTCGTGGAGATTTTCCACCGTGCAGTCTACCGGCCATTGCGGGAAGGCGCGACTTTTCCAGTCACCGGCGTAAAATTTCTGCACCTGTTTCCGCATGGATAAATTCGTAAAGGGACGCAAAAAATAGTAGAGGCGACGTAAAGCGTCTTCGCAGCGTCCACGAATACCGCGATTGGTCAGGTAACGTTCCAAACGCAAATTGTCGACGATTTCCGTTGGACTGAAGGGCAATTTGAGGCGTGATTCGTCGGTTACAACATCCGCCAAAGCGTCGTAAAGTCTAGAAACTGCCGGTGTCTTGCTGGCGTGTGCCGCATGTCCATAGCAAATTGCATTCGGACCGAACCGAAAATAACCCTCTTCGTTTGCTGGCCTACCATTCAGCGCAAAATCAAAGAAGTTTTCAGGGCACCGATAATGTTCAGAGACCGACTGGTTCAGCATGTCATCTGCAGCCATAAACAGCCTGGATATATCGCGCGCAACGGGCGCTATCCGATGTGCCGGTACAACAAGCGTCCCGTTGCGGACAAAACCGTGTCTGGCAAAATGGATAAAAATCGCCGAAATGCCTTATGCTCGGCGATTTCCTCTCTTTTTACATCAGGATACCGATAATAAGTGAGCAACTGGCCTCGTGCGCCAAATCTATTCTTGAACGTAATTAGACTTTCCTGATCCAGGTCAGATCGGCCAAAGTCAATTTCTTCCATCCCCGCGGCTTTCCTCTGTTCGATAAGCTTCCAGAACAGGAATGGCATGCCTCCGAGGTGATGAAATTTATCATTCGAGCAACCGTATTTATAAACCACCGATGTTCGATGGCTCAGAACGAGCATGGCCGCGACCGCGATCCCGTCTTTACGGGCCACCAAAATCTGCATTTTAGGCCCCATGCATTCCGCGAGATTCAGGAACCACTTTCGCGGCTGTGGCGGCAGATGGTGGCGCCTGCGGGTGATCAAAAGAAGCCGGTAGAAATCCTGCACAAGTTGCTCACTGCGACCGAAATCGCAGGACAGCTTTTCTCTCTCCGCCCGACGGATTTTCCTCTGGATCGAGTCTTTATGAAAGTGCTTAAAAATATCTTCCAAGCTGTTGTTCAGGTTGAGCTTGTGCAACCAATACTGATGGCTGGATCCAAATCCGGTTTCTTCGAGTGGTGCCGCAGACAACGGGCGCAGCTCAACGTATTTTAAGTTTTCGCGCGCGCGTTCCGCTTGCAGCCAGCTGGTAATTGCGTCATATTCCTCGGAATTCTCAAACAGCGGATCGCAATGATCGGAAAACGGCAACGAGACCAGACGTTTTCCCGTCAGCCAGCTTGATACCCGGCAAAAGAGCACTCCGTTTTGCAATGGTTCCCCGGCCGGTGAACTCGTCAACACAAGGGGTTCATACCCATAGGTGCGGAGCAGCGCTTCCATCCAGCCTTTTTGATGGAATACCGAAGATCGGGGATGACGCGCAACCAAATCCTCCCAGCGACTTTCTGAAAGCGGGTTCGTAATGTGCACTGGCATGGAAAGTAACGATTGCCAAACTCTTGCGCCGTGCTACACAACTTTCAACGTGTCCTGTCTAGTCCAGTGGTAGAAGAGGCGGTCGCTTGTGGGGCGCCTATATTCGAACTCGCAAGATCGAAGTTTACGACCGTTGCGGGCGGTTTCGCGGACCTGGCGGGGCAACATGTCCCGGATGAGTCCCGCAAACTGCGTAAGAGGAGTGATTCCGCTAAACAAAATGATCACGGCGCCCAAGTATAGGAACACAAACAGCACAGAAACGCTCAAAACGCGAATCAAAGCTCCCTTTGCTCCGCCCATCGCGAGTAGAAATGGGATTTTTCGCACGACGACGCTGGACGCGCACCCCGCGAGCAAGGCTGCGGCAGCGTACCTCCAGATAGTGGAGAGCACCGGCACAACACCAAAGCCGATCGGTTTCCCGGCATACCAGAATGCAGGCACCAGCAATACCAGGAAGGAAACAGTCCAGGCAATCGCGATCCCGTCCGGACCCCAGGGAAGGGCCACAAGGAAAAGCATTGCTGTGACGATAAACTCTACGATTCCCCAGCGCAAACGTCGATCCGGCCTACCAATGGAAAGGTGGATCCATCCATAGGTGACGTAGATGAGCATGAGCCCAATGCCGGGAGCGAAGAAGGTAAAAATACGTCCTGAGGCTTCCCATCCGGGGCCAAGCAATAGACGGATGAGATCTGTTCCAACTAACGTGAGATCCGCGGCAATCGCCATTCCCACAAATGCCAGGACCGCCAGGGCGCGCAATAAATATCGCCTGTATTGCGCGATGTCCCGGCTCAGCCGGCTGAGGGTGGACAAAACAACAAGCGTCAGGGAAGACGAAATTTGCCCCGATGAAAGCGCGAACAGATCATATGCCTTCTTGTAAAAACCCAGCGCCTGGGCATTGAAGCGCCATCCGATGAGGAAGTTATCGAGATTGCGGGCGCAATAGTTGATGCCGAAAAAGCCATACGTATGGACCGCGAAAACCACCATCTCGCCTGTACCCTCGGCCCTTCGTGGAAGGCTGGGGACCCATCGGCACAAATACCAGGCTCCAATGGCAGTGCTTAAGGGTAAGGCAACGACTCCAGCGACCAACGCCCAATATCCCCATCCGGCGAACCCGAGAACGATTGCGATAAGTGCGGAAATGCATCGCGCGCAGATATCGTTGACAGATACGGACGGGAAACGCATGGCCCGTTTGAGCAGCGCGAGATGGACAACTGAGAGGCTGGTGACAACGATGGTGACGGAAACGCCGACAGCAATTGCCGCGACTCTTGCATCATGGTAGAACCTGGCGAGCAAGGATCCGCTCGCCGCAAATCCCGCAGTGAGAAGAAGCCCCACGCCGATGTTGATCCAGAACAGATTGCTGGCCACGGCATGGCTGAGTGACTCGCGCTGTACGACGGCTTCGGTGATCCCGTTCAGCCCGATGTTGGCGAGGAGCAGGCTAAAAGTCGTGGCCATCGCCACAACTCCGAAGTCCTGGGGCACGAGAATTCGCGCCAGAACCATCGTCGAGATGATCTGAATGGCAAGGCCGGCGCCGCTTGCAAACAGCGACGTTCCCGCACCCTGCACTGCCAGTTTCCGCAGCTTCCCCTTTTCTTCAGAGAGGGGCTTGAAATTACCGTTTGTGTCGAATGGCTTCAAAGGGTCCCCAAACAGCCATCTAGGAACTGCATGGAAATAATATTGCTTTGAAAAATAGAATGGCTGCTGTCATTAAATCGGTCCTCGACTGTCGCCCCATAAAAATTGTTGCCTTATAAATGCCTGCTCTAAAAATATGAAGATGGCTTCAGCCTTAAAACCGGCACTTTACTCGTGCAATAAATTTTATCTTCGTATCTGCTCCTTTAGATGACAAGCTTCAGACGTTGTAAGTCCAAGCATATAATGGCATTTGAGATAAATCTGTTGGCAGCGCATGTTCGCCATTTTGAGCTAGCCTTATGGGAGATAAATCGCCGAAATGCAAATTCGCTCCGCCAGCTTCTAGGACCGTTTTCTGCCCCTGCGCCTCTGATAACGCACTCCCGCAATTCCTACCACCAGGAGCAGAAGAACGACCCACCATTTGCGTTCCACGCGCTGTTCAGCGTGGTTCCAGCCGTGAGCGTAATAAAACCGCGTGATGGAGTGACCTAAGGTGAACCGTGATAAGTAAATATCACGGAGGTCAGAGAGTTTGCGCAACGCATACGCGCGCGAGTTGGTCCTGCGGATGTCCTGGTGCGCCAGGTCGAGATCATTGGCATAGGCAATCCGGAATTTCCGGGTTTGCCCGGCAGGAATGGCAACCTGAAGCAATAATAAATCGCCTTGCCGTTCCGGAACCACGGGGTTGCCATCCATCGTCATGGCAGGATCGATTCCCGGATCTTCTTTCGCCTGAATATGAAACGTCATTTCTTTGCCGGCTGGATTTTTCAATTCCATTTCATCCGAGAGCATCCATACGTCGGACCCGCCATCTTGCCGGCGGCGTATAAGCTGCGAATGACGCGCAATCTCGCCCAGGCTCGACCACTTGGTGTCCGGCTGGATTCGGTTTACAAAATCCGCCTGTTTATTAAATGCACTGGCGCCGGAGTAGAAAAGGTCTTCGTGGCCATAGAAGAGCATCGGGGTGCCCATATAAGCCTGAATTGCGATCTCCAGCCGGGTAACGTCGGCTTCAACCGGGAGCCGGAAAAAACTGAGGAAATTTCCGTAATTCGCCGTGTAGGACCTGAGCAGAAATGTTGGGTCCGCGGGAAAAGACTTAACGTCCATGGGGATGTTTGAGTAGTTCGCCGTGCCTAAGAAGCCATACCTTTTGAGTTCCACGAAGGTCTGTTGCGGGGCGACGCCCTGGGGAAAGACCATAAACCTGTCGTAAGGAATTCCCGTAAGCGACTGGAAGCGCTCCATTCTCGCGATGCCTTGCTTAATGTCGGCGATCTGCTTCGACAATGGATTGGTGGAATAATCGCTGAACTCACGGTGCGTATGGTTATTTCCATGGACGCAGACCGAGAACCGCTGGGGATGTTCGCGGAACAGCTTCACCAACCCAGGATCGCTGCGGTCGAAGTTCCAGGGAATAAAAGCCACGGTAGTGTGGAAGTCATGTTTCTCCATTTCCGCGAGCAGCGCGGAATAGTCAAGATTGCCGAACGGTTGATGCAACCATGCGTCGTCAATCGTCAAATTGGCATAGTGGCCATCGGTATGCCACTTGTAGTCTCCCGCGGCGTGCGAGAGGAAAAGCACGGCCGGAGCTATCGAAGAGAAATCCTTGGACAAATCCCAGGAATTACCTAGCCGGGACCTGTCAAACGTTTTCATCTGAGGAGCGAAAAACAGCTCGGATGTTTTCGTTTGAACGTGCAATAAAACCGCGGCATCCTCGCGCGGGGCCTGCGCCGTGAGCACGGGTTCGAGGCCGCGCCCCGGTTGAAAGTTCAGACGGCAGATTGGCGACGCCACGGCAGGCAATTCCGCGCCTGAGAGCACTTGTGTCAATGACCCGGCATATCCCGCCTTCAATTTGTTCGGCAGGAATCCCGGCAACGACGTACAGCTATTTAGATGGTCTTGCGACCACAAGTTCAGCTGGCTCGCGTCTCCATCACCGGTAATGCCAAAGATCAAGATTGGGACCGGGGCGTCCGCCGGCCGTTGCAGGGACGCTTCAACCTGATCCCTGTTGAGCAGGGGAAGGGCATCCTCGGGAAGAAATACGGCAACAGTGTTAGCATTTTTCAGCCGTGCAATCAACTGGCTTGTGGCAGCCGCGGGACCAAGCTGCAGGGCCTGGAAGTTGAGGCCGTAGAATTCCGCCAGCCGCTCGACCGTCTCCTGCTCGACAGGATGGGACCGTTTGCCCTGAACAAAAACTACGTCGGTTGCGAAGGCCGCGAGCGGGCCGACCAGCAAAAACAGGCCGACGGCAAGCCAGGTGATAACTCTGTTTTTAGTCATTTTTTGGGCTGCCGAGATGTTGCATCACTATGCCAGCAAAGCCGGCAAAGAAGGGCTGAAAAGCACGAAGGGACGTATTATTAGGGCATGTACTTCCGGGCATGTACTCCCGCCCTACCATGCCCTTCTGGAATCTGCCATTAAGCCCTTCGCAACGCGCACAATATGTTTGCTGCACTCCCCCATGCGTTCCCGGCGACGACTTGAGCGGTTCGCCCAACGTTGAGGGGTTTACAGTGGCTTCTAATCCCCCCGCAACATGGGCGCTTGAACCGCGCCAGAGAGGTCGCACTCGTGAGAACTGGAACCTGCCGAACGCCGCTGCACCTCAGGGCCTTGTCGCGTCCCATTTTGCCGTTGATAATGATTTCCCTAGGAAGGACTAAAAGGTACAAGATGATACGCAAACAGGCGTTGCTGTTTCCAACGATTTTATTCTGCCTTTGCGCTTTTTCCTACGCGCAGCAATGGTCTGGCATTCTAGACCCGACGCGCGCCGTTGACTGGTCCCAGGCTGGCATACCGGGTGGTATTCCAACCAATCGAACGCAATGTGGTTCCACAATTCAAGCATCTAGTTTTGGCAATGGTTCTTCGGACGCAACGTCCGGCATTCAAAGCGCGCTCAATTCGTGCGGCTCCGGACATTTTGTGCTTCTTTCGGCTGGCACGTTTCGCATCAACAGCCAGATCGTGATTCCCAGCAACGTCACGCTGCGAGGTTCAGGGACCGAATCAACGATTCTCTCGGGATTCAGCAGCAGCGAGGGCGGCTCCGGTTTAGTCGTTTTTGGCTCCGTCACCTCTCCGAGCACAGGCACGGCGAATGCGATTACGGGAGGAGCGACGCAGGGTTCGAGCAGCATCACGGTCAGCGGCTCCGGTATTTCCGTTGGTCAACTGCTGATGATTACCGGCAACGACTTCAGTTATATGACCGAAGCCGGCACAGGTGGAAGCTGCACCTGGTGTAACAACGGCTTTCCCGGCGACTATGGGCAGACGGTGGAAGTGACGGGAGTTTCGGGAAGCACGGTCAATTTCCGTCCGCCACTTTATTTCAACTATTCGACGCAATCTCCCAAGGCCTATCGTTTTAACGCGGGCTGCGTTGGCGGCGGCCTGGAGAACCTAGAGCTGTACGCCAACAACACTGGCTACTGGACGATGATCCAGATGCAGGGCACGAAGTACAGTTGGGTGGAGGGGGTGGAAGACAATTTCGCGGACAACGCCCACATGGAAATCTATTACAGCCTGGGCAATGAAATTCGGAACAGCTTCTTTCACGATGGATTTAACCATGGCCCCGGCGGCACGGACAATCAAGTGAATCTTGCGCTTCAGTCGAGCGCCAACCTGATCGAAAACAACATCATGTGGCGCCAGCACGTGAGCGTGATGGCGGAATGGGGCGCTTCCGGAAACGTGATTGCGTATAACTACATGACGGGAAATTATCATCAGTCCCAGACCAACTGGATGATTAATGACATGGACTGGCATGGAGCGCATCCGGCATACAATCTTCTGGAAGGAAACGTTGGAGACAAACTGGAACTCGACGACTACTGGGGCTCGAACAGCCACACCACGGTTTTCCGCGATTACTATAGCGGCTCACGGCAGTATGTGCCGCCGCTGAATGCGCGCGGTGCATTGCAACCCCAGAACGCACAATGGGAAGACGGAAATGGCTCAGTGTTTGCATATTCGTTCGACTCGCTGTCGTACTACAACAATATGGTGGGAAGCATAGCGGGCTCGTCGCATATGCTTGCAGTGGCCCCGCTTGGGCTCGCAGAATCGCCCGCCTCGGGCGCAAATGGGCCGGATTGCATCCGTATTGGCTATAACAGCAATGAGAACAGCGCAGGCTCCTCGACCCCGGTCAGTACGATGTTCATGCACGGGGTGTATGACTGTATAGCCGGTACATTCACCTGGAACAGCGGCACCACGCACACGCTTCCGGCAAGCTTCTATTTGCAATCCAAGCCGTCGTACTGGGGTTCGAACGCATGGCCTGGAATCGGGCCTGACGTAACCGGAGGAACGAACGGCCCGGGGGGATACGTTCATGCGAATCCGGCTGAGCTATGTTTCCAGAATTCGCCGAAGGACTCAAACGGATTCCCGCAATTTAATCCGGTAAATTGCTATGGACAATCCACAGGTTCCACGCCGCCAACAACCCTCGCGCCTCCGCAGGACCTGAACGCGGTGGTGCAGTAAGACTTTAACCCTTGGGGAGTTCTGACTTTTCGATATGGAAAAGTAACTTGTCCCAATATCGAATCCACGATTCCTTGAGCAAGGGCAGATCAAGTCGCGCGCGCTTGGCGGTGCGATAGCCGAAAATAGAGTTGATCCAGGAATATTTCCAGGACAAGGGGGGTGGCTCAAGCTGCCCCCCAAGATTTTTGGCAAGCTCTTTGGCCTGTTCGACAATATCCGGCCGTTCCGGGTAGAAGTACAACAATGAAGTCTGCAGGTAAGTGAGGCAAGCAGTCCTGACCCTGGCGCTTTGTTCGAGCGACTGCAGGTGATTGATGTGAAGTTGATAGGACCGCCATTGGGCATCAAATTTTTTTTGCGACCGTCCCAGATGGCTCAAGCTTCCAGACCCAGAAGCGCGGTAATAAACGCGGGCATCTGGCACAAAGCGAATTTCATCAGTGCCGAGCAAGACGCGGCAAAAATATTCTCCATCATCATCGGCCAACAAGCTCGTATCCCAAATTCCGGCTTGTTCGGTCAGTTCCCTGCTTACCAGCCAGGCGCCGGTTTGCATGAATACATTGTCCGCCAGTTTGCACACCAGCCAATCCTGCGGCGAAAGATCGCGCCACAATCCGGTAGGTATGAATTTGGCCCGGCTATGCCTGTACAGGAAACGTCCCCAGGCACCTGACAGCAGGACTCTTTTCCCGGGTCTCCGCTCAAGGGCCTCCATTTGCCTCGTGATCTTGTGGGGAGCCAAAAGATCATCGGCGTCCAGCCACTGAATGTAGTCTCCCTGGCACACGGAGAAGGCCTTGTTCCTGGCCGCGGACGCTCCCTGGTTGTACTGGGCGATGACGTTCACGCCTTGCGACTCAAATTGCCGGGCAACAGCCAGGGTCTGGTCGCGGGAACCATCGTCCACAACGATGATTTCTTTCCGCTCCCATGTTTGGGCGATGGCAGAACGCAGCGTATCTCCCAACCACTGCTGAGAGTTGTAGGCAGGTATAAGAATTGAGACCAATGGTTTCAAATCAGATGTCTCCCAGGCGGGGGAGGATTGAAGCATCGGGGCGGGCATCGCCTTCAACCAAGCGTTGGAACCTGCCAGATGGTTTCAAAGCGTCGAAGCGTGCTTCCGATGGTTCGGTTGCCACTTCCCGAGGAATTGCTGGTTTTGAATTCAGACGATGAACGTCAAGTCTGCGCGCATCCGGGCGGCGCCGAATCCGGGGAAGTACCATGATGGACAAAAGAAAGATGATCCACACGGGGTCCATCATTCTGAAGCCAGCTTCGGTAAAGCTGTAAACCACTCCCATGACAAAATATGCCAGCTTCAGTGTTCCCATCTCAAGATCGGAACGAAGTGTGGTGAGCACTTTGCGGTATCCGGAGACAAGGATGGATCCGAGGAGGGTAACTCCGACCAGGCCTAGATTCAGGAACACTTCGATGTAGCCATCGTGAGCTTCATTGGGATGCCACCAATAGGCGGCCCAGATTTTGTCGAGACGCCATCCTGGCAGCCAGAAACTCTCGAAGCCGGTGCCGAGCAATGGGTTGCCGGTCATGCCGAGCACCAGTTTCCAAATTTCCGTTCGGCCCGTCAGCGTGGGATCTTTGCCCATGGCTTTTAGAACACTTGGATCAATGCCGATAAAAAGAGAAGCAGCGGCAACCGAAACAGCGCCCGCTACCAGACAATGAACGACCCACTGCTTTCGAGCGAACCTGCTAAAAGTCGTGGCAATCATGATGGCACCGGCCATAGAGAAGCAGGCGAGGCTGGTCATGGATTGGGCCATTTTGAAAAGCCAAAGGGTCATTACAAGCATGGTCCCGTGAGCGATGAGTTGGCGGACCCTGGTTTTGTTGCCTTTATCTTTGTAGGCATTGATAAACCGCCAGAGCGAGGCCAGCCCGAAAAGCAAGCAGATTACGCCGAGAAGGTTTTTCGTGATGGCGACCCCCACATAGATCGCCAAGCCATAGTGTTTGAATGCCTTCCCAATCATTGAGTAGTACTTAATAAAGAGGATGGAGATCGGGGCGAGTAGAAATCCGACCCTGACCAGAAGGCTTTTGATGGCGGCGACCGGGTCCGCTTCGGTCAGCACGACAAGAATTACGATCAAATCGCCGAGGGACTTAAGCCAGCGCTTAAAAGAAACGTCGGAATGGTCAGACCACAGAACACTGATTCCACAATAGAGGAAAAAAAGAAGTATGGGCTTATTGGCGCGCAGGACCTGAAGTACGCGCGGCCATCTTCTGACAATCACCACAACCCCGAGCACCATCAGGAGGGCATACACAATCCGGTCAATGGGGTTTCCTTCCAGATAGGGATTTTCACCGGTGGAAACGTAGGTAATGGCGCCTTGAAAAGTTGCTATCCAACGGGACACTTCGCGAGAGCCGACAATCCAGAGCCAAATTACGGGGATCCAAAGCGCGATTGAGGGCCGGGCCTTGGCTTTCCGGTCGAGCCAGAAAAGGCCGGTGATCCCAAGAATGAAAACGAGGGTGGCGATTTGGGGTGACATGAATTAGCTGGCCGAAGAATCGAGGAAGAGGCGGTGCCACAATTCCAGTGTTAATAGCTTGTGGATTTCGGTGGTATAGTTCCGGTTCCCTTTTAGATGACCGTTGACCATGGTTTCCAGAGATTTCCGTTCCAGGTATGGACGCGAAAGACTGCGCGAATCAAGGAGCATTTCGCGAATATACCGGGAAAGCTGGTCGCGGTACCAGACCCGGAAATGATAGAACTTATGCCTGCCCAGGAAAAGCCGTTCAAAGTGCAACCGGGAGAAAATATGATCCACGCGCGCTAGCGACTGAGGCATGCCATAGTCGTAGGCATACTCCGCTTTGAATGTGAACTCAAGGAATTCGCGGGTGAGAGTCCGGGTGAATTTTCCGCGGCTACCGCCCAGGCCGCGATCAGTCCGCATGCGTCGAAGACCGGCATCACCATCCGCAATCAAGCGCAGACAAATGTCATTGTTCACAAGGGCGGAAGCGGGGGCCCGGAATACGGTTTGGACAAAGTCATTGTCCAAATAGGGAGACCGCAGGACCACTTGCGTTTGTTCCAGCGCCAGCAGGCCGTAGTGGTGCCAGGGCGCCTGCTTGAAGACAGCGAAGGAAAGCGGATGCGATTGCAGCAAGCCCTTATACGTCTGGGCCGCCATATTGGTTGAGTCCAGCATCTCCCGGCAGAAAAGCCCGGCAGCGGGCTGGATCGGTTTGAATGCGCGGACGCGGCGCAGCACTTCGCCGCCATAATTGCCGGTCATGCGCACGGGCGCGATTTTTGCGGCCCTTTGGTTCGCGAAAAGATCGGGAGCGTGGCTTACGTCTGTGCAGCCATCCGTGAGATACACCGTTCGTTCCGCGAAGTAGGGAAAATTGGCAAGAAACTCTTTGCCCACGGGAATTATCTGGTGGGACTGATGGCAAGCGCTCGCCACTTTGCGGGCGATGCGGACATCCTGGCAATCGCGAAACATGCCTGCGAAGGAATAGCAAGGAAGGGCGTCCGGAGCAGACTTGTGCCAGGCAAGAATCATGCGGGTGTCGAGACCGCCGGTGAGCGACATGCCGATATTCTGCTGGCCATTAAAGTAGCGCGGGAGATTGCGAGTGAAGACTTCACGAAGCTGCTGGTAGTAGGATTCGGGATCGAGAAGTTCCTGCTGTTCCCACTGCCGAGGCTCAAAGTAGTTTTCTTTTTGCTTTATGGACCCGTTCTGAAAACTCCAAGCGGAAGCGGGTGGAAGCACATGGATGCCTTCAAAGAGCGTCCGATTCTCGAGTACGCAACCGCAGGCAATGAATTCTCCCAGGCCCCTGGCATTCACGCGTCGAAGTTCCGGGCGGACCTGAAGAATCGCCTTGGCTTCGGCGGCGAAATAAAACGCCTCTTTTGACTCGTGGTAATAGAGGCGGTGCATGCCATAACGATCATTGAAGAGCGTGGCCGTTTTCTGCTTTTGATCCACCAGGAGCCCGTGAAACCTTCCATTCAGGGCCGCAGGAAAGGAAGAATCTTCTTCGTAGAGGTGGACAAGATAGGAAGGACCCGTTGGATTTAAAGTGTGACCTTTCAGCTTGAGCTGCGGTGCAATGCCGGGATCTGGATATTCTTCTCCGGAAAAAACAAGGACAACGTCTCCGCGTTCGTTGCAAATTGGCATTCCATCGGAGAAGGAGCCTTTAGGAATCGCCCAGCCGACGTAGATTCCAAGCGACTCATCCACCCAAGTCCCAGTCCCGTAGAAAGATTCATGGTGGATGGATTGGACCATGCGCCGAAGCTGCGGCTCGGCCCATTCACGGGGCATTTTAGTTATAAGACCAACGATTCCTGGCATCGTTCTCCGAGTAGGTTATGCAGATTCCGTGGCTGACTGGTATTTCCGGTTGTACCAAGCCGCCCGCACATCGCGGAGCCTGGCGGCAACGGACTCCGGCAGGCGATCCACGAATCTGCGATGCAGGCCTAGCTGAAACGCAAGCGCGCCCGCCCGGGTCAAAGGAACGTAATAACGTGGCAGGTCAATTTTTTGGAAGCCGTTACGTTCCTTAAAGTCGCTGAGCGAGCTGCGCTGCTTTTTTCCATAGGCAAAGTTCGCATAGGAAAGGTAAGGAATTCCACGCTCGGCGCAGGCCTTGATCGCATGGGCGATTAACGCGTTGGTAGGAGCCTTGTCACGCTGACTGATCATGGAGACAACATTCATGGTTCCAGCCTGGCCTCGAGCTGGATCGTGGACTAATTTGATGAAACCGATCAATCGCTCCTCGAGAAACGCTCCGATAAAAATGCTGGTGTCCAAAAAAGTGGCTTCCTCCCGGCGAACGGTGTCCAGATCTTTTCCGTAGTGGCGAAAAGGCGCGCCTTGCCGCACAGGACACTCGTTGTAAACCTCCCAAATTCCTTTCACCAGGCTTTCGCTAAAAGGAACTTCGCGGATCACAACTCCTTTTTTCTCTGCTTGTTTCGCTTTGTTGCGCGCTTTGAATCCGATTTGCTCTTTCAGCCAGTGATCATAGGTAGTGACAGGCACTACCGCCAAATTGTCCCATTCCATTGGATAAGGGAATTTCGGCTGAGTTTCCGGCAGTCTCTGCAAGAAGGTAAACAGGTCAATGCGCGCCGGACACTTTTTCAATGCATCCACGAGTGTCTGGGGATCCTCCAAATAGTGGAACTTGTCGGCTTCCAGGCGCGCGAAGCGGAGCAATCTTCCCTGAATTCGGACCTCCATCCCGCAGACGGTAATTAGTGACATATGGAAATCATCTCCTCAGACAAGCCGAATCATAAGTGACGGTTTTGACAAAATCGAAAGCTGCAACGAGGCCCTTCCGCGGAAAAAAACGAGGAGGCATGCGGCGGATGGTTGGAGCGGAAAATGGCGGAGAGGGAAGGGATTCGAACCCTCGGATGGTTTCCCACCGCGGCCAGCAAGCCGGCCGCTGCCTTAACCAACGGCGACCTCTCCGTATGAAAACTATTAAATCATTGAAGGATCGTGCCCTGTCTAGTCTGTTACGTACTGCCCTTTGATTGGGTTAATTCCCACCACCGCAAGAAGCCTGCCCACATGATAAGACATCTTGAAGACGTAACGCATAAATGGGGCCTGCCCTAAAAGCAGCGCGACCGGGAGAGTCAACGCATAGGCTGGGGCCGCGATGGCCGATTGCAGCACTCTGGAGGGCGAAAAGCGATAGTTGCGCAGGGAGAAAACTCCCCGGAACAGGGCGCGCCGCACCAGGAAACTGCGCTTCCAGCGCGCGGGAGGAACGACCTCATACGCGACAGCCTCATTACACCAGATAAATGAGTGCCCTTTTTCGATCATTCGCTTGAAAAAATCCTGGTCTTCGCCATTCAGGCATTCAGGGCGGAACGGAGTGGGGCCGTCAAAAAGCTGTCTTTTAAGAAGAACATTCCCGGTCCGGCATTGGCTCCACGCGAGCTGTAATCCGGTTGGATGAAGAGGACGATCGAACAGTCCACCTTCGATGACCCATTTGGGCGCGTCCGCGTTAAAGTGCGGCTTGACGGGACCGAGGACGCCATCCACGCTGTTTTGTTTCCAGGTACTGAATAAGCGGAGGAGCCATTCTCTGATGGGAAACTCATCATCATCAATAAAAGCAACAAATTCGCCGGTGGCGTTTGCGACCGCGTGATTGCGGGCCATGGCGATGCCTTGCCGCGGCTCAACGCAATACTTGACCGGGACGGAGGAGCCAGATGCCAACTCACTCACGACGGGCTGGGCCGATTGCGCATGGTCGTTGTCCACGACGACAATCGAGTAAGTAAAGAGGCCGCCGGTTTCCTGGGTCAGGAGATCGCGCAAGAGGCGCTGTAGCAGATCAGGGCGTTTGTAAGTGCAGATACAAACAGAGATATGCAGCAACTTGTCAGACATTCTTTTGCCGACACTCGTTCGAATGCTTGTTTGCCATGCTCACCAGCAAATTCCGTAGTATTCGGTCTGCGGATGGTCTTCGGGAGTAAAGAGCCTTACGAGATCAACAATGGCTTTATTTCCGTTCACATTCTTGAGCAAAGCGGAATACGAACTGTCCTTGCTGGCAATAATGAGAACATCACTTTTGGAAATTAATTCCTCAGGGGAGGCGCAGAGAAGGTCGGAGATATGAGGAATTTCCTTTTCGATGTATTCCTTGTTGGCGCCCATCAGCTTTGCCATGGACACATTCCGGTCATGGATACGGACTGCGTATCCTTTGCCGATCATGGTTTCGATGACATCGACGATTGGGCTTTCGCGCAGGTCATCGGTGCCGTCTTTAAAGCTCAGGCCAAGAAATCCCAGCGAGCGACCTTTATACGACATCAATTTCTTGATGATTTTTTTGACCTGGTGTTCATTGCTTTCAAGGACAGAGCCCAGCATTGGAGTAGGAATGTCCCGGGCCTTTGCGTGGTAAGAGATGGAGCGCAAGTCCTTGGGAAGGCACGATCCGCCGAAAGCGAATCCTGGTTTCAGATAGTAAGGGGACAAATTCAACTTGGTGTCGAGGCAGAATATCTCCATGAGGCGGTGACTATCCACGCCCATGGCCTGCGCGATATTTCCAATTTCATTGGCAAAACAGACCTTCACCGCGTGGAATGTGTTGTCGGCGTATTTGACCATTTCGGCGACCTGTAGCTGGGTGCGAATGAGAGGACCGGGCAGGCTTTTATAGATTTCGGCAAGTTTATCGCCGGATTTGGTATCAAATTCCCCAATCACGGTTTTTGGAGGATTGTAAAAGTCCTGAATAGAGGTGCCTTCGCGCAGGAATTCCGGGTTCATGCAGACGCCAAAATCCACTCCAATTTTTTTGCCCGAGCGTTTTTCCAGAGTTGGGATTACCATCTCCTGCACGGTGCCGGGTACGACGGTGCTGCGAATTACCACAGTGAAATATTCCTTTTTGGATGCAAGAGCTTCGCCAATCTGTTCGCAAACACGGCTCACGTGCCGAAGATCAATGTTGCCGTTCGCAAGACTTGGCGTGCCCACGCAAACGATGGCTAATTCCGTTTCCTGAATTGCGTTGGACCAATCGGAGGAAGCCTTGAGCCGCCCTGCAGCGACGACCGACGAAATCAATTGATCCATGCGTTCTTCAATGATGGGGCTCTTGCCCGCATTGATCATGCTCACTTTTGTGGGATTAGGTTCGACGGCAACAATGTCGTGCCCCAACTCGGCGAAACAGCCGGCGCTTACGCAACCCACATAGCCCATGCCAAAAATGCTGATCCTCACGAACCCTCCGTAATCTATCTAGATACTGCAAAGCCGAATCAAAAGCGATTTATGGCTCCAACAAATATTCCACGCAATTCTTGAAACCCAGGAACATTCCCTCGATTGAAGCTTCCTGAAGGATGTCCTCGCGGGCATGACGGGAGAAATCCGCCCTTACCGCGTCCTGATCGAGTAAATAAAAAATGCGGTCGCGCAAGGCGGCCACGTCATCGTGGGGCACAACGAAGCCATTGCGGTTTTCCTTCAAATAGCCGATCTCGGGCGGGTGGTCGCATTCTTCAGTGACGACGGGGAGTCCCCAATAAAAGGCCTGGTTCAAGCCCAGGCCAACGTGCCCCGGAATGGCGCAGACATCCGCCATTTTGCATAGCTTACTGATCTGCAGATTTTTGGGATCGTGGACCTCGCCGAGATAGCGTGAGTTTTTCGGATTCAAAGCGGCCTTTAATTGCTCGCTCAGTCCCGAGCCTACCAGGACCAGTCCAACGTCAGTGCGGTCGAGGTCACGAAACATATCAATGAGATGATCAACGCGTTTGCGACCCTTTCCCGCGCCCATGCGGCCGATGAATATAACAACCTTCTGGAAAGGAATTCCGAATTCGCGCTTAATTTCTTCTTTGCTTTCCGTAACGGAAGGAAAATCTTCAAAATTGACGGTATTGTTCGCGACGAATGTTCTGGCACGGAGCTTCGGCTTTACATACCGAAGGCATGAGGCCCCGTAGAGAATTAACGCATCGCTCATTCCGTGGGCGTAGTTGAACATGTGATAACGGAGCTTGCTCGCTTTTGCATCCCAGTTCCCTCCCTTGGTCCAGAAGGCAAAAGGAATTCCGCGGAACTTCAGCCAATGAATCAAGGGCCAGGTGATCATTTCTTTCATGCGGAGAAAAAGAATGACCGCATCGGGCTTTTCCGCAAGGATCGCTTTTCTGTAGTGCAAGAAATTGAATGGCAATTCCTGCAACTTGAAATCCGGCGGCGTTTGACTTTGTTCCTGGACCCTGTCCGCCAATACAGAAAACTCGAAGCCAGATTCGCGAAATCGCCTGTGAAAGTAGTTGTAAACGGAGACCCTGTAGTGCATGACCCGGTTGGAAACCAGAAGAATTTTTTTTCGGGGAGCACCGGGCCCCGGCGGGACACCCAAGCCCGAACTTGAGCTGGAACCTGGGCTTTCCGCCATCTTCTTTGGGATGTCAACTTCGGCGCGCATGTGTTTATTGAATACTCAAAAAGTCAGCAAGAACGCTGTTTTACTACCGGCGTTCGCTTTGGGAAACAAGCCGTCCGGTGTCCTGATCTTGATTGGCGTGGTTCCCGGCGAGTTGCTGTTTTTCTGTTGCGACCAGAAAATTGGTGAGCGCGAGGAACAACTGCGATTGCGGCCATCTGAGAAAAGGAACCTTGTGCCGAATGCCCCCGCGATAGATTCTCGTCACCCAATGACCGGCGCGGAGTTGGTACTGCGTGATAAGACGGGCAACTAGTGTTTTCGCGAGTTCGAAGGCTTCGGGATTCTCTTCTCCGAGCAAGGACCCTAATGTAATCGCTTCCGCGACGTTGTACATTTCCAGTTGGATAATTTCCAGACGGGGCGCGATGGCGTAAGTCTTCGGGTTATCGGCGGAATCGAACAGCGCCTTCCGATAGTATCCATATCCGATGCGAACGGCCCTGGCGATTTCCTCATTCTGCAGATAACGATTGATCTTATACAGGTTCTTCAAAACGAAACAGGTGTGGAAGTGGTCAATAAACGCTTCCGGAGCACTGTCGATGGCATAAAGCCACGAACCATCGGGCCGTTGAGTTTGAAGAATGAACCGCAGGTTCTTGTGCGCTTTTTCAAAATAACCGGGCTGCTGGAAGCGCCGCGCCGCATCGAAGAGCACAAACGAGCGATACGCGCTTGCATTGATGACTTTGCTGTGATCGTGCGGAGTGTAGCTGGAGGCGGCCGAATCGTTGGCGGTGGGCGTGTCTTTTAAATCTTTATAGACAAAGACCGCGATTGATCGCGCAACATCCAGATAGTGCTGTTCGCCTGTGATGTCGAATAATCGGGTAAAGACTTCGTAGCAATAGGGCGTTGCCGTAATATGCGGGGTGCCCTTGGGCATGAGACCGCTTACGTTTTGCCAGTCGAAAGGATACCCCCAGCAAAATCCGCTGTAGCCCGGCACGTTTTGCTCCAATAGCCCTTTTGCCAACTGCGTGGCCTTTTCCAGCCAGGAGTGGGTCGCGCCATCGCGCCCTGTTCGCTCGCCCGAGGCATCGGACAAATTCAGAAATGCCAATGCCAGTTGCGCATCCGCCGTGGGGAATCTATCTTTGCTAACGAATAGGCCGCGTGCGCTGGGGCACAACACCTCCATCAGAATCAGCGGGGCGGTCGAAACAATTCCCAGCGGATTCTTGCGGTAATAAAGCCTCCGGGCCCAGCGTCCATATCGAGTCCCGAAAGCATCATAGGGATCGTAACTGAGGCCCTGGGTACTAGTGAGCCAACGATCGAATTTGTTGACCGACGTCCAGATGGCTTGCGTGCCCGAAGCCTTGCCAGTCATCCTTGATTGATGAGGAGTGCTCAATTCTCATGCGCCTTTCGCGGAGATGTGGAGCTGATTGACTTGTTCCGACGCTACGCCGGCGATCTGATTGATTAAGACGAGGTAGCGCTGCTTCATGACATCCCAGCGTATGGGTTCATATTCTTGCTTGGCCCGTGCCGCCATTTTCGCGTATAAGGCCCTGTCCTGATAGAGGCGCACCATTTGCTTCGCCAGGTCGTCGGCATTGTTGGGTTCGAAGTAAGCAAGGGCTTCTTCGCTGAAGTAGTAGCGGATGGCCTTCAATCGCGACATGAGGACGGCCTTGCCGCTGATAATGAATTCGGGCAGCTTGTTGGGAAAGGCGAAGTCCAGAAAGACGTCGCGGCGGATGGGCAGAATGCCGACGTCGCATTTGCTGAGCCATCCGGGAATTTCAGACGATGGAACCTGCCCGATCAGTTTGACTTTATCGCCCACGCCACGCTCTTGCGCCAGATCGGCAAGAATCTTCCGCTCGGGTCCGCCACCCAGGATGCACAACTCCGCGCCGGGCATTTGCGTGTGTACTTTGCTGAAGGATTCCACGGCGATTTCAAGGCCGTAAATGCGGGTGAGGGTTCCGTGATACATCATGACGAATGAATTCGGCTGGGCGTCCGTTTGAGGGCCTGACTTTTCCAGTCCCGGACGCGGCGCGAAGCGGGCTTCGTCCGCGGCGTTCATGAGCACGATGGATTTTTTCGCGTCCAGGCCGCGCGAAACCAGCAACTCCAGTATGGGTTCGTTGATGGTGATGACGTAATCGGCGAAATTGAAGCTGACGCGCTCCTGAAAATTGAGGAGGCGAACCTTCCATGAGTCCGGGGGAATTCCATATTTCGACATGTAGAATTCCGCCGTGATCTCGTGCATGTCGAGCACCAGCTTCGCGCCCATCCACCGGGCTACGAGTCCAGCGAAGACAAGAAAATCCGGCAAGGTATTGACGTCAATCACTGCATAGCGGCGGCGGCGCATAAGCAGTGAAACTTTCAGAAAGGCCCACAGAAAAAAGACGACGTATTCGTAGGCATAGCGCAGTAAAGAACCGCGCATTTTTCCGAGCGAGACCGTATGCACGGTGGCACCGTCGAGCGTGTAAATCTTTTTGCCTTGAGGGGCGCGAAGGGCGAGCACATCCACCGAATAACCGGCCGCGACCAGCGCGTCCACTTTGCGGCGGACGCGCGAGTCAACGTCGTAGACGTTCTGAACGATTTGACAGACTGATTTCATATTTCCGAGTGGAGTAATTAGCGAAAGCGCGGACCAGTTTGAACCGCGCTAGTGCGCGTGAATAGCGGAGTTTACGAGGCGACAGATGCTATCGCCGCGCAGCCGCAGGCTCTCCGGCATTGGAGCCTTGCGAAGCGGAGCTGCCGCGGATGAATTCCGTAACGCATTCCGCCACATATTGCAGTTGTTGTTCGGAGACCTCGGGATATACGGGCAAGGCGAGAGTTTCGGCAGCGGCTCGTTCGCTGTGGGGAAATGCGCCCGGCTTGATGCCCAGATAAGCAAAGCACTCCTGCATGTGCATGGGCACAGGATAATAAACTTCGGTGCCAATTCCCTTCTTCAGCAGAAAAGCCTGCAACTCGTTGCGGCGCTCAACGCGGATTACGTACTGGTTAAAGATGTGGCGGCTGCCCACGACTCTGGGAGTAATCGCGGGAAGGCCAGCGGCGGCGAAAAGCTGATCGTACTTTTTCGCATTACGCTGGCGTCCGGCGGTCCAACTGTCTAGGTGCTGCAGTTTCGCGGTGACAATTGCCGCCTGGATCGCGTCAAGGCGGAAGTTGCCGCCGACAATCTTGTGATAATACTTCGGCTTGGATCCGTGGCCGCGGATGATGCGCAGCTTTTCCGCGCGAGCGGCGTCGTTGGTGACGATCATTCCACCATCCCCAGCGCAGCCCAGGTTTTTCGATGGAAAGAATGAGAAGCAGCCGTAGTGTCCGATGGAGCCGGCGCGGCGTCCTTTATATTCAGCGCCAATTGCCTGCGCGGCGTCTTCGATTACGACGAGCTTATGCTGGTCGGCAATCTGCATGATGGCGTCCATGTCGGCCATCTGCCCGTAGAGATGCACGGGCATCAGCGCTCGCGTTTTGCTCGTGACCTTGGCGGCGACCTGCGCGGGATCAATGTTGTAGGTTACGGGATCGATGTCCACGAACACCGGGGTTGCGCCCAGGCGGGCGATTGCGCCGGCGGTGGCAAAGAAGGTGTAGGGCGTGGTGATGACTTCGTCTCCCTCGCCGATGTTTTCCGCCATCAGGCAGGCCAGCAGAGCGTCGCTGCCCGAAGAAACTCCTACAGCATGGGAGCAGGAAGAGTAGGCGGCGACGGCCTTTTCGCACTGCTCAACCTTCGGTCCGAGGATGAAGTGCTGCGACTCGATCACTTCAGCGATGGCCGCTTCTACTTCGTTTTTGATGGTTTCGTACTGCGCTTTAAGATCGAGTAAGGGAACATTCATACTTGGTTTCCTCTTTAAGTTGGCGATATGATTTTTTTCCGACGCTCGAGTTCCGCCGGCAAAGGAGCTTCTTCATCCAGGTCAAGGCAGCGAAGCACGCCGGGTTTGACTTCCTTGTAGCGATAGCCGCTTTCCGGGCAGCGCATGACGCCGTCCGCGTCGGGAGATTCGAGACGGTGGCCGTGACGGCTCATCCATCCCATGGAATGTGCGGGATTGCCGACGACAAGCGCGTAGTCGGAAACATTTTTCGTGACCACAGAACCAGCGCCGACGAACGCGTACCGCCCGATAGTGACTCCGCAGACGATGGTGGCATTCGCGCCGATAGTGCATCCCCGCTTGAGAGTGGTGGATTCATACAGAGAGTGCCGGTTCACCTGTGAGCGCGGGTTGCTGACGTTGGTAAGAACGCAGGAGGGTCCGAGGAATACGTCGTCTTCGACGACCGTGCCGGTATAGACGGAGACGTTGTTCTGAATTTTGACGTTGTTGCCGATCACCGTTCCGCCGTCAATGTTGACGTTTTGTCCGATGATGCATTTTTCTCCGATGCGCGCGCCTTTCATGACGTGGGCAAAGTGCCAGATTTTGGTGCCCGCGCCGATTTCCGCGCCGGCATCGGCAAATGCGGTGTTGTGCACGAAGTAGGGCAATTCTTTTTTCTGGCTGACAGAGGTGGCGTTCAGTGTAACCGGGCCATCGGTCAACGCCCGCTGGCAGGCGTCGAGAACGCGGAGGACGCGAAGGCCTTCCTCGCCGTCGCTGACCGGAGATTTGCGCGAAGAGACACAATCAATAAAGTGCTGGCACTCGGCCCGCAGAGGCTCGCCTTCTTCTAAAGGAACTACTTCGGCTTCTGCTTTTACGGCAGTGGGAATACGATTTTTCCACTCGACTTTGTGAGGATAGAGGACCAGTTTGTGTTCCGCCGTATCATCGAACACGGCCATTTTTTCGGAGCCGACCACGACCAGCCGCTGCTCCTTAATGGGATGCAGCCAGCTGACGAAAATGTGGGCGCGAACGCCGCTGGGAAAATCGAACGAACTCATGGTGACGTCGGAGACGTCTTCATTGAGATATGCGCCGCCGTTGCAGGAAATCTTGCTGGGCATTTCGTTGAGCAGCGCGAGCATTACGGAAATGTCATGCGGCGCGAAACTCCACAAAATATTTTCTTCGGTGCGGATTTTGCCGATGTTCAGGCGGTTGGAGTAGACGTAGTTGATCTTGCCCAGCGTTCCGTTTTTGATGAGTTCGTTCAGCTTGAGCACGGCTGGGTGGTATCGCAGAATGTGGCCGACCATGAGCACGCGGCGTTTGGTCTCGGCCAGGCGGACAAGCTCTTCTCCATGCTTCACGTTAACGGCGAGCGGCTTTTCCACCAGCACGTCTTTTCCGGCTTCGAGCGCGGCCTTTGCCATCTCGTAGTGGGTAACGGCGGGGGTGGCGAGGGTGACGGCGGTGATGGAGGGATCGGCGAGGACGTCGGCGAATTTGCGGTAAAACTTGAGGCCGGAATACTTCTTGCTGAAGGTGGCCTCGACCGACTCCCGGTCGTCGCAGAGCGCGGCCAGCGAACCTAGTTCATAGAAGTTTCGCACCAGGTTTTTGCCCCAGTAGCCGACTCCGGCAACCGCGACTTTCACTTTTGAATTGTCCGTTATGCTATTCATGCCTGCGCTCCGTGATCTTCGCTACGACGATTCTTACTTTAATGTCTTTTTGCTTCATGATCTAAAAGGGGGGAGGGCTATCCGAGCAAGCTCACACACTTCTCCGCCGCATGCCCGTCGCCATAAAGCGCCGGGTAGGTACCGTTCGGAGCGAAGGATTGCACTGCATGAGTAATCTCTTTTGCGTCCGCGCCCACCAGGCGGTTCCAGCCGGCATCCACGGTCTCGACCCATTCGGTCTCTCCGCGCATGGTCAGGCACGGAACGCGAAGCCAGTAGGCTTCCTTCTGTAGACCGCCGGAATCGGTGAGGACCAGCCGCGCACTCCCTGCAAGCGCAATCATATCCAAATATCCGACGGGATCAATCAACTGGACGTGCGGGCCGAATTGGCGGCCGGAATCTTTCATGACTTTGCGCGCCCGGGGATGCACGGGAAAGATGATCGGCTCATGAATAGCGTTGAAGGCGTCCACGATTTGCGTGAGACGCTGCGGATCGTCGGTGTTTTCGCTGCGATGTACCGTGGCCAAAAGATATTTTCCCGGAGTGACGTTCAGGCGGCTGAAAACCTGCGAGGGCTTCGCGGCGATCTTCTGCCGCGCCCATTGCAGCACATCGAGCATGACGTCGCCCACAAGATGCACGCCCTCGGTGATGCCTTCCGCGCTGAGGTTCTGAATTGCTGTATCACTGGGGCATAGCAGTAATTGGGAAAGATGGTCGGCAACGACGCGGTTGACTTCTTCGGGCATGCGTCGATTGAAACTGCGCAGGCCCGCTTCCACATGAACAACTGGAATGGAGAGCTTGGATGCGGCTACTGCGCCCGCGAGCGTTGAATTCGTGTCTCCGTAGATGAGCAGGAAATCAGGACGCTCGGAAAGCAGAACGTCTTCCACGCCTTTCAGCATGGCGGCAGTCTGCACGGCGTGCGAGCCGGAGCCGGCTTCCAGGTTCATGTCCGGAGCGGGAATTTCCAGGCCGTCAAAGAAGATGCCGGACATCTCGTAGTCGTAGTGCTGGCCGGTGTGCAGCAACACTTCCTGATGGCGCTCGCGCAGTTTTCTGCTAACCGCGGCGGCTTTGATGAACTGGGGGCGGGCACCGACGATGGAAACTATTTTCATGAGTGGGATAAGGAGGAGACAAACATCAACAAATCATTATGCAAATTAAATTGAGGGCCTTTTACTAGTGAGCAACCGATGGCGTCATATCCGGCACGCTGGAAATTCCACCAATGCCGACGTAGTGGAAGCCATGCGCGGCCACGGTTTCGCTCGACAACGCGTTTCTTCCGTCTACGATCAGCGCCCGTTCCATCAACCCGTGCAAACGCGCCCAATCGGCTTTGCGGAACTCGTCCCATTCGGTGAGCAGGACGATTGCTTCCGTCCCCTGCGCGGCCTCATATATGTCGCGGCAATAGGCAAGATTGGGCAGCTCTTTCTTGGCTTTTTCCATGGCCTGCGGATCGTAAGCTTGCAGGATGGCTCCTTCCGCGAGCAGACGGCGGATGATTTGCAGCGAGGGAGCAAAGCGGATGTCGTCGGTCTCAGGCTTGAAGGCCAGTCCCCAGATGGCAATCTTTTTTCCGCGAAGCACCCAGAGTTCTTTTCTGATCTTTTCGATAAATTTTTCAACGCGGCTTTGGTTGACGCGCTCAACTTCGCGCAGCAGGGAGAAATCGCAGCCGAACTTTTCGGCGATGCGCACAAAGGCCTGCAGGTCTTTGGGAAAACAGAAGCCGCCAAAGCCGATGCCGGGCTTAAGGAAGGAGGCTCCGATGCGGGCGTCAATGCCAATGCCACGGGCTACCTGAGTCACATCTGCTCCCGCCGCTTCGCAAAGGTCGGCCACCATGTTGATAAAAGAGATCTTCATGGCCAGGAAGGAATTCGAAGCGTGCTTGATCAGCTCCGCGCTGTTGGTATCGGTGACCAGAAATACAGGTTCTTTTTCCTGTCGGCATTGAACGTGCGCCGGGCAGGCAAACTTCCCTTCCAGCACAGGCTTATAGATTTCGCGCATTTGCGCGGCGGCGCGTTCGCTTTCCACGCCAATCACAATGCGGTCGGGGTGGAAGAAGTCTTCGACGGCAGAACCTTCGCGGAGAAATTCAGGGTTGGAGACAACGTCATAGTCGAGCTGGTTGGAATTGTGGCGCGCCATGTGGCGGCGCAACTGGCGTCCGGTCTGCACCGGCACCGTGCTTTTTTCCACGATCAGTTTATAACCATGGGCGCGGGCGGCGATAACGCGGGCCACGTGCTCAATTGCTGAGAGGTCGGCTTCGCCGTTATCGAGCGGCGGCGTTCCTACGCAGATGAAGATGGCCTGGCCGCGGTCAATCGCTTCTTCGGTGCGGCCAAATTCCAGGCGTCCGGCGGCGGTGTTTTTCACCACCATCTGGTCGAGGTGAGGCTCGAAGAATGGCATCATGCCGCTCTTCAGACTATTCAGTTTCTGCGCGTCGGACTCCGCGCAGAATACTTCATGCCCCAGCTCCGCCAGGCAGGCTGCCGTCGTCAATCCCACGTAGCCTGCGCCAATAATAGAAATTTTCATCGTCCGACTCTCCTAAAGATCAGTTCCGTATCTTACTTGCCGGCGGCGAAGGCTGGCTGGCCCTGATGCGCGAATTCCGCGACTTTTTCGACTACCAGCGCCCGCTGCTCTGTGGTCAGTTGCGGAAACATGGGCAGGGAAACAATCTGCGCGGCGGCATTTTCCGCGATGGGAAAATCGCCTTTGCGGTAATTCAACGATTTATACGCCTTTTGCAGGTGCAGCGGAATCGGATAGTGAATTCCGGTGCCAATGCCGGCGTTCTTCAGGTGGTTCATCAAGCCTTCGCGGTCGCTGGTGCGCACCACATACAAATGATAAACCGCGCGCGACCACGATGGTTCATAGGGCAATGTGAGGGCAACTTCTTTGTCCGCGAGCAGGCGATTGTAAGCGACGGCATGCTGCTGCCGGGCCTCATTCCACTTCGCCAGATGCTTCAGCTTTACGTGCAGCAAGCCGGCCTGCATCGCGTCCAGCCGTCCGTTATAGCCTTCCATGTCGTGATAATACTTTTTGGCCTGTCCGTGGTCGCGAATCATTTTGACGGTGGCGGCCAACTTGGCGTCGTTGGTGGTGACCGCGCCAGCTTCGCCGCATGCGCCAAGGTTTTTCCCCGGATAAAAGCTGAACGCGGCAGCGCGTCCCATGGAGCCGGCCTTCATCCAGCGATTGTGTTTTTTGGAGAAGTACTCCGCGCCGTGGGCCTGGCAGGCATCTTCAATGACGATCAGGCCGTACTCCGCGGCCAAGTCCATGATGGCGTCCATGTCCGCCATCTGTCCATAAAGATGCACGGGAACAACCGCGGTAACGGGCTTGCCGCTGCGGCAACTGATCAGCTTGCCTGAAGAATCGCGCTCGCACTGCTCGGCCAGATATTGCCGCAGCTTTTCCGGATCAAGATTGTAGGTGAGGTCATCAATGTCCACGAATTCCGGAACGGCGCCCGCCTGCGAGATGGCTTCGGTCGTGGCGATAAAAGTATGCGGTGTGGTTACGACAACGTCGCCGGGCTTGATTCCCGCCGCCATGAAGGCAAAGCGCAGCGCGTCGGTGCCGCTGCTGACGGCGACTGAGTGACTCGCGTCGCAGAATGCGGCAAACTCGGCTTCGAATTCCTCCACCATGGGGCCGCCGATAAAGCCGGCCGTGCGAATGGCGCGCTGGAAGACTTCGGTGAGTTCCTTTTCCAACTCAACATGTGGAGTAACGAGATCGAGAAATGGAATTCCTTGCGATGGATTCATGAATGTGCCTCCGCAGATCGTTCGAGATAACGTAAAATTTTCGCCGGATTGCCCGCCACGATGGCATTGGCGGGAACGTCTTTGGTGACCACGCTGCCCGCGCCCACGATGGCATTTTCTCCGATCGTGATGTTGGCGAGGATAGTGGCTCCGGAACCGATGGACGCGCCTTTTTTCACCAGCGTCTTTTCGACCTTCCAGTCCTTCTCGGTCTGCAATTGGCCGTCGCTGGTGGCGCGGGGAAATGAGTCATTGATGAAGGTGACATTGTGGCCGACGAAGACATTGTCCTCGATGGTGACGCCTTCGCAAACAAAGGTATGGCTGGAGATTTTGCATCGTTTGCCGACACTGGCGTTTTTCTGGATCTCGACAAAGGCACCGATTTTCGTTTCGTCGCCGATTTCGCATCCATAGAGATTGATGAACTGGGAGAGCTTGACGTCCTTTCCCAGCTTGACGCTCGGCGCGATGGAGTGAAAATCGCTCATAATTTTACCCTTATAACTTGACCAAAGACCCGCGGTTTTTCAGCGATTCGGTGGCTGCTTCCAGCATTTTCACAACACGCATTCCGGCCTGACCGTCATTGTGTGGATTTCGTTCCCTGTTGAAATGCATTCCATAAAATAGGTCAGTTCGGCCTTGAGAGCCTCGGATCTGTTCCAGCTGCGGCGCCCACATATCGCCGGAGCGGTAGTTGACCAGCAGGTTATAGACGCCCTCGCGCGAGTGATGTTGACGCCCTTGTCGTAGACCTTGATCTTTTCGTCGGCTTCCAGATCGTTCCAGACCAGCATCTTCTTCTCGCCGCCAATCAGCGTGGTGCGCACCTTCACCGGAGAAAGCCAGTTCACGTTGATGTGCGCGATGATCTTGTTGGGAAAATAGATCGTCATGAAGGCGATGTCTTCGTGGCTGTTCAGGTGGCTCTCGCCCGTGGCGACAATCGCTTCGGGCGTCCTCTTGATCAGGTGATCAATGATGGAGAGATCGTGCGGCGCCAGGTCCCAGATGACATTGATGTCGTGCTGAAACAGTCCCAGATTAACCCGCGTGGAATCGTAGTAGTAGAGCTTGCCCAAGCGCTCCCTCATCCAGCAACTGCGCTGATCTTTCTCACCGCCCCGGTAAACAGGAAGGTGTGGTCCACCATGATCTTCAGATTCTTCCGCGCCGCCAGTTCAATCAGTTCCTCGGCCTGCTGCGGTGTTGACTGGTGAACGGCTTTTCCACGAAAACGTGCTTGCCATTTTCAAGCGCGGCTTTGGCCAGTTCGTAGTGGGTCCAGACCGGCGTGACGACTGGCGACAGCGTCGATGTCGGCGGACGGACATAAGTTCCGCGGCGTCGCGCAGTGACGCTGAACATTGGATGAGTCTTCTGCATCCGCTTGCGCGAGGTTGGACTCTGTGTCGCAGACCAGCACCACGTCGGAACCTTCCAGCTGATGCGAGGTTGCGGACTACGTTCGGCCCCCAATAGCCATAGCCGATCACTCCAAACTTAATCATAAGTTCACCCTTCGTCGTAGAAGTGGTATCACGGGGGTTGGACGGATAGTGCGATTGGAAAATGAGGGGAGAGCAGTTCACGGCGATGCGGGAAGAAGTTTTGGGGGGGATCGGTTGAACGTTTAGACAGCGCCTTCACCGTGAAGAACTGCCGCCGGGGTCCGCAGCAGGATTTTGACGTCCATCCAGGGCGACCAGTTGCTGGCATAGCGCAGGTCGAGCCGGACCATATCGTCAAATTTCACGCGGCTGCGGCCGTTCACCTGCCACAACCCGGTGATGCCGGGCTTGGCTTCGAGAACCCGGCGGCGGTGCCAAAGGTCGTAGGCTTCGACTTCGTAGCCGATCGGCGGACGCGGCCCCACGAGCGACATCTCCCCGTTCAGCACATTGATGAATTGCGGCAATTCGTCCAGGCTGGTGCGGCGCAGGAAGGCGCCCACTTTCGTGATTCGTTTATCGTTGGTCAGCTTGTACACGCCGGTGCCATTTCCCGCAACCGGCTTCTGGTCGGCTTCGCCCGCGATCAGTTTGCGAACGTATTCTTTGTGCACGCTGGCATCATTGCCATTGCGCATGGAGCGGAACTTGAGAAACGTAAAAGGAACGCCGTGCTGACCAATCCGTTGCTGGCGGAAGAACACTGGGCCTTTGGAGGTCAGCTTCACCAACGCCGCGATCACCAGAAAAAACGGCGCAAAGGCAATCAATGCCGACAGGCTGCCCATCACATCCATTACCCGCTTGACGGCGGTCAGCTCTCTTTTGGAATCGTCGCGGCGCGTCAGGTCAGGATAGAGCATGGGATTGCTCGGCCGCTGCAGACCTTCATGGTTCCATTCTTCCGGGAACAAGTGGAAGGAGATGCTGATGCGGGAAAACACTTCGAAGCTGAGATGATGGCGCAGGGTCTCACTCACGCGGGTCATCATGATACTCAGGATTGCAGTGCGGTCTTCGATGGAAATTTCCGTGAACATCACGCCCACTACGGAGCCATCCTGGTACCAACCGATCACGTCAGTCTCGCGCGTGGTGAGGTTGAGCGCCGAGACAATCTTGTTCAAACCTTTCGAATCGCGCCCGGCGTGCGCCACTTCCCCGGTGTCGAGCAGCATCAGCAAAAAAGGATTGCCTGACCGCTCTGTCCGCTTGCGTTCCAGCGAGACCATGCGGTGAAACATCTCTTCGTTCAAAATGGTGCGGTCCGCCGCCGAAGAGGGTTCGGCAGTGACCAGGCTGAGATTGGAATGATTCATTGAGCGCCGCAAGCCACAACTCCTTTTTCGCCTATTCCGTGCAAGGCACAACAAACGCTAGAGCTGCATCAGGGGGGAGGCTTCTGAAACTTTTTGGGGGGGGAGGGTTGATTTACTTCTACTGACTTCTAAACTGTTTCTTGCTCAGACCTCGAAGATACCGGACTGTAACGCCTATAGTAATTTGTGTGATCGATATTATCACAACTATTTACGATCATACCTAAAAGTTTTTTCTCGTCCAACGCCTCAACTCCACGCTTTAATTCTCGCCGGTCGGTGACGCCCTGACGAGTGACGAGAAGGATTCCATCAGCAAGTCGCGACCACACACTGGTATCGGCAAGGGGCAAAATCGGGGGGGAATCGATGACGACCCAGTCAAATGTTGAAGCAATCCGCTCCAACAGTTCCGCCATCTTGGGCAATTGTATCAGTTCCAGTGGGTTTTCAGGAGGGGTCCCGGCCGGCAACAGATAAACCCCTGTATCTGCAAGGTGATAGATCCCGGGCAGCTGGCTTGAGTCGCCGTGCAGCCACTCTACCAGGCCGGTAAAACGGATTCCCAGGCCGAGGCGGGCGCACATCACCGGACGCCTTAAGTCGCCCTCAAGCAGCAATACCTTCTGGCGATTTTTGCGGGCCAGGGTAAACGCCAGGTTGGCGGACACCACGCTTTTACCTTCCTCGGAGATGGTGCTGGTGACCAGCAGCTTCTTCAGCCCCTGGGCCTGTTGTAACTGCCGCAAGCGCACACTCAGGAAGCGGAATTTTTCCGCCGCCAGTCCTTCGGGATCGGTGAGGGCGACCAGACGGGTGCCTTTCACGGGCTCAACCCGGCAAGTAGGAAATTCGTCGGGCGACGGTACGGGCACGGACGCGGGAGTTTCTTCATTCTGGCCTTCCGCGATCTGCAACAGTTCCATTGCCAGCGAAGACAGCGGCGCAGATGATGAGCCGGAGCGTTCCGACTCCGACTTTTGCAATGCGTCAAATATACGGCTCATGTTTACCTTTCCCCCGTACAACGGCCAGCCGGGGATCTACTTCTCTCGATTTGCCACCCTGCTGTAACTGCTCATGAAGCTGGAGCAGCGTCTTGGCGGCTTCCCATAGTTCGGTATTTTCCTCGGCATCCGGTCGCGCGGAATGCACGACGTTAAGGCGGAGGTCGGCCGCGACTTCATCAATAATGTCGGCAGTCACCACGTGAGATTCCCGCGCATAGGCACTGATCAGAGCGTTCTCGCAAATCGTGTTGATCAGGCGGGGAATGCCCCGTGAATGCCGGTACACTCGGGCCATGGTCTCGGGAGGAAACAGCGTCTCGCGCTGTTTGGCGCCTGCCAGTTCGAGGCGACGCTGTATGTACCCGCGAGCCTCTTCATGTTCGAGCGGTTCCAAATAGGAACGCAGAACGATGCGCTGTTTCAACTGCCGCAATTCTGTCGAATCGAGTTTTTCGTCCAGCTCAGGCTGCCCTACCAGAAGGATTTGCAGCAGTTTCCCCTGCGCGGTCTCCAGGTTAGTGAGCAAACGAATTTCTTCGAGCACCTCCGCCGACAAGTGATGCGCTTCATCCACGACCAGCACAGTGGTCAGGTTCTTGCGATGCCGCGCAATCAGGAAGTTGCTGAGTTGCAGCAGCAGCTCGCTCTTGGTCTTGCCGGGATTGGGAATTTCAAAATCCAAAGCTATGTATTGCAGAAAATCAATGGCAGAAAGGCGGCTGTTAAAAACGTAGGCGTAACTGACGTTGCTATGGTTCAGCAACTGAAGCAGGCAACGCACCAGCAGCGTCTTTCCTGTGCCCACTTCGCCCGTCATGACGACAAAGCCTTTGCGGCGGCGAACACCGTAGTAGAGCGCCGCCAGCGCCTCGTTATGGCGCTTGGTGGGAAACAGAAACGAGGGGTCGGGGCTGACCTCAAACGGATTGCGTTGCAATTGAAAGAATTTTTTATACATCGTGTTAGCCGCGCAAAACTGTTATTGCTAAAGCCACAACCAAGGAAAAGCCGACCGCACCGGCGGCTGCTATCTTCAACCACGCGCCACGCTTGTGTTGGTGCTCTTCTTGCGGGGTCGCCATCGTAGGTATTTCCACCAGAACTTCGGCGGACACTAATTCCGTAAATTCCTTTTCCGAATAGATGCGATTATCTGCGTATTCTGCGCCAAAGGCCGACGCTGAGCCAAAAATAATCCCCAGAACCAGACCAATGGCAAATAGCTTCAGCCGATTGGGGGAATAAGGTTTTGTGGGCAGATTGGCAGGGTCAAAAATGCTAAAATGTTCGCCCTGCTGCTGTCTTTGCAAGTTAGTAGAAAGCTCCGAATCATTTTTCTTTTTTAACAGGACATCGTAGTCGGCTTTCGATTGGTCGTATCCGCGGTTAAGTTCGGTTAATTGCTGCTCGCGGATTGGCGCATCGTCCAAGTGCGCCTGATACTGCGCGATTCGCCCTTCCAGCGATTTGATCGCCTGCTGACGGTTGTCAATCTCAATCTGGTTCGCCTTCAACTGACTCTGCAGCTCAAGCGTAGGTCCGGGATCCTTCGCGGAAAAGCTCGCTGTATCGGAAGGAGTGGCTGGAGTCTTCGTGGCAGCAGCTTTCAACTGAGCTTCCAGTTGCTGTTTCATGCGCTCGGTCTTGGCGATCTGGTCCTTGACTTTACGCACGTCGGGATACTGGTCTGTGTAGCGAGAGCTAAGATCGGAGAGTTCTGAACGGAGACGGTCCAATTCGGCGTCTATGGCGGGAAGCCCCCCCGGGGCAAGGGGCTGCCCTGTGCCAGCTTTCGCGGAACGCTCCAGACTCTGGTATTGCCCCAGCAAAGATTCCAAGTACACGTTGTGTTCTTTTGCCCCGTTTAAAGCGGTCTGCTCACTCTGCAACTGGGATTGAAGTCCATTTAATATTTGGAGGTTGCTCTGCAATTGCCCGGGAAGCTCCCCAACATGCTGTTGGTTAAACTGACGCACTTTTTCTTCCTGCGCGGAAAGCGATGCGCGGGCCTGTTCAAGCTGGGTTTCCAAAAATTTAGTTGTGTTTAGCAATGAACTGAACCAAGTACAGTACAATAATAAAAAAAAACTGGGCCAATGATGTTTACAAACTGGGATGGGGTGACAAAACCGTTCTGAAGTTTTTTCCGAACAGTTTTTATAAAGCACTTACACATTCCCTTTCCGTCTGGCAGAAGGAATGAGCATTCACTTTGTATTCATGTGGTTCTTTGCCATCAATGGGTTTCTCTACGTGTTGTATCTTATTTTTTCCGGCGAATGGAGATTGATCTTCCCAATAAAAAAACTTTAAAGGAATCATGGCTGGTGGTCCTTCACGACCTGCATATGAGAGAAAGGATTACCGCGCAAAAAAAATATAATGCTGCGCAACGCATCGCTTATACCGGTGTTATCATTATGGGCTCGGGTCGTTCCTTACCGGGCTTTCCATTTATAAACCTGTTCAGTTTCACTGTTTGGTGCATTTGCTCTCGGGGGATATGAATGGGCCGGGCAGAGCATTTCATCCTCACCTATCCTATTTACCCTTTTTTCGTGGTGCATATAGTGCAGGTAATTTTAGCAGGATGAGTAATTTCGAGGCATGGTCACAGGTTTCGAGATTGATACAAGTCCGGTGATCCGGATGAAAATATAGAGACAACCCAGCCACTTTCCCCTGTTGAAGAAGTAACCCCGTGATCCTGGTAATGCGGATATAAATCAAACAAATATACACATGCCGTTATAAGAGTAAGAATTCCTGTCAAAAACAAATAAGGAATAAAACCTCGTTTCTTTTTACTGTTTCTATTGTGATTGGTGCTGGCGGTTGGCGGCTGGAAGTGGAGATCAATCAGCCGAAGGAAATGGTGCAGTGAAACTTCTCAGAGAAAGTTTTGGATTTTAATGAAGAAGTTCTTTGGTAAATTTTTTCAGTAATGATCATTTGGCAAAAACTTACCCCTGTAATGCGCGGCAAGAAATGTGAGGGTAATGGCGCCTAGGGAATCAGTAATAGATTTTGATCCGGCAACTGGAAGCTGCATGTAGTAAGGAATCGGGCGATACTTTATTTATTACACTCGGATGAAATAAAAGCATTGCCCAAAACTGATCTGATTTTCGATTTTAAATGTATCGAGGGCTGGAGCCAGGTGACACACTGGGCCGGTGTAAAGTTTTCTGATTTTGCGGCGAAGTATAATCTCAATGCGCAACAAACACAGATGAAATATGTTCGACTGGTGACCCCCGACAAAGGTTATTATGTAGGCATCGATATGCCAAGTATCATGCATCCTCAAACACTATTATGTTATGAAATGAATGGGCGCCTTTACCGCTAAACCAGGGATACCCGCTGCGTTTAATAATCCCGGTCAAATATGGTATCAAACATTTAAAAAGGATCGGTACAATTTCGTTCAGCAATGAAAGGCCACCCGATTATTGGTACGACAGGGGTATGATTATTATTCGGGCTTATGATCAGTCGATATTGATGCTGTATTTCATTTTCACCGCAGGAAATTCTATCAAACCAATAAAGACATAAATTTCTTTTTCAAGATCTGATCTTTCCGTCTTCCACTTCTCATTTAGTTCTTCTGAAAATTTTTTTCTTCACTTCTTGCAGAAAGGGAGTAATTATTTTTCCAATTTAAAAGCGTTATGCATTTATCTGTGTAAAGTTGCTAAGTGTTTCAGTGAACGATCGTATATCTTTTTTATGAGAAAAAGGAGAGAGGCAGCCTGTTTTTTTAAAGACTTAATAAATTTCCAGTTGTATAAAATATCTTTTAATACTTTCCGGATGCTGTGCAAGATATTTTCATCAGGAAGCTTTACCAGCAAGTCTTTCAGCTCAATAATTTTTTTAAGAAGAAATTTTTTCGGTGTGGATCTTTTTAATTTCTGCGGGAGTTTTTCCAGCATCGTTTTTACTTTTATCAAAGTTGATGGAAGGGCCAGCTGCGACAACAATATTTTCCTGTTTCTCAATTTCCGCGTTTATGTTCTTAATAAATTCGGGAACGAAATAAGCTTTCGATCCCGGATCGCCTTCAATTTCCTTCAGCAATAATTGCAGGTTACGTATCATGCCAACATCCTGATAAAAATTTTTTATTTTTTCGGGAATAGAAAGATGATCTTCTTCGGGGCCTGTTCATTCAATAAACGAAAAAGCGCCCTGAGTTTTTTTATCCGGTCTCAAATCGTGAATTGCATCCGGATCAAAAGTGAGAATTATCTTTTCGGAGAGAGCAGTGAGTTCTGCTCTTTGTTTGTCCACCTTTGATCTGTACTTTTTCATTAGGACAAACAATATAAATAAAGAGTAGCTAAAATAAAAGGACTGGCGAGTTTGATGTCAACACCAGGAATGAAAAGACTAAAATGCAAAATGTAAAAATATAAACCCTGGGGTAACCCATCTCACAGCTAACTCTTGCAGCTTGTAGCTCCTAAGATGCTTTATTCAAAGGATTCCTCAGCTTAGCTATTCCCACCCCTTTTTCAAAAAATCCCCAGAATGGTTTTGGTTGCTTTCCATACTGCAACCCAAAAGCTATTATGCTTTTTTGTTTGATATACTCTATCGCCTCGGGAATAGAATCTGTTACCAGGTAAAGACTTTCATCATTTTGCGAGATGTGCCGGCCTCAAGCATCATCTGGTTATGCTCGAGAATATTCTGGTAAAAATCTTTATCAAAAATAATAATTGGAAAACCACTGATCTTTTTTGTCTGAACCAGCGTGATGGCTTCATAAAATTCATCAAGCGTACCAAAGCCCAGCAATACGTAATGAAGCCAGTACATGCACCAGCACGGACTCGCCCGAGCCCGACTCGCCCACGATGCCGAGCGTCTGGGCCACGGTCGACGGTGTAGGAGATGCCGTCGACGGCATGGACCAGCCCGTCCTCGGTCTCGAAGTGGACCGGAGGTCCTCGACCTCGAGCAGCGGTGCGGCCATCAGTAGCGCACCCGCGGATCGATGAAGGCGTAAGGATGTCGACGACGGAGGCGCACATGATGATGAAGATGCGCCGAACAGCACCGTGCCCTGGATGACGGCAGGTCCGCCGATGATGGCGACGTAGCAAAGCGGCCGATACCCTGGATGTTGAAGACGGTCTCGGTGAGGATCGCACCGCCGAGCAGGATGCCGATGTCGAGCCCGAGCAGGGTCACGATCGGCGTGATCGCGGCGCGCACGCCGTGGCGGAAGATCACCCGGCGCTCGGACAGGCCCTTGGCCCGGGCCGTGCGGATGTAGTCCTCCTGCAGCGTGTCGATCAGGTTGCCGCGCAGGAAGCGCGCGTAGATCGCCGCGAACGCCGCGGCCAGCACGCACCACGGCATGATCAGCGCCTCTGCCTTGCCGAAGATGTTGTCGGCGGCGCCGTAGGCCGGTTGCCGGGCAGGATCGGGAACTTCCCGATGTTTCGTCGAAGAGATAGAGGGCGACGAGGCCGAGGAAGTAACCCGCCGAGATGAAGATCAGGCGATGCCCATCGAGAAGCGAGCAATATGCTGAACGAGTAGACGTACATGAACATTTGCCATAGGCCTGTTGAAGTGTGGCCG
>CAWHQK010000090.1:0-26909 GCA_963831435.1 uncultured Acidobacteriota bacterium
TTGTTCTTACCTGGCCACCGGAAATCATGTGTGGACGCGCACTGTACGCGTGATCCTCAGATCCGTTCGTGTGGCGGCGCCGCTGGCCGGGAGCCCGGGGCGCATGCTGGCACTGCTCAACGGGGTGCAATGGGAACCGGGGCCCATGCGAACTTGTACCACATGCCTACTGGACATTTACGCGACGGTGCAGTGGACGCATTGACTGCGCCGAGATGCTGCTATGGCATCGTCCGCGAATCCTTCTTTATGTTTTTGCCGGGCGGGAGGCTCGACTACGGTTGATCTGCGTCCAGTGGACGAATCGCCGGCGACGAGGGCGGCCACGCTGGGCGAACTCCGGCTGTCGGATGCGCGGTTGCGTCCCCACGCCGGCTGCCGAGAGGATGGAGATCGGGTACCGGAAGCTGCGCTATGCGGAACCGGTGGCGGGGCACTGGGAAGGGTGCGGGGCCGCACTATTACCTCCATGCTAACCAGCTCCAACGCCGATCCGATGGGGATGCGGCGCGCTGCTAGTTGACTCCATCGGCGGACGCCGGCGGTGAGCGTGAGAAAGATGTGCTTATTCTGGGGTGGAGAAGAACGACCCCGTGCGTCGCGGCTGCAGTATCCGGATTGGAGCCGTATACGTGGCCTATGCAGGGCATGCCGCGAACGCCGGCGAGAGCGCGCGGCATTTCTGCGCGCCAGCCTGCAGGACCTGGCGACACTGCTGCGGGAGAGCGATCGCGCGGGGCGTCCGCGGCGCGCGCTCTACCTGCTGGCGCACGAGGTGACGAACAAGCTGAGCCAGATGATGGATCCGGGGCCGCTGCGCCGCCTGGTTTCCAGCTACGCAGCCAGCTCCACAACGATGATCGGCGGCCCGACCCACGGACTGGACTATCGCGGCGACCGTGCGCGCGTGTGGCGGGAGTTTCCGGAGACGGGAAGGAGGGGAGCTGGCGTTCCTGGCACTGGAGCGCAGGGCGTGGGACACATCGACACAGGCTGCCCGGCGAATCCGGACCAGTCTCGGAGGTGATCGGGCGCGGCGAAGCATTCCTCGCGCAACATCCGCCGAACGGATTTCGGCGCGGAAATCACGTATATGCTGGCAGTGGCCAATGAGACGTGGTGGTCCCAGTGCCACTGCGAAGGCGGGGGATCAGGTGGTCGGGCGGCGCGCGGCGCGCGGCGAATGCGCGGGAGGCGGAAGCCGCGCGGGAACGGGCGATCCGGTATTACCGGGAGGTGGGCGCGGCTCTCGCCCCGGATATCTTGCAGGCGGCCGATGGAGCGCCGGCTGCCTCGCCTGGAACTCGGACTGGACACGGCAGCGGCGCTTTTTCTGCTTTTATAACGGGACGCCTTATCCCTCTATGCGTCTCAAAGCGGCGGGCTTGCGATATTGACGCTGGCGGCTGTCTGCCAGACATCTCCCTGGTTCAGGCTCCGCGTTGGCGCATCATGAATACGAATATCCCAATCGGCTGCGCGTGCCGCCGTATCCCGACCCGGCCAATCCCAAGGCTACGGTGAACGTGACGTACCTTCGTGGCGCGAGCCCACCAGGTACGTCACGTTCACCGTCACCTTGGGATTGGCCGGGTCGGGATACAGCAGCACGCGCAGCCCATTGGGATATTCGTATTCCGTGATGCCGCCGACCGAGGCCTTTTTCTGAACTCCGGGAGGCAATGTCTGGCAGACCGCAGCCGCCGCCAGCGTCAATATCGCAACCACTTTGAGACGCATAGAGGGATAAGGCGTCCCCGCGATTTGGGAAGTTACCTCAGCAGTAAAAGCAGAAAAAGCGCCGCTGCCCCGTGTCCAGTCCGAGTTCCAGGCGAGGCAGCCGGCGCAATGCATCGGCCGCCTGCGGAGTATCCGGGTCGAGCCGCACCACCTCCCGGTAATACCGGATCGCCCGTTCCCGCGCGGCTTCCGCCTCCCGCGCATTCGCCGCGCGCCGCGGATACGGCGCCACCCCGACCACCTGATCCCCGCCTTCGCATGGGCGCTGGACCACCACGTCTCATTGGCCACTGCCAGCATATACGTGATTTCCGCGCCGAAATCCGTTCGCGGATGTTGCGCTGAGGAATGCTTCGCCGCGCCCGATCACCTCCCGAAACTGGTCCGGATTCGCCGGGCAGCCTTCGCCTGTCGATGTGTCCCACGCCCTGCGCTCCAGTGCCAGGAACGCCAGCTCCCCTGCCTCCGTCTCCGGAGGCTCCCGCCACACGCGCCACAGCAGGTCGCCGCGATAGTCCAGTCCGCCATTGTGGGTCGGGCCGCCGATCATCGTTGTGGAGCTGGCTGCGTAGCTGGAAACCAGGCGGCGCAGCGGCCCCGGGTCCTCCATCATCTGGCTCAGCTTGTTCGTCACCTCGTGCGCCGCCAGCAGGTAGAGCGCGCGCCGCGGACGCCCCGCGTGATCGCTCTCCCGCAGCAGTGTCGCCAGGTCCTGCAGGCTGGCGCGCAGAAATGCCGCGCGCTCCGCCGGCGTTCGCGGCATGCCCTGCATAGGCCGCGATGGCTCCCCAATCCGGATCTGCAGCCGCGAACGCACCGGGTCGTTCTTCTCCACCCCCAGAATCAGCGCATCTTTCTCACGCTCCGCCGCCAGCCGGTCCGCGATCACGATCAACTGCACAGCGCGCCGCATCCCCATCGGATCGGCGTTGGACTGGTTGGCGTGGAGGTAATAGTGCAGCCCCGCACCCTTCCAGTGATCCCCCGCCACCGGTTCCGCATAGCGCAGCTTCCGGTACCCGATCTCCATCCTCTCGGCAGCCGGCGTGGGAGCGCCGAACCGCGCCGTCAACCTGCGGAGTTCGCCCAGCGTGGCCGCCCTCGTCGCCGGCGATTCGTCCACTGGACGCAGATCGACCCGTAGTCGAGCCTCCCGCCCCGGCTCCGCGAAAAACGTAGAAGAAGGATTCGCGGACGATGCCATCGCGCGTCTCGGCCAGTGATGCGTCCACTGCACCGTCGCGTAAATGTCCATCTGCACGGGCGTGTGCGCCGTACATTTCGCCGTGGGCCCCGGTTCCCATTGCACCCCGTTGAGCAGTGCCAGCATGCGCCCCGCCGTCTGCCCGGCCAGCGGCGCCGCCACCAACAATATGAGGATCACGCGTACCATGCGCGTCCACACATGCAACCCGGTGGCCAGGTACGACAGGCCTCCCGGCCTGCCGCTCGCGAACGTTCACCCTCCGTGTGCGCCCGTAGACGCCGTGTGCGAATCCGACACGCGGTGATAGAATCCCGCTATGCGCAAGACTTCAGTTAGCGCCCTGCTGTCGGCGGCCCTCCTGCTTCCGCCTGCTCCCCGCCAAGAAAAGGAAGAAGAATGCCGCCGCTCCAGCCGCCTTCAGCTATTACCTGCTGGCCCTCTCCGGGCGCCCGATTTCTGCGCGCAGACCAACTCCAAAGATCCCGCCGAATGCGCCCCCGGCAAGAAGCTCGGCTTCGTGGTCCACGGACTCTGGCCCCAGAACGATACCACCCGCGGCCCCGAAAACTGCGCCGGGGCGAGTCCCGTCTCGCAGTCCATCGTGCAGGTCATGCTGAACTACATTCCGACCGCCAGCCTGATCCAGCACGAGTGGAAGACCCACGGCACCTGCAGCGGCCTGAACGTTGCCGATCACTTCGCAGCCGTCCGCAAAGCGCGCGACAGTGTGAGCTCCCCACGCATTCAAAGCGCCCGCCGCCCCCTTGACGCTCAGCCCCTCGCAAATCGAAACCGACTTCGCCGCCGTCAATAGCAATTTTCCCAAACCGGCCTTTCATACTTCCTGCACCAGCGGCGAACTCCAGGAAGTCCGCATTTGTTTCGATAAGAACCTCTCCCCGCGAGCCTGTACCCCGAGCGCCGGCGAGTGCACCCTGAAGACCATGAAGATCCTGCCCGTGCATTAGTAGACTTTTAGATCTGTTAATATTTAATTGAAATCAAATCTTTTGCCCTCGCCCGAACGTTGTAGGGTCGAAAGCTGCGATTCAAAATGGTGGCAGCAACGACGTTGCAGATTGTGACCTGGCCCCAAGCGATCGATGATTTCGATCGTCTGGTCGACCTCACCCAGGACGAACTCGTGCACTTCGCCTTGATCGCCTGGGCAACCAGGCCGACGCCGAAGACGCGGTCCAGGATGTTTACGTGCAGGCCTTTCGGGATCGCGCCAAACGCCGGCAGATCACCGAAGTCCGACCATACCTGTTTCGTATGGTCCGCAATCGGTGTACCGATATCCTGCGCGCGCGGTCCCGGCAGTCCGGCCGGACGGCGGAAGACGCGATCCTACGCCATCCCCGATACCCGCGATTCATTCGCCTGGATCGGCGCGCGCGAACAGGCGCGGGAACTTGCCCTCCTGCTGGAGAAAATCCCGGAACGGGAGGCCGAGGTGATCGCCTGCGCGCGTGGGCCGATCTCTCGTTCGTGGAGGTCGCCCTCGCCGTCGGCGCGTCCGTGCCGACCGTCAAGTCGCGCTTCCGCTACGGCATCGAAAAGCTGCGCCGCCTGCTGAATCTGGACGAAGTGGAAGCGATTATGCGCCATGAACGATAACACCGAACACGAGGTACTGCGGCGTATCCGCCCCACTCAAAGAATTGCCGCTTCCAATTCCTTTCGGGAGCGAGTCATGAAAACCATAGCCGAAGAGAAGCAACAGGAACTCTTACGACCCGTCTGGCGCTGGACCGGCTGGCCCCGCTGGGTCGCCATTGCTTGCGCCGCGACTGCTCTGATTTTGTTCGCGCCGCAATTTCTGCCGCAATCGCCCGGCGTCGCCCTGCTGGCCCAGTCCGTGCAGGCGATGGCCAATGTCCGGGGAGTCCACATCACCGGACGTATCCGCACCCTGCCCAATGACAACTTCGACTTCATCGGCGCCCAATACGATTTCGTCCCCGTCGAAATCTGGCGCGAGTACACTGATCCTCCGCGCTGGCGCGTGGAGAAGCCCGGCCGCGTGGCCGTCATGAACGGGCAGTCCGCGCTCCTCTATATCCGATCCGGCAACTCTGCCGTAAGAGCCTCCACCGGGGCCGGATTCATCGGTTGGCTGCGCCCTCTGCTGGACCCAAAATCCGTTCTGCAACACGAATTGGCGGCCGCGCACGAGGGTGCCGCGCAAGCCACCGTCGCCGAATCGAAGGGTGTCCTCACCGCCACCCTGCGGCGCACAGCGCGCGGAGACTTCGCCAATGCCTGGGCAAAAAACAAGAGCATTCCCGAGTCCGATCACACCTGCATCTATCGTTTCGATTCCAACCGTCGCTTGCAGGGTCTCCAGGTGGTGACCTCGACCGGTGGTACGGACGTCGTCATCGCGGAGTTCACCGGCTTCGCCTACGACGAAGCGTTACCGCAAGCGCTCTTCACCATCCTGCTGCCGCCGGATGTCGATTCCTTCGCCCTCGAACAAACCCGTGAAAGTCACCTTTTCCGGTCCCAAGGAAGCCGCCGCATACTTCTTCGACGCACTCGCCACCGAGAACTGGGATGCGCTTCTGCAGGTGACCTGGGGAACCTCGGTGCAACCCGGGATGAAACGCGCGTACGGCGGCCTGCGGGTGATATCCCTCGGCGAGCCTTTTCAGTCCGGGCTGTTCCCGGGATACTTCGTGCCTTACGAGGTGTGTCTCCCCGATGGCTCCACTAAGAGTCACAAACTCGCCCTGCGCAACGACAACCCGGCCCGTCGCTGGGTCATCGACGGCGGCTACTAACCGTGTAGGACAGGCCTCCTGGCCTGTCCTACACCCCTTGTTACCGTGGGTCGATGGTCGCCTCGATGATCTCCAGCCGGCGCTTGGGGGTCTCGCCCTCCACTTCTTCCTTCTCGAAGGCGTCGAGCACCTCCATGCCTCCACGATGCGGCCGAAGGCGGAGTACTTGCCGTCGAGGTGCGGCGCGGCGCCGAGCATCAGGAAGAACGACGTGGTGGCCGAATCCGGATCGTCGGAGCGCGCCATGGAGACGATGCCGCGGACGTGTTTGACGTCGTCGCGGAACTCGCCTTTCAGCGTGCGCACCCAGCGGTCGGCCGGATGGCGGCGCCGTTGCGCGCGTGTTCCCCATGCCGCCCTGCACCACGAAACCCTTCACCATGCGATGAAAGCCGGTGCCGTTGAACCAGCCGGTGGCGGTGAGCTTCAGAAAATTGCGCACGTGATTCGGCGCCCAGTCGGGCTCCATCTTGATCTTGATCGTGCCGAGCGTGGTCTTCAGCGTGACGGTCCGGCGCAGTTCGTCCGGCGTGGCGTTGAGCGAACGGCTCCACCTTCTTCTTCTCGATGGTGACCTTGAGAATGCGGACCGGCTTCTCGACGAACCCGTCGGCATCGGCTCGGCGCCTGCGAGATCTTCTCCACCACGTCCATGCCTTCGTTGACGCGCCCGAAGGCGGAGAACTTGCCGTCCAGCGGCGGCTGCGGCGAGATGCAGACGAAGAACTGCGCGCCGTCGCTATCCGGCTTGCCGGGAATGCTGACCGTGGAGACCACGCCGCGCTCGTGCTTGAGGTCGCTGAACTCGCCGGCGAGTTGGTTGAGGCCGCCGGAGCCCCAGAGTTTGCGCGGCGTTTTCGGATCTTTCAGCAGCGGGTCGCCGCCCTGAATGATGCCGTACGCCACCACGCGATGGAAGGCGCTGCCGTCGTAGAATCCCTGGCGCGCGAGCGGGATGAAGTGCTCGACGTGCTTGGGCGCTTTGTCGGCGCGAACTCGAAGCGGAAGGTGCCGAGATCGGTGGTGACGACGGCCTCCAACGTCGTCCGGCGATTGAGCCAGCACGGCTGCCATCGGAGAAAGCAAAAGCGCAAGAAGAGGGGAGCGCATCGGCTAAATCATAAAATGCTTCACCGTTCCCTGCCCGCCACTGCCGTGCTTTGCTATCGCCAGTCGCGCCAGGATCGCGCGGCACGTGCCATCTCGGCTCTGGCCTGGCGCATGTCGCGGGCCCATTCTTCGCGCGCACGACGCCATTCCCGGCTCACTTCGCGCTGCGCCTGGTAGATCTCACGGCGCGCCTCGGAGACGAGCCTGGTACATCTCGCGGCGGACGTCGGAACGAGCCTGGTCCATCTCGCGGCGGGCGTCCGAGCGGGCGCGTGCCACTTCCCGCAGGCTCGGCCGGGTGCGCCGCGCCTCGTCCATCGCGCGGCGGCCTTCTCGCGCGCGTTCCATTGCCAGTCCGCCAGGGCCGGCATCACAGCCAGTAACGCAATCGCTAAGTACTTCATCGCAGCTCTCCTTCTATTCGTATCGCAGTGCCTGAATCGGATCGATGGTGCTGGCGCGCCGCGCCGGCAGGAAGCCCGCGCCCGCCGCCACCACCGCCAGAATCACCAGCGCCGCCGGCCGCCGACCAGATATCGGTCGGCTTGACGCCGAACAACTGCGTGGACACATATTGGCTCAACAGCCAAGCGCCGCCGGAATCCCGATGGCGAGGCCGGCCGCCACCAGCACCAGCGTCTCCCGCATCACCATCCAGACCACCTGGCCCTGCGGCGCGCCCAGCGCCATGCGCAGGCCGATCTCCTTGGTCCGCCGCGCCACCACGAACGCCATCACGCCGTACAGCCCGAGCGCCGCCAGCACCGTGGCCAGCAGGCCGAACGCCGCCGAAAGCACCGCGATCAGGCGCTCCGTGCTCAGCGTTTCGTCCAACTGGCGGTCCAGCGTCTTCATGCCGTACACCGGCATGCCGGCATCGAGCTCCTGCACCTTGCTGCCGCAGCGCGCCGAACATGCTCTTCGAATCCATCGACGTGCGCACGTAGAACGCCACGCCGGCCGGGATAATCGGATTGCGCGAACGGCACGAACACCTGGCGGTGCACGCCCTCGCGCGGGCCTTCGTACAGCGAGTCCTCGGCCACCCCGACGATCTCGATATCGAGCTTGGTCTTCGGACCGTCGCCGAAACCGATGTGCCGGCCGATCGGGCTCTTGTCGCCGAAGAAGTGCGTGGCGAACTTGCGATTCACAATCGCCACCGTGATCTTCTTGCCCGGTATCGCGCGTCGTTGAAATCGCGCCCCTCGAGCAGCGGCACGCCCATCGTCTTCCAGTAGTCGCGTGCGAGATGGCGTTCATGAACGCCTGCATGTCTTCGCCGTCCTTGATCTTGTGGCCTTCCACCGACATGGTGGAATCCCACTCGTCGCCGCTGAGCACCGGCACCATCGCAAAGCCCGCCGACTTCACGCCCGGGCGTGGCGCGGATATTCTCCAGCAGCTGCTTGTAGAAGGTCTTGCATGCGCGGCACGGTAGTAGCCGTTCAGCGCCGGGTCCACCTGGAAGGTCACCAGGTTGTCGATATCGCTGGAAGCCCGGGTTGGTCTGCTTCAGATTGGCCAGCGTGCGCACGAACAGCCCGGCGCCCGCCAGCAGCAGGAAGGAGAACGCCACCTGCGCGGTGACCAGCGTCTTGCGCAGTTTGACCGAACCGCCGCCGCCGGTGACCGCGCCCACCACGTCCTTCAGCGTGTTCCACAGATCCACCTGCAGCGACTGCAGCGCCGGCGCCAGGCCGAACAGCACGCCGGTGAGCAGGGCGAGCGCGCCGTTGAAGGCCAGGATGCGCAGGTCGGCTCGGCCCGCAGCATCAGCGGCGATGCCGTCGCCGGGCAGAAAGCTGCAGCAGGCCGCGGATGATGGCCACCGAGAGGAACAGGCCCGACCGCGCCGCCCGCCACGCGAGAGCACCAGGCTCTCGATCAGCAACTGGCGCAGCAACTGCCAGCGCGAGGCGCCGACCGCCAGCCGCACCGCGATCTTCCTTCTGCCGCGCGATGGCGCGCGCGATCAGCAGATTCGCCACGTTGAAGCAGGCGATCAGCAGCACCAGCCCGACCATGCACATCAGCACGATCAGCGCGGTGGAGTAGCTCGCGGCGCATCTGCGAATAGCCGGTGGCCGCCGGCTCCATCTGCGACCTTGCGCTCCAGGAAGCGGTCGCGGTTGTACGCCGAGATGTCCTTCATTTGCGGCTGGTCAGTTCGTCGTCGCAGAATCTGCGTGAACAGCGGCTGCAGCGACGCCTGCGCGGACTCCACCGTGTAGCCCGGCTTCATGCGCGCGAACATCTGGATCCACTGGCTGCGGCGGTCGCCGATGTCGTCCCAGCCCGGCGTCATCAGCGGCTTCATCTGGATCGGGACGCGGATCTGCGGGGAGCGCGCCGGGTCGAGGCCGGTGAAGCCCGGCGCGGAGACGCCGACGATGGTCATCGGGTAGTTGTTGACCAGGAGCTTCTGCCCGATCACCGTCGGGTCGCCGGCGAAGCGCGTCACCCAATACTGGTAGCTCAGGACGACCGACGGGATGGCCCTTGTAGACGCGGTCGTCCTCCTCGGGCGAGAAGACGCGTCCGATGGCGGGCTTCACGCCCAGCGCCTGGAAGTAGTTGCCCGGAGACGAGTTCGCGCGTCGACGCGCTCCGTCTGCCCGCTGAAGCTGAGCGAGACTGGCGGTGTCGAAGCGGCAGAAGACGTACGAGAAGGCCTGCGCCTTCTTCTGGAAGTCCTGGTACATCGGGTAGGACGCCATGCGCGATGCCGCGATTGCTCCCCATGTGCGGCCCGGTGGACCAGATCATGACCAGTTGTTCGGGCTGCGCCACCGGCAGCAGGCGCAGCATCAACTGGTCGATCAGGGTGAAGATCGCGGTATTGGCGCCGATGCCGAGGGCCAGGGAGGCGACGGCGACCAGGGTGAAGAGCGGACTGCGGCGCAGGTTGCGCAGGGCGAACCGGAGGTCGAACAGAAATCTGGCCATGGCTTAACAGTTAGTACGCCGGATTGCCGAAAAAGTTTGCAAAAACTGGTAGCGGAAGTTCTAGCCCACGCACTCCAGAATGTAGTACTTTTTCCCGTCCTCGCGCGCGATCTGTCCCACAATCGACCACTCGTGGCCGTCGGCCAGGTAGATGCGGCGGTAGGAATCGTACTCCACGCCGATTTCCTTGCGCAGGCGCTCCTGCTCCACTTCCCGGGTGTCCCCCGCCCCAGGAGTTCTTGGCGATGGAAAAGGGGTTCATAGCAGAATTCTAGAACATTCCGGTTCTATGATGAAATACAATGCCGCGACGAATCGAAGCCCAGCCCTTCTACACACCCGGTCGCGAGGAACTCCGCTTTCTGCCGGAGTGTCCCCGGGTGATCGGGAACTCCCTGTTTTGGGTTTGGATTGATACGCTTGCCGACCGTCCGCAAGGCGGCCTCCAATTGCCTGGATCTGGCCACCGGGCAGAACGTGCACCACCCGTTGGCGGGCCGTCCGGGATTCTTCGCGGAAACAGGCGACCCCGGTGTCCTCGTGATCGGCCTGGAGCGCCGCCTCGTCCTCTACGACGTGGTGCGCGCCTGCATCACCGGGACTCTCGGCCACATTCCGGAGGACGAGCGAGTCATCATCAACGACGGCATTGCCATCCCCGGAGGTCTCATTTTCGGCATCGAGTGGTCAGTCGGCACGTCGTCGGGAGCCGGCCAGGGTCCGGTCATGGCGAGAACCTATCCACCCCGAACTCCTCGCGACGCCAGAGCTATGGGCGGCCTCAGCGTTATTGCGATAGTTTGCGGGTGAAAAAATCTGCCGGAGAAAGTTGAAGAATCCCAAACAAGAATCATCCCGAGAAAATCGGTTTTCGCGTGCAAACGAAAAGGCCGCCCGGCAAAAGGCGACCTTCTCTTTCAAGGGAGAATAGTTCCAACGGAGGTAAATGCCGTCAAAACTTTCTGGCGAAATCTTATGGGCCGAAAAACCGGGGTGTCAAGGGATTTTTACGGGATAAATGCCTTTGTTTTCAAACGTTTGCAAAAAATATAAACATGCTTCCAAAATGACTATTTTTGAGATAAATCGCGGAAAACTCCCATAAGAGCCATCATTTGAAGAACTTACCGGTTTCCGGGGTCTGGCGGGTTGCCCTCATCCAGGTGCAGGGAGATGAATTCGGTCTGCTCCGAAAAAGCCATCGCTCGTTCCGGATGCATGCGTTTCAGGATCATGCGAAAGCCGCCAAACGCCACTCCAAATATCAGCGCGAAACCACCCAGTATGCCCGCGAGGATCAGTGAATTTACAACTACGCTGCCAATGTTGTCCCGCGCCGTGGGCGCGCGCTCGTTCCAAGTGACATTGGCTTCGTAGTTCACCGCGTTGAGCAAGGCGTCAGCTTCAGCTTTCGACGCGTTGCCGGTAACCAAGGCGACGATGGGCCCTGTGCGCTTGTCGAAAAAAGCTAAGGCTGCGCTGGAAGGAGTTGCCGCCGGCCTGGTAGCGTCAATGGTACGCAAATGTTCTGAGGCCAGTTGCGGAGTGGGATAAGAAATCAGGAGTAGCGTTGCTTCGCCTTCGGGGGTGTCGTATTTTCCCAGTGCCACTTCGGCCCCGTCTTTGAAGTTGATCGCATCGGCAGAAAGCGGGGCGTCAATCTTTTCCAGTCCCACGGGCCCCACCACGTATTTCGCGCTGTTCCTTACGTAAGATTTCTTGGGAAGGTAGGTGGGAACTGCCGGAAGCTCGGCTGCGCTGCCGGTGGCGGCTGGAAGCTCCGCCGACAAACTACGCAACTCCGCCGCCGACATAGCGCTTAATTTTTGGAAGACCGCATCCACCAGAATATTGCCGCGATAGAAAAGCACCCGCTCGTTCCACGATGAAGCCTGGTCGGGAATTTCCTCGCGAAGCATTTGCGGCTGCTTGTAGTAAGTGAATGCGCCATAGGCTCCGGTTGCGTCGGAAAAACGGGCGGCGCGCACGGTGAGTTTTCTGCCGTCGTCACGACTGTAGACTGCGGAAGCAGAGTCCGTGAACCCGAATTCATTCAGCAATGCTGAATTAACCGAGTCAGCCACAGCTGGATCTTTGGTCATGCTCGCTGTGCCCGTCATCTGCCATCCTGCGAATTCCTTGGGCAAAATCGGAGACGGAAGCGACGATGCGGGCTTCTGGGCGCGGCACAAACCGGGCAGCAGGCAGAGAGCCGTCATTGCGAGAATCAATCGGGAAATCTTCATGAAGAGCGACACGTTCCGCTTTAGCTATGTAATTAGACTACAGATGGGAGCGGAAAGTTTCCAGGAAGGGAGCGCCGGCTCAGCGCTATCGTGTCTGATCGCGTTCCGCCGTGCTTGCGACCTTGATGCCGCTCAAACCGCTCACATACTTGGAGATACCTTTATATAGCGACTCCGCGATTCGTTGCCGGTAGGCCGGCGTGAACAGCTTACGCTCATCACTGGGATTGCTCACGAAAGAGATCTCAGCCAGAATGGAGGGCATATTCGCGCCAATAAGCACAATAAAGGGCGCTTTTTTCACGCCCCGGTCGCGAATGGCTGGAGTTTTCGCGGCCAGGCCGCTGTGCAGAGCAGTTTCGACATCGGACGCAAACTCCCGTGACTCCTCAATCTTTTCCTTCAAGGCGATGGTCTTTACCAGGTCTTGCAGTTCGTGGATGGATTTGTCGGAGCCCGCGTTCTCACGCGCCGCAACTTCCAGCGCTTCTGGCGAAGATGTGAAGTTCAGGTAATACGTTTCCACTCCGCGAGCGTCCTGATCGTGGCTGGAGTTCGCATGCACGGAGATGAACAGGTCGGCCTGCTCTTGATTAGCGATCGCTGTTCTGGTTTCGAGCGGGATGAACGTGTCGTCACTGCGTGTATAAACAACATCCGCACCCAGCCGCGACTGGAGTAGTTTGCCCAACCGCCGCGAGACATCGAGCACCAAATCCTTTTCCAGCAGTCCGTGCGGCCCAATCGTGCCTGTATCGTGACCACCGTGTCCGGGGTCAATCACGATTTTCCCAATCTTTAATCCCAGCGCGCGGATCAATGACCGGTCTCCCTCGGCGGTGGGCCTGGCCTCACGGATTGGTACGGCATTGTCCGCGGCCATCAGACGGCTATTCCTCGCCGAATGTTTGGAAGATGCTTTTTCCGGCACCACGACGTCAGTGTCGTCAGGCGGATTAATGGGCCGCGTGACCGCTGCCATTTTGGTTACGGCAGGGGCGTCTGTGTGGTCTGCGTCCACAATAGTCTTGGGAGATGCTGTGGCCTCGACCGCGTTCTCCCCATGTTGCAAGTCAATTACCAGGCGATGGGGTCTGTTGCTGGAAAATGCCGCTTTGAATTCGACGTTGTCTTCGACCTCCAAAACCACGCGGGCCTGTCCCGGCTTAAAGTTTGCGGCGCGGATAGTCTTTACCAGATGACCGTTGGCTTTTACATTTTTCGCGGTAAGCGAAGACGGCAGTTTGGCGTCGAACAGGGTAAAGAAAATGCGGTCAGGATTGCTGAGTCGCTGCGCGTTATAGCGGACTTTGCCGCCCAAATCAATCACGACTCGCGCGCCATTCGTAATGGGCGTGTAACGGATCGCGGTGATTTTCGCGGGCGTAGCGGAGGCCGTATCGTCAGTTTCGTCGTGTCCAGTCTGGCCGTCGTTTGCCTCGACCCGGCTTGACGGTACGTTCTTATCAGAGTCGTCCGTTGCGGCGCTTTCGCGCTCCGGATGTCCCTTTTCCGCCAGATCCGTCTTTTTGCCTGCGTCAGCATCTTGCGAAAGGTCGGTCAGTGCCTGGCGCGCATCTTTGGCCAATTCATTGTGGGGATAGCGGTGGACAAATTCCTGGAATATGTCGGCGGCCTGCTCAGGCGCGTTCAGATCGTTTTTGTAGATCTGCCCGATAGAGAGCAAAGCCTGGAAGCGCGATTTACTTCCCGGATATTCCCGCCGCAGAAATTCATATTGTTTAATGGCCGCGCGCAGAGTTTTCTGGTCCTTGAACTGGTGGCCCATCTGAGTCAAGAGATCGGCAACGGCGGCGGCGCTGGGGTCAGCTTTTCCAGAGGCAGGGGCGCCAAGGTAAACGCCGCGATAAGTCTCAATCACCCGCTGGTATTGGCGTCGAGTGCGCTGGGTTTGCGGGCGTGCGTCAAGGCTGTCGCGCAAGGCACCCGCGGCGGAATATTGTGAGTCCGCCCAGTTTTCGGTGTGATGAACGCGCGCCAAAGCGGGCAGCAGGGAAAACAGCAGCAGAAATAGGACGGTGCTAGAGCGCCGTGCGCCTGAACCTGGAGATACCATCTTCTAACTTTCCCTACCCCACAGTTATGGATTAAGCCAGTTCGCGCTCAATCCGTGTTGCTGATGTGCAGCACGCCCTCGGAGTCTCGCTCCACGTGAATAGGTGCGCGCGCCGGACTTTCAAAAAGATGAGAGCCCGGGTCAGAGCCCTCATAGTAAAGCTGGGTAATGCGCTTCACGTAATTGCGGGTTTCGGCAAACCGCGGAATTCCCGCATTGCGGGCCACTGCGGCCGCGCCTGCGTTATAAGCCGCCAGCGACAATTTCACGTTGCCGCCATAGCTTTCCATCAACTTTTTCAAGTGTCTGACGCCCGCGTCCACATTCTGTTCAGGATCAAACGGATTGGTGACATTGAGCTGCCGAGCGGTCTGTGGCATCAGTTGCATCAGTCCCATGGCCCCTTTGCGGGAGACTGCGTTGGGGTTGAAATTCGATTCCACCTTGATCACCGCGCGCACTAAATTCGGGTCCACATTGTGGCGTGCCGCGGCCTGGTCAATGGCAGAGTCAATGTCCGCCTGATTAAAGGTGTTGTTCCGGCTCAAGCCGGCAAACTGCGGCCCAACTTCCGCCGCGGCGGACTGGGCGGCACGGACATTGGCCGAAGGGACCGGCTTCCACCGATGTTCGGTCCCGCTCCAATACACCAGCCGGCTGCGCGGGATGCCCTCGCCGCGCATGGCCTCTCCGCCTCGCCGCTTATTCGCGGATTGGACCGTATCATTCACGTAGATGGTGCGCCCGGAGTCATCCGTGGTTGTGGTAATGGGGCCGTCAGCCTTGCCAGAATTCGTCTGGGCGTAAGCGGACTTCGCGGAAGAAAAGGAGGCCGCGGCGACAATAGCCATAAGTATGAATTGCAGGTTTCGGCGCATATACGTTCTTGTCGGCAGATTTCAGCAAAGGCGTAGAAACACCTGTGCACCTACTCGCACCAAACCTGTCAGGAGAACCACTACCAGAGTGATTCGATTATAGGCCGACGGACTACGAGGAGCAATCTGCCAAAGGGGCATAGAACCACCGAAGTAATTTTAGTAAACCATTTATAATCAATAACTTGAAAAATATGCCATTTGCCTTTGACGCTATAGCTTCGAATCAGCATGCCGCACCGCTTCAATAACCTTGAGAACCGCGGCGCTTACTGCTTGAGGGGAATCGACCTGGATCATATGTCCGCCTGGCACAAACACCTGAGACCCGCGAGTCGACAAACCCACGAGCTCTTTTTGCATTGCTCCAAAGGAATTTGGCGGGTCATTGGTCGTAGCTGCACCTTCTGTCAGCACGGTCAGGGGCATATCGCCAAACGTACCAGCTGCCAGAACTTCGATTGAATCCTGACCAAGAGCCTTGTACTCGTCTACGTGAGTAATCCATGGCCGAAGACGACACTCCGTTGCGCGGCGCACATCTCGCTCTGGAATGGGCCAGTGATCGCACCAACCGCTGAGGCGAGGCCAACCAAAAATCATTGTGTCCTGAAAGTATCCCTGTTTACGGATGAATTCATCGTTAGCATGGCCGGTGCGGACCATGCGTCTGAACTGGTTCGGAGAAGTAGAATCGACCAGGACCATTCCCTCCACCTCCGATCGATAAAGCCCGGCATACTCGCGGACAAGCATGCCGCCGAGGGAGTGTCCAACGAGAACTAAAGGACCTCCGATGCCTGCAGCACGAAGGAGCGTGTGCAGTTCTTGAGCAATTGTCCTGGCATCGCGGGGCTTAGGACTTGGATCGCTCCATCCGTAGCCCGCGCGGTCATAACTGCAGGCGCGCGTTATCTTGGCAATCGTGGGCTGAACACCCGCCCATGTAAGGGAATCGTCGCCTATCCCAGCCTCGAAGACTACCGTGGGCGAGCCAGTTCCGCGGCAAAGAAGATGCAGCCGATAGCCACCAATATCTATCAATTTCCCTGGAGCTGGGTGCTGGGCCATGTCTGCTTTGATCTCAGCGAACTGATACACCGCGCCGACGAGCGGGATCAGCAGGAGAACGACGAGAGAGATCATCGCGCGAAGAAAGAGCTTCCTTTTAGGCATTGAAAGTCTTCGGGAAAGGAGCCATTGCATGTAGCTTCTTTCGCTAGAGTCTAGCATCGGCTTCAAGATCGTATGTACGACAGTATTCCCTTTAGCCTTCCATTCGTGCCGCGCCGCGTCGCGTCCTAAACGTTACGCTGCGTGACGGCGCATTCTTGGTTTTTAACTCCTCCCGTTCGATCCAGCTATTGTTTCCGCAAATTTGCGGCACTAGAAATTTGAATGCAAATCTCAGGAATTTCATGAACTGGAATTCTGCCAATCTCACGAAATCATTCGCAAGGCACTGATTCCAAAGAAATGCCTTTCACTCGCGGTCGCGGATCGCCATAGTGCGCTTTATGCGCTCCATAAATTTTTGTTTTCAAAATTCCATTGATAGCGGCGAAAAAAACTATCAATTGGACGTTCTGCCCGCCACCGCATAACTTGCACTGACTGAAGTCCGAACGTTCGCGCAAGCGCAATCCATATTTGCAAAAGCAAAAATAATTTTTATGGAGAGAACAGAGTCATTTATGAAAGACCACCGTTCAGTCGCCCGCCTGCTATCCCTCGCCGCACTCGGAGTTGCTTTTATGATCGCACCCCGGTGCAGCGCCCAGACGATTGCCGACGCGAGCCAACCCAGTGTGACCTCATCGCATGTCGCGCCCTCCAATTCGGCGCCAACAGCCGCAGAGTTGGCCAATCGCATTGACGACCTGGAAAAACAGCTCGTCATTATGCGCGGCCAACTGGCCATGCAGAAGGCCGAGACGACCGCAGCACCCACGATAACGGCGATCGCGGATGTTCCCTCTCCGATGGCTACGGACCAGACCGCAGCCGCGCCAGCACCAGCCGCGGCTCCCACGTTGGCGGGATTGCTCGGCCCCACCACTTTGAGCGGCTTTGTGGACGTTTATTACGGTTACAACTCGAACCAGCCTGCGAGTCGCACGACGGCATTGCGGAACTTTGACATCAATTCGGGTCAGTTCGGACTGAACATGGTCGAGTTGGTCGCGGACAAATCGCCGATCCCGCGGCCAGTCACGTTGGTTATCACGTTGCTTTGGGCTTCGGGCAGGCAATGAACATCATCAATTCGGGTGAAGCCGGCCAATTTGGAACCGAACTCAACTTTGATCAGTATCTGAAAGAGGGATACCTCGAATACCTGCTCACTAAGAAGCTGCAGATTAACGTCGGAAAGTTCGTCACTCCGGCCGGTGCCGAAGTCATCGAGTCCAAAGACAACTGGAACTACTCACGCGGAGACCTGTTTGCTCTGGCGATTCCATACTTTCACTTCGGAGCCAGCGCGAAATACACCTTTAATCCGAAGTTTGCAGTTACGGGATATCTGGTCAACGGCTGGAACAACAGCATTGATAACAACAGCGGCAAGACAACCGGCTTCAGCGCGGCATGGACTCCCAATGCCAAATTCAGCCTGACCCAGAACTACCTGGTTGGGCCCGAGCAGTTGAATGACAGCTCGGACTTCCGTCATCTTTTCGACACAGTCGCCAGCTACAATGCCACCCCTAAACTCTCGCTGCTCGCCAATTTTGACCACGGCCATGACGATGTTCTGGGCGCGAACCTGGCCACGCCGGCTGTTGTGTCTGGAGCATGGTGGAGTGGAATCGCGGGATATGTGAAGTACGCTCCCAACGCCAACTGGTATTGGGCGGTGCGCGGCGAATACTACAACGACCACAACGGCTTCACGACCGGAACGCTTGGCACACCAGACCACTTAAGCGAGTTCACCTTCACTCTGCAACGTTTGCTGGCCAGCAAGATTATGGCTCGCGCGGAATACCGTTACGACCACTCAGACCAAAACGTTTTCCCATACCGCGCGAACCAGTTTGGCCCGATTGATCACCAGAACACGATCACCATCGGGATGATCTACGCGTTCAGCAGCGCGGACGCGAAGTAAGGCGCAGGTTTTTAGTTTCTGAATAAATTCGGCGAGGCAAGTGCAATGCGGTCCAAATCAAAATTCAAGGTTAAGGAGATATGCATGGTGCAACGAGGGAAGAGACTATCTCTGGCGGAGAAGTTTTCCCGGCTCGCTACCCGGTTGCGTGATCCGGAGTGGCGACGCTTTGGGAGGACGCTTGTCGCTGGCAAGGCAATGGGAATTGGATTGCTTTTGCTTGCGATTACGGCAATCTCAGGCCTGTTCTTCGGAAAGGTGCTGGCGGCGGACGCTCCGGTAAAAGCCGCCGACATCGTCAATCCACTCAATACGGTCTGGGTGCTGGTCGCGGCTTTTCTGGTGTTCGGCATGCAGGTTGGTTTCACCATGCTGGAAGCCGGGTTTTGTCGCTCCCGCGAAACCGTCAACGTATTAATGGAATGCGTGGTCGACACATGCTTGTGCGGCCTTCTGTTCTACGCCATCGGCTTTGCATTCATGTTCAGCCACGGTAACGGTTTCATCGGCTACCACTGGTTCTTTTTGAAAGATGCTCCGGCGACTTATGAAAGTACTGGTGTTGCGTTCATGGCGGTCTGGCTCTTCCAGTTCGCTTTCGCGGATACCTGCTCCACAATCACTTCGGGGGCAATGATCGGGCGCACCGGGTTCGTAGGCGATTTGCTTTACAGCCTGGCAGTGTCCGGCTTGATTTATCCGATTATCGGTCACTGGGCCTGGGGGCCGGACGGCTGGCTGGCAATGATGGGCACCGAAGGTCACTTTTACGCATCTTTGGGCACAGGCTTCCATGACTTCGCGGGGTCCACGGTGGTCCACACCATCGGCGGCTTTGTCGCACTGGCTGGCTCCATCGTTCTCGGCCCGCGCCTTGGCCGCAAGTTTAAGCGCGATGGCGGCCAGCCCATGTTGCCGCACGATCTGACGATCGCCGTCTGCGGCGGTCTACTCCTGTGGTTTGGCTGGTACGGATTCAATCCCGGCAGCACGCTCTCAGCCATGGACTTGGAAGGCATCGGCCGGGTTGCAGCCAACACTACACTAGCAGCTTGCGCCGCTGGCTTAACGGCAATGTTCTGGGCTTACATGTCCAGCAAGAAATGGGACGCGGGCTTTACCACCAACGGCTTCCTGGCTGGACTGGTTGCGATCACCTGTCCCTGCTATTGGGTCAGCCCCACCGGCGCTGTTTTGCTGGGCGGCGTGGCTGGAGTGGTGGTAGTGCTAGGCGTTGAATTGCTGGAATGGCTCCGTATTGATGATCCCATCGGCGCCGTCCCGGTGCATGGCATGTGCGGCATATGGGGAACTTTGTCGCTGGGGTTATTTGCCTGTGGTAAATACGGTTCGACCGGGCCTATCGCTCCGGACAACTCTGCGCCGCTCGCTGGTCTATTTTACGGTGGCGGCCTGCAGGTGCTGAAAGCGCAGATCATCGGCAGCGTATGCATTACACTCGCGACCTTCGCGGTTGCCATGGTGGTCATGCTGCTGGTGAATGCGACCGGAATGCTTCGGGTTTCCGAAGAAGGCGAGCGCTACGGCTTGGATCTGCACGAGCACGGTATTTCGGCATATCCGGAATATCTAATCTCGACCCTGGGCGCGCCTGCGGGTATGTTGCAGGAGGTTCCGTCCGCGGCGCTCAAGACAAGTGTGCTTGCCAAACCAGTGCCGCATACTGCCAGTTGACGAGCGATGGTCGGATATAGCGGAGGCAGGTTTACTGCCTGCCTCCGGTAATTCATACTTCTAGAAATCAAAGAGGACAAATATGACTAAAGTTGAAGCGATTATCCAGCCAAATATGTTCGAGAGCGTCAAAGCCGCATTGATCGCTCAAGGGGTGGAGGGCATGACCGTCTCAGAAGTGCGGGGCCATGGGCGACAGAAAGGTCACACCGAAACCTACCGGGGCCGCGAGTACGGTGTTGATCTTCTGCCAAAAGTGAAGCTGGAACTTATCCTGGACGACAAGTTAGTGGACCGTGCTGTGGAAGCGATCATTCAATATGCTTCAAGCGGAAAGATCGGCGACGGCAAAATCTTCCTTTACAAGGTCGAGGACGCCATCCGTATCCGCAACCAGGAACGCGGGGCAATGGCGCTGTAGATAAAAGCTTTTTCACCTGAACCGGCAATCGACAGCACCCCCCGCTGTTGGTTGCTGGTTTTTTGCGTAAAAATGAATCGTGAACAGTCTTGGTTGCGCAGAATGTATTTCGGAGGCTGCCGATAGCTAATCTCTGTTACACAATGCCTTGTCGTAAAACTTCATCACGTACTCTCTTTCGCACTCCCCCACCCGTCATTTCCAATTGTGATCCCTGAATTTTTGTTATATCTTCCCCGTCACAAAGCAGCAGAACATCCTCGATCCCCAGTGTCGTGCCAAATTTATTTACAAAGGAGACGAAAATGTGCTCCAGGAAAATAATCGCATGTTGGATGGGAGCCTTGGTCATATTGGGAACCCTGCTTCAAAACGCAAATGCGCAATCCCTTTCCAAACTCGACCGAGCCCGCGCCGAACAAATGTTGCAGGCTATCGCTAGCGATGTAACTAAGCACTACTACGATCCCAAGATTAACGGTGTTGACTGGCGTGCAAGAGTGGCGGAGTACAAGCAGAAGTTGGACAGCGCTACTTCCATGAATATGGCGCTCTCCGTGATCGCGGCGACTTTAGATTCACTCAATGACACACATACTTACTTTTTGCCTCCAGACCGCCCTTACATTCACGATTTCGGCTGGAATATCCAGGTGATTGGAAACCGCTGCTTTGTTACCGAGGTTCGTCCGGGCAGCGACGCAGAGAGCAAAGGCGTGAAGCCTGGAGACCAGGTACTTAGCATCGATGGCTATGACCCCAGCCCGGAGAATTTGTGGAGGTTGAAGTACATATTTGATCTGCTCCGTCCCCAACCCAGTCTGGGGCTTGTTCTCCTCAGCCCCATGGGCCAGCAGCGGCAGGTGGACATCACCGCAAAAATTGAGCAGCGGCGGTACGTTCGCGATGAGGAAACTGAAGATCACCTGCTCCGCGCAAGGCGCGTGGCAGTTGGGAGTGATCTTATGGTACTGAAGGTCCCTGAATTCGTGGATTTTTCCCATTCCCAAATCTGGGACATGTTCAAGAAAGCCCGTGACGGCAAAGCTCTCATTATTGACTTGCGGGGGAATCCAGGTGGCTCTGTAGACACGCTGGCCCAGATTATCAGTCACGTTTTTGATCACGACGTCAAAATTGGCGACCGCGTAGAACGCAAAGGCACCAAGCCGCTGGTGGTCAAGCACAATGCTCACGATCAGTTCTCGGGGAAGTTGATTGTGCTGGTAGATCGCGACTCCGCTTCCGCGTCGGAATTGTTCGCGCGCGTGGTACAGATTGAAAAAAGAGGGGTTGTAATCGGGGACCACACGGCGGGTGCGGTGATGGAGGCGAAAGACTGAGACTACACAGATGGTACCGATAGCGTCGTCTTCTACGGCGCGTCCATCACTGAAGCCAACATCGTGATGACTGACGGAAAGAGCCTGGAGCATGTTGGTGTAACGCCAGACGAGGTCGTGCTGCCTTCCGCGGTTGACTTGGCGAACGGTCGCGACCCGGTGCTGGCGCGCGCCGCAGCCCTCGCGGGCGTGAAATTGGATCCGCAGGATGCGGGGAAGATGTTCCCTTATGAATGGGATCCTGACGAATAAAGTCGCGATTGCTGTCGAACAGTAACCCAAGAGAGGTTGAAGCTAGAAGCCCGCTTTCCGCGCTGTGATACGCTGGCCTGAAACATGGACGAAACTCCCCAACGCCAGACCCCGGATTCCCAAATGTTGTATGGATTCTGGTATCGCGCCCTACCCAGCCATGAGATAAAACGAAATCAGTTGCGGAAAGTGACCTTGCTGGAGTTGCCGCTGGTCATTGGCCGCGACCAGGATGGCCGCGCATTCGCGTTGCATGATGCCTGCCCGCATCGCGGCATGCCGCTTTCCTGTGCGCACTTCGATGGACGGCAGGTTGAATGTGGCTACCACGGCTGGAAGTTTGACGCTCACAATGGCCAATGCCAACTGATCCCTTCGCTCACTTCCGATCAGAAGCTCAAGGTGGACCGCATTTATGCCGGAAGCTATGCCTGCGAAGAGCGGGAAAACTATGTTTGGGTTTTTGTTCCCGAACCATCGCCAGCCAGTGCAGGAACTACGAAACGCTCCGACCCTGTGACGTCGGCTCCCGCGGTACCAATTTTCAGCGGTAAATATAAAATCGCCTATCTCACCGCTGATATGCCGGTGAGCGTGGACCATGGGATTATCGGATTAATGGATCCGGCGCACGGCCCGTTTGTGCATCAGTCGTGGTGGTGGCGGAAGCGCGAGAGCATCCACGAAAAGCAGAAGCATTTCGAGCCGATTCCCAACGGCTTTCGCATGAGCGCGCATACGCCAAGTTCCAACAGCGCTCCTTACAAGCTGCTGCGCATGTACGCGGACGCCGATTCCATTACCACCACCATTGATTTTGTTCTGCCCAATATGCGCTTTGAGACCATTCGGGCGGGCAAATACTGGTTTTCTTCGCTCACCACGGTTACACCGATCACGCGCAGTCATTGCCGCATTGACGTGGTTGCCTGCTGGAACCTCTTTCGCTGGGTGCCCTTCGCGCCATCGCTGCTAAAGTTTGTCTTCGCGAAATTCGTAGAGCAGGATCGGCATACCATGGAACTGCAGAGTGAAGGGCTGAAAAACAATCCGCATCTAATGCTGATTGACGACGCCGATCGGCCGGCAAAATGGTACTTCGGATTGAAGGCCGCCCATCTTGAGTCCAAAAGAAGTGGCGAAGAGATGAAGCATCCGCTAAGCGGCCCGGTTACGTTGAAGTGGAGAAGCTAAATGTCCGCGCCGAACTGTTTATGCAATTCACGCATGCGATCCTGTAATTCTCTGCGCATCAGTTCTTTTTGCTTTTGCAGCATCATCTGCTGATTGCCTAATTTTTTCTGCTCATTAGCCAGAGCTTTTTGGATTTGCACGTTTACGACGCTCGTGGCTTTGTCCACTGCCAGGGTTATCTGGGGCTGCATTCTCGCCATTTCTGTCTTCAACTTGCTCAATTCCACGCGAGTTTCCGCGCTTATTTCCGGCATGTCGAAACTCTCATCCATAACTCCGCCGGATTCCTTACGGGCGGGCAGGGCAATCGTGAGCGTGGTGGCTTTCTTATCGCGCAAAATCCCGATGGTCACATTGTTGTCTTTTCGCGAACGCAATGCCCGGCTGAAATCTCCGGAGTCTCCAATAGTCTGATCGTTGACGCGAACGATCACGTCCCCGGCGTGAAAGCCAGCCTTTTCGGCCAGGCTTCCTTTCTCCACGGAGCGCACCAAAATCCCCTGGCCGCCTTTAGCGCCGAAGAAGTCTCCCAGTTGCGGGGTCAAGTTTTCAACCATCAAGCCGCTGCGCATGGCGGAATGGACCACAACCACAGAAACCGGCAAGTCCATTTCGGAGATGGCAGGCATGGGAGGGATCGAAGGCATGGGCGGCATTTCAAAGTGGAAGTCTTTTCCGTTGAAGCCGAAGGATTGCTTGCGCGCCGCGAGTTGCGCTTTCACGGTGAGCGGCTCGCCGTTGCGGCTAAGGCCTATGGTGACCGTTCGACCCGAGGGAATTTCATGGATCAGGCGCCGCAATTGCTCCACGCTTTCCACATGATCACCGTTGACGCTCATGATGACGTCATGCTCTTTGATCCCGGCTTTGCCGGCGGGCGCGTCCTGGTCCACCATGGTGACTTCCACGCCCTGCTCGTCTTTCAGGTGCAGAGGCGCTACTCGATCAGGACTAATGTCGCGGGTGTCCACGCCTAAATACGAAGCGCCGCCGGAGTCATCGCTCGAGTAGCCAAAGGGCTGTTCCAGCACGGCCGGAGATGAGATCGCAAGGGTGTTGGCCGCGATCAACGGCGAAATCAGGAGCGCGAACAGAAAATACTTACTCATGGTCATCCCCTCCGTCTTCAATATCATTTACTGCGGCGGATCACGATGTTTCCGCTCGTGGTGCGAATTTTCAAAGCCGGGCCGCCGCCGTTCAAATTTCCTTCCGCCCGCTTCGATCCCCACGGGTCGCCATCATTGGAAATCCGAAGCTCGGGAAAATCAGATTGAATCGTGTGTCCATTGGCGACCTCAATGGAAGCGTCAATAGCCAGATGGACGGCGGGGGAGAGATAAACCGTAATGTCGCCGGCGGAAGTCTCCAGCTTTGAATCATGGGGCTCACCACTAGCGGGAATAAATTTAGCCACGATCCCTCCCGCACCGGTTTCCACCCGGGCCGAGGGCACTCCATCCAGCTCAATATGGCCGGAGCCGGATTCAATGTGCACAAACCCCTTGGCCCCGCTCAGGTGGATGCTGCCACCGCCGGTCTCTACTACGGCGCCATTGTTCAACTCTCCCAAATCAATATCGCCCCCGCCTGTAGTGACCTTCAGCATTCCACCGCAGTCCTGCACGTGGATGCTGCCGCCGCCGGTTTCGATCACGGCGTCCTGAGTGCTGGAGACTAGCTGCATATTTCCTCCGCCGGTGGAAGCGACGACCTTTCCTTTGATCGTGCCCAGGTGCACATTTCCTCCACCTGTTTCCAAATGCACATCGCCACCGGCGCCATTGATCTCAACGTTGCCGCCGCCCGTGGATGCATCAATCTGGCGTCCGATATTTTGTAGACGGATAGCGCCACCGCCGCTCTCTGCGTCTGCCTGTCCTGCGATATTGGAGATATCAACGCCACCAGCGCCGCTCTCCACTTTGACCATCTCCATGGACTCGGGGACGGAGATCACGAAATTGCTGTCGAAGCCCTGTTCGCTTCCCCCTTCCCAATCGGCAACAATCCACGCTGTGTCCCCACGCACATAGGCGTTTATTTTGTAGGCCCCAAATTCCCGTTTGGCTGTTTCCTCAGAGGAATTGTGGACACGGTTGTGAATGGTGTAGTTGATTCCTGCCTGGGACGCTCCGGTTACATGAATAGTGCCCATGTCGGTCCTGACCCTCAGGTTGCTGACTTTCGCCAGGCTTCCGGTAACTTCCTGCACCCAATTGCCGTTTTCCTGGCGAACGCTGGTCTGTTGAGCGGTTGCCAGAGCCGCCAGCATGATGCATACTGCCGCGAGTTTGGATATTTTGATTAGCATGGTGTCGGCGAATTTCAGGTGAAACATATTCAAATTCTGCAGCCGCTCCTTAATAAATTTCGTTCGTTTGCGCCAGCATGGTCCGCGCCTGTGAGCGGATGAATTTGTTGTCATCGCTGCGCTCCAGCCTTTGCAAAACCACGCGCACGCTGCCATCGGCACGGCATGGCTCCAGTAACCGCAAAGCCTGCATGCGAATGCCCGGGTTGGAGTCGTTCAACAGCGCCTCCAGCACAACGTCGCGCACGCGCACGTCATCTTTTACAAAAGAACCAAGGCCGGCGAGTGCCTGCAACCGCACGCCAGGGTTCGAGTCATAACGCAGTGCATAAGCCAGCGCATCGCGCGCGCCAGGGTCGTTGCGGCTTTGGGTAAGCAGGTTGATCGAGTCCATGCGTACCCCCGAGTTGTAATTGTTGCGCGAAGCGAACAATAGCAATTGCTGGATGCGCTGATCGTTCAGCGATCCCTGGGCCTCTTGCGTGGAAACCGTGTCGTATTTAATGCTTACCTGATCGGATCCGGGGTCCCGCTGAACAGAACGAATGCCGCTGATGGAAGCCTCCGCTGGCGACGCGCTACCATTGGGTTGAACAGGGTTATGCGAGGCATTCAGGATTTGGTAAGTTGAGCCAATACCGCCCGCGAACCCGGCGATAAAAATAATGGCGGCCAATGCGGGCGCAAACTTCATTTGCCGCAACCAGACGGCGGGATCGAATGCGAAACGACGCCAGAAACTTCCCTGGGGCGCAGTTTCCAGCGCCTCCTGCAACCGCATTCTCGAGGAAGCTACCAGGTTCGGTGAAGGTTCCCGTACGGCGAAAGTTGAAAATTTGCCGTGCAACTCGCGGGTAAGCGCCAATTCTTCTTTGCAGTCGGCGCAGCGCGAGAGATGCTGCTCTAATTCGTAGCGCGCATCGTCAGGCAATTCATCGTATGCGTACAAAAAAAGATTTTTCGGACCCATTCGCAATTCATATTGATTTTGCTCTCCTCACCGGGAGACCCATTTCCAATCTCGAATATTCAGCTTTCGCTTTCATCCAATCCCTTGTTCGTTCCACTCACAGCGCCTCCCATTCGGCGCTTCCGTTCTTTACTTCATGCTGGCCAAAGCGCCGCGTAATTTTTGTGTGGCGCGGAACAAAGTGTTCTTGGCCGTCTCTTCTGTCGTATTCAGCATCTCGCCCACGGTGCGAAGCTTCATTCCGTGATAGTGCCGGAGTTCGAAGACCATGCGCTCTTTTGCCGACAACTGCTCAAGGGCTTGGCCAATATGCTTTCCCAACTCTCGCCTCATCAAATCCCGCTCCGGGTTCGCTCCTGCTCGGCCATCGGGCACTTGATCAAGCACGTCATAGGGCTGGCCTTCAGAATCCACGGCCACCGGAGCGTCTTCCTTCCGCACCTGCTTACGGCGTAGATGGTCGAGGCACAAATTGGTTACGATCCGGTAAATCCACGTATAAAACGAACATTCAAAGCGAAAGCTCCCAATATTCTTGTAGGCCTTCAGGAACGCGTCCTGATAAATGTCCTGCGCCTCGTGCTCTGATCCTGTAAGGTGCATAGCCAGCCGCAG
>CAWHQK010000091.1:0-16618 GCA_963831435.1 uncultured Acidobacteriota bacterium
CTCTGAACGTCAAACAGGAGCTCTGGATGAGCATGCAGATCGCGTCTCCAGGCGGTGATGTCGCTGTGCAGGTCGGCGACGCGGTTAATAACTGGCATGGCATTCTCCACGCGGCACGGGGGCCGTTTCATAGTCTAGCAAATCTCGCTGGCTCAGGCTCAAGAAGACCTCAGGCGCCTATTGACCGGATCTGAGAAGCGCCCCTACACCGGCCCCGCGCATGCTCCTTCCGCCGGTTCAATCGAGAAACGGCATTTCTTCCGACAGAAATCGTGCACGGGTGCTGGGTCCTCACGCGGGTCGGCAATTTTTGGAGTTTGGGCCGGTAGCTCAGTGGTAGAGCACTTGACTTTTAATCTGGAAGAAAAATTAAAGAAGCCGTTGTGCCGCAGTGAGAAATGGAGTTGCTGACTTTTCCACTGGGTATACACTGGTCACAGACTGAAACGTGTTACACAGGAGAACTAAGGGCCGGTAGCTCAGTGGTAGAGCACTTGACTTCGTAGGAGCCATCGGAGGGGAAACCGCCGATGGGATGGTGTCAAATTCGGGGAACTCGTCCGCGTGATGGCGACGACAATCCCGAGCCAAGCCTGGTGACAGGAAGGTGTAGAGACTTGACGGCACCCACCTAAAGCGAAAGCTACGGTGAAGGGAAAGTCCAGACTGCAAACTCGCAAGAGGCGACGAAAGTCGTGGCGGTACGTTAATCAAGTGGTCGATGGTTCGATCCCATCCCGGCTCACCACTCATTGCGCGGTGTTCTCGCGCAATATCTTTTCTTCAAACGCTTCGATCTCCTTCAACCTGTACAACACCTTCCGGCCGAACTTCAGGTAGCGCGGGCCTTCACCGCGGACACGCCAGTTGGCGAGTGTTCCGGTCGAGACGTGCCAGCGCTCGGCGAGATCTTTTGGCTTCAGGTTCATGGACCAGCGGTAACAAACCGCCGCTGGCCCCACAACTCAAGCGCGGCGGTCAGTCATCACCGAGACTCATTTGGAATCAACGGAGCGTCTGACTGTCCACAGATTTGTCAGCGGCGGCTTCTGCTTGCTGGATGTAGCGCAACGCTGTTTGATGACGTGTCTCGCCGGAAACTTCCTTGCAACTGCGTAGAGCAATTCCTGGTACTTCAAGTCGTGGCTGACCGCGGCGCGGGCTTGCCATGCATTCCACATGTTCTCCGTGTCGGCATTTGTGTACAGGAACCCCGCAGAGGTCTTAGGACCGTCCAGCAACTCAGGTTCGTAGTCGCCGTCCTTGGTAAGCCACGCTTCAAACACTCCTCGTTCGTCCATAAATTCTTTCGTTGTGAAAATCGAAATGTCGCTAAGTGAGTTGCGATGATAGCAACAGATCAGGAATTGTTTCCGGTGGTACGGGGGTGTTGGCTTTTAATCAAATGGTCGATGGTTCGATCCCATCCCGGCTCACCAACAAAATCGGTCACTTATCGAAAGAGCTTTTTTGGCAATACCTCACTGGTCGCAAACTGGTCGCAGTCCAGGTGCTGTGCCGACCGCACTATGCGAACGAGCCCAGCCCCTCGATTAATAGCCGCGTAGTGAGCTAGATTATGGTCGATGCTGAACGAGCCGGCTCTAACCTTCAATGCGTACCACTTAGGCGGGCCAGGACAGGGCCCACGAGAGGAGACTCGATGAACACAGTCAAAGACGCTCTGGCCCAGAAGAGTGGCGCCCTGATCCATGTTCGTTCCGGCGACATGGTCGTCGAAGCCTTGCGCCAGATGCGCGACAACCGGGTCCGGTCGGTGCTGGTCATCGACGACGACGTACTGGTCGGTATCGTGACCCAGGGTGACTGCGCCATAAAAGTGCTGCTGCCCGGGCTCGATGCGAAGCAAACTCCGGTGGGCCAAGTGATGACGGGCGACCCGGTGACGGTCAAGCCGGACGACCAACTGGAAGGCTGCATGGCAATGATGGCTGCGCGCGGCTTTCGCCATCTACCAGTGCTGGACGCGGGCAAGGTCGTGGGCGTGATCTCGATCGGAGACGTCGTCAAGGACATCATCCGAAATTTGGAGCACAACGTGGGCGACCTGATGGGCTACATCATGACGGACGGCCCCGGGGGCTGACAGACGAACCGCGGTGCCGTCGCCGGCGTCCGGGAGGGTGCATCAATGCGTCGGGCGTTTTCGAAAGGCTGGCCAATCCCCTGACCGGTTGCCGCAATATTGGTTGGCCCTTGGCGGCGCGCAATAGCAGTTATTATTCCACCAACATCGCGGACCGTACGGAGTCCCTTCACACCGAATGGCGACGTACGTATCCGGATGGCAGTTGCAACTTTGACCTAGGCGGCAGGCATACGGTCCGTCGTTCCAAATACCGCCGGGCCCTCGGTCGCCTGGGTAGCGCGGAGCGGCGGCGGCAGGCGTGAAGAGACCCACCGATAGAAGTAGAGCCATCAATACCGCTTTTGTCATGCCGAGACGGCCCCGCGTTGAGAGGCGCATACTACACCCATTTCATGCCCGCTTTACCCCAAAAGCAGACATGTGCAGCGCACAAGCTCATGTCCGCTAATCGACCAATAGCAAACGTCGCCAGCCTTATTCGATCACTTCATCGGCAACGGAAAGCACTTGCGGCGGCACCTCGATGCCGAGCGTTCGCGCTGTTTGGAGATTGATGGCGAACCTGAATTTGGTCGACTGCAGCACCGGCAAGTCTGCTGGCTTCGCGCCCTTGAGAATGCTGCCGGCGTAGACCCCAACTTGTCGAGACATGTCCAGAAGGTCGGCTCCGTAGCTCATCAAACCACCGGCGGCCACGATTTCCCGAGCCCCATAAGCAGCTGGAATTCGTTCGCGCGCTGCTAAGTTGGCAAATTGTACACCGCGACTGTTGAAAAATGCGTCGGGAGCGACGAAGAGCGCATCGGATCGTTCACGCGCAAGCGCATCAAACGCCGCATCGATCTCGCCAATCGAGGCGGCGTTGAAAATCTTCATTTGCAGGCCCATGAAGGGACCGATTTTTCGAAGCTCTCGCAATGTGCGTTGGGCGCTTGAAGCGTTGTTCGGATTTACGATCACAGCAAAACGAATGGCCTTCGGCACTAGGTCATGCAGCAGGCCCAGGCGCTTGCCTACCACTTCCTGAGAAAAAGTATTGACGCCTGTCGCATTCCCCCCTGGTCGGGCGAGGTTGGCGACGAGACCAAGTTGGACTGGATTTTCCGGGACAGCGAAGACAATCGGAATCGTCGTCGTCGCAGCCTTTGCCGCGAGCGCAGCGACTACACTGCCTGGCGCGGCAATCACGGTCACCTGTCGGCGGACCAAATCGGCCATCACTGCCGGTAGCCGATCATTTTGGCCTTCCAGCCAGTGGTACTCGACCGTGACATTCTTGCCTTCAACATAACCGCTTTCGCTAAGGCCTTTCCGGAATGCCGTCGCGCGTTCCGCGATACCCCCGGCCGACCCAGTGCTGACAAGCGCAATGACCGGCAACGCCGGTTGCTGCGCGTGTGCGGGGAACCACCACGCGGCCGCCGCCGCGCCGCCGAGAAGCGTATTGAACTCGCGCCGTCTCATTGCTCCCCCCGAAGCTCAGGACCGGGCATCGTATCGGTTTAAGCCAGGCGACTGAAAGGGGTCATGTCCGCTTTGGGTCATAAGCGAACATTCTGCGAACCTACCTTTTTTCAGAGGCCCTAATTTTCCGGGCGCCGCATGAAGCGTCATTTAAGGACTGCATGGATAGGCTGAATATTTGAAAGACATTTGTCGAAAGCCATTTTCATCAACGATTGTACCGACAATTGTGCGCGTCTTCTTATTAACGACGCTCCAGTAAAACGTTCGTCCATTCACTTCACAAAGACTCTCAAAACTCTCGTTCTTCTGTTTCTCGATCAGAATTGAATCAATTATCTCCTCAATGTCTGAATTGCCGCTTGCTGTTCGGGTTACGACCTTCGAACGAACGACTAGCAATTTATTTGCTTCAGATGGGTCCCGATTATACTGAGCGAATGCGTATACGCCGCAGGTAGGATCTTTCAGAATCCTGTTGCCAAGGGCAGATGCCGCTCCCAATGCATCTCCACCCGGATAATTTTTGTTGCGGATCGCAGCGGAACCGAAAGCCCGCTGACGGAAAGCTTTCCTGCGCGGAGATCCCATCGCTGGAATACACCGTCCAAAGGATCAGCAGGAGTGCCCAAAACAACTTCAATGAAATTTCTCCTAGAGCAGCCACAGGTTTTAACGCGTACGCATACCATGTCCCCCGGACCGCGGGATGATCATACAAGCACGTCGATAAGACAACGCTTGGAAATGGGGACTGCTCTGAGGCAGACTTGAATATCCAATCGGGGGGGTTGTCATGCGTCGGATTGCACTGGTGGTAGCGCTTGCGCTCGTGTTTGTCTCGCCTGCCTTCGCTCAAAAAGTCAAAATCGAAGCAGCAAATGCGAAATGGACGGAATTATTCAACAAAGGCGATTTTGACGGGATAGCCCAACTCTACACGATTGATGCAGTCGCATTTCCACCGGGTTCGGCGATCGTGAGAGGCCGACCCGCGATCGGTGCAATGTGGAAAGGGATGGCCGAGCAGGTTGCCAACCCGAAACTGACTACCCTCGACGTGAAACGATTAAGTCCTTCATCAGCACGCGAAGTCGGTACGTTCAGTTTGACGACGAAGGGACCGTCGCCAAAGGAGCTTTCCGGGAAATATCTCGTCCTCTGGCAGAGAGTTCAGGGCGACTGGAAACTCGCCGCCGATATCTGGAATGACGGCAAATAGCCGTCAGTCTTTGTTCGTCGACCGCGTGTAAGACCCGGGCAAAAAATCCCGGTACGGCGCTACCTGTTCAAGCGCGCCAATAATCGCCCTTTCTGTGAGCTGGATCACAGCCAGAAATGGTGACGGCGTCCTATGTTGATGCTTGCAACATGGGAGGCAGCCATGACCGACCGCTCAACGATCACCAAAACCGTACACGCGCTGACCGTGAGCCTGTTGGTGACTTGCCTGATGACTGTAAGGCGAACCGCGGGGATCTGAGAGCTATACAACAAGGAGATTTGCAAATGCGTTTCTCGGTCAAAATTCTTGCCGCGCTCGTCGTACTCCCGATTGTGCTGTCAAAGGCGCCCGCGAACGCTTTCCCCTACGATCCCTATCCGTGGTGCGCCGACTACTCGGCAGGAAACGGTGGTGGCGGCACAAATTGCGGCTTTCTCACAATTGAACAATGCCGAGCGACCGTAAGCGGCATAGGTGGATTTTGCGTGCCGAACCAATTCTACAACCCGGGGCCGGCGGGTCACACCCGAAGCACACGGCATCATTAGATCCGTCGCGCTCTACCCCTCGGCGATCGTACGAGTGCATTGAGGGGGCTTGTTGGGCGCGCACGCCCAGGCACCTGCGCGAAACAGCCCTTCTCGCTATTCTTGCAGGCGAGCACGCAATCGGTGCCGGGCTTCCCTTGACAGTTAGTTCCACATCCGTAACCGCCTGCGTCCTGCGAAAACGACCCACCGGCCTTGTCGCAAACGCTTTTGAGCTCTTCTGCGGTTGATTTGCGCATCGTGGTCTCGCTCGCCATGGACGAGCCGATGCTCAAGGCAATGATGACATTGAGTATGATGAAGTTGGTTGAGTTTCGCATGGCAGCCTCATCGAATGGCGCCCTTGCATGCAAGCGTACAACTGTCGGTCGCGGAACTGCAATCAGGCAAACTATTTCCACAAGCCGTTTAGGCAAATTTTCCACTCAGGGGCGGAAATTTACTCAGCCTTGGGCCGACTGGAGCTCCACAAGACGCTAAGCTCCTGAAGCTTTCGCCCACGTCCCCTCGATCATCCTGGATCAGGCGGAAGCGCGGGAAGAGCCGCAGAAGTTGGCACTGCGGCTTTTCCTTTTTGTTGCCTCAGCCAGGGCGATAAATAACAGAGACAACAATAGCTTCTGGTGACGGCCGAAAATCCGTCTTCCCAAAACGGTCTCGTGGGAAGATTCCGGGAAGAACTATTCCTGTGCAAATCGTATGTGGATGAACCTAGACAGCCGCGTAAGACCGGCCCTATTAAGGAATCAAGGTGCGACGTGTCCTGACAGGCTTCATCATGTCGGACAAAATGACCGCACCAAAAACGGGACAGCAACTGGCGCAAAAAGAAATGATTAAAGGTCGCATCACTGGAACCCTGTACCGTGAAAGATATAGCTGCAGTTGATTTTGTCCGAACCCGTAAAGAAACAGCCGAACGATTAAGAGTTAGCTTGCGGACGTTGCGCCGCATGGAGGTGCGCGGTGCCCTGCCCCCGCGCATAAGAATTAGCGACAGAATTTACGGCTACCGCGACAGCGAGATTGCAGAGTTTCTGAACTCGCGCGTCGGTGCCTAGTTCAAAACATTTCGCCGCACAAGATGCGGCGGATCGAGATCAAGGAATAAAGAAGCTCTCTAAGACGTAAGCGCGGGTGATTTCACCCGTCCTGCGGTAGCTATTCTCAAAACATAAAAAATGAGCCGCCCCTCGCGGAAGCGGCTCAAGAAGATGAAGACATGACGGATATAGATCGCGCGATCGAAAATCGCAAACACAATTCATTCTCCCACCCACAACTTCATTGCGAGCAATGCGGGCGGGCATTCACGCCGCGAACAGGCGGAAGGCCACAGCGGTTCTGCAGCGTGGAATGTCGCCGAGCATTTCACGACAAACCCCAACGCGACAACGTGCACGTTGCTTCCAGCGCTTCTCCGTCGCTGCCCGCTGTCATACCGCAGCCCAAGCTTGAAAACGCATCAGCGGCCTCGCCAAAGGCAAATTCGGACTTTGACTGGAGTGATGCGGACGCTGTGGCGTTGGCCGAACAATCCGAAACCGCGATTTATTGGAATCCCAAGGGGGATCTGGTCATACGGCAGCGCAATTGGCACGACGATGACAGCCTGATTTTCATTTCAAGGACCAACGTAGGCGAATTCGTTGACAAGCTTTGCGACACGGTTGGCATCCCGTCATTCGGCAAATGAGCAAACACCGAAAGAAAACCGGCCCCAGGTTTATCCAGCTTTTCTACTGGATGTTCGATACGCCAGCCTGGAAGGATTTGGACGCGGTTTCGCGCTCGATCTACGTCGAGCTGACCGTCCGCTATAACGGCAGCAACAACGGGCGCATAGCCTATTCCGCGAGACAAGCCGCCGAAGAATTGAAAATCAGCAAGGACACAGCCGCGCGGGGGCTGAGAGACCTGCAGTCTCATGGATTCATCGTGTGCGAGAAGCGCGGAGCGTTCCACTGCAAAGTCCGACACGCCAGCGAATATCGCCTCACCATTTACGACAGCGACATCGCCACCAACTACGCAGACAAGCTTTGCACCAAAGAGTTTGCACGTTGGCCAGAAATTCAGAACTCGGTCCCTGTGGTCGGACCAACGGTCCCTGTAGTCGTACCGATCGGTCCTCGTAGTCGTACCGTGAGTTCCAATAACAGCCTTCACGGTCCCTCTGGTCGTACCGTCAGAGCCAATAATTGAGGATCACGGTCCGATGAGAGGGACACATATAGAATATACCAGGTGCTCAGCTCTTAACTTTTAGCCGCTTACATTCATGACCTTCTCTAAATCGCTCTCATCAAAGTCGCGTCGCTCGTTGCCCGTGGATTTCCAGGACGGTATTCTGGTAATCAACGCAACTTACGGTAGTCTTGAGGGATGTCTCAATTCGTTGATCCCTCAAAGCTTTTCCCGGCGAAGAAGGTTCTCGACCCCGATCGTGAGGCAGGGGTCGGTCGATTCAGCGAAGCACAGAGCGGCCGGAAATTTTGTTGGCCATGCCTAGTCTTCCTTCTCGTCTGCTTGACGCTCCTAACTATCGGACCGATGTAGCGCGGGTTCCCCTGAACTCCCGACGCGGCAACAATCCATTAGGCCAGGTGCGCTAAAATAATTGTGGCCGGAGGAGAGCATGGAACAAGGGGCCGTGACGCGTGACGCGGCGGAAATCGCTGCCGATCTTTTGCAGGCCGAGGACCGCAAACTCGCGGAGAGCCAAGCTCAGCTTCAGGTGGCCTTTGAGAAAGGCGAAGCTCAATTTAATGCCCAGCTAGAGGCTCTCGCCTCGCAACAACAACAAAACGAAGCGCACCTCAAACCCGATAGGTGGCTTCTCGCGAGGAAATGCTGGGCTTGGCTACACCACGACGAAGATTGATCGTACGGGGATGGATACGAAGATACGGGTTCTAAAGAACCCCGTATCGTATCGTATCTCCGTATCCAACTTGAACCGTATCCGTATCGTATCCGTATCGTATCTCCCGTAACCGAATTCAAGTCCTGAATGAACACGCGTTTACAGACGGCTGGGCGATGGCAGCCTGGCCAGAGCGGAAATCCAGCGGGCCGACCAATCGGCACGCGAAATAAGTTCTCCGAAAAATTTGTCAGCGACGTTGCTGCGATTTGGGATCAACACGGCGCCAGCGTTCTCGAAAAGATGGTTCGCAATGAGCCGTCACGATTTGCAGAGCTTTGCGGTCGTCTAATCCCGCGCGACGTACAGGTCAGTCTCTCTGCGCGAATGCCGGGCAATCAGAGCCCGATGATTGGCAACACATGCTAGCCGTCGCGACAGCAATCAAGACCGCCCTGCCCGATGACAAGCGCCAGCCGTCAGACGTTTTGAACTTTGTCCTGGATGCAATCAGGGCTCACAGCGCAAAGCCTCTGATTGAATGACTGCGAGTAATTACACGAATTGCACAGCAAACTCGGCAGTTTTGAGCCGGAAAATCATTCCGGGAAGACTGCGGGAAGATTGAAGAAATGAAGAGGGGCCGCTGCGAATGTGGCATAGGCAGCGACCCCTCTTACGTTCAGCCGAGAGTAGTTTGGGGACCATTCTTCGGCAGCTCGTGGGAGTGAGCATCGCAAGACCAGCCCGGCCCGGCTGTGCTGCACATCACATTTTTGCCGAATGCATCATCATTGATGAACGCAATCCGTAATCCTTACACGAAATCGCACCACTCTTTTGGTCGAATGCTCGCATTGCACTTTCGGCAATGGCAAACCCAAAAGAACCCCTGCCGCCGAAGCCCATATTGCTGCCAGCTCGTCCAGTCATGGGCGCAAGATCCGAAAAGTCGGCGTATGGTCATGGTTCCCTCCCATGCTGCACAAACAAAAAATAGCCGTTGCTAGTATTTTGCGCTGTGACGCGGGTCACACACACGATGGGGGCAAATCCGACGCTATTCGGCGGTTCGAACAGCCCGACCTGTCTTGAGATGCATGAAATGGGATTTTTCGCAGGCCAGGCAGTGCTCAACTTCGACGACGTCCGTCTCCGGCCCGATCTCTTCAGCGAAATACGCGCGAACATTGAGGTTCGTAGTGGGGCAGCAGAACTCAAACATGGGCATGCGGTTACCGGCCGTTGATAGTCGCACCGAAACGGGGCTCTACGCCTGCCAGCCTCAAAGCCCCACCATCAACGACCGGCGTACGGGCGTGCGCTTCAAACAAGTTCGAAACAAGACGGTCGCGTCGAAATACGGACCTTTTCAGCCCGATCCCGCTGGCATGAAACCGGTGAAGCTATTCGTCATCCCCGGCCACGCGGCTCGGCGCTGGCTTTACTTTAGGGTGGCCCCGGTCGGTCGTGTCAGCCAAGCGATCGTAAAACTCCGCGAGATTCTGGAACGTCGACTTGACGTCAAGCTCGATCGCCCGTTCCGCCATGCGACGAAACTCAGACGCTTTGCGTCGATAATCATCACTGGTTGGCATTTCCGACCATTCTAGCCCGACAGGGCACAGATTTCAGCCGGTCCCGCCGGCATGACCGGCGACCCATTGGAGACCACTAGAGCATGAGCAAGACATCCCGGCCCGTTAGGGTTGGCAATATCCGGCAGATCAGCGGCTACAATCCATTTCCGAAAGACGGAGGGCTGGTCAGTCAGTACGAGCCCTTTATACGCAAACGTGTCGGCCACTATTACGAGCTGTATCCGCACGTCAGTTACGACGATCTGCTGAGCGAGGCAGTCAGGCTAGCGGTTCATGCGGCCGAATTGTTCAAGCCCGAACTCGGCAACCATTTCTCGACTTACCTCGGCCCGCATCTGAAGGGATTGCATCGGTTCGCACAGAGCCAACTGATGCAACTACCACAGCCGAAGGACGAGCCCAGTCTGAGGAGATTGGCGAGCCGGTACGTCCCGTCGAATTCGGTGGTGGTGCAAACGGCACACGGCTTACTCTCGACAGACAGTGGCTATCCGGCACGATCACGGGGCAGTTTGCACGGTTCAAACGACACCGGATTATCCTGGGCGTTCAGCTCCCTTCAGCCGACGAGGATCACGCGAGGGGCGTGCACCAACGAATATCCGAGGACCTGAATGCGGTACTCGCCAACGCTATAAGATCCATTCGTCCCGGTTTTCTCCGCTTCATCGTCGATACCGCCGAGAACCGACAGCGTGAGATCGAACAGGAGGCCGACAACCGGAAGCTCGGAATCTACACCCCCGTCTTTCTCACACCGACGCGCCTGAACGTGGATTTCGCTGTCTACAAGGGCAGGAAGCCGCCCAGCTTCTTCGACAGGTACGTCGGCTTCGTTAGCCTCGATAGCCATGCCGGACATGATGAGGATGGCTGGAAAATGAGTCTGCACGAAACCATCGCATCCGGTTCGCCATCACCAACCAAGTCTGAAGCCCGTCAGCGTGACATGCAGCGCTTCTGGGGGGCCATCACTAAAGAGCGCCCGTTCCTGAAACGCAACGAGCTTGCCGTGTTGGATTGGAGGCTAAATCCGGCTGACAGGCGCACTGGCAAACAGGTGGCCAGAGACCTTGGTGTGACACCCGGGGCTGTTTCCAAGATTGGCGCTCGCATCGAAGAGCGGGTGCAAAGGCGACTCAGAAAATAATTTTTCGATTTTTGCTGAAAACAGGAAATTTCGGGCAACCCGCCCGTCATATATCAATAGAGGGGTGCAAGACGCACACATGGACAACACTGAACCGGTAATTAAAGCCCTAGCCGCCACTTTTCTGGCTCTTGGCGCGGCCGGGGGTAAGGAAAATCTGCAACAGGCGGCGGCGCTATTGTGCGACCTCGTTGATAGCGGCCTTACCGACCGCAAGACCTCGGACATTTTGAGAAGTTTGATTGTCGCCGCTGCGCCTCGGGCAACAGCGGCCTATCGATTGCCATTGGGGTGATTATCGACAGCGAAAAACTTTCATTGAGGCGGGACCGAACAATAGATGAGTGAACTATTTCAAAAAGGCAGAGACAAGACTGGCGGGCGCGTCAAGGGATCACGCAATAAGCTGAGCATGGCGTTTGTCGAAGCCCTCGCGAAAGAGTTCGACGAGCACGGCGCAGAAGCAATTCGGATCATGCGTATCGAAAATCCTTCCGATTTCCTAAAAGTTATAGCAGCAGTTATTCCCAAGGAATTCATCGGCGAATTCCACCCATAGCGCTGCATACGATCCAGCGGACGATAGTTGATCCGAAAGTGAGCGAGCACGAACCGACCAAGACTAAAGAAAACGAGAAACAAGACTGCTTTCGGAGGTAAAGTTACTTCCGCTTGTGGCCCACAGCGACATGTCCGGTCGCACCGCACATGTCCCTTTCGGGACTAAAACAAAATAATGAAACCACTAGTTACCAATCTTGCGGGTAGTCCGCTTCGCCGGGACAGTTCTCTCATCCCTCATTTCAAGCCGCGCATAGTTACCGTCTCCGCAGTTATCGGGTGGGATTGCATTCGCGCATCCACTACGACTCCCTCAGATATGAACACTGCATATGTAGCGGGTGAATTATTTACATTCAGGCGAATGCAGGTCTCCCACGCCCAGCCATAGAGACTTGTTGCACCATCCTGATCGTGTCGGAAATCTCGACGTGATCGAGGTTTTTATCGGCCAAAAAATTCTCTCCCCGATCCCTGAAGTAGTTAGGACTTCGACAGGTTGCTAGAAATCTCTCCGTTTTTGCTGTCAAACTTTTGGCGATGATTGTGCGATAGTTCGGCGCTGGCCCTTGTGGCGAGCCATCGTTTAACGGTGGAACTGTAGAAGTGCATCCGCCATCGGCCAACAGTGCTACATACAGCACTATCAACGATCTGCGCCCCATGAACGCTCCAATTTCAGCCACTCCAATGCAATGATCGTTCCCTGGGCGGCTAGCTATTGTGTCATGGTGCGGGACAGGGCTCCGCCACGGGGTCCAGTCAGAGGTAGCGGGCTATGTCCGACCACGTTGTCTCAATGCGGCGGGGCCATTGAAAAAAACCTCGATGCAGAGATAAACCGGCACTTTCATGTGTTTGCCGTCACAGTAAGGCAAACGGCCCGTCATTACCTTGTCATTGGGTACAAGGAATTATTGGGTCAGCCGTGAGTAAAGTGGCAGTAAATAGAACGCCATCGCCTGCTGAGAAATTAAAGCAAGTCATTCATAAGTTGGCCGACACCGTGGTCGTTGTCGGTTTAGGCCTTACGGTTGCCTGGACAGTTATCCTTGGAATTATCGTCAAAATCATCAGCGCTGCAATCTAAAGAATTGCAAAAACCTGTCTGACCCGCACACCGCCTTAAAGCGGGCGTTCGCCAAACGAACCAAACCACCGCCAGAAATCGATGGCGTCAGCACGAGAAGCATCCCCAAAAAGATATCCGCCGTCATTCCCGTCCCCTCGGCATCCGGTAACGAACAGAGTTCAGGAAGCTATGTGACGATACTATGACATCCTGTGATCTATGAAGGTAGCAGCAAACCTCTCGGCGGCCCCCGAACTAGTAAAGCACCAGCGAAAAGGCAGTCAGAAACCGCCTGCTGCATAATCCTATTTCCCATAAAGGTCCTTCAGTCGTTCCAGCAGCGGGTCGACGGATCCATCCGTCAGCGGATCGCTCGCGTGTCGCCGCCTCATCGCTATAGGCACCAATGACCAGCGAAACGCCAAGTCGGTGGCTCGGTGTCTGATCGCCTCTTGATTGGTGTCAACCATTCCGACAGCACCGGCCGCACTGCCGTAAGGAACAAGGAAGGGCACGCGGCCGACGGTAAGTTATTCGCATCAAAGTGATAGGTCAGGGCACCAGCCCTGACCGCGGCCTCCATGTCGAAGAACTCGCCATCGGACGGTCGCCTTCAGGACCGTTCGCAGCTGGTCGAGGCTGGTGCCTCGGCCTATAGATTTGTCGTTCCCGATCACTCAATGATCTCTTTAAAGTCCAACCGCTTGTCACGCTTCGGGTTGGCTTCTCCGTCAAACGATCCTCACGCCAAAGGCATAGCGAGCAGCAGGCTGAACGCCATCACAGACCACGGCGGCAAGAATCGATTTGCTGGATTTTACGCAGGCTCTTAAAACACCGCGGGATAGCCGATTTCCATCCGCCGAATCGGGCCGGATGCTGTGGGCGCTTCCGACGGGAGAGGAATTGTTCCCTACACCTCCGATTCGCGTTTCGTGCAGACGCGAATCGGGAATCTGGCGACAATTCCTCTCCCCGTCGGAAACGCCCCTTGCCGCGTCCGGCCCGATTCGGCGGATGGAAATCGGCTATCCCCCGCGGTCCTTTGAGATCGGCCTGCGCGAAGTCCACTGGTTCCTTGCCGCCGTGGTCCTGATGATGGCGTTCAGCCTGCTGCTCGGCTATGCCTTTGGCGTGAGGATCGTTTGACGGAGAAGCCAACCCGAAGCATGACAACAAATTGCAACTTGATCGTAAGTTGTGATTGGAACCACAAATCTATAGGCCGAGGCACCAGCCTCGACCAGCTGCGAACGGTCCTGAAGGCATCCGATGGCAACTCTTTCGACACCAGGCCGCGGTCAGGGCTGGTGCCCTGACCTATCACTTTGATGCAAATAACTTACCGTCGCACATCCAATTTGTTGTTCCTTACGGCAGTGCGGCCGGTGCTGTCGGTGGAAAGGAAATGATGATGATCACGGTTGACACCAATCAAGAGGCCAGACACCGAGCCACCGAGCTTGGCGTTTCGCTGGTCATTGGTGCCTATAGCGATGGAGGCGGTCAGCACGCGAGCGATCCGCTGCACGGATGGATCCGTCGACCCGCTGCTGGAACGACTGAAGGACCTTTATGGGAAATAGGATTATGCAGCAGGCGGTTTCTGACTGCCTTTTCGCTGGTGCTTTACTAGTTCGGGGGCCGCCGAGAGGTTTCTGCTACCTTCATAGTTCACAGTATGCCATAGTATCGTCACACTTAGCTTCCTGAACTCAGTTCGTTACCGAATGCTCAGGGGACGGGAATGACGGGTATACTTTTTGGGGATGCTGCTCGTGCTGACGCCATCAATTCTGGCGGTGGCTTGGTTCGTTTGGCGAACACCCGCCTAAGGCGGCGTTCGGGTCAGACAGGCTTTTGCAATTCTTTAGATTGCAGCGATGATGATTTTGACGAGTCCATTCCAAGGATAATGGTCCAGGCGAACCGTAAGTCCTAAACCGACAACTACCACGGCTGTCGGCCAAATCTTATGAACGACTTGCTTTAATTCCTCAGCAGGGAATGTGCGCTCTATTTTTACTGTCACTTTACTCACGGCTAACTCAACAATTCCTTGTACCCAACGAAATCTAACGACGGGCCATTTGCCTTACTGTGACGGCCAACACATGAAAGTGCGGTTTATTCTCTGCATCGAGGTTTTTTTCAATGGCCCCGCCGCATTGAGACAACGTGCGGACATAGCCCGCTACCTCTGACTGCGACCCCGTGGCGGAACCCTGTCCCGCACCATGACACAATAAGCTAGCCGCCCAGGGAACGATCATTGCATTGGAGTGGCTGAAATTGGAGCGTTCATGGGGCGCAGATCGTTGATAGTGCTGTATGTAGCACTGTTGGCCGATGGCGGATGCACTTCTACAGTTCCACCGTTAAACGATGGCTCGCCACAAGGGCCAGCGCCGAACTATCGCACAATCATCGCCAAAAGTTTGACAGCAAAAACGGAGTTAGATTTTAGCAACCTGTCGAGTCCCAACTACTTCAGGGATCGGGGAGGAATTTTTCCGGCCGATAAAAACCTCGATCACGTCGAGATTTCCGACACGATCAGGATGGTGCAAACAAGTCTCTATGGCTGGGCGTGGGAGACCTGCATTCGCCTGAATGTAAATAATTCACCCGCTACATATGCAGTGTTCATATCTGAGGGAGTTGTAGTGGATGCGCGAACTGCAATCCCACCCGATAACTGCGGAGACGGTAACTATGCGCCGCTTGAAATGAGGGATGAGAGAACTGTCCCGGCGAAGCGGACTACCCGCAAGATTGGTAACTAGTGGTTTCAATATTTTGTTTTAGTCCCGAAAGGGACATGTGCGGTGCGACCGGACATGTCTGCTGTGGGCCACAAGCGGAAGTAACTTTACCTCCGAAAGCAGTCTTGTTTCTCGTTTTCTTTAGTCTTGGTCGGTTCGTGCTCGATCACTTTCGGGTCAACGATCGTCCGCTGGATCGTATGCAGCGCTATGGGTGGCAATTCGCCGATGAATTCCTTGGGAATAATCGCTGCGATAATTTTCACGAAATCTGAAGGGTTTTCGACACGCATGATCCGGATTGCTTCCTCGCCGTATCGTTGAACTCTTTTGCGAGGGCTTCGACAAAAGCCATACTCAGTTTATTGCGCGATCCCTTGACGCGCCCGCCAGTCTTGGCTCTGCCTTTTTGAAATAGTTCACTCATCTATTGTTTGGTCCCGCCTCAATGAAAGTTTTTCGCTGCTGATCTCACCCCAATGGCAATCGATAGGCCGCTGTTGCCCGAGGCGCAGCGGCGACAATCAAACTTCTCAAAATGTCCGAGGTCTTGCGGTCGGTAAGGCCGCTATCAACGAGGTCGCACAATAGCGCCGCCGCCTGTTGCAGATTTTCCTTACCCCCGGCCGCGCCAAGAGCCAGAAAAGTGGCGGCTAGGGCTTTAATTACCGGTTCAGTGTTGTCCATGTGTGCGTCTTGCACCCCTCTATTGATATATGACGGGCGGGTTGCCCGAAATTTCCTGTTTTCAGCAAAAATCGAAAAATTATTTTCTGAGTTGCCTTTGCACCCGCTCTTCGACGCGAGCGCCAATCTTGGAAACAGCCCCGGGTGTCACACCAAGGTCTCTGGCCACCTGTTTGCCAGTGCGCCTGTCAGCCGGATTTAGCCTCCAATCCAACACGGCAAGCTCGTTGCGTTTCAGGAACGGGCGCTCTTCAGTGATGGCCCCCCAGAAGCGCTGCATGTCACGCTGACGGGCTTCAGACTTGGTTGGTGATGAGTGAGTTGGTATGCCATGGTTTTGTGTACAATGATTTTCCAGCCATCCTCATCATGTCCGGCATGGGGCTATTGAGGCTAACGAAGCCGACGTACCTGTCGAAGAAGTGGCTGGCTTCCTGCCCTTGTAGACAGCGAAATCCACGTTCAGGCGCGTCGGTGTGAGAAAGACGGGGGTGTAGATTCCGAGCTTCCGGTTGTCGGCCTCCTGTTCGATCTCACGCTGTCGGTTCTCGGCGGCATCGACGATGAAG
>CAWHQK010000092.1:0-44172 GCA_963831435.1 uncultured Acidobacteriota bacterium
CCTGCGCGCCCGACCGAACCCGCCGCCTGCCTTCGCTCACAAGGCCCGGCCGTGCCATGAGCGGCGGCGCGGGGACCGGGATGCACCAATAACAATTACGCCATGCCGCAATCGTCGCCGGACGCCAGACAACACAAAGAGCCGCCATGCGGGGCGGCCCATCCAGAGAAAACAGCCGGATGGAGCCCGGTCATCCGCAGAACCACGCTTCCCAGATGCGGGAAGTCCATCTTCGGGACGGAGGCTCAGCCCGCTTTGCTCATGATGGCAAGGTAAGAGGATTCCAGGCTCGCGGATTGGACGTACGACGCGGCATCCGCGGCGATCGAGTCATTGTTCATACATATCCCGGCGGACGTCGCGTGGTCAGCTTAGGCGCACACGTCGGTTTTTCTGAGCGTCCGTACTCCCATATCGGCGGGCACGTTTACATCCAGCGTACCTATGTGTACGGCGGCCGTCGCGTTGCCTTTGCATATCGCACTACATACTGGGGTGGTCGTCCTTATTATCGCTACACGCCATCCTTTTACTTTCATCCCGCGTACTATGGCTGGGTATATCGTCCCTGGCCTGCGCCCGTATATTTTTCCTGGAGATGGGGTGGGCCCTGGTACGGCTCCTATGGCTACTATCTGGTTCCGTCGCCCGTGTATCCCAGCGCATCGCTTTGGTTGACCGACTACCTTCTTGCCGCGAATTTACAGTACGCGTATGACGCCCAGCAGCAATCCGCGGCGGATGCGGCACAAGCAGACGCTGGCGACTACGATGCGGCGCCAGCGCAAGGTACGGTCCAGCTCTCACCTGAAGTGAAGCAGGCAATTTCTGACGAAGTAAAACAACAGCTTGCTGAAGAACAACAGGCAGCTTCGTCGCCTGAAGCCTCCACCTCCAGCGATAATCAGGTTCCGGCGGCCCTCGATCCGAATTCCCGGGTATTCGTCGTGGCAAGCAATCTGGACGTCACCGATGCCAATGGCCAGGAGTGTGAACTGACCGGAGGAGACGTCATCAGCCGGATTGATGACCAGCCTGACAGCGACAATAAAGTGAAAGTCAGCATCCTGAGCAGCAAGAAGGGGGATTGCTCCGGGAGCCTGCAGCCGTCCGTAGATGTGGGCGCTTTGCAGGAAATGAATAATCAGATGCATGCCCAAGTGGATGCGGGAATGAAGCAGCTGGCCACAGACCAAGGCAAGGATGGACTGCCCAAAGCTCCCGATGCTGGAACCACCGCGGGTGAAGTTCCGCCGCCACAGCCGGACGCCGATGCAGATGGCCAACTTCAACAAGAGCAGAATGATGCTGACCAGGCACAGACACAGGTGGAACAGGAAGCTGGCCAGTCAAATGATCCAGGAACCAACTGATCGGGGATTCTCTCACTCTTGCCTACGCGAGTGAGACAGAAAACTGATTGAATCGGATCGGGCTCCAACGGGTTGAAAGTTGGAGCCTGATTCACATAGTGGGCGTCCGAACGACCAAGCTTGAATCAGCCACGCAGCGGACAAACATCTCACAGAATTTTTTTGCCAAACGCCGAAGCGGCCAACTCGACCGCGAGTTGCGCCGTGCGATTATGCTCGTCAATCACCGGATTGACTTCAACAATCTCAAAGCTCAACATGCGCCCGTGGTCAGAGATAATTTCCATGGCGAGGTGAGCCTCGCGGTACGTCGCGCCTCCGCGGACCGGCGTGCCCACTCCAGGGGCGTCTTCGGGATCAATCCAGTCCATATCGAGTGAAATGTGGTATCCAACGGTGTCGCGGCCCGCAATGCGCAATGCTTCTTCAATCACCACGCGCATGCCGCGCTCGTCAATGTCGCGCATGGTGAACACTTCGATCCCGGCCTTGCGGATATTTTCTTTTTCAACGGCGTCAATATCGCGCACGCCCACCAAAACACAATTTTCCGGATGAACCTTCGGGGAAAAATTGAAAATGTTTCCCAGCTCGGACGGACCGAGTCCCATGATGGCGGCCAGAGGCATGCCATGGACATTGCCGCTGGGGGAACTATCGGGAGTATTGATGTCGCTGTGAGCGTCAATCCAAATGAGGCCGATCTTCTGTTCTTTCCGACGATAAAATTCCGCCACGCCCGCGACCGTTCCCGCTGCTACTGAGTGGTCGCCACCGAGGACGAGCGGGACATGGTCAGATTCAAGCGCCTTAAGAACAAGATCGGCGCTCTTAATGCAAGTGGCTGTGATTTCCTTCAAATACTTCGCGTGCTGGTCTCCTACTTTCTTTTGTTCGGCGATTGCTACGGCAACGTTGCCGCCGTCTTCTACGATATGCCCAAGCGCCTCAAGCCGGGCTTCGAGGCCAGCAACGCGCACGGCGGAGGGCCCCATGTCTACACCGCGACGCGACTGCCCAAGATCCAGCGGCACACCGATCACCCGGATTTTTTTAGGACTGATGCTGGAGAAGGAAGCAGTTGTAGGCGTCATAAACTCTGTACTTATTTTGTCATTCTGAGGCGCGCTTTTTGCGTCGAAGAATCCCTGCCCGTTTCACCGGAAAATTGTAGGGACGCTTCGATTTCAGGCGATCGTTTTCGCAAACGATCACATTACGCTCAGCATGACAATTCACAAATTACATAACTACGGATATAACCGATGCAACATGCGCGGAAAGGGAATCGTCTCGCGTACGTGCTCTAACCCGCAAATCCAAGCGACCGCTCGTTCAATTCCCATTCCAAAGCCGCCGTGTGGGACGCTGCCGTACTTGCGTAAATCCAAATACCACTTGAATGCTTCTTCGGGAAGATTGTGTTCGCGAATTCGCTTCACCAGCAGATCGTACGAAGCCATGCGCTGCGAGCCGCCAATGATTTCACCGTAGCCTTCGGGCGCTAGCACGTCCATGCAAAGCGCCAGATCGGGCCGGTCAGGATCAGGTTCCATGTAGAAAGCCTTCACGACGGCCGGGTAACGATTCACGATGACTGGCTTGTCGAACTGGGCTGACAAATACGTTTCATCGGGAGAACCGAAATCTCCGCCGTACTCGAACTTATTTTCAAGGGCGCCTTTTGCGTGCGCCTCCTGCAACATTTTTACTGCATCGTCATAAGTAATTCGTGGGAAAGGAGCCGAGATCTTTTCCAGCTTTGCAACATCACGGCCAATGGTTTGCAGATCTGCGCGGCGTTTTTCCAGACACCGCTTCACGATAAAGCTGATGAAGTCCTCCGCCAGTACCATGAGATCGTCTAGTTTGGCGTAGGCAACTTCCGGCTCGACCATCCAAAATTCCGTGAGATGACGTCGCGTTTTGGATTTCTCCGCGCGGAACGTCGGGCCGAATGAATAGACTTTGCCCAATGCCAGCGCCGTCGCTTCGATGTAAAGCTGGCCCGATTGCGTGAGGTAGGCTTGCTCTTCGAAATAATCCACCGGAAATAAAGTTGTGGTGCCCTCGCACGCCGCCGGAGTAATGATGGGCGGATCGGTGAGCGTGAATCCGTTTTCGTCGAAAAAATCCCGAGCGGCTTTAATGATCTCCGCGCGTACCCGCAGAATCGAGGCCTGGCGCGGAGTGCGGACCCAAAGATGGCGATGCTCCATGAGGAAGTCAACGCCATGTTCTTTCAGCGATATCGGATACGGATCGTCTTCAGAAACACGCTGCAACACTTCTACATTGCTGACGTCCAGTTCATATCCGCCGGGCGCGCGCTTGTCCGCACGAACCTTGCCCTCGACTATGACACTGGATTCCTGAGTTAGCCCCTTGATGGCATCGAAGACTTCCGGCGGCACCGCGCTTTTGGGAACAATGCCCTGAATCAACCCGCTGCCATCGCGAAAAATGGGGAAGAGCAGTTTGCCGCTTTCACGCAGGTTATACAGCCAGCCGCGGACAGTGACTGTCTGTCCTTCATGCTTGCCGATTTCCGCAATGGTGCTAACAGGGGATGGCATAATCATTTACCGCCGAGAACGCGGAGCGCGCCGAGAAAAATCATTCAATAGGAAAACGGACAATCGTAAAGCCTTACGCGGTTTCTAACTTTTCAAACGTCTCGCTCATCTTCTCGATCACGTTCACCTTCTCATCAGCCTCGATCTCCAGCAGAATTGGCGGTGTTTGCGGCGCAGTGCGTAGCAGTTCCATGGTCTGTTTCCAATCAACAGAGCCTGCGCCTGGCCACAAATGCGAATCCTTGTCCTTCTTGTTGTCGTGGATATGAGTCGACCCAATGTACTTTTTTAATATTTCAAAACTTTCTGCAACGCCGCTCATCAGGTGAGCGTGGCCGACGTCAAAACAAACGCCAATATCATCGAAATGCGTGACGTGGATAAATTCCACTAGCCTTTCCGGCGTCGCGAGTTCGTTATCAATATTTTCGAGCAGTAGGCGCACGCCGAGCGGCTTTGCAAAGGCCCGCAAATGTTCGATCGACGTCATGGCCGCTTCGAATTTCCGTTCATCGAAGCTCTCATTCGGCACACCAATATGCTGGATCAAAAACCGGTAGGGAATTTGTTCGGCCACCTCGATCGCCCGCTTGATTTCGTCCATCGCTGCGACAATCTGCGACCGGTCTGTTGACGCCACATTGATGGGCGGAGCGCCGGTGCGGCCCAATTCATAATCGGCGAAGAGGGGCGCATGCACGGAATGGAGCGGGACCGGATTGTCCCGAAACCAGTCGGCAATTTCACGGACGTGCTGCTTGCGGTTGGCATAATCAAGATGCTGACGCGCAGCAAAAATTTCGATCGCTTGCGCGCCACCCCGCACCAGGCCATCCAGCAGGCCCGGATGCAGCCGTTCCTTTATATGTAAATGGGTGGAGACAGCTCTCTGCATGGATGGTCCATTGCCTTTCATCCCCGCCGGTAAGAAAGGGGACTCCTGAGGCTAGCCTAGGCAATTCCAGCTAGTCAAATCGGAAACCACCCAGGAGTTCTTTCGCGTACACTTTAGTGTTTGAAAACCATCGGGCATATTCTTACTCGCTACACTCACTTTCTTTGGGCACTCCTTAGCCCGCTGGGAATATGGGGCGTTTTCGTAATCGCCGTTCTGGACGGCGCAGCCATAGGGCTTCCGATGGATCCTTTTGTGGCTACTTACGTTTACAAAAACCACTCTCTTTTCTGGCTCTACACTCTGCTGGCTTCCGCGGGATCAGCTGTGGGCAGCAGCATCCTGTATTGGATCGGATACGCGGGGGGCGAGGCCTTTCTGCGCAAGAGGATTTCCGAAGAACGATTTATCAAAATCCAAAGTTCCTTTGATCAACACGAATTTTGGGCGGTCATGTTCCCCGCCATGCTGCCTCCCCCGACTCCCTTCAAGCTGTTTGTTCTTTCCGCCGCCGTTTTCGAAATGAACTTCTGGCACTTTTTTTTGGCGGTTTTCGCGGGAAGGTTTGTAAGGTTCCTTCTTCTCTCTCTGCTCGTGATCAAGTTCGGGCCGAAATTTGTTCAATTAATCGCGCATCATTTCATTTGGATTCTGGCCGCCATGGTAATCGCTATTGCAGTTTGGGCCATAGCCCGTAAGATGCGGGGAAAATCCACGGTATAAACCTTAAGTGTTCGCGTTCTCTGCCGCGAAACTGACTCAGAGCCCTTCAGTTCTTACCGCGCTGAAATACATATTCTCGCCGATGGGCTCTCGCGTTGAACCAAAGTAATCTCTTTAGCAGTCCAGGAGGATTTTCATCATGAATAAAGACCGTGTCGAAGGCAAAGCCAAAGACGTCGCCGGACGTGTAGAGCGCCAGGCCGGCGAGTGGACGGGAAATGAGAAAACCCAGATAAAGGGCGCGGCCAAGCAGGCTGAAGGCAAGATACAGAACACTGTGGGAAAGGTGAAAGACAACATCAAGAAGCACGACGACGAAGCTGCCGAGAAGGACAGGGCGGACGAAAGATCGGAAGACGCAGCCTAACTTTTGACTGAACAGAAGAAAAATGCCATCCCGACGGGATGGCATTTTTCTTTTAGACGATCAGAACCGATATAAGCCAATCAATGCTCACTGCAAACCATCGACCGCCTAGTCGCCGGTGTCGGCAGCTTCCATGTACTGAAGTTGCTCGGGCGCTTCCAACTGGCGTAGATCGAGACCACGAGTTTCATGGCCGAAGATCGCCACCAGCAGTAATGATCCGATTGTGGGAATGGCAATCGCACCGGCGGCCAACGCGAACGCTGGCACCAAGGTGAGGGTAGCGAGCCCTTGCGCCATGACGCCGCCAACTTTGCTGCAGCCTGCAATCCATCCCGTGGCGCGTCCTCGCAGCCGCACGGGGAAACTTTCGGAAGTGTAGGGCAGCAGAATTGAAATGACCGCGCTGGTGCCGACCACCAGCAATGAGACTGAGAATAGCGGATTCGAAATTCCAGATAATAAATGATTGTTGCGGAAGAGTGTGGCCAGCAATCCCAAAGTGGTGATGCCGATGGCCAGAACCAAAACACGTTTTGTGCTCCAAACTGTGTAGAGGTAAGTGGTAATTCCGATCGTAGGTACGGCAATGAGCGTTGAGCGCGCAATTAGTTTGCTGGCAAGTCCAACGCTGCGGCCTGCCGCCATCAGGCTGCCCGGCAACCACAGCAGTACGCCGAAATTTACCAATCCCCAGGCGAGGGCAGTCAGCGTGAGAGCTACGGTCAACCACAACAGTGAGCCAAGGTTCGAACGAACCCCAGATTTCTGTTCACTGGCGATTGCGGCGGCGGCCCTTCCAGCGGGAACTTGCGACGGAGCGCTGGAGAGTACCGAACCATAGCGGGCGAGCATCGCCTTTGCATCGTCAATGCGGCCCATCTCGAGCAGGAAACGTGCGGATTCTGGAAGGAACGAACTGAGCGCAATGAGAATGAGCCCGGTGGGAAGACCCAAAAACCACATAACGCGCCAGCCAAAATACGGCTGTAATAATGCGGAGCACTCGCTGGTCGCGAAATAACCGCCGACAGTCCCGATTCCGCCAAGAAGCACCAGGCACCATCCGCGATGTTTAGTGGGCAGAATTTCCGCGAGCAGCGCATTTGCCACTGGCAGCATTCCACCGGCCGCGAGGCCCATGATGAAGCACATCAGCATATTCCAGGAGAACGAGGGCATCGCCCCGCAGATGGATGTGCCGACGAAGAGAACGGCGGCGAGCAGGATGGCCGCGCGGCGTCCGTAAATGTCGGCAAGCGCGCCCCATATGAAAGACCCCAACGTCGTGCCAAGCAGGGCAACGAAGGGCAACACCGCGACAGCCGAAAATCCAAGCGCATATTCAACGCGCATGCCCGGGACGACAAAACCCAGCGACGCTGCCTTCATTACATCAATCACAAGCGCAACGGCGAGCAGGCAGATCTGGATCCAATGTTCTTTAGTCAGCGGAGCATCTTCAGGCGGCGTAATGGAGAGATCAACGACATGCTGTTTTTGGGCCGTGGGCAAGAGCCCGTAAGCAGCGGCGGCGACGCCAGAAACAATCAGCGCCATGCCGATATACATGCCGGTGCTCATCGGCATTCCTGCCAGCCGGAAGTGCGTGTATCTGCCCATCCAGAACATTGGCAAATGCAGAATTACGCCGGTAGCCACCATGGCGGAGCCAATCCAAAAAGCGAGCATTTTTTGCCATGTGGCGAATAGAGATAACTTCTGGTCCATGAACTGTGATCGTCCTTGTGCTGGAATGCGTAAACCGGTGAGGCGGTCTACTACCATTTCATCTTTCCACCAACTAATCAATAATCTGAATGTAGTAGGTGGCGGGCCCTTACGCTGTGAGAGTTGAAAATTCTGGCGGAGAGTGAGGGATTCGAACCCCCGATACCCGTTAAGGTATGCCGGTTTTCAAGACCGGTGCCATCAACCACTCGGCCAACTCTCCGTTATTGCAGGCAGAGACTACAGCGGGCAATTACAAAAGTTTAGCAGGTTTGCGCCACGAGTTTAGACTAGGAATATGGCCCGGTCTGGCGTTCGTTCCAACCCGCTTTCTTACCTCACTAACCAACTCAACGACCTCAAAGCCAAAGGCACATATTTTCGTTTGCGAGTTTTGGAAGACGAACAGGAAGCGGTGTGCGCGTTTGACGGCAAAAAAGTCATCAACCTCGCGTCAAATAATTATTTGGGGCTGACTACACATCCCAAGCTGCGCGAAGCGGCGCTTGAGGCGACGCGCAAATATGGCGTGGGGTCAGGCGCGGTGCGGACCATCGCGGGAACCATGAAGATCCACATGGAGCTGGAAGAGAAGATTGCGCGCTTTAAGAACGTGGAAGCGTGCGTGGTGTTCCAGTCAGGGTTTGCGGCGAATGCGGGCACAGTTTCCGCTGTGCTGGGTAAAGACGACTTCATTATCTCCGACCAGCTGAATCATGCTTCGATCATTGACGGCGCGCGGCTGTCGCGGGCGAAGATTCTGGTGTTCGAGCACAAGAACATGGCGCAGGCTGAAGAGAAGCTGGCCAGCGTAAAAAACGAGCCGGGCAAGAAATTGCTCATCAGCGACGGCGTCTTCTCCATGGACGGCGACATCGGCCCGTTGCCCGCGCTATGCGACTTTGCCGAGAAATACGGCGCCATCATGATGGTGGATGATGCGCATGCCTCGGGTGTTCTCGGCCGCAACGGCCGCGGCACCATTGATCACTTCAACGTCCATGGGCGCGTGGACATTCAGGTGGGGACTTTGTCTAAGGCCATTGGCGCGCTGGGCGGATACGTTTGCGGCACGCGTGAGCTGATCGAATTCCTTTATCATCGTGCCCGGCCTTTTTTATTTTCGACGTCGCATCCGCCTTCTGTGGCGGCAACCTGCATTGCAGCTTTCGATGTCCTCGAAAATGAACCGCAGCGAATTGAAAAACTCTGGGAGAACACGCGCTTCTGGAAAAAAGAACTGGCGCTGCTCGGCTTTGATATTGGCGGCAAAACAACTCCTGCCAGCGAGACGCCGATTACTCCCATCATTCTTGGCGATGGCAAACTGACTATGGATTTTTCGCGCGAGCTTTTCCAGGAAGGCGTATTGGGAACGGGCATTGCATTTCCTACTGTTCCCGAGGGCAAAGCGCGGATTCGGACCATCATGACGGCGACGCACACAAAGGACGAATTGCAGCAGGCGCTGGAAGCGTTAAAGAAGGTCGGCAAGAGGCTGAACGTTGTGGCATGAGTGTTCGGCCTCGTGGTGAGCCGGGCAGAAACCCTAAGCCGGAACTCGCGTAATTTTTCCTCTGTTCTTCGGGCAGTATCCAGTCAGGTGCTGCCTCTTTCGTAATCTTATTTTCCCTCGCTTAATCGTGTAAGAATCAATGGCTTGCGGGCAATCCACAGCCTGCAACATCTCCTTAGAACACGGGTTTATATCTAGTGGATTGGGAGTTGCAAGACGTACGGTTGAGTAGTCGGAATTCGCCGCTTGGTCCGCGAAACCCGGCACATTAAGCTTTACCGGGCAACCGAAGGATGATGATGGCGAGGAGTGAGAAGATGCATTTACTACGCTCGGTTCGTACTTACATTTTCGCAGCGTTGCTTATAGCGCTTCCCGCCGCGGCGTTTGGCGGGATTGGGATTTCCGTCACGATTGCGCCTCCGGAGCTGCCCGTATACACGCAGCCGATTTGCCCTGGCGACGGCTACATCTGGACTCCCGGATATTGGGCTTACGGCCCTGAGGGCTATTACTGGGTAGCCGGCACTTGGGTGCTCGCGCCGCAGCCCGGCCTTCTTTGGACTCCTGGCTATTGGGGATTCGAAGGCGGATCTTATCTATGGCACGCCGGCTACTGGGGACCGCACGTTGGCTTCTACGGCGGCGTTGACTATGGATTCGGTTACGGCGGCGTGGGATTCGTTGGCGGCCGCTGGGACCATGGACATTTCTTCTACAACACAGCCGTCTCTCGCGTGAACGTCACCGTGATTCATAACGTCTATCACACCGAGGTCGTCCATCGTGACGTGAGTCGCGTAAGTTTCAACGGCCCGGGCGGACGTAATTTTCGCCCCACCGCGGAGCAGGAGCGCTTCGACCACGAGCGCCACTTCGAGCGCACTTCGGTGCAGGTGCAGCATGAACATATGGCCAGCACCCGTCCCGACAATTTTGCGTCACATAACCACGGACGGCCACCGGCTCCGGCGATGAGCAGGCCGACGAACGCGCACAATGTTCCGCGTCCGGGAAACCAGCACAGCAATATGCGACCGATGCAAGGTCCGCACAACACTAACGTTCCCGCCAACGGCGGATTCCGTGGGAATGCCAACGCTGGCCATCCTAACTATTCACCGCACAATATGGCACCACACAATGAGGCACCACACAACGAGGCGCCACACAATATGGCTCGTCACAACGAAGCTCCTCACAATATGGCTCCTCATAACGAAGCGCCGCATAATCAGCCGCACAACATGGCGCCTCACAACGAGCCTGCGCACAACGGTGGAGGACATCCGAGTGGGGGGCAACACGAGCCAGAGCATAAAGGCCACCACTAAATCGGGATTGCTCACGCAAACGGCTGGCTGCATGCCAGCCGTTTTTATTTTGAGGAATCCGCCACGTTTGCGTTGGGCCTAACTCAATACAGCTTGGGCAAATTGGCGTTGGTAAAGATCGGCGTAAAGCCCGCGATGTTCCAGAAGCTCGACGTGAGTGCCGCGTTCAACGATGCGCCCCTCCTGCACCACCAATATCTGGTCAGCGTGGAGAATGGTGGAAAGGCGATGCGCAATTACGATGGAAGTCCGTCCCGCGAGAGCGATCTCAAAGGCGCGTTGAATCGTGGCTTCTGATTCTGAATCCAGATGCGCTGTCGCTTCGTCGAGAATGACAATATCGGGCGCTTTGAGCAACAGACGCGCAATCGCCAGACGCTGCTTTTCGCCTCCTGAAAAGCGGTAGCCGCGTTCTCCGACCAGCGTGTCGAGTCCTTTAGGCAGAGATGAAACCAGCGAAAGAATTTGCGCGGCTCGCAAAGCCTCATTGATTTCCGCATCGGTAGCAGTTGGTTTTGCGTAAAGAAGATTCGCGCGGATCGTATCGTGGAACAGGTGGGCGTCCTGCGTCACCACGCCAATTCGCTCGTGCAGGGAGTCGAGTTTGGCGTCTCGCACATCAATTCCATTGACCATCACACTTCCAGATTGCACATCATATAAACGAGGCACGAGCTGCGTGATCGTCGTCTTCCCCGCGCCTGATGGGCCGACCAGTGCGACGAGCTGTCCCGGCTCGGCTCTAAAGCTAATGTCATGCAGGACAACTTTCTCCGGCATCTTGTCGGGCACGGCGATGGACTCGAGCGACGCCAGCGACACTTCGGCCGAAGCGGGATAGCGGAAGGAAACTTGATCGAAAGCAATGCTTGCCGCGCCTCCGGGAACCGCCACAGCGCCAGCCTTTTCCTGGATCATGGGTGGCAGATCGAGCACTTCGAAGACGCGTTCGAACGAGACCAGCGCGGTCATCACACTGACCTGAATATTGGAAAGCCCCACCAGCGGCCCGTAAAGGCGCGCCAAGAGTGAAATTAACGCAACCACCGTTCCAACATCCAGTTTGTGATGCACCGCGAGCACGCCACCCCATCCGTAAGTAACAGCGCTGGCGAATGCTGCCATCAGGATAAGCGCTGTAAAAAAGAGCCGCCCATAGATGGTGCGTTTGACGGCAATATCAGAAACGCGCGCGGCCTTGGCTTCGAATGACTTGCTTTCATCCTGGCGGCGTCCGAAAAGTTTGGCCAGTTGCGCTCCAGCTACGTTGAACCGTTCCACCATCAGGTTGTTCATGGAAGCGGTCAGGTCATAGCTCTCCCGTGTAATGGCCTGGAGCTTGTGCCCCCAGAAACGCGCCGGAAAAATGAAGAGCGGTAGCAGCACCAGCGCCAGCAAAGTGATCTGCCATGAGAGCACGAACATGGCTACCAGGATCGCGGCCACGGTAATCAGGTTTCCCACAACGTTCGAAAGAATGTCGGTAAACGCGCTTTGCGCTCCTGAAACGTCATTGTTGAGCCTGCTGACGAGCGAACCCGTCTGCGTGCGGGTGAAGAACGCCAGCGGCATCTGCTGAATGTGCTCAAAAAGTTTCGTGCGCAGAGAGAGCACGATGCGGGAACCGATTTTCGCTGAAAGATAAGATTGCGTCAGCCCCAGCGCGGCGTCGAAAAGGGCAAGAAGGCCCACCAGCAAGGCAAGCTGGATGATGAGATGCGAGTTGCCTTTGAGGATTCCATTGTTAATGATGTCGCGATAGATAAGCGGATTGGCGATCCCGATGGTGGCGTCTACGACGACCACCAACAGAAACACGACTAGGAGCCTCGCATACGGCGCGGCAAACAACAGAGTGCGTTTCGCCGTTCCCGGCTTTACTTTCTGGTTTACGACGGACGCGTCCTGTCCAAACGAACGCATTGAACCGATCATCCTGGTGGTGCCCATGTTGACAAATATAGCTTAGAAAGCGTCCAGCCATTTCACGGGGAAGGCAGGCGGCAAGGGCATTGGCGTTCATCTAAAATTGGCAAATGGCCCATCAAGACAAGGGCGATCCCTATAAGCTGCACCGCTTTGTGGATGCCCAAAAATCCGTGTATGCGCGGGCGCGGGCGGAACTGTCGGTAGGCCAAAAACGAGGACATTGGATCTGGTTCATTTTTCCCCAGTTCAAGGGACTGGGAATGAGCCCCATCTCGCAGGAGTTCGGCATCGATTCGCTCGATGAGGCTAAGGCGTACTTGAACCATCCGATCCTGGGTGCGCGGCTCAAAGAATGTACGCAACTCGTTTTGAACGTTGAAGGCCGGTCGGTCGATCAAATTTTCGGATATCCCGATAATTTAAAGTTCCGGTCCTGTATGACTTTGTTTGCAATAAGCACCTCTGAAATCCAGATTTTCAAGGATGCTCTGGCGAAATACTTTCACGGGGAGGGTGATCCGTTGACGCTGGAGCACCTCCGAAGTTGACAACACCTCGGATCGTCCAATTTGTGATTCTGAGGCGCGGTTTTTGCTCCCAAGAATCCCTACTAACTTATAGGAAAGCAGAGATGCTTCAGCTGCGCGTGATTGTCAGAAACGGTCACAACTCCCCCTCAGCATGACCATAAATTTTGTCAATTGCACTATCGACCCTTTTCTTGACACCCTCCTTCACCCCCTTTATCCTTAACTCTTGCTCCCTTGAAGACTTACGCCTCTGTGCGTGCTTCCGCGGCTTCGCGGTATTTGCTGGGGGCGCGGGAGTTACCGATGCGGTTCGAAATCAAAGAGCTGGAACGCCATCCGATTGATTTCAAGGAAGAATTTGCTCCGGAAGCGCTGGATTTGGGCCCGGATGCGCGGCTGATCACGGCTCTAAAGACATCCGGCCGGGCGCAACTGGTGGAAGAGCACGAGGGCCGCCAGCGGACGATTCAGGACATCCGCGTAAGCGGCAAACTGCGGACGAGGCTGGAACTGCCCTGCGCTCGCTGCCTGGAGCCCGTGAATTACGACGTGAACCGCGACTTCGATTTGCTGTACCGCCCTCAGGGGTCTGATATTGGACGCGAAGAGCTTTCGGTGACTGCGGCTGAGGCGGAAGTAAGTTACTATCAAGGAGATGGCCTTCTGCTGGACGATATGGTCCGCGAGCAAGTCCTGTTGGCTGTCCCGTTGAAGGTGGTTTGCCGGGAAGATTGCAAAGGGCTTTGTCCGCACTGCGGAAAGAATTTAAACGTCGAGCAATGCTCGTGCAACGAGCCTGCAACCGATGTCCGCTGGGCCGCACTGAAAGACTTGGGCAGTAAATTACAGCACTAGAAATTGAATAGCCGCCGAACCGCGGCGAATAAGGAAACCATGCCTAATCCAAAACGACGACATTCACAAAAGCGCACCTCCACGCGGCGCGCGCACGATGCTTTGAAGAGCTCATCGCTCTCCGAGTGCCCAAATTGTCACGAGAAGAAGATGCCGCATCGCGCCTGCAAGAAGTGCGGCTATTACAAGGGCCGCGAAGTTCTCGAAGTTGAGGAAGCCAGCTAGCTCCTGCCATGCCAAGCGTCATAGCGCTCGACGCGATGGGTTCAGACCGTGCACCGAAGCCCGAAATTGAGGGCGCCATTCAGGCGGCACGGCAACACGGCGTTCATGTTTCTTTGGTCGGCCCGGAGGAACTTCTCCGGGCTGAGCTGTCCCGTTATTCCGCGGCATCGTCCCTTCCAATCCATATTGTCCACGCTAGTGAAGTTATTTCCATGGAGGACAAAGCTATGCAGGCGGTGCGGGCGAAGCGCGATTCCTCTCTGCGCGTAGGCTTGCGGTTAGTGCGTGAGGGCGATGCAGCTGGATTCGTGACGGCGGGCAACACAGGCGCGGCCATGGCTACGGCGAAGATTGTTTTGGGCATGCTGCCCGGTGTGGATCGCCCGGCGCTGGCTGCGGTTTTTCCAACTGCGATTCGTACAGTCGCCGTATTGCTGGATGTCGGCGCAAACGTGGACTGCAAACCGGAAAACCTGGAGCAGTTCGCGGTGATGGGCGAAATTTATTGCCGCAGCATGTTCGGCTTAAAACGTCCGCGAGTCGGACTGCTCTCGATTGGCGAGGAAGAGAGCAAGGGCAACGAACTCACGCGCGACGCCTTCCAGTTGCTCAAACAGCTTCCACTGAATTTTATTGGCAACGTTGAAGGCCGCGATTTATACAACGGGCAGGTGGATGTCATCGTGGCCGACGGTTTCGTGGGCAATGTTGCGCTGAAGATTTCAGAAGGCGTGGTGCACCTTGTGCGGGCGACTTTGCGCGAGACATTGAAGACAACCATCTCCCGGCAGGTCGGATATCTGCTTTCGCGCAGCGCATTTTCCGATTTTAAAAAGCGTCTCGATCACACCGAATACGGGGGCGCCCCTTTACTGGGCGTAAAAGGCGTTTGCTTCATTACGCACGGATCGTCCAACACAAACGCAATCAAGAACGCGTTGCGGGTGGCGGCGGAATTTGCCGAGCACAATATCAATGGAACGATTGAAAAAGAGCTGGCGGGGATCAGGCCGGTAGCGGCAACAATAAGCATATAAATTTCACTCTGGATTGGTTTGATGGCCGGCAATAAAGTTTAACGTTCGCTGCCACGCATCCGCGCAAGCCTCTGCGTGTTCCTTGTACTTAACGTCGAAAAAACTATGCGGCGCATTGGGATAAGTAATGATTTCATGTTGTACAGAAGCTTTCGTAAGCGCTTCGTCAAATGCAGCGACGTCAGTGCCAGGAATACCAACGTCGGCGCCGCCGAATATTGCTAGAATTGGGGCGCTTAGTTCGGCAGAGTGCTGCGTGGGGCCAGCCGCACCGTTGGGATACAAGCCAGGAGCGCCATAAAATCCAATCACGCCGTTCAATTGGAAGTGTGCAGCCGAAGCGAAGAACGCCTGGCGGCCTCCGAAGCAAAACCCCAGCGCAAACATTCCGCGAGTCGCCACGCCGTCAATTGTTCGGAGATGATTGGCCGCTGCCAGGATGTCATCACTGATAGTTTTTCGCGAGACCTGAAAAATATGTTTCATGAAAGGAAAATTTCCGTCGCGGGGGCCAGTGTCGGCAGTGCGGCCAAAATAATCCAGGACAATCGCCGCATGGCCTTGCTCGGCAAGTCGCACAGCCACGTCTTCATAAAAGGCATAAAGCCCACGCATATCTGGTAAAACGATTATTCCCTCTCCGGAGGGTCGCGCTGGCTTGGCAAGGAAAGCTGAAAAAGACGATCCGTCGGCGGATTCTAAAGTGAGAGACACTGAATGTACTTGCGTTTTAGCCTGGGTGAAGATGGGCGGCATGGAGTCATTGTCAAAGCACATTAAGAAATCCTTTCAGGGTCATACAGGAAGTTTGAGATGAAATGTCCTTTAGTATTATACCACAATTTGCATTTATATGCAAGTCGATGAATGAATATTCATTCCAAAAAATAGAGAAGGTTAACTGGCTTTCGTTTATGACAGATTCAACTTCTAACATCGCGGTTTTGTTCCCCGGACAAGGCTCCCAAGCCGTTGGCATGGGCAAAGAGCTGGCGGAAAAGTATCCCATCGCCAAGCGCACATTCGAGGAAGCCGACGAAGCCCTTGGCTACAAGCTGTCGCAATTGTGCTTTGAAGGGCCAGAAGACCAGCTGAAACTTACGGAAATCACGCAGCCCGCAATCCTTACGGCTTCAGTTGCCGCTTGGCGTGTGCTCAACGGAAAAGGTCTGAAGCCCGCGCTGGTCGCGGGACATAGCCTGGGTGAATATTCCGCGCACGTGGCTGCGGGAACAATCTCATTTGCCGATGCCGTGTGCACGGTGAGGAATCGCGGCAAGTACATGCAGGAAGCTGTTCCCGTAGGCATGGGTGGCATGGCGGCAATCCTCGGAATGGACCTGGAAAAAGTCATGGCAATTTGCGCCGAGGCAGCGCAGGGAGAAATCTGCGCCCCGGCGAACATTAATTCGCCGGAACAGATTGCAATTTCAGGTCATGCCGCTCCCGTCGAACGCGCCAGAAAATTGGCCGTCGAACGAGGCGCCAAGAAAGCCATTGCATTGTCCGTGAGCGCGCCATTTCATTCTTTGCTTATGAAGCCGGCGCAGGAGCGGTTGGCGCAGGATCTGGATGCGATCAGATTCAGCGATCCCTCCGTTCCGGTTGTGTGCAATGTGGATGCTGCAATCGTCCAAAACGCCTCGGCGAGTAAAGATGCCCTCATCCGCCAAGTGACGGGAGCCGTCCGCTGGGTGGATTGCATGAAGCTGATGATCGCAAAAAACGTCAGTACTTATGTCGAAGTCGGGCCGGGCAAAGTCCTCTGCGGCCTTATGCGCCAGATTGATCGCTCAAAGACATGCACGAACGTCGGAGATGAAACTTCACTGCAGAAGGCATTGGAACAGATGGCAGTGAAGGCGTAACCCTGAGAGCCGCATCTTCTCACGAAGATGCGAAAACTTGCAGGTTCATCAAGTTAAAAATAGACCTCCGCGATTGTTCCAGAATTTCCACCAAGGCCGCGAATCCTTCTGCGGATTGTCGAGGCGTTCGGGATACCACCAGCCCCGGAAACGCGCCACGTGCTCCTTGCCCCGATCGTCCGTGATCTGCACATCACAGGCATAAGGACTCTCCTTGAACTCAGGAATCCTAGGATGGGGCAACTGAACTCCAAGGTTATACCGCAACACGAGAGATGCGCTCTTTACCAGCGATGGATCGGAGCCCTGCCGTTGAATCAGGTCCCAGAATCGCTTTGTGTAGTTTGCGGGTACTTCGGAAATCGGTGCGGCGAGTAGTTCTGACGGCGCCGCTTCTCGCTTCACGAAGTCGATTGTCAGCGTGTCGCATCCAGTTCTTCGTGCTAACCGCAGAATGTGACCCATTACGTAGTCGTCCCCAGCATAGTTCATGAGGCTTGTGAAGGAGTGGCCAATATTGTGTGCCACGCTTTTGAGGACCTTGTATTTGGCCATAAGCATGCAGACCAATCTTCAAAAAGGCGAGAAGCTTACGACTTGCGCGCCTCTCCTTGGAAGAACCAATGCACCCCAAACTTATCTGCAAGGTGCCCGTAGCTTCCGAATGGCATGTCGCGCAAGTCATCCAGCAGATCTTTGTTCGCTCCCTCGGCGAGGCGGTCAAAGGTTCGTCTCAATTCGTCATATGCTCCAGCGTGGATGTACATCGCGACTGTATTCCCTTGCTTAGGTTGGCGGGTGGGATGGAGCCAGTCGGTGGCTGAAAACTCAACGGCATCGCTTTTAAGCCGCGCATGCGCAACTCTGTTGTGTTTTTCGGCCGGCATTCCGTGCTTCATTGGAGTGTCGCCAACTTTCGTGAGCGCCAGCTCGCCACCAAAACAAGATTGATAAAACGCCATAGCTTCTGCGCAATTGCCTTCGAAGATCAGAAAGGGCATGAGGTTTAGCATGTTTTAAACTCCTCCAGCATTCTCGTAGCCTATTCGACCAGCCAGCCCCACCAGTTTCCGCACTGAATCTCAGTTGGCGAAAATGAGAGCGTGTGATCGTTTTTATCCACCCAAACATTGGCCGGTTCCAGGCGGTGGTTTACCGTCGCCTGCACAATCACGCCGTTGCCCTGGCTTAAAGAGCAATCAATTGAATAGTTATTGATGATTCCCCACTCGCCGCCCAAACCCCAGTCACGGTTAAAATCGCTGTAGCTATAGTCCTTGAATTTATTCGGATGTTTCTGCCAGTCTGGATCGTTAAACCAGATTCCGTAAGCAGCACCAAAATTCTTCTGTTGAAGCGCGGAGAAAAACTGGGCCACGTGGCTCCGCTCGCGATAGTCGCGAAGATGGTAGGCCGTCCAGGCCACGATGAGAATAACAACGACTGCCACGAAGATCCAGTTGCGCATGCGACGGTCGCGCGTGGCATCGTATTGCTTGGCATCAAGTAAGGTCATGACTTTCTAAGCATAATGGATTGTGGGCAGGAAGAAAAAGTTCCCGAAAATGCCTAATCCCCGCTGTGGAAAATATATTAGTTGCGCGTTTTATCTGAAAACTGGAATGCCCTACAGCGTCCGCTTAAACAGCGGCGTCGCCAAGCTTAACGCGATCACCGCAAACAATGAAAGATAAATGATGTCCGGCAGGATCGCGCCAAATCCCGCCTCCTTCAGCAGCAGTGATTTGAAGCCGTGCACGGCGAATGTAAACGGGTCAACGCTGGCGATCCAGCGCAGCCACCAGGGAAAAGCTTGAATGGGATAGACCGCGCCGCTGGGGAAAAATAAAAGCGTATTCAGAATGCCGAAGATGGCGCGCGGCACCAGCGGATCGTCCACGCGCACCACGATCAAAAACATCATCGTATTGAGCGCCGCGGCGGTAAGCGCAACGATAAGAGTCAGGCCAAGGGCGGTGCGGAAATCGAAAACGGAACTTACCCCCGACAGCAAACACCCAATAAAAGTAATAATCATGCCGGTCATGATCGCTTTGATCACGCTCGCGCCATTCAGCCCCAACACCAGTTGGGTTTTAGTAATCGGAGTAACCAGATATCCTTCGTGAACTCCACGCGCTTTATCATCTATATACAGCATGCCGCCGCCGATCATTACGGACATAAAAATTGCAAGCGTGATCGACCCGGGTAGCAGATACTTCATGTACTCAATGTAGGGATAAAGCTCCACGATCTCCAGCGCGGTTTGCTGCAAAATCCGTGGCTCGACGGCGGGATTGTTCAGTGTGTTCGTGATCTGGCTTAGCTCATCTTCCAGCGTGCTGCTGATGAACGTATCCGTATTGTCCACAATCAGCGCAATGCGTGGTCCGTCCTTCTCGTACACCCGACGCGAATACTGCGGAGGGATGATGATTGCGCCATTCAGTTTTCCGTTGCGTACATCCTGCATCGCCTGCTGTTCGTTGTTCAGGTAGACGGGCAGGAAGGTCCTCATGTTGGCGCGCACCGAATCAAAAGCTTCGTGGATTTTGACCGCCTGCGGCCCGCCGTCTTCATCCACCACGCCCAGCCGCGTGTCGCGGATTTTCCCGCCAAAGGCATTGCCCAAAACCACCAACTGCACAAGAGGAAAGATGAGCGAGACAATCATCAGAGCGGGCGAGCGGAAAAATTTCCGCATTTCACGTTCAATAATGGCGGCGATCCGGTTCATGGCTGCACTCCTGGTCTGGGCGGCATAACATAACCCATGGCTTTTACGAGTTCGTCGCGCAATTGCCTTCCGGTGTAATGTACGAATACGTCATCAAGAGTTGTGTTCTGCACGGAAAGCGACTTCACAGACGCGCCAGCCTTCACCGCCATTTCAACCAGCTCCGTCGTCGTGCGTGAGCCGTCGCCGGTAAGAATGCGATACATTCCCGCCCCTTCGTGCTGCACCGAGGTCACGTCATCCAGTTTGTGTAATCGCTCTTCCCAGTCGGCAGGCGCATTCACAAACTGCGCTTCAATCACGTTGGAGCCGGGCACACTGGCCTTAAGCGCCGGAGGCGTGTCCAGCGCGACCAACTTGCCATGGTCCACAATGGCGATGCGGTCGCAAAGTCGGTCGGCTTCGTCCATATAGTGCGTGGTGATCAGAATTGTCAGATTGCGGCTGGCCTTGATGTTCATCAGCATCTCCCAAACGGCGACGCGGGAAACGGGATCCAGTCCGGTGGTGGGTTCATCCAGAAAAAATATCCGCGGACTGTGCACGAGCCCGCGCGCGATTTCCAGTCGCCGCCTCATGCCGCCGGAAAGGGTCTTTGTCTGCGCATCTTTCCATTTGGTCAAATCCACAAGCTCCAGCAATTCCGCGACGGCGGCGATACGTTTGGTTGTCGGCACGTCGTAGAGCTTGGCGTAAATATTCATGTTTTCCTCGACGGTAAGGTCGAGATCGCTAGTGAGAGCTTGCGGTATCACGCCAATTGCCCTCCGCGCCGCGTCAGGTTCTTTGCTGACGTCGTGACCAGCGGTGCGGGCCATTCCTGAGGTGATTGGAATGAGCGTCGTCATCATGCGGATGAGCGTGGATTTGCCCGCGCCGTTCGGGCCGAGCAGCCCAAAGACTTCACCTTCTTTCACATGAAATGACACATCGTTGACCGCCGTGAAATCGCCATACTTTTTGACGATATGGTCTACGTCAATCGCGTTTGGACGCGACGCTCCATTTCCGCTCGGAGAAGTCTCTCCATTCACGCCGGATTTCAAATTGCTCATCATGGCTGTCGCTCTTGCGAAACTTTCTGGTTGGGAACCGTCCCCGCCAGTTGCTCGGGCGTCACCAGCACGTCAGCGGTCATCCCGGGAACGTAATCTCCCTTGGGATTCGCGAGCCGGATTTTCAAGACAATCGTGCGAATGTCTCGCTTGCGGCGGCTTACATCCCGCTGCGTGGCGAAATCTGCCTCCGGCGATTTGAAAAATACTTTGCCGGAAGTTTCAGTTCCGCCGGGGAGTCGAACGCGCAAGGTATCTCCGGTCCCGATGTGGTCGGAGTCCGTCTCTGGAATTGCTGCACGCACCCATGTATCGCCGAAATCCACGATCGTGACGATTGGTTGCCCAGCATTCAGGACTTCACCTTCGCGTGCCGCTCGAACAGAAACAGTACCAGTGACAGGCGCGTAGATTTTTGTGTACCCAAGCCGAACTTCTGCTTCCTTCAGCGCCGCTTCCGTGTTGGCCAGTTGTGCCCGTGTGGAGGCCACCGTGCTCTCGGCAGCATGGGCCTGGTGAGTATTCGCGAGTGCAGTGTTCAGGTCAGCCTGCGATGCGGAAACTTGTTCCTTCAATGCCTCAACCGTGGCCTGCTGTGCCTGCAGGTTGGTTTCTGCTTGCACTTTTTGTTGGTCTGAAGCCACTCCGGATTTTGCAAGCTCAATGGTTCGGCGGCTGTCGCTCTCGACCTGTTGCAGCATCGCTTCTGCCTGCAGCAGTTGCGCGCGCGAGGAAGCTAGTTTTGCCTCGGAGCCCGCCACGCCGCTGGTTGTCGAACCGCTCGTTGCCTGACTGGTGGCCATCGAAGCCGAAACCTGCGAACGGAGACTATCAATCGTCGCTGCGGCGGCATGCGCTTCGGCCTCAAGCTCTGAAGGGTCAAGGACCGCAATCAGGTCGCCTTGCTTGACCTGCGTGCCTTCGTCCACCAGCAGTTTCGCCAGGCGACCGCCAATCTGCGGGCTGACGATGATCTGGTTCGCGTCCACCGTGCCAATGAGCACCAGGTCCTTTGAGTGCGGTGTGGAAACGAAATAATAGACGGCCGAAATCAAGATAATGACGCCTAAAATTATGAAAACTCGGTTGCGGGCATTCACTTGCGTTCTCCTTTGCGAACTCCGGACGAACTGATGGACGGACTAACGGGTGAACTAAGAGGGGACCGAAAAAGCGCCGCGGAAATGAAATCCAGCACTGCGGCGCGTCGCTCGGCCAGGCGCTCCGGCGTCAGGGGGTCATCGCCGGTCATCAATTTAATGACCGGTACAGTATTAAAGTAAAACACAATCACGGAAATCATGGTAGGTACAAACTGCATAGGGTCCACCAGCCGAAAGTCCCCCGTCGCCTGTCCCTGCCTTAACACATCGGCAATCTTTCCAAACAGCGGACGAAAATATTGCCGCACAATTCGCTCAAACTGGGCCGTGTTGCCCGCGCGAGCGCGCGTCAATTCGGCATGAACAATGCGCGGATACAGCGCGTGGTTTGCGATGTAATCAAAGTGTGCCCCAACATACGCCAGGATTTTTTCGCGCGGGGGCAGTTTGCTATCGAATGCCGCATTAATGGTTTCCGCAAGACCAGTGAAAACCTGGTCCAACACTGCGCGGTAGAGCGACTCTTTGTCCTTGAAGTAGTAATAGAGCAAGGCTTTATTGACGTGAGCACTGCGGGCAATGGAGTCGGTACGCGCGCCGGCAATTCCTTCGCGGGCGAACTCCCGCGCCGCCGCCTGCAGGATCGCGGCACGGCTTTCTTCGGGCTTGCCCCGGGAACCGAGGCGAGATGCGGAATGAGTACGCATTTAATTAACCAGTTAGTTAGATAATAGAGCAATCAGCCACGGGATGCAACCCTTTCCAGAAATGGGCCACGATGGACAACGGCCCGTTGGTCATAGCAGGTGTTAAAATACTCGCCATTTCGCATTGGCTGAAATAATTTTGTGCCTTCCAAACGTCCCACTCTCCGCTATCTCATTCTGACGTTCCTGCTCGTTATTACCGTTGCGTACGAAGGCGCTTATTGGCGAACCATGCTGCGGCTCCATCGTTTTGATTTTCCAATCGTCGCCATGAAGCCCGCCAGCAACGAGTTGGACGCAAAAAACTCCAGTACGCGCGTTGACCTGAAAACCGGCGACCGCCTGCTTGCTGTCAACGGTGTTCCCTACAGGGGAGAGGCCACGCTCTACTCCGCCTTTAACCGTGCCCGCCTGGGCGTCCCCATCCTCCTGGAGGTGGAATCGAAGGGATCCATACGCACCGTTGCTTTGCCAGTGACACCTACCCACGCAAGCTTTTGGGAGAAGGTCGCAAGCGCAATTCTGAATTTTCTATTGCCGGCGTTGTGCCTGCTTCTGGGTTTCTGGGTGGTAGCGGTTCGCCCACATGACTTTCTGGCGTGGCTTCTTCTCGCGCTGATGATGACCATCCCGCAACTGTTCGAAAACTATATCGTCCAGGGATGGCCTGTCGGTTGGCGCGAACTCGCCATGGTCTATCACTCGACCTTGGGCTATGCATTTACCATCACCATGTTCTTTTTCGGGCGCTATTTCCCTGAACCATTTCCTCCGGAGCGCATCTGGGACAAGGTCTGGAAAATTATGCAGTGGGTCTTGGTTGCCCCATTTGCAGTGTTACAAAGTCTGGCGATCATTATCTCGGTGGGTGAACTGGACCACTACCAGGCGGTAGCTCCCCTTACCCGCTACTTTTCCAATCCGTTTATCCGCATTGTTCCTTTCGCGCTGATCAGTACTTTCTTTGCCGCGATCTTCATGAAGTACAGCATCAGCAAGTCCGCGGATGTAAAGCGCAGGCTGCGTATTTTGTATTGGGGCGCAACGGTTGCCTGGACTCCCGCCTTTTTCATTGCTGTCTATGCCTCATTCCTCGGGCAGACGAAAATGGATCGAGTGGTCCCCGAATGGGCCGTCATCATTGGCTTTTCGCTTCTCAACCTGTTTCCGCTCACTCTGGCCTATGTGATCGTGGTGCAGAAGGCAATGGACGTGCGCGTGGTATTGCGGCAGGGTTTGCAATACACCTTTGCCACCTCGGGGGTGCGCATTATCCAGATCATTGCCGTCATCGTTCTGGTGATCGCAGCGGTTGGTTTTCTGGGCGACTCCGGCCACAGCCGGGTGCTGAAGATCGGCGCAATGCTGGTTGGCATCGCGATCCTGGGCAGCATTGGAAGGGTCTCCCACAACCTACGTGTGCGGATTGACAAACGATTTTTCCGTGAAGCGTATAACGCCGAACAGGTGCTGACCGAACTAAGCGAGCAGGTCCGCTCCATGGTTGAGCCAAAATCATTGCTGCAAACCGTGGCTTCGCGGATAGCGGAAACTCTGCATGTCCCGCGGATTGCTGTCTTATTGGGCAATGAGATTTACAGGCCCGCTTATGCTCTTGGCGAAGGTGATGTTTCCAGCGTGGAATTTTCGCGCGCCACGGGGACAGTAAAAGTTTTACAGCGGGAAAAAGCGCCCGCCATGGTTTATCCGAAAGACCGCGATTCCTGGATCTATCGCGAATCTGATGTTAGCGAAAAAGAGCGGGCCGATCTGTCCCGGCTCGAGTCCGAACTCTTGTTGCCCCTCGCCGTTCGTGACAAATTGTTGGGTTTTATCTCCCTCGGGGCAAAACGTTCCGAAGAACCTTACACGGGTACCGATGTCCGTCTGCTAAAGTCGGTCGCCGCGCAAACCGGTCTGGCATTGGAAAATGCCGACTTGATGCGGACCGTTGCAGAGGAGGTCGCGCAGCGAGAGCGCCTGAATCGCGAAGTTGAAATTGCCCGGGAGGTTCAGGAGCGTTTATTTCCGCAGACACTTCCTCCAATTACGGGTCTCGACTATGCCGGGCATTGCCGTCCGGCCCTCGGCGTTGGCGGCGACTATTACGACTTTCTCGCCCTCCCGCAGGGCCATTTAGGCGTCGCGATTGGCGATGTTTCAGGCAAGGGCATCGCCGCCGCCTTAATGATGGCCAGCCTGCAGGCTTCTTTGCGCGGGGAGGCCACGCGCGGGCCGGAGAATTTGGCTGTAGCCATCGGCAACATCAATCGCCTGGTATATGAAGCATCCTCAGCAAATCGTTATGCGACATTCTTCTACGGACAATACGATCCAGCGACGCGCAAATTCAATTACGTGAATGCGGGACATAATCCGCCAATGATCTTTCACTGCTCCGATCAAAATGCAAAAGTCACAAGACTCGAAGTCGGCGGCACCGTCGTGGGGCTTCTGGAAAGTTTCGCCTACGAACAAGGTTCAGTTTCATTGCAAACCGGAGACACCCTTGTTGCCTTTACCGATGGCATCAGCGAAGCGATGAACTCCGCAGACGAAGAGTGGGGAGAAGAGCGCCTGATGGCGGCAATCAAACAATGCGATGGAATGAATGCGGATCAATTGATGCAGCAGATTTTCGTCGAGGCCGATAAATTCGTTGCCGGCGCGAAGCAGCACGACGATATGACCGTCGTAATTTTGAAAGTTATGGGGAGGTGAACAAGCTTCCACCAAGTTCGGAGCTTTATTCAGGGCTTCGAAAATCCCGCGCATTCGGCAACTTGGGTAGGATTCACCCCAATTTGCATCCTTAATTCATCCATAACCTTTCGCGAATGGGCCATCCGGCCCACGAGTAAAAATCTATTGACAAGCGCATCTACTGTATATACTGTGCATACACAGTAATGTTCGTCATCTCCCAGACCGATAGTCGTCCAATGTATTTGCAGATCATGGAGCAGATCAAGCAGCGCATCGGGGTGGGCGATTGGGCCGCGGGGCAGGCGATCCCTTCGATCCGCCAGTTGGCCGTTGACATCGGTGTGAGTGTGATTACCGTGAAGCGCGCGTATCTCGAATTAGAGCGTGAGGGGGTAATCATGACGCGGCAAGGCAAGGGATGTTTTGTCGCCTCAGACTCCCAAGTAGGCGCGCGGATTCGGGAGCAGAAGCTGGCGCAACAGTTGGAGCAGGCTGTCCGAAGCGCCGCCCTGATGGGGCTTTCGCCAAGAAATCTGGAAAAGCGCATTCGAGAAGTCTTTGAACGCGTCACCGACCCGGAGAAGGAAACCATATGAACGACTACGCAATTGAACTCAGTGGAGTGTGCAAGTCATATCGTTATTTTGATCTGCAGAACATCGCACTGCGTCTGCAACGCGGAACAATCATGGGATTGATTGGTCCGAACGGAGCCGGCAAATCTACCACCATTCGCATTCTGATGGGATTGGTACATCACGACCGCGGTGAAGTGCGCGTGCTCGGTCATCGCATGCCCGATGAACAGGTTGCCGCCAAGTGGGACATCGGTTTCGCTTCCGAGGACATGCGCCTTTACGAAACGATGACTCTCGGCTGGCACATTAATTTCATGAAGTCTATTTATGCCACTTGGGATGACGACTACGCGCAACTGTTGTTAAAACGGTTCGGGCTGCGTGCGGAGCAGAAGATCAAAGGCATTTCGCACGGCCAACGGGTGAAAGCTGCATTGCTTCTTGTCTTTGCCCGCCGGCCAAAGCTCTTGGTGCTGGACGAGCCAACTACGGGACTCGATCCTGTCGCGCGGCACGAAATCTTGCGCGAACTGACGAGCGTGATGGTCGATGAGGGACGCAGCGTCCTCTTCTCTTCACACAACACACAGGACGTGGAACAGATTTCAGATCAAATCACGTTTATTGATCGTGGCCGGATCATTGATTCTATGGACAAAGAGATTTATCTCGACCGCTGGCGGCGTTTGCGGCTGGAGGTGCCTGATGGGGTTGCGCTCCCTGCAATGCCCGGAGTGATCGGGCTTCAGCAGACGGGGCGGCTGGCTGTGGCCATTGCCAATGCCTTCGAACCTCAGATTCCCAACGCATATGAAAATTCGGGCGCGCGCGTGCATGCCGTGGAAAACATGACGCTTAGAAGAAATTTTTATTGCCAACGTGGAACACAGCCGCGAGGAGGTGGCGGCATGAAAACCAATGTGATACCGCAATTGATTTTGAAAGACTGGCGGCTGCAGAGCCGGACGATCACTCTTTTAACGCTTGCCGGGGTGGCTGCGCTGGCATTTCTCCCGATTGGGGGCAAAGCGATCGTAGTAGGCACTGTCTTCTTCTTTGTAGCGATGATGTTCTGCGCGTGCCTTCTTCCCGATCAAAACATCGTAAATGAACAAAAGAAGCAAACGCTTCCATTCATAATGAGCTTACCTCTCTCATCCGCACAATACGGAGCAGCAAAGCTGATTTCGACTACTGGTATGTTCCTGATTTCATGGCTGGCGCTACTTGGCGTAGCGCTGTTCATGACTCTGGTACGGCACACTGTCCCGAACGGTGCGCTTCCGATGGGGATGATCCTGATGGGTTTCCCATTGATCGGATTTTGCCTGGTCAACGGCGCTGCGCTTGTGGGCGACTCGGAGGCGTGGGCCACGACTGCATTGGCCATCACGAACTCTTCTTATTGGCTCGTATGGTTCATGCTCGCCAGCCATGTACCCTCACTGATGCAAAACGTGAGCAGCCCGGTCGCCGTGTGGAGCCCGGCAGTGTTCAAGATCCTTAGCGGAGAGTTCGGAATCATCTTGCTGATCCTGGGACTCACCATGTTTCTTCAGTCCCGGAAGCGCAACTTTATTTAAATTCAGTAGCTAAAAAAGATAGCTCGGTGAGTCCAAGTAACTAAGGAATACTTATGCGATACATGTGTGTTTTTGCTCTCTTACTGGTAGGAATCGCAGCTCAAGCGCAAAATGGTGCGGAGGTTTACAAAGCGCATTGCGCGAGCTGCCACAATTCCCCTGCACCCCGAGTCCCTTCCGAAAACGCGCTGCGTGCCATGAATCTTATGCAGGTGCTGACTGCACTGCAAACTGGAGTGATGAAAACGGTGGGTGATACGTTAACTCCGCAGGAGCGCTACGCCGTTGCGCTATATTTGATGCCGACCACCCCTCCCAAAGCCGCACCTTTGCCTGTTTCCGCGCTTTGTAGAACGACCTCGCGGCCATTCCAATATTCGTCTTCAGGCCCGGCCTGGACTGGTTGGAGTACCGATGAAAGCAATTGGCGCTTTCAGAATTCGAAGAGCGCAGGACTCACGGCAGCCGATGTGCCCAAGTTGAAGTTGAAGTGGGCATTCAGCCTAGGTGATGGAATAACTGCCCGCTCGCAGCCCGCGGTCGCGGACGGACGAATTTTCTTTGGTACCGGGGACGGGAATGTCTATTCGCTCGATGCACACACGGGATGCATCTACTGGACTACCAAAATCGACGGAGGGATTCGTTCCGCGCTCGTTCTCGGCCCCTCTGAACACGCTAAAGACGCAGCTGTCTATTTTGGCGCTGGAAAGAATGCATACGCGCTCGATGCAGCTACCGGAAAACAACTTTGGAAAGTGCCCATCGCAGAGCACTTCGCTTCGATAATTACCGCAGCACCTTTGTTAAATGCGGGGGTATTGTATTTTGGCGTGTCTTCCTTCGAAGAAACTTTGCCTCCCCTGCCGACTTATGAATGCTGCACCTTCCGAGGCAGCGTAGTCGCGCTTAATGCGGATACTGGCAAGCTTCTGTGGCGCACTTACACCATCGCGGATGCGCCGCAGCCTACCGAAAAAAACAAATCCGGCGTGCAGATGTATGGACCTTCAGGCGCGGCGGTCTGGTCAACGCCAACCTTTGACGAAAAACGCCAGATCGTTTACGTGGCTACTGGGGATGACTATTCGCATCCGGCTGCCAAAACCAGTGATGCCGTACTTGCTCTCGGTGCCAAGAGTGGCAAACTTCTATGGTCGCGTCAGGTCACGGCGGATGATGTCTTCAACAACGCTTGCTCAATTCCCGGCAACGCAAATTGCCCTCCACCGGCGGGAGGAGATTTCGACTTCGGACAGCCTCCGATCCTCATAACTCTAAGTGATGGGCACAGGGAGCTTATGATTGGCCAGAAATCCGGGATCGCCTATGCGCTTGACCCCGATAAGGACGGCGCGCTTCTCTGGCAAACTCGCATCGGAAAGGGCGGCCCCCTGGGCGGAATAATGTGGGGATCCGCAACGGATGGCAAGAACATTTATGTGGCCGAATCCGACCTGGGGTTCAAGGGCATTGTCGCCGACAAAACAACGGCGCAAGGATATCGGCTGTTGCTGAATCCAGATCAGGGCGGCGGACTTTTCGCGATGAACGTCAAGACCGGCGAAAAAATCTGGAGCGCTCCTCCACCGCACAATTGTGGAGATCGCCCGAGTTGCAGCCCCGCGCAATCCCAGGCCGTCACCGCCCTTCCGGATGTTGTCTTTTCCGGATCGCTTGATGGACACATTCGCGCCTATTCAACTTCTGACGGCAAGGTTTTGTGGGACATGGACACGGCCCGCGATTACCAGACCATCAACGGACAGCCGGCTCATGGTGGCTCATTGGACGGGCCGGGGCCAGTGGTCGCCGATGGTATCCTCTACGTCAACTCAGGCTACGGGCAGTACGGCGGAATGCCGGGGAATGTTCTCTTGGCGTTCTCCGTTGAAGGCCACTAGCGGGAGATACCTGCGCAGACCGCCGGAATTTCGATTCACACGGTACGGATTGCTGAAGAGGTGCTCAGGCGAGCTATAGCGAAGGCAAACAGATCGATCATTAAGGGTCTAAATTAACGTGATGAAGGGGCATACTAGCGGCAGCCGCCAGCGATCGAAGGCACCAGCAGAATTTCGTCGCCGTCCTGAAAAGCATAGGAATTCCCGCCCAAAAAACGGATGTCCTCTTCATTCACATACACGTTCAGGAAGCGCCGGATTTGTCCGGCTTCGTCGCGCAAGTGCGGCTTGAGATCAGGAAATTTTTGGTCCAGCGCCGAGAACAGTTCATCCAGACACTTCGCCGAACATTCGAACTTCGCAGCGCCTTCAGTGTGCCGGCGCAATGCGGTAGGAATCAAAACGTTGATGCTCATTAAAAATTAAACCTCCACTGCTTCAGGCACATTTAATGTTTTCTGCAAATAGGCTTCAAACTCCGCAAAGCGCGGCGAGATCGGCGCTTCGACTTCATACTTATCAACCAGCGCGTCGGTGGTCTTCAACCCGTTGCCGGTGATGCTAAGCACCGTCGTTTCGTCCGATGAAATGCGGCCCGACTTCAACAGCTTGCGCGCGCAACCCACGGTCACGCCGCCCGCAGTCTCGGTGAAAATGCCTTCCGTTTCCGCGAGGAGTTGCATGGACTCGACCACTTCCGCATCAGAAACATCTTCCGACCAGCCGCCGCTCTTGGTGATGGTCTTAATCGCGTAATGCCCATCAGCCGGGTTGCCAATCGCCAGTGAACGCGCGATGGTCGAAGGCTTCTGCGGTTCAATGTCCGCATTGCCCGCTTTTACCGCAGTTGAGATGGGCGAGCATCCTGTGGCCTGTGCGCCAAAGAACTTTACCGGCTTCGACTCAACCAGACCAAGCGTCACCAATTCATCAAACGCTTTCTTGATCTTAGTAATCAACGACCCGCCCGCCATGGGAACCACAACGTTGTCCGGCAAGCGCCAGCCCAACTGCTCGGCGATTTCATAACCGTGTGTCTTCGAACCCTCCGCATAGTAGGGGCGGAGGTTGACGTTCACGAATCCCCAGTTATGCTCATCCGCAATCTGCGAACAAAGGCGATTCACCTGATCGTAGCTGCCGGAGATGCGTACCAGCTTAGCGCCAAAAACCTGCGTGCCAAGAATTTTTGCCGCTTCAAGGTCAGCGGGAACAAAAATCCAGGCCTTGAATCCGTTGCGCGCTGCGTGAGCGGCAACGGCATTCGCTAGATTTCCCGTGGAAGAGCAGGAGACAATTTCAAATCCAAATGCTTTGGCCTGCGCCAGCGCGACCGCGACCACGCGGTCCTTAAAGCTCAGCGTCGGCAGGCAGACGGCGTCATTTTTCAAAAACAAGTTCGCCGATTTCGCGCCCAACTGCTTTGCAAGCTGCGGAGCGCTCACCAGCGGCGTAAAACCTACAGGGAGGGAGGGCTGATAATTTTCAGGCAAAGGGAGCAGGTCGGAATAGCGCCACATGCTGGCGGGGCCTTGAGAAATTTTCTCTCGGCTAATGCGAGGGCGGATCGCCTCATAGTCGTAATAGACTTCAAGCGGCGAAAAACACTCTTCGCAAATGGAGCGGGGCTGATTTCCCCAACTCTTATTACACTCCCGGCAGCGCAATTCATAATGCGGCATTGGCAAACTCACTTTCCCGATTCATGCCGCTGTGGACGAGCAAGGCTAAAATGCCCCTAAAATACGAAACCTCTTTCCCGGGACGGAAAAGAGGAAATAAAGACGCGAGATGCCGAAAATGCCTGCGATCCCGATCTCATGTTCCCCCGTTGTTCCGGGCGAGAGTTGGCACCTGCAATAGAGATATATGATCTCGATCCGGTTGCCGTGGCGTCTTAGGGCTCGTCCCTCAGCCACTCTGCATGAAATCCAAGGTCTGCCCCGAAGGGCCAACCTGTCGTCTATGGTACAAACGGACGCTCCACTTCGTCAAGAAGTTTGCCAAAGCGCCACAAAACATGGATGTTTGCTCGTTTCGCGTGTGCCAGGGGGATGGCAAAGGCGTCCGAAATACCTCATAGAAACGAAGAAACGTTGAAGCTGGAAGCGAAACGATAGATGATAGATGTGCCGCCGAAAGCAGACAACATCCGGATTGAGAGCGGTATTCTAAAAACCTGCGGCGTTTCGAATGTGGGCAAGGCATTCGGTTTTTAGGCTTTTCGAAGCATGGGCCGAAGCGGAAGGGGGCTTTCCATGAGCAATGTAACACCGACCTCCGATCTCACAACCGGCACCTCCGAATACGTAGCAGAACAGCAGGCAGCCGGGGCCATGCAAATCACCCAGCCCTATGAACTTTATTCTCAGGAAAACCAGCAGACCTGGACGCGGCTGTACACGCGCATGGAACCGCTGTGGCAAAAATACAGCGCGCCTGCCTTCCTTGAGGGCCGCAAGAAGCTGGGCCTTCATGCGGACGCAATCCCGCGACTGGAAGAAGTAAATACGCGCCTCTCCAAGTGCTCCCGCTATCATGCTTTCGCGGTGAGCGGTTTCCTTTCGTCCTTTGCGTTCTTCGATTCATTGAGCCAATGGGAATTCCCCACCACGATTACCGTGCGTCCGGCGAAAACCGCCGACTACCTTCCGGAGCCAGACATTTTCCACGATGTCGGTGGACATCTCCCGTTGCACACGCTTCCGGAATTTGCCGCCGCGTTGCAGCGCTTTGGAATGTGCGCTCACGCCGCGGCGGAAATATGCTCGCATTTGACGGACCGGGCTGAGGCGCGCCGACGCGTCAAGAGCATGGTCCGGGGAATCGCGCGCGCCTTCTGGTTCACCATTGAATTCGGACTCATACGATCGCCAGCGGGACTGCGGGCGTACGGCAGCGGCCTGCTGAGTTCTTTCGGTGAACTACAATATGCGCTCGATTCGCCCGAGGTATGGCGCGTGCCGTTTCAACTGGAGTGGTCCATTCAGGCTTGCGTGGATTACAGCCGCTACCAATGTCTTTTATTCGTCATCGAGTCCTTCGATCAGTTGTTTGCCGAAATCGGCAAGCTGGAACAATGGATGAAAGACGGACGCCTGAACAATTTAACCGGCGGCGAACGAGAGATCAGCGATGAAGAGGCGGATTTATATTTGAAACTTGCTTAATCGGAGCCTGCTTCCCGCGGGCGTATACTTGTAACGTAGTCTCATGCCCGCTCTAACGGTGCAACTACAATGGTTACATTCCCATCCCATGAACCGATGACCTAACCTTTTGCGGCGGACCAAGGCGCGCCGCGACGCCTGCCATGAACGTTCCATCCTGCACGGGACGAGAAAGCGAGGGCTGATGAAAGCTCATCTGGAACAACCAATTTCAGCGACATCCGCTGACTTCCTGCCTCTCAACGGGACAGACTACGTCGAGTTCCTGGTCGGGAACGCCAAGCAATCCGCATACTACTATCGCGCCGCCTTCGGCATGAGTCTCGTTGCTTATCAAGGCCCTGAAACCGGCGTCCGTGACCGGGTTTCGTATGTGCTTCAACAGGGCAAGGTCCGCTTTGTCCTAACGACGGCCCTTTACCCCGACAGCGAAATCGCCGATCATGTGCGGCGCCACGGCGATGGCGTGCGCGACATCGGGCTATGGGTGGACGACGCCGAAAATGCATGGCGCGAAACCACGCAGCGCGGCGCAAAAAGCGTTCGTGCTCCATTTGTGCTTGGCGAGAAGCAAGCTGGAACTTCGAGTCCGTCAAAAAGCAGTTCAACCGGCAGCGTCAAGATGGCATCCATCGCAATCTACGGTGACACGCTGCACACCTTCGTCGAGCGCAAGGGCTTCACCGTAGCATTTCTGCCCGGGTATGTGGCAGTTGAAGACGATCCCATTGCGCGCCCCACGGGCCTGCTGTACGTGGACCACATGGTGGGCAATGTTCGGCTGGAATGAGATGAATCGATGGGTAGACTTCTACCGCGACGTGATGGGATTCAGCCTCTACCAGCACTTCGATGACGAAGATATTTCGACCGAGTACTCGGCGCTAATGTCCAAAGTGATGGCCAACCAGAATGGCCGCATAAAATTTCCGATCAACGAACCAGCCGAAGGTCGCAAGAAATCCCAGATCGAAGAATATCTTGAGTATTACCACGGGCCGGGCGTGCAGCATATCGCGATGGCGACGGACAAAATTCTTGAAACGGTCGGGAAATTGCGCGACCAGGGCGTAGAGTTCCTGCGCGTCCCCCACGCCTACTACTCGGAATTGCAGCAGCGCGTTGGGCGCATTGACGAGCCAGTAGATGAGCTGGAAAAGCTTGGAATCCTCGTGGACCGCGATGATGAAGGTTACATGCTGCAAATCTTCACGCGTCCGGTCGAGGACAGGCCAACGCTGTTCTTTGAGATCATTCAGCGCAAAGGCAGCCGCAGCTTTGGAAAAGGGAACTTCAAAGCGCTGTTCGAGGCAATTGAACGCGAGCAAGCCCGCAGGGGAAATTTATAGCATGCGCGGAACAGCCCCGCGTGCACTATTTCTAAATGCACGATTTTCTGAGATCACCATTTTTCAAAATGAGGTGTCAGAATGCCTACAACAGCAGAAGCTACTACAACGTTGCGCTACAACTCCGGCTTTGGAAGCGAATTCGCCGACTGAGGCCGTGGCGGGGCGCGCTTCCCGTGGGCCAAAAATGCTCCGCAGCATCCGCCTCTCGGCTTGTACACCGAGCAGCTGAGCGGCACGCCGTTTACCGCTCCTCGCCACTTGAACCGTCGCACCTGGACCTACCGCATTCAGCCTTCCGTGGTGCACAAGCCCTACAGCGAATTTAAGCAAGGCCTGGTGCGCAGCACGCCATTTGATGAGTGCGTGACCTCTCCAAATCAATTGCGGTGGAGTCCGGTTCCGGTCCCTGAACAACCCACGGATTTTGTAGAAGGAATCCGCACCCTCGCCGGCAATGGCGATAGTGACATGCATAGCGGCGTTGCCATTCATTTTTACCTAGCAAACCGCTCGATGAAAAATCGCTTCTTCTACAATGCCGACGGAGAACTGCTGATCGTTCCGCAACTCGGCAAGCTTCTCATCAAAACTGAGTTGGGCAACTTGGAGGTTGCGCCAAAAGAAATCGTCGTTATCCCTCGCGGAATTAAATTTTCCGTAACTCTTCTGGACGACGAGGCCCGCGGATACATCTGCGAAAATTATGGCGCAATGTTGCGCCTTCCCGATCTCGGCCCGATTGGGGCGAATGGACTGGCCAATCCTCGCGATTTCCTTACTCCGCACGCGGCGTTTGAAGATGTCGCAGGCGAGTTTCAGGTCATCAGCAAATTTGGTGGGCGCCTGTGGGAATCCATTCACGATCACTCGCCTTTGAACGTCGTCGCGTGGCATGGCAATTACGCGCCATACAAATACGATATGGGCCTCTTCAATTGCATCAATTCCGTGAGTTTCGATCATCCTGATCCCTCGATTTACACGGTACTGACTTCGCCTTCTCAGCTTCCCGGCACTTCTAATTTTGATTTTGCAATTTTTCCTCCGCGCTGGATGGTTGCCGAGCACACCTTCCGCCCACCATGGTTTCATCGGAATTTTATGAATGAGTTCATGGGACTGGTAAGCGGCGAGTACGACTCCAAAGCCGAAGGATTTTTGCCCGGCGGCGCGAGCCTGCACAATTGCATGAGCGGCCACGGCCCCGATGCGGAGACTTTTGAGAAAGCTTCCAGCGGCAACCTTGCGCCGCAATATCTGGACGCAGGCTTGGCATTCATGTTTGAAACGCGCTTTATTTGCCGGCCCACCAGCTATGCCATGAGCATTTCAGAGCTACAGCATGAGTACTATATTTGCTGGCAGGACCTGAAGAAGCATTTTCACAAATAGCTGTCGCGCCAGATCGAATAAAGCGAGCTGAGTAAGAAAACCCCCTCGAAGAAAACGGCGCGGCGGATGAGCGGGGAGCGGCGACGAGAGCGACATTGCAGACTGACCTTCAAACGCGGAAGCCTTCGGCCACGGTCCATACGTTGCTTGAGGGCGTTGTGGATTACGCCGGCCTTTTTCCTCCCGCGACGCTTCCGTTGGAACAGGCGATTGCAAATTACTCTGCTTATCGCGCCAGCGTGAATGCCTGGATGCTGGGCCGGTTCGTGGTGCCGGCATCGCGCCTACCGGGGCTCGCGGCGATCTTGTCGGCTGCTGGAAAACTCAGCTCGCCGTGCCGGATTAGCGCACTCGTGGGCAAGGATTTCGAAGCGGACCTGGAACACGTCGCATTTTTCAACCATGGTTTCAATCAATACGGCCACGTTGATTCGATTGAAATGGCGCAGGAACTGCACCCCAAAATCGAAGAAGTCGCTTCGAAAATTCCTCGCGGCGTCATTGCATATTTCGAGCTTCCACTGGACGCGCCGTTGGATTTGTTCCGCACTCTCGTCCGCAAGGGTGCGCGTGCGAAGGCTCGTACAGGAGGTGTCAGGCCTGAGGCGATCCCTTCGACATCCGATTTGGCAACATTCATTGTGAACTCCGTCAGCGCAGGAGTCGCATTCAAAGCCACAGCGGGGCTGCATCATCCCATTCGAAGCTTGCGGCCTCTCACCTACGAACCGAATTCGCCTACCGGAGAGATGCAGGGTTTTCTGAATGTCGCAATCGCTTCTGCATTCGCCATATCTGGAATGTCCGCAGTGGAAATAGAACAAGTCCTGGCTGAGCCGCAAGCATCATCTTTTGTGTTTAGCGATTCGGAAGCACAGTGGAAGGGAAAATTCGTGTCTGCTCCAATGCTTCGCAAGACTCGCGAGCAGCTGTTCATTTCCTTCGGATCCTGCTCCTTTGACGAGCCCGTCGAAGGCCTCATCTCCCTGGGCTTGCTATGACCTCAACGCTGAACGAAACTCACGAACCGCAGGCGAAGTCATGGGTACAATCGGCAAATGTTGACGGCGCGCCATTTCCCATCCAGAACCTGCCCTTCGGGGTCTATCGCGTTGCAGAAGGAAATCTAGCGAAAACATGCTCTCGAATCGGAGTCGCGATCGGGGACAGCGTCCTCGACCTCCAGGCGGCAATTGAAGCGAACCTGCTGGATCCGCTTCCCAGCGAAATTCGAACCGCTTGCCAATCGCCCGTGCTTAACGACCTGATGTCTCTGGCTCCAAAACAGTGGTCTGAACTACGCCGTTTTCTTTTCCGCCTTCTGCACGAATCCGCTCCACCCGCCCACCAGCGCGCTGCTGAAGTCTTGCTTGCTCCACAAAACGCCGTAACCATGGAACTCCCCTGCCGCATCGGCGACTATACCGACTTTTATGCCGGCATTTTCCATGCCCAAAATGTAGGGAAACTGTTCCGCCCTCAAAATCCGCTGCTGCCAAATTACAAATGGATACCGATTGCCTACCACGGGCGATCATCCTCAATCGTCATAAGCGGCACGCCCTTACCAAGGCCAAGCGGCCAGACAAAGTCCGAAGATTCCGAGGCCCCCGTATTCGGCCCCAGCAAGCGGCTCGACTATGAACTTGAAATCGGCTTTTACCTTGGGCGGGGAAATGCAATCGGCGATCCCATTCCGATAGATCACGCCGAGGAGCATATTTTTGGCGTGTCCTTATTGAACGACTGGTCCGCCCGCGATATCCAAGCCTGGGAGTACCAGCCATTGGGGCCTTTTCTGGCCAAGAATTTTGCCACCACGATTTCTCCGTGGATCGTCACCATGGAAGCTTTAGCTCCGTTTCGCTGTCCTGCATTCAAGCGGCCCCATGGCGATCCTGATCCTTTGCCGTACTTGCGCTCCGCCGCCGATGGCGGGGAAAGGGGCATTGATGTCTCGCTTGAGATCACGCTCTCAACCGATCAAATGCGAGCGGCTGGCGTGCAGCCTTTCACCGTATGCCAAACTATGTCCAAAAATTTGTACTGGACTCCCGCGCAGTTCATTGCCCACCACACTAGCAACGGCTGCAACCTCAGGCCGGGAGACCTTCTCGGCAGTGGGACCATCTCAGGCGAAATGAAAAACGAGGCTGGCTCCCTGCTGGAACTGACTCAACAAGGCAAAGTTCCGCTTGTATTACCCAACGGGCAGCAGCGCACTTTTTTGGAGCAGGGCGATGAAGTCATCATGCGTGGCTGGTGCCGCACAAGCGGTTACAGGCCCATCGCCTTCGGAGAATGTCGAGGCCGGATCGTCAGTTAGGAAACCGCCCAGCAAAGCCGATTATCAAAACGGAGCATCAAAAAATTCCGAGACTTGTCGCTAGAGTGCCGCGGCGACGCTCGTGCCTGCCGCCGCAAAAACATCCAACGTTTCGCGCTCCGCAATGGGAATAAACGCCTGCACTACCTCGGAATCAAACTGCGTCCCGCTGCCTCGAACCAGCCGCGCAATGGCTTCTGTGTGCGGCAGGCCTTTCCGGTAGCACCGGCTGGAAACCATCGCGTCATAGGAATCAATCACTGAAATAATTCGCGAAACCAGCGGAATGTCCGTACCCTTCAACCGCGCAGGATAACCCGTTCCATCCATACTCTCGTGGTGATGGAGAGCATACAGGCTGGCTTCTTCCAGGCCGGGAAATAAACGAAGGATAGACCAGCTGTATTCCGGATGGCGATTGATCAGCGCCCGTTCCTCATCGGTAAGAGGTCCGTTCTTTTTCAAAATAGCGTCGGGCACGCCAACTTTTCCAATGTCATGCAAAAGCGCGGCAACTTCCACCTGATAAGACCGCTCCTCTGGAATATTCATTTTGCGCGCCACGCGGATCGCCCACTCCGCGAGCCTGGTGCTGTGTACGCCAGTATTGAGGTCTTTGAGGTCGAGCATCTGATTGAAAGCGCAAATCACCGAATTGCGGAACATCAACTGCTGCTCCTCCAACTCCTTAATGCGAAGCTGCAGTTCAGGCACTTCAAAAGCGGGATTTGCGATCAATGCCATAGGTCAGTGGTGTGTCTGATTAAAAACGCTGGCGCCTCCCGAATAGCGATTCGGAGGCGCCCAATTTCGCGGATAGTTCTTAGGGCAATATCCGGCAAGCCAGGACCGCGCGGTAGCTGTCCAGCCGTCCGAAGCCCATATCGAAGTTTCCGATGTTGTCAGCCGCGGCCAATCCGAGCGGAACGCTGCCGCTCTTAGCGCAGCCTCCGTTGGCGCCCATCATCACTGCCGCAGTTCCTGCCACAAGCGGTGTGCTGAACGATGTTCCCCATCCAGCCGCATACGTGCCCCAGGGATACGTGGTGACCACGCCTTCTCCGGGTGCGGCCAGCCATACCGGCGGCGCGCCGTAGTTGGTGAAGTTGGACTGGATGTCATCATTCGACGTCGAGGCCACATCAATCACTCCCGGCAATCCTCCGGGATAAACGACCGTTCGCTGGCCATCGTTGCCGGCGGAAGCGATCGTCACAACGCCTTTGCTGTTTGCGTACTTAATTGCGGTCGCGAGTTCCGGCGAATAGCTGGAAAAATCGAAGCTCATATTCATGACCGTCGCGCCGTTCGCCACCGCATAATAAATGGCGCGCAGGATGTCGGAATCGTAGCCGGTTCCGGCTGCGCTAAACGCTTTCAGCGGCATGATCTTCGCTTGCGGAGCAACCAGATGCACCAAGCCAGCCGTCATGGTTCCGTGTCCGAAAGCCGAATACTGGCTGTTGCCATCGAGTACAGCAACTGTCCTCTGGTCCAGGACCGCCACCGTTCGTTGATTGACCAAAGCAGTTTGCGCGCCGCCATTGTCGGGAGTTCCGGTCTCCACATCTACATTTTCCGATCCACCGGTCGTATTGCGGGTAAAATCGTATCCCTTAAAGAGAACCGCTTTCAGAACCGGATGGTTCGGGTCCACGCCCGTATCAATCACCGCGACAACTACGCCCGAACCAGCGGCGTTAAATGTGTGGTGCGTGACGTCTGCCCGGATCAACTGGGTGGCAGGCTGCGTTACATAGCCATTCCAAACCGTCGTGCCGTAATAAGACACCGGCCTCTCGTCAGTTAAATAGAAAGGCGTCGCGCTCGCGTCCGGCTCCTGCGTCTTTGCCAGCTGATCAATCTCTACGCTCAGGATTCCAGTCTGCAGGTTGAGCCTGAGCAACGATGTGATCGGGTTCAAGACCTTAGGAAGCGTGACAAGGAATAACTGTCCTTTCGGATCACCCAGACTACCGACCACTTTGCAGCCGGTCAGCAAGCAAGTAAGGTTGAGCCCGCCAAGGCCCAGCGAATCGCGCACGATCAAGCGCGTTTGCGCTTGCGCCGCCGGCGCGCCCAGCGATGTCAATAAAAGCAGTGAAAGAAAAACTACACCAAGTCCGCGAAACTTAAATTGTCTTTTCTGATCGCTCATAATTGTGTCCCTCTCCGTCGTGGGTCTTGGCAGCGAGGGATGAGCGTTGAGTCTAGTTTAGACATTTACGCTCTGCTACTTACACCCGTAATCTCTAAAGCGCTTACTGGTAACCGGCTTCTGGTTCCCTTCGTAACTCTGCCTTATTCCATATTTCCCAGGGGGATACGCAGTGTTTTGCGGCCTACCGCTGCAATGGAAAGCCGCAGTTGGTCCTGCGGCTGAAATTCCAGTTGAAATTCACCGTACCCATTGGCTTCAACAATCGAGACCACTTTCCCGTTGTCGGACCACAAGACTACGGCGGCATTGCCCAGCCAACACAGGGGGGCTTGCTTGTCGAGCACCTGCCCAGTGGCAAAAATCGTATCGGAATTCGGCCTGCGCTCGAAGCTCAGGTGAACGTTCAGGCCCTCCGCCTCATACACAAAGTGCTGCATGCTGGCCACGCCGCTGCTTCGAATTCCCAACGGGAGTGGCTGCATCGTGCTGTCGAATATCAATCGCGCAATTGAAAACTCTTCCGGCTGAACAGCTTTGGCAGCGGCGAACTCCAATTTCGCCCGGCGCACAAGATTTTCTGGAGGAGCATAGTTGCGCTCCTTGGCCGCAAAGCCGGCCATCCGTCCCCAAAGTTGAAAATCTGTTTTGCAGCCGGAACAGCTGGCCGCCAGGTGAGCGTTAATATCCTGTGCCGACGCAGGTGCGCCTGCGTTACGTACAAAATCCGCCCAGGTCTGCTCTGAAAAATGGTCCATTTTCGTCCTCGGGTGTTGGGGTCGGCAGCTCACTCAGCTTGCCTTTACTGATCAATAAGGGCTGGCGGAAGGAAGAAAAATATAGCTGCCCCAAAATAAATTTGGATGTCGCCTTAACCCTTTCCTATCAATGAGAAAGGGGCCCAATAGTAGGGATGCGGATAGCGCTTGCGCAGTTCGATCATAGCCGACCGCACCGCTTCACACTTCGATTCCCCACCTTGCATCCGCGTATAGAACTCGACCATGAATTCCTTCGTGCTTTCATCATGCACATCCCACAGGCTCAAAACCAGCGATTGTGCCCCTGACTGGAACAACCCGCGGACCAATCCCATCAGTTCATCGCCGGGCGTGACCACGTTTAGCCCCGTTGCGCAGCCGCTCAGCACAACCAACTCAGCCGGCAATCGCAGGTGATAAATGTCGTACAGGCTGAGCTGCGATCCGCCCAGCCGAATAGACGAGAACATGGGATTGTCCTGCCGGAAATATCCATGGGTCGCGATGTGCACAAACCGGCTGCTGCGTCCGTAGGTGCGCAGGACGTCTTCGGTCGCCGCGTCTCCAACAAAAAGCTTTGTGTTGGGAAGAATCCCGCTTAGTGCTTCCACCTCCGCGCGAATAGAAGGGGCCTGCGCGTCCGGGACCCCAAGCACGAGTGAGCCTCCGTCGGCATTCACTTTCTGCTTTTGGCACATGGCATAAACGCTGGCGCTCGGCGCATAGGAAACCGCATGACGATCAATCAGGTGCGATTCTCCATCATGGAGCGCATGAAAAGGGACGTAGTGCAACAGTCCATGAGGCACGAACACAAGATGGCGGGCGTTCAAAAACTGACGCACAGGGGCGAGGAGTTCATCGTGCAAATTTTTAAGATACCCGTGCGTCGCCTGTAACAGAGGCTCGCTGAAGGTTGTTACGTACTCCGCGCCAAGGCGGAATTTCGACATCTGAAACTGGAGCAACTGCAATAATTTTTGAACGCGCGATTGCACGGTGACTGGATAAATCTGCAAATCGTCCCGAGTCAGAATGCATGCGATGCTTCGATCCTGTATTTGAAAGTATTCGACGATCGCGGTGTCCGCCGGCAACGCCGCGCGAATTTCTTCAAGTGAAATGGTTGCCGCCACTTGCATGCCGGCCTCATGCGCTTCCGCAATGGTTGCCTCTTTAAGCACACGCGAAAGGTCGGCTTCACGCACCCGGGCTTGCTCCTCCAGGTGCTTAAGCCTTTCCCCTGACCGCTCCTCCGGACGCAGTTGCTCGCGCTCAATCAGGTTGTAGTACCAGTTCAACTCCTCGCGGAATGTGCGGATGGTGCGGACCAACTCGCTCTGCCCTGTTTGCGCCTCAGCGGGAACGTGCACCGAATGGTTGAGCTGGTCAATGAGCGTCCGTGATTTTGCCTGCTCGATGTACTCAAAGGCTTCTTCAACGCTGTTTGCGCGGTGCAAACAAAGGTCCACGAGATGCTCGTAGACTTCAAGTTTGTTTCCAAAAAACGCGATCTTCAGCTCTTCGCCGCGCAAATTCCCCCGCAGGCGTTCCACCGCCGCTCGCGCGCGGCTATACGACTGATAAGCATCTTCCTTTTTTCCCGCGGAGCGTTCAATTTCTCCCATCAGGAATTCCGCTTGGTACTGCACGATTGGCAGATCAATTTGCTCCAGGTCGGCAAGCGCGGATTGGCAATACTGTCGCGCCTGTCCGGCCTCATTCATGCGCAATGCAATCCGCGCGAGCAGCAGCTGGGCCAACACTGACTTGCCGCGCATGGGCGAAGCCTTGAAAAAGTCGTGGGCTGCGGCGCACAGCCGTCTCGCTTCCATCAATCGCCCTTCGCCAAACAGCACGAGCGCTTCATAAAGATCAATCAGCGCAGGCCACACATGGTTCTGGTCGCGCAAAAACATCTCTTTGGATTGCGCAAACAGCTTGATGCCTTCAAACGCCTGCCCAGTGCGGCTTGCCGCGATTGCCGCAAAAGCCAGCGCCTTGGCCGCTTCATAGCCGAATCCCAGCTTCAGGAACAACTCGTGCGCCAGGCGTCCTAACTCGCCGGCCTCAGAACTTAAATTCAACTCCAGATAGATTTCCGACAAGTCCAGATTGCAAAGCGCCTGCTGATAAGCATCGCCGGCTTTGTTCGCGCTCACGGCGGCATCCCGCAGCATCTTGATGGAACGCCCATATTCACCGCGCAGAAAATAGAGATACGCGATGTTGTAGTCCGCGTAAGCGACCAGAATCGGCATGTTCTTCTGCTCGCAATGCTGCCGCGCCTTGCGATGAAGGTCCAACGCTTTGGGAAAATCATTCAGGCTGATGCAGCACAGCGACAAATTGCTGAGCACGGCGGCGAGCCCTTCGGCGTCATCGTGGTTGAGCAGCTCCTGGTAGGCGCGCTCATAGATTTCCAAAGCCTCGGCAAAGCGGTCCTGCCGGTGATAAATATTTCCGATATTGATTTCCAGCCGCGCCAGCCGGTGCGTATTTCCCTGTTGCTGAAAAATCGTGCGCGCCCGTTCGCCTGCGGCAAGCGCGTGATCGTACCGTCCCAAGAGCAACAATGGCTGGATGGAGCCGCTGAGCGTGCGGGCCCGCTCAGCCTGATCGCCAGCTTGATCAAAAAGCGTGATGGCTTTCTCGTGAAGCTCGATTGCCGCGGCATGACGATCGAGCGCGTACAGAGCGTTGGCCTTGGCGCGAATGCTCTTACCTATGGAAACTGGATTTCCGCGCGCTTCGGCCACTTCAACGGCGGCATCGGCCATTCGCTCCGCCTGCTGCGTGTTGACCCGAACTTCCTGCCAAACGCGCTCCGTGAGCACTCGTATGACTTCGTCCCATTCGACTGCGGGATTTTGCTCAACCAGCATCTTTCGGTCGTTGGGACTATCCAATGCCAGCAACCGCGTAACAAACGCTTCCACCTCGGTTTTTTGGGCTGCTGCCTGGACGCTCATTAGAAGGCTATTTTCTCCAGCCGCTTTCTCAATTGACTCAAACAGCGGCCTCGAATAAATCCGATGGAGCCTGTCGCCAGCCCGAGCGCTTTGGCAATTTCTTCATACGGCCTCGCGGGAATTTCAAAAAAAAGCATGTGGATCATCTGCCGGCAGCGGTTGGGCATTTCCGCGACGACGCCGCGCAATATTTGTTCTTCGGAGAGTTGCGCCAGCATCTCTTCCGGCAGGGAATCCGACGCGGCGTGCTGTTCGGCCGCGGCGGGCTCCAGCTCAACTTCGCGCTTCGCAGCCTGCTGGTGGCGCAGGCATTTGTGATAACAGGTCTGCATCAACCACTTCGGCAGGGCGCGGTACTCGCGGATTTTGGGCAGCTCCTGCAGCAGGTCCACGCAGACCGCCTGAAAAATGTCCCCCGCATCCTGGTACATCCCATACTTGATGGGACCGAATAGATGAGGTTTTTATATTTATCAATCAGCGCGGACCATGCCTCTTGGTCGCCTTCGGCGTTGCTTTCAGAGGGATTACCGGCAAGCAGTCGCGTTCGGCGCAGGCGTCGTGGACGCGGTTGCCGTCATAGCCCTTGTCGAGCGCAGCATGTGCTCTCGCCAGCAGGCCGCGCCGTCTTGCCGTGTCGATCAGCGGCGCGGCGTAGAGCCCTTCGTGGTCAACTGCGGTTGCTACCTGCCAAGCAACCGGAAGG
>CAWHQK010000093.1:0-15781 GCA_963831435.1 uncultured Acidobacteriota bacterium
TACTACCTGGATTAGGGAAGTCGGGGGCGAAGGCTGATGTTCTCGGGGATTGTCTGCGTAGCCTTCTTGTTGAAATGCGTTGCCAGCAGCTTGCAGTGAATGTCCTCCAGTGACAGATCCAATGGCTCCAACTCGGGCCGGGTCAAAGGTTCCATTCCTTGGCGCTAGCGGACGAGCTGTATTGCCGTGCGCGTCCTGCAAGCTGCTTTTAGTTTATCCGTTTATTTGGGTGCCCGCTCGCTTGGGGATGTGATACTTCACCACAAAATGCGGCGACTCCGTGGTCTATAAAAGTATTGCGCCTGCTGCGTTCCCTCATAATCGAAGTGAGTGTCCCTGATAACCGCCCGCCGGGCAAAAATCAGAAGCGCTTGTGCCAGTGGCCCGGTCTTTGGCAGGCAAATACACCTGAATTTGCGGACGAGATACCTTCCGAGGATCATGTTGTCTGCTGTTCTTTGTCCTGGCACTGGGTCTTCCAAATTCGATATGCGCGATGCCTTTCCGCCGAAGATGCAGAGTTTTCCGCTTTACGGCGACGCCGCGATTCCGAATTCGAAGCCCGGTCCGGACGAAGAGAACGGCGCAGACCGTGGATTTATACGGAAGGTATCTCGTCCGCAAATTCAGGTGTATTTGCCTGCCAAAGACCGGGCCACTGGCACGAGCGTTCTGATTTTTCCCGGCGGCAGTTATGCAGGACTTAGCTTCGACTATGAGGGAACGCAGCAGGCGCAATACTTTATAGACCACGGAGTCGCCGCGTTTGTGGTGAAGTATCGCATCCCAAGCGAGCAGACGATGGTGGACAAATCCATTGGGCCGCTGCAGGACGCGCAGCAGGCAATACAGTTCGTCCGCCTGCACGCCAAGGAATGGAACCTTGACCCGGCCCGAGTTGGAGCCATTGGATTCTCAGCTGGAGGACATTTGGCCTCGACTCTGGCAACGCATTTCAACAAGGCCTACGCAGACAATCCCGAGAACGTCAGCCTTCGCCCCGACTTCCTGATCGTGGTGTACCCGGTGATCAGCATGGAAGCGAAGATCACACACATGGATTCGCGCAAGGACCTGCTGGGAGAGAACCCGTCTGAAGAGAAGGTTCGCCTCTTCTCGAATGAACTACAGGTGACCAAGGACACGCCTCCGACGCTGATTCTTCAGGCAGCAGACGACCGGCTGGTGGACGTGGACAACAGTATCGTTTTCTTTGAGGCGCTGCGACATGCGGGTGTGCCGGTTGCCATGCGCATATTCGAAAAGGGGCAGCACGGTTTCTTTTTGATCCCGCGCGACGAGTGGCAGTCGGTGATTATGAATTGGCTGACCGCGGACGGGTGGTTGTGCAAGAAGTAAACGGGAATATTTAGGTCTAGCAATTTCCATGTTTCGCAAAAGTGGGCGACCTGGGACACCCCGGTGCGCGGAAGGACGCGCAGACTCTCGTCTGCCATGACGGAACACAAGATCCCTTCGCTCCGCAGTCAACGTTTTCTGGTTGCGCTCAGTTCACCACTGCTGCCGAACAATCTTCATCGTGACTCGAGTTAGTCTTGCCAAAAGGCGAACCACTCGACCTCCGTCAGCGCGCCGCTGTTCGAATCCAATTGGAACACGTGCACTGTACTCGGAGGCGGATTTGTTTCGGTGACTGGGGTGGTGGCAAATAAAAACGCGTTGTTCTTGTCTACCGCCATTGCACACAACCCATTACTCACCATCGCAGGGGATCCCGGCACCGCAGTGAGCGATCCGTCGTCATCGATGTGGAATCCATCGATACCGGCCTCGTCCTGGATGTAAACGAAACGACCAGCGATAGTCATTGTTCCGGGTTCCGGTGCGGATGTGTGTGCCGCTAATGAAAGTTGCGTAAGCAAACCCGTGACAGGGTCAATTTTGAATACGGCTATTTCTGCCACTCTTCCTTCGCTGACAAGGAATTTACCATCTCCACTGATTACGCTTCTTTCGAATTGGTCCTGTGGGTTGCACTCCGACTTGCGTGAGCGCGCCGGTGGTGCTGTCCACCTGAAAAATGACGATACCGCCCTGAGCGTTTCCGGTTTCGGTTGCGAAGGTGCCATAGTATAAAAACTTTCCTTGGGGATCGAGAGTTACAAATTGAGCTGTCTGCACTCCCGTATCCGCGCTGCCCACCGAGTTCTGTGACAAAGCACCGGTATCTTGATCGATGGTGTAGCCGACTACCGAAGGGGAAGTAATGAAATTGGCGGCGTATAGGAACTTGCCGGACGGATGCATAGCCAATGGGCCTTGCGCGTTGACTCCGGGTACATTCGTTTGCGGAATTGCGGTTAAGGCACCGCTGGTGGCATCTACCGCATAAGAGCCTACGAAGCGATCATCGTTAGTTGAATCGGCATCCCCTCGGCTGTCGAAATAAACAAATTTTTGGGAGGGATGGACAGCCCAGGCGCCGATACCAATCTGGGACGGGGCCGCGCCATTTTCAGTCAGCACGCCGGTACTCGAGTCGAAGCTGTACCCCTTTGGGCTGTAAAAAAATCTGGGAGAATTGCTTGAGTTCGATCCTCCACCGCCGCCCGTGCCGCCGCCACCGCCAGTTCCTCCGCCACCGCCGGTGCCGCCGCCTCCACCCGTTCCACCAGTTCCACCGGGGGCTCCAGATCCACTCTGGATACTACCGCTGCAGCCGATCATGATCATTACGAAGAGACAAACCAACAATGTTGTTGTAATCCTGACCCACTTGCTAAACCGATTCATAATGCCCCTGGCTCAAGGTACAAACCTTATGTGGGCGTTCGGATGGATTGATTAGTCTCTCGGTTGTTATATCTAAGTACGGAATACCTGAACAAATGCATTTTGGAGCGGACGAAACTGGGTTGTCTTGCAGGAGGTTTCCTGGCAAGAATTAAGAGTATCTATGTAGCGCTTGGATTGTGTGCTCTATTTCGCTTACCCGAGGAGCGGATGGTTGTGAGGGGACACCAAGCAAATTCACCCAATCGCGGAGGTCGCAGTTGTGTGGGCTACACTTGTATGGAGTTTCGATGACTCTCATGAGCTTAAAAGTTTTAGGAAACAGGCTGAATCGTTCCCGGATAGTCATGATTGCGGTCTTGCTCATTCTGGTGGGGACGGATGTTCCGCAGTTGTGTGCGCAGGGGCCACCCTTTCAGACGGATGATCCGGTCCCGGTTGATTACAAACACTACGAATTTTATGTTTTCGGCGCCGCTGACGGAACTCCTGTCGAGGTGGACTCTACGGGGCCCGCCTTTGAGTTTAATTGGGGCGCGCTTCCGCGGCTGCAGCTGCATGCCGTGCTGCCCTGGGGCTCCATCAATCCCTCGAATAATCCTGCATATTTGCCCGGTGGAACTGGGCCCAGCGCCTTCGGTTTAACGGACATGGAGTTGGGAGCGAAAATAGCGTTCATTAAGGAATCGAAACACATTCCGCAAATCGGAAGCTTCCCGATGGTTGAGCTTCCTACGGGAAGTTTTGACCGTGGCCTTGGAGTTGGCAAGGTATGGTACAAACTGCCAATCTGGGTGCAGAAAAATGAGGGGAAATGGCTGTTCGATGGCGGTGCGGGTTATCAGGTGGTGCGGCAGACTGATTACCTAAACTTTCTCTATACCGGATGGCTCGTAAAAAGAAAGATCAATGAGAGGTTGGAGCTGGGCGCGGAGGTCTTCGCTCACGGGAAAGAAGGATTTGCGACCGTGCAGAAGGCCGGGTCAACGTTGGTAGATGTAGGCGGGTATTACCACTTTAAACATCATCCGGGTGAACAGTTTCTTTTTTGCTACGGGCACTCGGTGGCCGGCCAAACTGAGAACTACGCCTACGCAGGCATGTATTGGACATGGGGTAAGGATGAGAAAAAGCCGAGCAGTGCGATGAGCTGGGTGCCTGAGGCGTTGCGTTTTAAGCGGTGAAACCCGCATTCCCACTCTCTGGAAAAAAGCGCGAGAAGGGCGGGGGCAACCCACATGAAATTTACGATTGAAGCAGACGCGTGCTTGCGAAACGGTTCGCTCCACTCCGCAGGTCGTTGCCGTTGCCTTGCGATGACCTGCTTCGGTCGGGATGACAGTGTTATGTGTCGGGTTGATTTCGTCCGGAGGGCGGTGTTAACGGTTGGCGGGAGAGATTGGCTTCTTGTTCTAAGTATTACGCCTTCTGAGTATCACGCTGCGGGATCTTTGAACTTTTTTGCCAGGGGCGGCTCTACGGGCAGGACTCGGACTCGGCGGCGTTTTGTGAGGAATGAGAGTCCCCATTGCAGCAGTACGAAGATGCGGTTGGCGAAGTCAATTAGGAAGTAAACGTGAACGCCCGCCCAAATGATCCATGCTGGGAAGCCTGCGAACTTTGCAAAGCGCAAATCGGCTACGGCGTAGGTGCGACCGACGATGGCGAGGTCGCCTTTGTCCCAATACCAGAATGGCGGAGGCGCGGCGCGGCCTTCCGCGCGTCGCCGAATTACCTTGCCTACGTGCTCACCCTCTTGAATAGCGGGCTGCGCTACTCCGGGCAGCAACATGGCGGGGTTAGATTTGAAGCCCAACAAATTCCTGGCTGGGGCGACGACGTGAGCGGTGTCGCCAATGGCAAAAATTTCCGGGTGTCCCGGCACCGAAAGATCGGGGCCAACCATGATTTTTCCCGAGCGGTCTGTCTCCGCTTGCAGCCAGCGCCCGGCGGGAGAGGCGATCACTCCTGCTCCCCACAGCACCGTTGCGGCTTGAATCCGTTCCTCGCCGACGACAATTCCTTCCGAATCCACTCGGGTGACGCGGGCGTTGGTGTGGACTTCTACGCCTAAGCTCTCGAGATGCCGCTGCGCTTTCGCGGAAAGATGTTCGGGATATGTTGGCAGAATGCGAGGTCCCGCTTCGAGCAGAAGGATGCGGGCGGACTTGGGATCGATGTGGCGAAAGTCGTGTGCCAATGCCATGCGCGACATTTCAGCGAGGGTGCCGGCCATTTCGACACCTACGGTCCCCGCGCCGACGAGGGCGAAGGTTAGTTGGCGTCGAATTTCGTCCGCCGGGGAGCGTTCAATGGAGGCCATCTCCTCGGCGCGTTCGAAGGCGCGCAGTATTTTGTCGCGGATGATGTCGGCGTCATCGAGTGATTCAAGGCCTGGAGCGAAGGGCCGCCATTCGTCATGGCCGAAATAGTTGTAGCGGATGCCGGTAGCGAGAATGAGGAAGTCGTACGGCAATTCACCCCGGGTGAGATGGACGACGTGTTGATCTGCATTGATGCTTGTTACTTCGTCCAAAACGATGTCAATATTTTTTTGATGGCTGAAGATGGAGCGCAAAGCGGCGGAGATTTCATCCGCTGAGAGCAGTCCGGTTGCCACCTGATAGAGCATGGGGCGGAAGAGATGATAGTTGCGCTTGTCAACCAGAGTGACGTGGACCGGGGCGTTGCGCAAGGCGCGCGCCGCGGAGAGTCCTCCGAAACCGCCGCCGATAATGACTACCCTGGGCAACATATGCTTACTCTGCTTTCCTTCCTGAGATGAGACTAAACTTGACTTCGATTCGGGGCAATGGGGCATTTTCTGCGGGGAACCATTTGCGCGAAACGCAAGGTCCCTCCACTTCGCAGATCATCGCGTCGCGATGATCTGCTGCCGTCGGGATGACAGAATGAGGAAACTTGAACAGGGCACCGGACCCAAATACCGGTGACAGGAGTGGGCAGAAGAGTGGGGAGTTTGCGGGTGGGCGCGACAGATCAATCCCGACGGCACCGGAGCCTTTCTTGATGCTTCTGGGTTCGCGGACGCGATGGCGACAGCACCCTTCACTTTCGTCAGCCTCATTGGGTTAATGCCGACGCTTAAACGCGCAAGGGGTCGTGCCGAAGATAACTAATGGATTCCGAAACGGAGCAGGACAGCACAGGATGTTTCTAGGAGGCTCCACGGTAAATCCTGCGGCGAAGCGGCCTTGGCATCAAGTGGGACTCGCCGTTGATCTGACAGTAAAGATCGAAATTTTGGTGCGATCAAAAATGCGATGTTTGCACAGGGTCTTACGTGGCGCAGTACATTGTTAAAGAGGGATCCTGTACACTTTCAACTTCGCCGGCTGGAACTTCCTCTTCGAGGTTATTGATCAGCACGTGCGGAGGAAACTAGTGAAGCTACAACTCCTACAAATAATATTGGCCGTGGCCGCACTTTCGCCGCCAACTCTATCACAAACCGGTAAACAGATTTTTTTTACTGCAAGACAAAAATAGCAGTTGGTGTGCATACAAAAATAAAGGCGAATGGTCCTCCGATGTCGAAACAAACGAAATAGTAAGGGTGGGATCGTTAGAATACTCCGCGAACAAATTGGCAATCGTCAATGTGACCGAAGAGGATGAATCTGGCGATTGGACTGTGTACGATACTTATCGTATTGATAACGGCGGGAACATTGTCGGACTGAGAAGAACGATCAACATCATACCCGGCGATCGTAGCGAACAAAATTTCTACACTTTCGAGAATAGAAGGCTAAAGCTGAAGTCAAGGGAAGTCCGAAGTCTGAGCACGCAAAAAAAGAGCGAACCGTCCAGCAAGGAAACGTGGCGCCCGAACGTTCCAATTGTTACCGAAATTGGACAGTTCCCGTTCAACTCATTCTTGCTTAACAATCATTTTTTGCTTTCATCCAATGCTAAGGAATGCGTCCCAGGTAAGAAGATCGAGTAGATTTATTCTTAAGCTGCGACGGTTAAAAGAAGACGCCTTTGGACTTGACGAATCGAGAAGGCTGGCAACTTTTCGCATGTCGTTGGCGAAGCCCTTCATTCCTTCATGGCGTCCCGTTTGTCTTCGATTCGCACGGAGTAGTCCGCGTGGTTCGAACTTTGGACGAACACGATCTGCGTTTCCGCTATCATCCCCGTGACTTGCTACACGAACTGTGACACAGTGGAACTCTTTCTCAATGGGAAGAGTTTCGGTGTGAAAGGATATGAATTTCCCCGCCTCGGCATGGAAGGCACATACGGGAATTATCCAGCCCGCGCGAAAGCGCTACGGACCACGGCGGACCTGCACCTTTCGTGGGATGTGCCGTATGAACCGGGTACGCTTCGTGCCGTGGGGACCAAGGATGGAATCGTCGTGAGCACAGTTGAAACCTCCACAACGGGAGATCCGGCGGGCGTCCATCTTGTAGCGGACCGTACAGAGATCACAGCCGACCGGCGCGATGTTGCTCACATTACTGTCGAGGTCCATGACGCACAGGGACGCGTCGTGCCAGAATCGGACAATGACATTCAATTCGATATTCAGGGCGCCGGAAGAATTATTGGCGTGGACAACGGGAATCCACGGAGCCACGAGGATTACAAAACGACCCGTCGTAAGGCCTTTAACGGTCTGTGCCTCGCGCTCGTGCAATCCACAGCGGCGGCCGGCCAAATTAAAATAACGGCGTCGTCTCCGACGCTTCAGCAGGACAGCATTGTCATTGTCACGGGAGCTAACAAATCCTGACTTTCGCTCTGAGAGGCGGTTAGCGTTGCGGCAAGGCACGCACGGCCCCGGTGGAAATGCCTCCATCCACCAATAGAGTTTGCCCGGTCACGTAGCGGCTTGATTCCGCGGCCAGAAAAACAACTGCCGCGTCCAGATCATGCGGCTCACCGGCGCGCTTCATCGGAATGCGATCACGAAGATATTCGACCCATTCCTTGTCTTCGTACATCACCTTGTTCTGTTCCGTACGGAACCATCCCGGTGCCAGGCAATTTATAGTGATTCCGTGCTTTCCCCAATCGTCCGCCAGGCTCATGGTCAATTGACGAATTCCGCCCCGGCTTGCGCCGTAGGGGCCAAGACCGGCATATCCGGCGACGCTCGTCACCGAACCAATATTAATGATGCGGCCATAATTGCGTTCTTTCATGTGACGCGCCGCCGCTTGCGCCACGAAAAAACTTCCCCGCAAGTTGGTGTCGAGAATCAGGTTCCAGTCGTCCCAGGAAACGTCGAGGGCGGGCTTGCGGACATTGCAGCCGGCGTTGTTCACCAGAATTTCAATGTGCCCGAAGGCGTCGGTTGCCACCGCCATCATCTTTTGAATGCTCTCCAGATTACGGACGTCAAGCTCAACAGAGACTGCCTTACGGCCCAGCGCTTTGATCTCGGTTTCAAAAGCGGCAAGATTTTGTGGATTTCTGCTGGTCAACACCAGATCGGCGCCAGCCCTGGCCAAGGCTCGGGCCATGTATTGCCCCAAGCCGCGGCTCGTGCCCGTCACAATGGCCACGTGTCCGGTCAAATCAAAGAGGGATTCCGTCATAGACGCCGCGCAGTCGTTAAGGAGTGAGGACAACTTTCATCAAATTGGAATTCCCGGAGTATAAACGGTCAAACCATTCCGCGCCTTGTTCCAATGGAGCCACCGCACTGATCAGCGGCTTCACTTTAATCTGCCCGTTGGCGAGCGATTCAATCGCTCGTGGATATTCTCCCGCAATCGCGCACGATCCCTGAAGGCGAATTTGCCGCGTAACAACTTTTTGTAAAGGCAACGGAACCTCAGCCGCAAGGTTGCCGACCATTGTGACAGTGCCGCCCTTTCGCGTGCATTCCACCGCGTTCGCCACGGTTGGGCCAACGCCAACAGCTTCCACGGTGACGTCAACGCCAGTGCCGTTTGTGTGCAGGAGAATTTCGCGAACGAGGTTTTCTTTTTTGGCGGGCAAAACAGCAGTTGCTCCCAGGTCCGCCGCGAGCCTCAACCTCTCCGTGTTTACGTCGGTCACATACACGCGCGAGCAGCCTGCCGCGCGAAGAGCTTGCAGGGCAAGCAGGCCGATCATTCCCGCGCCGACGACCAACGCTGTATCGCCGGAGTGGATATCTGAAAGCGAAACTGCGTGCATCGCCACGGAAACCGCTTCCAGCATGGCTGCTTCCTGAAATGGAAGAGTGGCGGGCAGGTGATACAGAATCCGTTGCGGAACTACTACATATTCTGCGAATGCTCCATTGCAACGATAGTCATCGCACGAAACCCCGAGCACGCGGCGGTGGTCGCATAGATTGGTTTGACGACGCAAACAATAAGCGCACTCTCCACAGAAAATCGTCGAGTCGAATGTCACACGGTCGCCAGCCGCGAACCCGGTCACTCCGGTCGGCCCAATAGCCGCAATTGTTCCCGCGGCTTCGTGTCCCATCACGATGGGAGGAATTCTTCGCCCCGAGGAGCCGTCATAGCCGTGGACATCACTGCCGCAGATTCCACATGCCGCAACCTGAACGAGCACTTCACCGTCCGCAAGTGCGGGTGCGGGGATCTCGGCGATTTCCAGGTGGCGATAGCTCGAAAGCAGAAGCGCCTTCATGAGGGACTCATATTACCGTAGAGTTGATGTTCATGGCGCTGTGACCGTGAGCGCGTGGTCTGCGACGATAGAGTTGCAAACGATTCCATGATGCTGCCAGCGAAAATTATACAAAGCCAGCAGCGTAAAATGGAAGCGATTACATTCCAATTTGCCTTGTTTCTCATTGGTTTATTCCGCAACGATTCCTGAAAGATGCAGTAGGATTTGCGTGTTAATCTCCAATTTATAACGCGCCAGATCGAACGCGGAGAACGGGTTTTGCCGCAGTCCTCCCATGAAGTCATTTTGTCGAAGCCGTGGCTGCGCGCGCGGTTGATTCCCGGATGGTCAAGCTGGTACTTACATTGATTTGTTTGGAGCTGTCTTTGGGGTTTTCAACCGCGTTGTACAATGCGTCGAAGGCCTTCTGGCCCAACTCATCGCGCGATAGCCGAATTGTGGTGAGCGGTGGGTTGGTAAATTGACTCAGTTCGATGTCATCGAATCCCACCACCGAAATATCTTCCGGCACGCGTAATCCTGCACGATGAATCGCGCGTAACGCGCCTACCGCGGTCAGGTCATTCGAAGTAAGCACTGCCGAGGGGGGACGAGGATGGGAGAGGAGTTGCGTCATGGCAACTTCACCACCGTCAAATTTATGATTGCCTTCCACCACGGTGCGATGTTGGTTGCCGATTCCCGAAGCCGTCATACATTTCAAGAATGCCGCACGGCGAATGCGGGCAGACTTCAATGAAAGCGGCCCGCTGATGAAGCCAATGTCCCTGTGGCCCAGAGCAATAATATGCTGGACCGCCTCTCTAATTCCTTTGTTGTAATCCACCGTGATGTCACTAATCAACGGCTTCAGTTTTCCCATATCTAAAAACACAATTGGCAGCCGACGGTCGGAAAGCTCGCCTAAAAGATGGGGATCAATTTCCGATGTTATGATGGCCACTCCATCCACTTTGCGTTCGACCATTCTGCGCACACAGACGGCCATGCGGTCCGAGTTGTAATCAGTGTTGGCGACAATCACTTCGTATCCGCGATGAATCGCGGCGAATTCAAAACTTTTTACCAGTTCCGGAAAGAATGGATTCACAATATCGGAGATAATCAGGCCGAACATTCGCGTTTTCCCCAAAACCAGCGCCCGAGCCTGCGTGTTGGGGTAGTAACCCAGTTCGCGGATGACGCGCCATACTTTTTCGGCGGTCCGGGGACGGACGAGATCGCTTTGATTTATGGCCCGTGAAACCGTAGCGGTCGAGAGCCGCGCCCGCGCTGCTACTTCGCTTATGTTCATAACATCCTTTTTATACCACTCGGAAATCACACAGATTTAGATCATAAACCGCGTGGCTTTACAGCCAATAATGTAAGCGATTACACTTGGGAAGTGAACTGAATTGTTTTGGAAAGCGCCACCGAGCGCGCAACGAATTAAAATTCCAACATGAGAATTTTGGTCACCGGCGGTGCCGGATTCATTGGAAGCGTCGTAGTCGCCCAATTAATTGCGGCGAAACATGATGTAGTGATTTACGACGACCTGAGTAACGGCAATAAGGGGGCAATCCCTGCAGACGCCGCTCTGGTCGTAGGCAACGTCGGAGATCGCGATTGCCTGGACCGGGTTTTTCTTAGATACAACTTTGACGCTGTCATGCATTTCGCCGCGTTCATTGAGGCCGGCGAATCGATGAAAACGCCAGAGCGTTATTTTCGCAACAACACAGCGAACACCTTGGCCCTGCTGGAAGCAATGCTGGCGCACCAGGTAAATCGCATGGTTTTTTCATCAACCGCTGCGGTCTACGGAAACCCGAAGCGCACCCCCATAGTTGAAACCGATCCATTATTACCCACGAATGCATACGGAGAATCAAAGCTTCTGGTGGAACAGATCCTCAGCTGGTTTCACCGCATTCACGGATTTTCCTATGCCAGCCTAAGATACTTCAACGCCGCCGGGGCAACCGAAGAACTTGGCGAGATGCACGCGCCAGAAACTCACCTCGTGCCGCTCATTTTGCAGGTCGCCAGCGGCAAGCGTGATCACGCGTCCATCTTCGGAACCGATTACAGCACTCCTGACGGGAGTTGTATCCGCGACTACATCCATGTCTCCGATCTCGCCAGCGCACATTTGCTCGCGCTGCGTGCGCTCGCAGAAATGCGCGGTCCCAGAAGTTTGATTTTCAATCTTGGGAATGGGAAAGGTTTTAGCGTCCGGGAGGTCATCGAATGCGCGCGCATCGTCACAGGACATTCCATTCCTATTGTTGAGGCCGAGCGCCGTCCTGGCGATCCTGCCATCCTGGTGGCTTCACCGGAAAAAATCCGCGAGGAACTTGGGTGGACCCCGCAAAATTCAGAATTGATGAGCATTGTGGCCAGCGCCTGGAGCTGGTACCAGCGCCACCCGGGTGGGTACAACGCGGAATGAATGAACCAGTTCCTGCTTTGGTCGCGATGCCGCCAACACAGCTTAAGCAGGATGCTGGAAATTTTATTTTGTAGTATCGTCCCCACTTACTGATAAGAACCTAAACGGAGGCCCGCGATTATGAACAGGCGCACATTTGCCGCCAGTCTTGTAGCTGCCGGTTTGAGCACATCCCTGAAGCCCGAACGATTATTTGGCGCCGGGAAGTCTGCCACGCAGACACTGAACAACGACCATCCGAAGCTCCCGATGAAATTTTCCGTAATGCTGTGGACCATATTTAACGATTTGCCCTTTGAGCAGCGACTGCAAAAAGTCGCGGATGCGGGATACAGCAACGTGGAATTGGTCGGGGAATACGCGCACTGGACTCCGGATGAATTTGACCGCGCCAATGCGGCGCGCAAAAAATTTGGCATTACCTTCGATGCGACGGCCGGGCTTAAGCATGGAGTGGCGAATCCCGCGGACCGGGAATCGTTGCTTGAAGACCTGCGCGAGGCATTGGTCTCGATGGAAAAGCTGGATTGCGCCAGCATCATTCTGCTGTCGGGAAACATTGTTCCTGGCCTGCCGCGCGAGGCCCAGCATCAGAGCTGCATTGAGGGGCTAAGAGCCGCGGCAAAACGGGTGGAAGGAAAACAGATCGCGGGCGCTCCTGTTCGGCTTCTGCTTGAAACCATTGACCCTGAAGAAAATCCGAAGTATTTCCTGGCTTCTGCCGCCGAAGCATTTGAAATCGTCAAGGCTGTGGACCACCCGCAGGTTAAATTTCTGTACGATTTTTTTCACGAACAGATCGCCGAGGGTAACTTGATTGAAAAACTCGAAAAAAATATCGAGCACGTAGCCGTCGTCCATATCGCGGACGTCCCGGGCCGTCACGAGCCGGGCACTGGAGAAATTAACTTTCAGAGCATTTTTCGTAAGTTGGGCCAGCTCAAATACAGGGGGACGATCGCTATGGAATTTCATCCAACGGGCGATCCGGTCGTACAGCTCGCGCAAGCCCGCGAGATGGCACAGCGCTCCTGTCTTGAAGAGTGGCGGGGATGAACAACACACTCCGTGGCAGTTTTCTTGGGCGCCGCTTAGCAGCTTTGGTGATTGTGTTATCGCTAGCTATTGGTGCATCCGCTGCCGGCCAGAACGCGCCTATCGCACTTTGGAAAAACGGTCCTCCGGGACCAAAACAAATCAGCGGCCCCGAGGCCGTGCGCACCAATGAGTACGGCGAGCACATTGTTTCGCACGTACACAATCCAACCATTACGCCATATTTGCCAGCGGGAAAAGGAACATTAGCAGCAGCGGTGATCATCGCTCCAGGCGGCGGGCATAAGGAGTTGTGGATGGACCACGAAGGTTACGAAGTTGCCCAATGGCTAAGCGAGCATGGAGTCGCGGCATTCGTTTTGAAGTATCGCCTGGCGCGGGAACCCGGCTCTCCCTACACTGTCGAGGGAGACGAACTGGCCGACATGCAACGGGCTGTTCGGACTGTAAGGAGCCGCGCCGCGGAGTGGGGCATAGATCCCAAGCGCGTTGGGGTAATGGGATTTTCCGCGGGCTCAGCCGCTGCTGCTCGCTTTCCTGCGCCCGATATCGCTCCATCGTCTGGACGTTGTAGATCGGGATATCGCGATCGATGGCGGCCAGCTCGCGGCGAATCGCGGCAGCCAGCGATTCCTGCGGCAATGCCGTCCGCGCGACTCCGGGCCATCGATGGCCGTCGCTGCAGCAGGTAGGCCAGGATCTGTTCGTCCCGGCACATAGAGCTGCACGAACGGCGGCTCGCTGGCGACGCCGGTGGTGCGCGCATCTGCCGGACGACGCCGACGATTTCACGCCACGCCGGTTCCATGTGCGGACCGTGACCGCCGCTGAATTCAAACGCGATGCGCTTGCCAATCGGATTGGCTCCGTGAAACAGTTTGGCAACGAGCGACTCGTCCACGACCACGACCTTGCTGCCGCCCTCGTTGTCGCGATCGGTGAAGTCGCGGCCAGCCAGAACCTGGATTCCCATCGTTTTGAAGTAGCCGACACTGGCCGTCTGGAACAACGTAGTGATGGCCGGACGCTCCGCCGTCGGCATCGCGTCGCCTTCGGCAACGCTGCTCGCTTAAGGGCCGGGAGTGCCCGGGACAGGCACACCCCATCTCGTCCGACCTCGAACTCAATTTGCGACAACCGTTATCCGCGACGGTCGTGACCGCCGTGGACGGGCCGGATCCTTTCAATCACGCTCCCCGACGTTTGTCGGGAACCGTGAGGGGACTTCCATCGGGTGACGGGGCTTTTTGGGCCGAAGCCCATGTGCGAATTGTTTAAGGACGCTTCACTTGTAGCACGATATTTCGCGCGAAGTCAACCGTTCTGAACATGCAACGGGGCGAGTAAGTTCCTGAAGCCTTGGGAAGTTCCGGACGCGCCGGCTCCTCGTCAGCGGCGCTTGCGCCGCCGCACCCCGCGGCGAATCTGCCAGTAGACGAAGCCGGCGACGGCGAGTACGAGAAGCACGCCGAGCGCAGCGTCGCGCATCGCCCGTGCCCGTGTCGGCCGGCGCGACGGCGTCGACCAGCGCGGCCTCCGACGCGCGCAGCTCCAGTGGTCGGCGACGTACCCGGTGTCGAGCAGGTAGCGAAAGGTCGTCGGGTAACGCCACACCTTGACGATCTCGAAACGCTTCGTGCTCACCTGTCCAGTGGTCATCAGGATGTGGACCTTCTGGCCGACGTCGTAGGGCTGTTGGGCGCTCATCGAGCGGCACGCTACCAAAAACCTCGGAGCCGCCGCAAGGTTGGTCGGGCGTTAGCGTTTCTGGTCCGCGTCGGTCGCGAGGAAAGGCCGCGCCTGCACGACGTAGATTCGGTTCCCGATCGTGAGCCACTCGATGTCGAGCGGGCCCGTGCGGAAGTGCTGTTCGAGCCGCTTTGCGACGCGCCCGAGGCGGCGCGCCAGATCGTCGGTGAGCACGGCACGGCCGGTCTCGACTCGAATCTCGCGGACGCCGCCCTGCGGGTCGAACGTCGATGCGGTGTCGTCGGCCGAGCGCGTGAGCACCTGGATGCGGTCGCCCACCGGGTGGTAGAGGATCTGCTCGGCGACCTTGTAGCCGTCGACGACGCGGATGCCGAGGCCGCGTTTCGCATTTATGTAGACCGCGTTGCGATCGTCCGGGTCGAACGGGTTCGTCGAGACCATCACGCCCGCAGAGTCGGCGTTCATCCCGAGCTGGACGAGCACGGCCGGGTAGACGAGGTGGCTCATTCCCGCGGCCTGGCGCGCCTCGTACGCCCCGTCGTTCCAGATCGATGCCCACACGGTCTTGACGGCGTTGATCGAGAACACGTCGCCCTTCACGTTCGGGACCGTGGTGTAGAGGCCCGCGCCGCTGAAGTTCGGCAGATCCTCGGCGTTGGTCGAGCTGCGAACGAAGAGCCCGGCGTCGCCAAACGTCGCTCTCGCGCGAGAGACGATCGGGCGTGCGAGCTCCTCCGGCATCTCGGCGGCGACGATCCGGTCGCGCAGGGCTGCGAGCCGCTGCCGGCGGTACGCCGATGTCGTCGTTGAACGACTGGCAGAGCGGTCGATCATGTCGTAAGCCGTCTCGATCTTGGTGGCCTTGACGAACCGGTCGTAGAACGAGAATCGGGATCGTGAACCCGTCGGGGATCGTCAGCCCGGGAACGCGCGCCGACATCGCCTCCCCGAGGTTCGCCGACTTGGCGCCGAACCGCACGGTGTCCTTCGCGCGCTGTTCCGAGAGGCCCGCGAGGCGGTCCCACTCGAGGTCGGCCGTCGGCGTGACGAGGGTCGTGTGCTCGATCTCGCGGCGCTCGACCTCGGCAAGCTCCTTCGGATCGGCGAGGCGAATCTCGTAGCCGTCGACCAGCGCGTCCAGCCGGACGTACTTGCCGATGAGCGCTTTGTAGGTCTCCGCGGCGCCCTTCGCGTAGA
>CAWHQK010000094.1:0-47648 GCA_963831435.1 uncultured Acidobacteriota bacterium
GAAAGCGAAACATCAGACGCTAAAGCGCGACACATGCCGGCGTTTTGCGCACGACCGAGAGGTAGTGCCCTTCCCGCGAGCTTACCCAGCGGGCGTTCCTGCTAGTACGGAATTTTGTTGGGCTTTTCCGCCCAGGCGCGAAATGCTGCCAGGGCTTCTTCACGCATCATCTGAATCATGGGAATGCCGCGCGCGGCGTGCGATTTCGCGACCTCGCGATAAATGAAAGAATCGTCAAAACCAGCTTGAGACGCATCCGCCGCCAGACTGGCGAAGCAGACTCGCGCCAGCCGCGCCCAGTAGATCGCACCCATGCACATAGGGCAAGGTTCGCACGAAGTATAGAGATCGCAGTTTTTCAACTCGAACAGTCCGAGCTTCTGGCAGGCCTGACGAATAGCAACCACTTCAGCGTGTGCCGTGGGATCGTTGGCTGCGGTCACACTATTTGCGCCTTCGGCAATGACGTTGCCGTCTTTCACGATCACGGCGCCAAAGGGACCGCCCTGTCTGGAGCGGACATTTTCAACTGCGAGTTGAATGGCGCGCGCCATGAACGGGCTGGTCATACTTTTGGCGACCTAAGTTGTGGCTTAACGATTCAGCTTCCTAAAGATCGATCTTCAGTTAAATCCGGCTCCAGTTCGCTCCGACTGTGGCCCGCATGACAGAGTTCCAGAGGAAAGCAAGTATAAGCGGACACGGGAAACGCGCGGAACCTTTCTGACAATGAAATCCTGATGGCCGGAAGTTGAAAATGTGAAGCCGGCGCGATAGGCTCGGCTCATCCGTGCATGTCGCCTCAACGGCGACCGAATTCATGACTTGCGGCGTTCATCTCCCGCAAGGTGGTTACTCGCAGGGCATCCAGCCGGCCGCAATACTGGTTGAGGGCGGACCCTCAGCGAAGTATGTCTTCTGAGCAATTCCGGCGGGAAACCCGCGCGCACGGTCTTATGAGGAGTTCGTCACGCGTAATGACGCGTTCGGAATTCTGCATAAGGAATTTCAAGGTCTTGAATTCCTGGGCGGTGAGCGTTACCAGAACGCCATCGCGTAACACTTCCATCTTCTTGAAGTTGACGCTGACCTTGCCGAATGCCGTGGCTTCCATGTTTCCCCGCGCGCGAAGTGCGCCGCAAAGCTGTGCGCACACGCGCCAGCAACTCCCTGGGACTAAACGGCTTCGTCACGTAGTCATCCGCGCCGATCTCCAGCAGAAGGACCTTGTCGGCAACGTCACTGGCTGCGCTGAGTACCAGAACCGGGGTCAACGGCGAGTGCTGCTTTATCTCGTGGCAGATATCCCGGCCGGACATGCCGGGCAAACGAAAATCAAGAATGACCGCCGAGGGCCGGAACGAGTTGAATACATCCACTGCCAATTTTCCGTCGCCGCAGACCTCGACCAAAAGGCCCTCCGCCTCGAACAGCCGTTTGAGAGCTTTTTGCACGGCACGGTCGTCCTCGACTACCAGAATTCGTTCCATATGGGCAACTGGCTTAAGAGCAGGAGTCCCGAAGGGCTGCGTACGATACATATTTTGCTCGGGAAGCGGCGTTCTTTCCGTTGGAAGCATTTTTATTTTCCCCTCCCGGCGCGTGAAAAACTGTTTACAAGCTTACTACTAACTTGTTGACTCTATGAACGATAAAGCCCCGCTTGACAATCTTTTTACAAATTTCAGAGCGCTCTTCGGAGGCCATTGGCAGCATTGTTTTGCATGGATTCGAGAAGGAGTGGCTGGTGGGAATGCTTTTAGCTTTCCGCGTGATGAGGGGCCAGTTGAGCGCTTTGCTCGGGACGGTTTGGCGAGATTTTGTTTTCGGAGCGTGAGAAAAACTTTGCAGTTAGCAACAGGCCTCCGAAGGTGCCCACCAGCAGAACCAATTGCCGCCAGCCCATCACGATGGCGTAATTACCCATAATCGTAAGCCCAATAAAACAAAACAGGAGGTGGGCGCAAAACACTTGCAGAGAGGCCTGTCCCAGCAATACAAGCGGGCGCACCGAAAGGGCCCTCGGTACCTGCTTAAAACGCCAGAGCAGAGCTGAGATGCAGGCGGCATCCAGTAGACGGAATCCGCCTAAATGCCATTTGTCAAAAGCCACTTCGAGACTTCCAAGTTCAATCGTGCGTCCCACCGCGATGCGCAGAGCGAATAGAATCGGAACGACGAACAGAGCGGGGACGAAAAGCCGCTTGGCCCAGACATCCAGTTGCAGTTCATCCTTCGCCCATTTCACACCGAACCAAAGGCCGAGTATCCACAGAAATTGCCATGCCCAAAGGTCGAACGAGCCCATCTCGTTCAGCGGGATGGTGAAGCCGAAGGTGTGCGCCAGAAAATCATGCGAAACCTGGCGAAAACCAAGCGCCGCGAACAGCCATATTGTGAAGCTTCCAGCCATCACAAATTTCCACCCTACTTTAGCGCCGAGTGTAAGCGCGAATGGCGTGAGAATAAGCAGGATGATGTACATGGGCAGAATGTCCAGCAAGGGAGGACGGTAAATAAGGGCAGCGCCCATCAGTATGGCGTGCTTGGGTCCGGCAACGAAATAGTAGTCGAGAAGGTTATGGACCCCGGGATGATCGCCGCGCGCTGTGAGAGATCCCACGGCAAAAGCAAACAGCAGCAGGCAAATATGGTAAACGTACAGGCGAAAAGTGCGCAGTCCCAAACGGCGATACATGGCGCGATATCCGTCACGATCGGCCAGGCGAAAATAGATGCGGCCCGTGAACAGCGCCGAGAGAAAGATGAAACCTTCCGCCGAGGAAATGAACCCAAAAGGCTGGTTGGCGAATTGACTGAGGACAGTGGGCAGGTGGGTAAGCGTCATCCACACCAGCATGAATCCGCGTAACGCGTCAATTTCTTCCAGTCTTCGTGTCATGACTTGTGTTCGGCTAACTTGCGCCCATCTGCGCCGAGCAAACCGGGCCTGCTCAGTGTATTAGATGGTCAGATGATGCGGGAGTTGCGATGGTTGGAGATTTATGACGTTTCCAATAAACTTACATTCGCTGACACGTTTTTACAGGGGCGCGTAGCTCAATCGGATAGAGCACCGGATTTCTAATCCGGGGGTTGCAGGTTCAATTCCTGCCGCGCCTACCAGATTCCATCTAGTTGCCTGAGGCTTCCCGGCTCACTTCTTCTCGGCATTCTTGTGTGGGCAGGACACCGCATTCAGGCAATCATCTGCGATTATCAATCTTTCCACTGGTTTGTTCCCCAGGATGTGAGAGTTCACAATTTCCTCCACATCGCTGGGACGCACGCCTCCGTACCAAACTGCTTCGGGATAAACAACAACAGTGGGCCCATGTTCACACTGGTCAAGGCAGCCGGAGTGATTGGCGCGAACTTTCCCTTTGAGTCCTTTTTCAGCGAGCTTCTGCTTGAAGAGGACTTGCAGCTCTTTTTGCGCAGCGGGATCGCAGCAGCCGCGGGGATGGCCGGGCGGACGCTGGTTGCCGCACACGAAAATGTGCTTCTCAAACTTGGGCATGGAAATACTGTAATGGATTTTGCGTAAACGTATTAAGGCTAGTCTTTGAGCTGGACCATCGGATGGTCGCCGCGGCAAAAAGTGGCAACATGGTGCAAGCCGTTCTGAACGTCCGGCATAGTGACCACAGGCCCGAAGCAATAAACGGCATGGCCGCTTTCGGCGAGATACCACACGCCACGCGCGGTAGACTGCGCAACAGGCTTTGCCGCCGGCTCAGGTGAACGAGGAGCCGGGGCAAAGTGGATTCCCGGAATGGAAAAGAATAATGCTAGGGTCGCCGCAAGTTTCATAGGGCTCTTCGCCCATCTTTTTGAACACTAAAATATCTGTACAGAACCTGAGAGCCGAATTAGCTTTTGCCTAAAGCCCTGCGTGCATCCGGATTGTCTTCAATGCCTTTGGGCATCTGCAAAAATTTCCGCCCTGCCTTGCTGGAATCCGCTTCGATTTTCGCCTGGGGTTTTTGCTGGGAAGGCGGGGCTTGCATTTGAGCGTGTGCTTTAGCGTGCATTTGGCCCTGGCCCTGGCCCTGGGCCTGGCCTTGGGCTTGCGCGTCTGCTCGATGACGTTGGATCTCTTTGCTCTTAATCGCGGTGAGTTCCAGGCTGTCGCCATAGAGTTGGCTGATCAAGGTCTTCTGCGCTGTGATTGTGTGGTCCTGCTCTACCACAAGCAGGGTCAACAATCCGTAGGAGATGAGGAAGAGCACCACCAAAAGCGGCAGAAGGGAGGATTTCCGCTTCGACCGCACAGCCACCACCGGTTCTGCTACAAGAGTCGTTTGCACTGACCACCCCAGTCCTGAGATTCTCAACGCTTTCTAAGAATGCAGCTTTACCACCAAGCCGCATTCCGCGCGTAAGTATTTAGTGGCCTTGGATTTAAGGGAGGTTGGTCGGTTTCTGGACTTTATTTCAAGTGCAACTCGCTGCACATTTACGGTAACATCCGCGTGTTACTGGGGTGACTTGAAAGCCTGGGAAGTCCTTCAAAACGTCATTTTCCGCTCAGAACGAGCTTTGCAATGGTGGCCAGCTGCATGTTGGAAGTGCCTTCGTAGATCTTGCCGATTTTGGCGTCGCGCCAGTATTTTTCCACCGGATAGTCCTTGGTGAAACCGTATCCGCCGTATATCTCAATAGCCAGCGAAGTGACGCGCTCGGCTACCTGCGAGCTGAATAACTTGCCCATGGCAGCTTCTTTCACAAAGGGCGATTTGGCGTCTTTCAGACGCGCCGCGTTGTATACCATGAGCCGCGCGGCCTCAATCTCTGTCGCCATTTGAGCGAGCTGGAATTGGACGCCTTGAAAATCGGCTATGGCGTGGCCGAATTGTTTGCGTTCCTGTGCGTATCGAGCCGCGTACTCCCACGCTCCACGTGCCAGACCCACCATCTGTGCGCCAATCCCAATACGACCTTCGTTCAACGTCTCAATGGCGATCTTGTATCCTTTGCCTGCTTCTCCTAACACATTTTCCTTAGGGACGCGGCAATCTTCCAGAATTAACTCGCAGGTGGAGGAGGCACGAATGCCCAGCTTGTCTTCCTTTTTTCCGACGGTGAATCCTGGGAATTCTTTCTCAACAATAAATGCAGTGATGCCTTTGTAGCCCGCGGACGGGTCCATAGTCGCGAATAGTACGAACAGGCCGGCTTCTTTGGCGTTCGTGATCCACAGCTTGCGTCCATTCAAAACATATTCGTCGCCCTTCAACTCGGCCCTGGTCTGCAACGCGAAGGCATCGGAACCGGAACCGGCCTCGCTAAGCGCGTAAGCGCCACAAAGGCTGGAGGCCATGCGCGGCAGATAGCGTTTTTTTTGATCTTCATTCCCCCAACGCAACAATGCGTTATTAACCAGCGTGTTCTGCACGTCCACAATGACGCCGGCGGAAGCATCCACGCGCGACAATTCTTCGACGGCCAAAATGGACTCGAAGAATTTTCCTCCAACACCGCCGTACTGCCCGGGAATCTCGATGCCCATGATTCCCAACTGAAAAAATTGTGCAATCAAGCCGGGATCGAACATGCTTCGTTCGTCCATGGCTTTGACCAGTGGGCGGATTTTTTCTTCGGCGAACTGGCGGATATTGTCGCGAAAAAGAATTTCGTCTTCGGTGAGGGCGGCGGGAGTCAGCGCGGCAGGCGATGAGGGCGAATTCTTCTCAGCCATGAAAGGACCTTCCCAGCAAGCACGCGGACCACGGTTGACGATGCGCTTGCTGTTAGGCGCGATTCTACCCGAACGCCGCGAAAATTCCAGCATGGGCCCGGTGCAAGAGAAAACCTTAAGGAAAAATGAAAAGGATGAAGCGGATTAGCGAGGGACGAGCTTCAGTCCATCGGCTTTCAGGATGCGCTGCACTTGATTGCGTGCATGTGTCGCCCAGGGACCGACGGTATCCAGTTTGGAGTAGGCGCGCCAGTGCGCCAGCGCCTTTCGGGGTTCTTTGATTTTTTCGTAGGCCAGCGCCAGGTTATAGTGCGCGTCGGCATAGGTCGATGCGAGCTGCAGCGCGGCTTTGTACGCCTGCACAGCTTCAGCCACGCGTCCCGTTTCATCCAGCACATTGCCTAAATCAAAGTAGGCAAGGGCGTACCGCGAATCAATTTCGATGGCGGCTCGGTAGTATTTTTCCGCCAGCGGGTACTCCTGGCGGTTGTAATGCAAGGTCCCCAGATTAATGTTGGCGGCGGCGTGCTGAGGATCAAGCTCCAATACTCGTTGATAGGTGGCGATCGCCTGCGCCTGATTGTTCGGATCTTCTTCCAGCGCGATTCCGCGAGCAAACAACTCGGCGACATCCGCTGCGGGCGGCTGAGGACGCGTCTCGGGAATCGGCGAACTTGTGATCACCTTTTCATTCGGAGAGAAATCAAACATAAACTGCCCGGCGATCGGCTCCAGAACTTTTCCCTCATGGCGAAATGCCACGCGGTGACCCGCACCAAAGGAACCGGCTTCGAGCAGCGGGTTCTCCATTCCCGCGACGCGTTTCTGCATCGCGTCGAGCGACTGGCGGATGACGGCTGGTCGTACCTTCAGCGCGCACAAATCACGCACCTTCTTTATTTGGAGAAGATCGAAAAAAGAATAGCCCTCGCTTGCAGCCACCAGTCCAGCTTTTTCCCACGCTGACAACTGACGCGCCGTAAGCCGAAGAATCCGGAGCAGGTCCGCTCGAGTGTATCGGTACACAGTAATAAAAGACTCTATGCATGATTATCCGCAAACCGGCTTGTGCAGTAAAGTGGAAATCGCTTTCAGGGAGAATCTTGATGAGTAATGCCGCGAAAATGGTGCAAGCTTTTGCGCATAGCCTTTCTCGCAAGCTAGTTCAAAAATTCGCTCATGTCGGGCGCGCTGGCCGAAGCGCCCGGGAAATTTGTAACTCCTAGCGAAGAAAGAATAAGGCGCAGCGCGCTTTGGTGCTGATAAAAGGTTTGAGACTGGAAGCCGGCCTTGGCTTTCGGGCTGATGATCAGCGTGGCAACGCGACCGCCGCCGTGCGATGTGTCGGAATCTTCGGCTTCGTCCCAGGTAAGGATGAGCAGCCCATCTTTTTGAAAGAGTGAACTCGCAAGCAGCGGCTGAATGTTCTGCTGCAGCCATTGGTCGGCCTGGGCGAGGGTGCCGTCGTGCGCATCGTCTTGCACATTGGGCACGATGTAAGTGAACGACGGCAGGCTTCCGGCGGCGAGATCGCCCGCGAACTGACTGAAGGGAACAAGCTTGGCTGACTGCGCCGAATCATTTACCACGTCGGAAAAAAATGAGAATGGATTGTGGCGTTGGAGGTATGAACCGGAATTTCCTCCGGTGTACCCAGCCTGAGGCAGGCTTTCCGCGTAGGACTTCCAGGAGACGCCAGCGCTGTTAAGTTCATGAACCAGATTGTCATCGGAAATCACCCCGGAAAAGGAGTCGTCATTGGTCTCAATCTTTCCGGCCGTCAGCATGAAGTAGTTGCCGATGGAAGGATGCGTGTTGGCAAAGTACTGCGTGGCCAGTCCGTATTGCGAGGCAAGGCTGTTGATGTAGGGCATGTCGGCGTTGCCAATCACCGACGTAAAGCCGTGGTTTTCTTCGACCAGAAGGAAGACATGACCGAAAGCGGGTTGAGACGCGCCATTGCCCCCGCCGGTTGAGCCGCCGGAGCCCATGCCGGGAGGTGCCGCGGCGTTACTGCCGCCACAGCCGAGCATTAGGGCCAGAGGAACCACGAACACAATGAACCGCACACAAACCGACCGAGAGAACAAGCGCATATACTCCTTATTTGTCGCAGTTTGGATGCGGAATAGAGATGAAGCGTAAGTGCGGCCTTTGCCGACGCGGATTCTCAAGCTTTAGAGTAGGAGGATGCGGAGGCGGCAGGACACTCAGCAAACTGGCGAGAATCGCTATGCGCGGAAACGTATACGGAATTGACTATTCCAGCGAAAGTGTCGCCGCTAGCAGGCGAACGAATGACCGCTGGGTTAAACAAGGGAGGGTCGAGGTCCTGCATGGTTCGGTATCACGAATGATCTTTCGGGATGAGATGTTCGATCTGGTGACCGCGATTGAAACGCACTTCTGGTGGGACGACCTCGAGGCCGGCATGCGGGAGGCCTGGCGGGTCCTGAAGCCTGGCGGCAAGCTCATTGTTATTGCGGAAGTCTACAAAGGTGCAGGCACCCAAATTTCAAAGAAGGCCGAAGAAAGCGCTGCCGAAACAGGAATGACAATCCTGGATTTGGGGCAGCATCGCGAACTTTTTCTGAGCGCCGGTTTTTCAGATGTTCAGCTATTCGAGGACCATAACAAAGGCTGGATTTGCACGGTAGGGAACAAACCGTGACGCGAATGTTCTCAAACGTGCTGACATCACATATCCTGCATTTAAAGATGACGAGATTCCAGTAAACAAATAGCTAACACCTAAAGGAGAACACTCTTATCTATTTTTCTGTGCGCCGTCATCTATCTATTTGGTTCCTGCTCGATTCTGTAGCTTCGTTCAACTCCCACTCTACTCGGGCAATGCATATTGGCCGTCAATGTGGAAACGACCCGTTACACCCGCTGCTCCCGTTTCAGGCTGCCCGCCACCGACTGTAATCGAATAGTCTCCGGGAGCGATGATCGGATTGCCATTTTCAGTTACCATGCCCAAATCACGCTGATTCAACTCAAAACCGACTTTCTGGCTTGCACCCGGCTCAAGATGAATTCTCGTAAATCCACGAAGAGCGATGAGGGGCGCGCCCTTGACCGACGGGAACTTGAGGTACAACTGAACAACCTCATCGCCTGGAAGGCTTCCAGTATTGGTCACGGTTACATCTGCTGCAACCGGCTGTCCCGCTGCTACGGGCTGTTTCGGCACACTGAGATCGCTGTAGCTGAACTTCGTGTAACTAAGTCCGTAGCCAAATGGATACAACGGCTTTCCAGTGAAGTAGCGATAGGTGCGGTTCGCCATGCCGTAATCTTCGAAGTTAGGTAATTGATCAACTCCTTTGTAGAACGTAACCGGGAGCCGTCCGGCAGGATTGTTTTTACCACTCAGAGTTTCAGCCACTGCCGCGCCGCCCTCTTCTCCGGGGTACCATGCGTCGAGGACGGCATTGGCATGCTCGTTGATCCAATTGATGGCAAGAGCGCTACCGTTCGTGAGAACAACAGCAAGAGGTTTTCCGGTGGCGGCGACAGCCTCCACCAAATCTTCTTCGGGTTGCGGAAGATCAATGCTGGTGCGATCACCGCCGAGGAAGCCAGGTTCGCTGACCGGCATCTCCTCGCCTTCAAGCTGACTGGTGATTCCGACGACGGCGATAACAACGTCGGCATTTTTCGCAGCGGCAACGGCTTCGGGCGAAGGGACGTTGCTGAACTTATTCCAAAATAATTCGGCATGCGGTTTGCTATTTCTGGTGCCGTATGCGATTTCGATGGCAACCTTGTGGCCCTTTTCCAGATGAACGCGGCCCGCGCCCGATGCGAGTCCTCGTGAACCGCCGCCAAATGCGGTTGCTACTTGCTTGCCGTCCACAGAAAGCCTGCCGTATCCGTCGCAGCGGAGACCGACGAGAAAGTCACCAGTTTGTGACGGCGTCAGAAATCCAGACCACTGCACACCAAAAGTTTTCTTCCCCGCGACTTCTTTCGGGAGATCATTTTCAGTCAGCTTTACATTCGTTTCGGTACGGCTTGCAAGTGGAGCTACCGTTGCACTTGGAACCGGTCCTCGCATGCCTGCGTTGTAATCGGCCTTGAGCCCAGGTTTACCGTCAGGAGTGGTCAGAAGAGCATCGGGCACAGCGCTTCCATCCGCACGAAGGAATTGAGTTCCGGGAACAAAGGTAATTGCAGCGTTGGGAAATTCAGCGTGAAGGCCATCGAGAATAGAAACGATATGAGTAGGCTGGCCGGCATAGTTTCCAATGAGCGGCCGCGTCTGGTCGGCAAGAGGCCCGACCACGGCGATTTTCCGGATCCCGGGCTTTAGAGGAAGAAGGCCATCATTTTTCAGTAGAACCATGGACTCATTGGCTAGCTTGCGGGCCTCGGCGCGATGTTCCGCACTATCGAGTTCCTTCTCATCAATCTTTGTGTACGGAACCATTTCCGGAGGATCGAACATGCCAAGCCTGATCCGCGCGGTGAATAAACGAATCAATGCCGTATTGAGGTCGCTTTCCGGCAGATATCCCTGTTGAACAGCGTCAATGTAAGCTTTATCGACCGGCTCACCAAACCGGGAGGTGAAGGTAACGCACTCGTTGTCCATACCGCGAATTACGGATATGGCGGCGCCCTGCGCTTGCGTCGGGCGATAGCGATGATTGGCAGCGACGTCCCTGACTGCATCGCAGTCGGAGACCACGTATCCCTGAAAACCCCACTTCCCGCGCAATTGATCCTGCAACAGATATTGGTTCGCGCATGCCGGCTCGCCGTTGATGGCGTTATAAGCACACATTATTGATCCAGCTTTGCCTTCTACTATGGCTGCACGGAAAGCAGGCTCGTATGTATCCACCTCGTCGTGCTTGCTTACGTCTACGTCAGCGAAGTGGCGCGTTGGTTCAGGTCCGCTGTGTACATCGAAATGTTTCGGGGTTGCAATCGCGAGGTAATACTTGGGATTATCACCCTGAAGTCCCGTCACATAGGCAACTCCCATGCGGCCTGTGAGGAATGGGTCTTCGCCGTAGGTCTCCTGTCCACGGCCCCAGCGCGGATCACGAAAAATGTTCAGATTCGGCGACCAGAAATCCAGGCCGCCCATGATGCCGGTGTGCCCCTCGCGCAAATTCTGGACATGCTTAATGCGGCCCTCAATGCCAATCTGCGCCGCCATGGTGTGAATACCCGGTACGTCGAATGTCGCCGCAAGCCCAACCGGTTCTGGATATTCGGTCACTCCTTCGTTGATCACTCCATGCAGAGCTTCGCTCCACCATTGATACGCAGGAACTTTCAACCGTGGAACAGCTGCCGAGTTGTTCTGCATCTGCGAAGCTTTCTCTGCCAGCGTCATCCTCTGAACCAGATCCGCGGCACGCTGCTCGGCCGGAAGTTTGGGATCCATGTAGGGAAGGTTCGCGGATTCTTGCGCAGCTGCATTCTGCAGAGTCGTCCCCAGGAAGAGGATTCCCGCGCAAACAACAATCAGCTCAATGCTTCGCTTTATGCGGCATATCATAGCGTTCTCCACTTTCGAAACTTAATTCCGGCGCTTTTCGATGGCGCTCTATGTGCTTTGCCCTCGCACCCGATGCAGGGCTCTTCTATTTTAGGTGTCGGTAAGCGTCGTTGCACTTGACACGTTCGCGCCGCTGAAATGATAACAAGATTTTGATCGTCAAGCCGGACCGAGCCTTCTGGGGTCGGCATAAAACAGTCAGGCTGCTGCTACACGCGTGTTTTACAAGGTATCGACTATAAAAAGTTCACATCGCAAACAATGGAAGATACGGGGGGTTCAATGCAGCAGAGAGAAACTGAACACATCGCTCCCCGCCGCAATCGCTACGTACTGCACGCCGTCCACTGCGTAAGTCATTGGCGAGGCGCGCATGAGTTGGCCGGTGTTGAAATGCCACAATGGGTGCCCGGTAGTGGCATCGACTGCCTCGAAGGATTCGCTGTCGTCCCCGAAAAAGAGCACTCCTCCAGCGGTGACCAGCGTGCCGCCCCAGGACCCTCCGGTACCGACTTGCGCATAGCGCCACAGGACCTTGCCGTTTTCGGGAGATAGCGCAAGCAATACCTTCTGGAACCTTTCTGTCTGGGGAACCGTGGTACCGGTGTTATAAAACGTCTCTCCGGACGCAAATTTCTTCGGCTTGGCAAAGAACATATTGCAGTTCTCCAGAGCGAGAACGTAAAAGAGGCCGGTGTCGGGGCTGAAGGAGGGAGAAAACCAATTCGTCGCCCCTTCGACCCCCGGGCAAATATATGTTCCTTGGGACGAGGGAATTTTTCCGCTTAAGATCGGGCGCCCGGATGCATCCATGCCTTTGGCCCAATTCAACTTTTCTACAAATGGAGTTGCGCGGAGAAACTTGCCGCTCGTGCGGTCGAGGACGTAGAAGAAGCCATTCCGATTGGCTTGTAACAAGAGGCGCTGGGGTTTTCCGTTTTCGACGGTGTCAACCAGGACCGGAGTTTCATTCGCGTCATAGTCATACAGATCATGCGGAGTGAACTGGAAGGACCACTTGATTTCTCCCGTGTCCACATCCAGCGCAAGAACGCAAGCGGAGTAAAGGTTATCACCGGGTCGGGTATCGCCGAGAAAATCGGGCGCGGCGTTGCTGGTCGTCCAATATAAGGTGTTGAGTTCCGGATCATAAGTCCCGGGCATCCAGGTAGTGGCGCCGCCGTGCAAATAGGCATCGGCTGGCCAACTATCCGCGCCAAATTCACCGGGACCAGGGATGGTCCAGCGCTGCCATTTTTTATTTCCTGTTGCCGCATCGAATGCGGCGAGAAATCCGCGAACCCCGGAATCTCCGCCGGAGGTCCCGACGATGACTTCGTCTTTTACTATCAAAGGCGCTCCTGTTGCACCGTAGTGTTTTGTCTTGTCGGCGTACCGTACATCCCATAACAAGTTGCCTGACCGGGCATCGAGAGCCACCAGGTGCGCGTCGTCCGTTTCAACGAAGACAGAATTCTGCCAGAGGGCTACGCCGCGATTTTTGTGCGCGGCTGCGTCGTCAATCAAGCCGGAACTGACAGCACGCGAGTATCGCCACAACTGGCGTCCCGTCGCGGCATCAAGCGCATAAACATCGTTGGCTGCGGTCGCAAACATGACGCCCCGGATCACTACTGGAGTCACCTCCAGGTTCTGTGAGTTGCCGGGATGAAAGACCCAGGCGGCGCGGAGCTGTCGCACGTTAGAAATATTGATTTCCTTTAAGGAGCTATACCGGCGCCCTGTGTAATCACCATTGTAGGAAGTCCAATTTGCTCCAACCGGAGTGGCGAGCAAATCGTCATTGCGCACCATCGCTGGTGGATGGTCTTGTCCCACTAGTAAGCCGCCCAGGAACACGACTAATAGCGCGATCATCTTCCCGAACTGTTTCATGTCAGTGTCTTTCCCCTGTTCGAACCGGTATTTCTCCAAGCGCACCATGATCGAGGCCATTTTGATCTTCCAGGTGCAAAGAGACGCGCGCAGGCTTTCCGGGTGTCGCAATATCCGCATTGAGTTTTACCAACTCAGTCGGAGTTGCGTCGGCGACCGGCACGTTAGCGATGTTTGAGCCGTGTTCGTTATAGAAGTGCGCCACCAGCTTGCCGGGAAAAAATACGCCGAATGATCCTGACAGTTTCACTTTTCCGTTTTCCGAAGCGGTCGCCTGCAATGGATCAATAATGATTCCCGCATCGGTGACGCCGTGAAAATCGGAATCTGCGCGCGTTGGATACCAATCCGTTTCGAGTTGGCACGCTTCTTCGGGGCGAAGGCTGCACATCGGGCTGTTGATTTCAGCTTCCATATAAAAGGGTGAGGGGCCATCCCGGTCATCGCGGACAGCAGGTTCCCCCTCGCTGTTGAACCCGAGGTGAATACCGTTCGTCCAAAAAATTACAGAAGCTTTGCCCGGATAAGTTTTCTGCTTTTCATATTGGAATCGCTCGACCATGGCGTAGTGACTGCTGCCATCCACTACCGTGAGCCATCCATCGGGTGAATCCACCCAGAATTCCGCTGCGAGATGCGAGTAGTGCAGGGCTAACAAGCCGTCATCGCGAATAGTTGCGGCGGGATTTTCCACGGGGCCGGTGCGAACGTGATAGCGGTTCAAGTATCCACTTGCCGGGTTTGCCGCGGTAAATCCCCAAATGTTGGGATTGCGGTGTGATGAATCTGCCGGGTTGGCGGTGTCATACTGCGAAACCGATTGCACGGACCACTCGACAGTATGGCCGCTGACGTTTTTCATGGTGGCGCGAAAAGTAATATGCGGCGAGTCGGGATCGAGGAGAATAGTACGCGCGAGTTGGACTCCGGTGTGCGGATCAGGTGGGCCGGTTAGTTTAACCCCGCAGCCGTTTCCATTGCTATCCACATCCGAAAGATATCGAAAGTTAAATTGGCCGGCGTCTATCAGATCGGAGTTGCCGCGCCAGTGCTGCTCGTCGTCGTCACCCTCGGGCAATAGCCATAATTTGTCGCCACCGTAGTTAAACCATTCGTCTTCGCTGGGCGGAAGGGTTTTTCCTGCCAGCTTCGGATTGACGAAGAGATAATCGTGTCGGTTGAACGTCACCTGCATGAGGCGGCCGCCATTCTGCGGGACAAACACCAGCTGCACCCAGCGATTCGAGATCTTATTCGCTTTCCAGCCTTTATAATCAATAGCTTCAGAATGGCAACTTGCATCATTGGCTGTCTTAGCCAAGGTAATCGGAGTGCTTGCATGGACCGCCAGACTCGGACGGAACGTGAGGCTTGCGACCGCGCCGACGAGTATGATTTTCAAAAGCGTGCCGCATCTTGCCGGGGCTACTGAATTGCTCGTCATAGCTCTCCTGAATAAATGCGCATTAGCGGGAACAGCGCCACTCATAATGGCACAGCTTTCAAAAGAAAGAAATCAATATAAAACGAAAGAAAAAGATTGGCGACAGGAAATTTCTGTGTTACACCCTAAGAGCCTGATTTATTGAGTTAGAAAAGCACTTTTCAAGGAGGGCTTGCAGTGAAAAACGGTTCGAGTCGGCGTTCGTTTTTCAAATTGATGGCGGCGGCTCCTTTGCTGAGTCAGATTGCCGCGCGCGATCTCTACGCGAGCGCAGCGAAAACGGTGGGCGGCGGAAAAGAAAACATCTATGCGCGCCTGGGGGTGAAGACCATTATCAATTGCCGCGGGACCTGGACCTATCTTAGCGGCTCCCTCGAATTCCCAGAGGTTCGCCAGGCGCAACTCGAAGCCGCGGATCATTTCGTCAACATGTTGGACTTGCAACGGGCGGTTGGACGCCGCCTGGCTGAATTGACCGGTGCGGAGTCCGGCATTGTGACCTCGGGTTCCGCGGGAGCCATGGCTGTGGCCACTGCCGCCTGCATGGCCGGAGGGGACGACAAACTGATTTGGCAGCTTCCCGATACCACAGGATTAAAAAATGAAGTGGTGATGACCGGAGGTCGCAGCGCATTCGACAGCGCAATTCGCCTCACCGGAGCGAAGCTGGTGCTCGCATATTCTCCAGAGGAAGTAGCCAACGCGGTTACCGACAAGACGGCCATGATCTATACCACCGATCTCGGGGATAAGCTACAGCAGGAACTTAAGATCGCAAAAGACCGCAAGGTCCCCATGCTGCTCGATGATGCTGCCGGCATTCCTCCCGCGGACAACGCGAAACTCTACGCCAGGATGGGGATTGATATGTATTGCTTTTCCGGGGGCAAGGGCTTGCGCGGACCCCAGTGTAGCGGCCTGCTACTGGGCCGCAAGGACCTGATCGAAGCCGCGCTGCTGAACAGCAATCCGCGCGAAGGGGCGATTTGCCGTCCGATGAAAGTTGGAAAAGAGGAAATCATTGGTTGCCTCACCGCGCTCGAGACCTGGTTGAAAACGGATGAAACGAAACTTTACGCGGAATGGAATGCGCGCATCGATCGTATTCGGAAGTTGGTAGAGACCGTTCCGGGCGTCACCACCAGCACGTATGTTCCGACTGACGGAAATCGCTATCCCACGCTAAGAGTGAAGTGGGACCAGCAAGCCTGGAATCTTTCGATCTCGGATTTAGCGAATGAACTCCGGGCGGGCGATCCCGTTATCGAAGTGCTTGGGGCGGACAATCCAAGCCTGGTGCGCGCGGTGCACGAAGGGAAGCCAAACCAAAAAGAACACCATAAGGCGCCCGATCACATCGAACTGGTTTCCATGACGATTAGGCCTGGAGAAGAAATTATCGTCGGACGGCGGTTGCGCGCGGTTTTGAGCGCGGCCCAGAAAAAAGCTGCGTAGGCAAAGCGAGGAACTGTGCACCTCACAAGAAGTTTTCGTTTCCATTTTCTATTGCTCGCGACAAGCTTGATTGCTTCGCTTGTGCAAGCGCAGGAACCACCACGCGCCGTGACGCCTCCCAATGCTCCCACGAGCAGTAACCGGTTTGCGTCGGCGGGCGTGGAGGCGGGGGGCTATCTGTATGTCTCGGCCCAAGGGCCGAGACGTGCAGATGGGAGTGTGCCGGATGGATTTGCCGCACAATTTCGCCAGGCGCTCGACAATGTGAAGGCAGTCGTTCAGTCAGACGGGCTGACTTTGGACAATGTGGTGTACGTACAGGTCTACCTGACGGACATGAATTCGTACGCGGAGGTGAACCGGGTATTCGGAGAATACTTCTCCAAGAATCCGCCGGCGCGTGCCGTCCTTGGAGTTGCGGCGCTTCCCGATCCGGCCGTAGCAATCAATGCGATTGCGGTGCGCGACCTCGATGGCCGCAAGGCGATTTATCCAGCCAGTTATTCAAAAGATGAAACCGCGCCGCCGGGCGTGCTGACTCATGATCGGCTTTTCATCTCCAGCATGGCCGGCGCGGATCCTGCAACCGGCAAAGTGCCCGACGATCCGGGTACGCAAGTGGACCTCGCGCTTGATCAAATGACGGCGGTGGTCAAAGCTGCTGGACTGGAAATGAGTAATGTGGTCTTTGTGAATCCTTATCTGACGTCCGACATTCCCGGGCGAGTCATGAACGAGCGCTATGCCAAGCGATTTGAATTTGGCAACACGCCGGGACGCGCGACCATAAAGGTGTCGAGCCTGCCGGGAGGCACGCACATCGAGTACACCGGCATTGCGGTGCGCGATCTTCAGCAGCGCCAAGCGATCCGGCCGAAAAATATGTCTCCCAGCCCGACCGCCAGCCCATGCGTGTTTGCGGGCGACACCTTATTTTGTTCGGCCAAGAGCGGCTTTATTCCCGGCCCCCACGGCGGCGTCTATGCTTCCACGACGCTACACCAACTCCGCCAGACGATGCGCAATCTGCTCGACAACCTGGAAGAAGCAGGAATGGATTTCAGTGAGGTGGTTTCGACAACGATTTATCTGGATAACATCTCGGATTCGTCCGCATACAACGAAGTTTACGGCCAATATTTTGGTCCGGTAATGCCGGCCAGTACTACCGTTCAGCAGATTGCTCCCATGGATCGGAAGGCCGACGAGAACGGTGAATATCCGGAAGTGGAGCAGATTTCACTGATCGCCGTACGCAAGAGCACGCACTGAAGATTCGGCCTTCCAGCAAGAATGGCGAGCTAAAGGGAAAGCAATTGGCAAATCAGCATCGCATCACATGGCGCCGTGCGTGGATCGTGGTTGCTCTAACTTTGATGTGCGCGACCTCTCCCGCACAAACGTCATCTGCCAAATCATCCGCAGGACGTAGGACATTTGAAACCATTTGCGCCTCCTGCCATGGGCTGAACGGCAAGGGAGGCGAACGCGGGCCGGACATCGCGACCAGGCTTGAAATCGTAAAGTTATCGGACGGGCAACTTTTCAAAATTCTGCACGACGGGAAACCTCAGGGGGGAATGCCCGGATTTAGCGGGTTGGGCACAGCAAAGCTTACGGAAGTTCTGGGCTATTTGCGCAGCCTACAGGGCAGGCGATCCACGCCAGCAGTCGCGTTGAACGTGGGAAATGGCAAGGAATTTTTTACCGGCAAGGGTGGATGCTCGGGGTGCCATATGGTCAATGGCAGCGGAGGATTTATAGGACCGGACCTCTCCGACTACGGCGCCACGCATTCAGCCGATGACATTCGCGATGCCATTCTGGACGCAGGCAAGCGGCCCGGATTTAACAAAGCTCTGGCCAAAGCAACTACGAAAGATGATCAGCAACTTTCGGGAATCGTGAGGAATGAGGACAACTTCTCCGTGCAGTTGCAGTCTGTGGACGGCACATTTCATTTGCTGCAGAAGTCCGACCTCGCGGAATTCACGTACGAACCCATACCGCTCATGCCTGGTGACTACAATTCAAAACTCACTCGGGCAGAGCTGAACCAAATTGTGGCTTATCTGATAAGCGTGGGAACGGTGAAACCAGTTCAGCTAACCGCAATTGAAAAGTAACGATCGGCTCAGAACATATGAGCTCAGAACATATGAAAAGAGATTTCAAGCTGGCTGGGTGGCTTCTGCTGATTGCTTCGCCATGGGCTTTCGCACAAAAACAGCCGCGTCGGTTTTCATTGAAAGCCGAGTCGCCAAGGTTCTGGGAGCTTATTGCGAAAGACTCCAAGTTGGATTTGGTTTCCGGCGGAATGGGTTTTACCGAAGGGCCGGTCTGGGACCCGGCAGGTTTTATTTATGTAAGCGATGAAGTGCAGAATAAAATCTTTCGCATTTATCCCGATGGTCATAAAGAAGAACTAATCTCTCTGGGCGATCCGGATGGCAATACTTACGATGCGCAGCATCAGTTGATTGACTGCGCGAGTGTACTGCGGGCGATAATTCGCGTGAAGTCTGATGGCACATATATTGTGCTGGCGGACCGTTATCAGGGCAAGCGTTTGAACAGTCCCAACGACGTGGTCATTGGCCCGGACGGCGCAATTTACTTCACTGATCCCACGTCCGATTTGCCGAAAGACCAAAAGCAGGAACTCGACTTCAAGGGAGTGTTCCGGCTGGACGCGAGTGGCAACGTCCGCCTGCTTACGAAAGATCTCACCGAACCCAACGGCCTGGCATTTTCTCCTGACGGTAAACGTCTCTATGTGGACGACAGCACGCAAAGAAATATTCGCGTTTACGATTTTCAACCCGATGGAACTCTGCGCAACAGCCGCATTTTTGGAGAAGAGCCGGGAGGCAAGGGCGAAGGCGTGCCTGACGGAATGAGAGTGGACGAGGCGGGCAATCTGTACGTTACAGGTCCCGGCGGCATCTGGATTTGGTCTTCTGACGGACATCACCTGGGAACCATCATTGTGCCGGAGCAACCAGCGAACCTTGCATGGGGAGAATCGGATTGGAAGACGCTGTACATTACGGCAACCACGTCGCTGTACAAGATTAAAACGAATGCGACTGGCTTCGTGCCGTACGCTACAAAGTAAAGTCGTTCTGTTGTTCTTAGGAGACTACCGTGCTTACATCCGTTCGGGGCTTGTTGAAGAAAAAGTTCACGCTCTCATTGCTCCTGCTAGTCGCGGTATTCGCCGCTTTGCTGATTTTTGCGCTCCATCCCCTCAGGGCACAAAGCGCAGATGTTCCGAAGGATGACAATTCGCTGCTGGACGCCTACCGTCACGTGGAGGTCGCGTCGGTATCCGACGCGCTGGAGCAGATAACCGGTAAGAAGATGTACATGTCGCATCGCATGCGGCCCATCTTTCCAAGTAAATTTGCAGGCATCGCTTTAACGGTCCGGCTGAAGGAAGAAGAAAACGACGATCCCACCGCACTTAACGGAATGCTTTCCGCGATTGACGGCGGACAGAAAAATTCCGTTTGGGTCATGGTTGTGGACAACGGCGCCGACATCGCCGGCATGGGCGGCCTGATGGGCACGGCGATGTCTGCGCGAAACTATGCGGGGGCGGTGATAGATGGCGGCGTTCGTGACGTTGGCTATCTACAAAAGATCGGTTTCCCTGTTTTCGCGCTTGGCATCGTGCCATCCACATCTGTCCACCACTATCGTTTTGCCGGAGCAAATATTCCGGTAGTATGCGACGGCGTGAGCGTGAACCCGGGAGACATCATCGTGGCGGATGCCGACGGAGTGGCTGTAGTTCCGCGCGCATCAGCGGGAAAAATTTTGGCCCTGTCTCAGGAACTGGATTATAAGGAGCACTCGATGTACGCAATCATTGAGAAAGCAAAGTCAATTGTTGAAGCGGTGAAGCAAGTTGGCCGGCTCTAACCGGTCTGCAATTTTGCAATTATTCCTGATCGAAGGAGAGTGAATTATGTTTTCGGCTACGCGCAGAATGTTTGCATCCCGCATCGCTTATTTATTCGCTTGGATGGGAGCGGCCAGTCTGATGGGAACTCCGGCCAATGCCGCCGCTAAAGAAAAGGGCCTTCGCAAGCTTAACTATGATGGCAAGCCGGCGGACAGCACGGCGCTGTTCACCCCGTTGATTGTTCACAACGGAGTCATCTATATATCCGGGCAAGGGGCTCATTCGCGCGAGCCTGAAGGAAATATCGCCGCAGACATCGAGATGCACACAACCAAGGTTCTCGACAATGTGAAAACCCTGGTGGAAGCCGGCGGCGGGACCATGGAAAGCATTCTGCAACTGAATGTTTTTTTGGCCAGTATTGACAGCTATGCGGGAATGAACAAGGTATACAAAACATATTTTCCTCAGGGCGGTCCCGCAAGAACTACAGTGGCAGTGGCGGCACTGCCGGGCGGGTCGCTGGTGGAAATCAACTGCATAGCAGCCGTGGTTCGCAAATAGCTGGACGCGGTCAACATGAATAAATTTTCGTCCATCCGACCCAGCAGGGAAGATACTCGTGGCTGAATCGCCCGTCGGACGAGTGCGTTGGTATCTCGTATTCTGGCTTTTTGTCCTGGGCGCGGTTTCATTCCTTGATCGGGTTAACATCTCGGTTGCAGGGATGGCGTTGGCCCAGGAATACCATCTCAGCCAGGTGCGTCTGGGAACGATTTTCAGCGCCTTTCTGATCGGATATGCGCTGTTTCAGACGCCGGGAGGATGGCTCGCAGACAAGTTCGGCCCTCGCTACGTGCTCACGATCGGCGTCGCATGGTGGGGAATCTTTACGGCGCTCACGGCGTCGCTCTCTTCACAAATTGTGGGCGCTCTTGTCTACCTCTTTCTTATTCGCTTGTTGCTTGGCGCCGGTGAAGCAATCATTTATCCCGCATCCAACCGCTTTGTGTCGCAATGGATTCCCTCGCAGGAGCGAGGTCTTGCCAATGGCCTGATCTTTGCTGGCGTCGGCGCGGGCACAGCCATCGCCCCAATTTTCGTTACTTATTTGATGATTCACTACGGATGGCGTTCATCCTTTTGGGCAAGCGCGGTTCTTGGATTAATCGTAGGTACAGTATGGTACGTATTCGCCCGCGATACTCCGGAGGAGCATCCTCTAGTTTCGGAGGCCGAACTTTCTTACATCCAGAAGTTCCGCACAACGAATTCCGATTCAACTCCTGAAAAGGGCGCCGGCTGGATGCAAATCGCCCGCAACCGAAATGTTCTCGCAGTCACCGCCAGCTATTTCTGTTTTGGCTACGTTGCATGGATATTCTTCAGCTGGTTTTACATTTATCTGGCAAAAGTGCGCGGCCTGGATCTCAAAACCAGCGCCTTTTACAGCACTCTGCCTCCCATCGCCATCGTAATTTGCAGCCTCGGCGGCGGCGTCATTAGTGATTCGCTGACAAAAAGCTACGGTAAGCGCATTGGCCGCTGCGGCGTTGCCTGTGCCGCGCTGCTGATGGCCGCAATCATTTTGATTGTGGGATCGCGCGTTGCCAACGCCCCCCTCGCCAGCGTGGTGCTGTCGGCGGGTGCTGGTGCTCTTTATATTGCACAGAGTTCCTATTGGTCCATTACAGCCGATATCGGCAGCAAAAGTTCGGGACTCGTTTCCGGATTTATGAACATGGGCGGACAATTCGGCGGGGCGCTGACCGCATCGCTCACTCCAATCATTGCTGAACACTATGGATGGACTTCCTCCTTTTTGGCCGCTGCGATTTTGAGCGCATTGGGAGGCTTTGCGTGGCTGCTGGTCGAGCCGGAGCGCTCGTTAGCAGGAAGCTAGTTCTACCGAACGAAGTCGCTACCGAGTTAAATGTTGTTTAGAGGCTTGCTTGAGTAGGGCGAAGTGGTGGGGAACTGAACGGTCTCGCTCTTAACCTTGCGGACGATCAGCCCAAAAACTTTTTGTGATACGCGCGGTCGCGGAACGCCTCCGTCCCTCCGGCCCGTGTAGTGGAGAACGCTCCGGCGCGGTTACCGGATGCGAGGCAGGTGCTTAGATCCGAGCCGCGGACAAATTCGTGCAGAAAGCCAGCATCGAAACTATCCCCGGCGCCCACAGCATCCACGAAATCTACCTGCATCGCGGGATTCTTGAATTGCGCGTTGCCCCGCTGCGCCATGGCGCCGTCCGCGCCAAGTTTCACAACAACGATTGGCACGAGCTCGGCTAGCGTGGCCACGGCCGCTTCCAGGTCGTCAGTCTTAGCGATCTTTTTTGCCTCGCGCGCGTTGGGAAGAAATACATCCACGTAAGGCAACGCCTCGAATAACTGCCCCTCCCAACGGTCGTCGGGGTCGTCGTTGGTATCCAGCGAAATGGTAAGTCCAGCCTGCTTCAACTTTTTGAACAACTCAGGCACTCGCGGGCTAAGGCCTTTTTGCAAATAGAGCGACGACAAGTGAAAGTGCCGCGAGCTGCTTAGAAATTCAAAATCCAGATCATCAAATGTAAGATCGACAATCGTTCCCGCGTAGGTAAGGATATTCCGCCAATCTTCGTGCTGCAAAATGACGGTGATTGCGGTCTTCATTGGGCCGGAAACTTTGCGCACGCGGCTCACATCTACGCCGCTTTCACTTAGCCGTTCCAAAGCGATGGGGCCGAGTGAATCGTCTCCAATACGCGACTGGAAGCCGACACGGCTGCCGAGTGCGGCAAGATTGTGAGCTACGATAGCCGACGACGACCCGAGAGTAAGCATCATGCGATCGGTTAGGAGTTCGCGCTCCGGTGGCAATTCCTCCGGCAGACCATAAAGGATAAGGTCGAGGTTCAGTTCGCCCGCGATGGTGACGTCAAATCGAGACATGTTCGGGCTGCGCGCTCGACGCATCATCGTCAAGCACGACTACACGGCTAAGATTGCGTGGCGAATCAGGATCAAGATCTTTCTTCAAGCCTGTGTGTAATCCCAGGAGCTGGCCAACAAAGAGATAAGGCGCGAGGCGCGCGTACTCGGGCACATCAAGCTGCAACTCGACCAGTAAGTCGGAAGCTGCGCGTACTGCATTATCGGCGCGGTTGGCGACTGTTATAGTGGTTGCGCCCAGAGATTTCATCTCGCGCAACGCTTCACACTCCGCCTGGTATCCGCTTTCGGAGAGCAGGAAGACTAAAAGTGTTTCCGGACCCACGATGGATTTGGGACCGTGCCGAAATTCCAGGGTATGAAATGATTGCGCGTATGACACCGACATCTCGGTCACCTTCAATGCCCCTTCGCAGGCCAACCCGTAAAATGGCCCTTGCCCAAGATAGACGTAGTCTTCAAACTCATAGCTTGAAACAAATGCACGAACTTTTTTCAGTAATGCTGGAAGCAAAGGAACAGATTGTTGCGCCATCTGCGTAAGCGAATCCAAAAAACCGGTGTCGCCTGCGACTTGCGCAGCCAGTGCCTGGAGGGCCAGTAGCATGGAGGTGAATGAGCGCGTCATCACGGTGCTTTTTTCATCCGCGCGAGACAGCAGAATGGTTTCTCCAGCCATTTCTTGCAGGGGCTGGCCGCTTGCACAGGTAATCGCTATGTAAGGAATGCCGCGCGACTTCAGCACTTCTGCCGCAGCAAGCACTTCGGAGGTAAGACCAGAACGCGAAATGAGCACTGGCACTACGGCTGCTGTACCTGAAAGAATTGCATCAGGATAAAGCAGCATTTCTGAGGCGGGCAGAGCGCGAGCCCGCAGCCCTGTCAGCCGTCCCATGGTTGCAGCAGAGGAAAGCGCGACGTAGTAGCTGGATCCGCAACCGATGAACAGCCACTCCGCAGCCTGCCCAAAGCGCTTGGCCACAGATTCGAGCGTCTTTTGCTGGCGCAAGTCTTCAAAAGTTGCCGTCCAGCATTGCGGTTGGGACAGGATTTCTTCCAGGCTGTAAGAACCGGGTGTATGTTTATTTTCTGGGTTAGGCAAGCGTAACCTCGATACCGCTTTTTTTGAGTGTATTCAAATCCGCCTTCGGAATCGCAGGATCGGTAATTACGCCGTGCAATACAGACGTGGGACTGATGAGGGAAAGGCTGCGGCGTCCGAACTTACTCGAGTCGCAAACTGCAATTCTCTGCTGGGAGATTTCGAGCATTACACGATTTACTTTCGATTCCAGCAAATTAGGAGTGCTGAGGCCGTATTGCACATCAAAGCCATCCACGCCTAGAAACAGCAGGTCTGCGTTCAGATGTCGGAGGGTGTCCTCGGCAATGGGACCCACAAGAGAGAAGGAATTCTTGCGCAGCGTGCCGCCGGTGAGAATTACATCCAACGTAGTGTTCGAAAGTTCGGCGGCAATATTCACCGCATTGGTAATAATGGTCAGGTTGCGGAAATTGCGTAGCATGCGGGCAATCGCCGTGGTAGTCGTTCCAGAGTCCAGAATTACGACTTGCCCTTCTTTGACGAAACGCGCGGACGCGGATGCTATATTGAGCTTTTCCTTGCGATGGAGTTGCTCTTTCTCGGACAGCGCCGGATCTTCCAAAGCGCCTTCGTGGGTAGGGATCGCCCCGCCGTGGCTGCGGTGAATCAACCCTTGCTCATGCAACTGCTCCAAGTCCTTGCGGATGGTGACTTGTGAAGTCTCAAATTGCCTGGAGAGGTCGGCAACCAGCGCCCTACCCTCCCGGTTCACAAGATCAACAATCGCGCGTTTCCGCTCTTCGTTCAGCACCAGATTCCACCCGCCCTGAGGTCAAGGTCTAATTTTAGGGTTTTGATTGTCATTTCACTTTATAACGTTTCGTTTCGTTTGTCCACTAACAAACGAATCCTGTTTTGCGAATCAATTCCTACGGAATTAGCTTATGGCTCAAACAGAAACCGGGCCATTACTGCCAGCAACCTGCCCTGTCGGTGCAATAGAAGATGAAATAATATGTAATGAAACGTAACGACAACAGTCAAGAGCATTCTAAGGGGTGAAGTGTTCTCGGCGGCGAGAGCCACAAAGGCGACGGCAGCCAATCATGTGGCGATACGTATGCCGCTTCTTGATGATGCAAAGAACTTACGATATAAAGATGCGTCGCCAATGCAGAAAAATATTCCTCGTGAGAACAAGGTGCGCCCGGCAAAACGGAAAAGCTTTCTCAACGAGGAACGCCGCCGGCTGATCCTCGATCTACTGCAACGCGAAGGGCGAGTGTTGGTGGCCGAGCTGGCGCAGCGCTTGCACACGTCGCAAGTCAGCATCCGCAAAGACCTCGAAGCGCTTCATTTACGCGGGGTGATCCAGCGCACGCACGGTGGAGCTTTGCCTATGCGGCATGGCGCTCTGGAGGACCCCTCGTTACGGGAAAAGGAACCCTTGAACCGGAAGGAAAAACTTCGCATTGCCGCAGCGGCTGCGAAGTTAGTCTCGGAAGGACAAGTGGTGATTCTGGACTCTGGCACCACAACTACCGAAATCGCTCGAGCATTGCGAAGTTTGCGGAACCTGACAGTCATTACAAACGGCGTAAATATCGCTGCGGAGCTGGCAAATTCCCCGGTGGAGGTCATTCTGACGGGAGGCGCCATGCGTAAAAACTCATTCTCGCTGGTCGGCCCGATTGCGGAAGAGACACTACGGCGGCTCAATGCCGACATACTGTTCCTTGGTGTTGACGGACTTGACGTGCAATACGGGCTCAGCACTCCCAACCTTTTGGAAGCCAAAGTCGATCGCGTCATGATGGAAATAGCGAAACGCATCATTGTGGTGTGCGATTCAAGCAAGTTCGGGCAGCGCAGCCTCTCTCTCATTGCGCAACTCAGCGCGGTACTACACGTCATCACTGACAAGGGCATTTCTAAAGCTAATTTCCAGGCATTGAAAAACACCGGAGTGGAAGTAACATTGGTTTGAGAACTGGAGAAACCGGCAAGTCCGGTACAAAATCGGTTCTAGGCCGGATCTTTCGGGACGCCCTCCGATATCCGCATGTCATTACTTTTTCTTTCGATTATCCGCTTCTGTTCAAAAACGCTCTGTGGTTCGATATAACGTCGAGCGAGAATTAATTTCCTTAGTCTGTACGGCGATATCTGGCATTTCTTGCTCTTCCCGGCTTCATTTCAATCTGGACAAATGAAACAAAAAGATATAAAAAGAAATCATTCGTTAGTATCAGCTTTCGGATTCATTGACCGTCTAAGATTCTTGGTTCTTTAGGAGGCGAATGCAACGTCGTTCGTTTTTAAAGACTCTTGGTACAGCTAGCTTGGCCGCGGGAGTTATGCCCGCAGAGCGGGTAGCCTATGCGGCCAGTCAACCGGCTTCCAGTCCGGCAAACGCAAAAAAGCATTTCTCACCCGAGACGATCCTCTTGAAGGATTACCGGCCTAAGTCGATCTACAAAATTCCTATTACAGAAGTTGCCAAGGCAAAATTTCCCATCATCGATATGCACTCGCATGCCTACGCAAAGACGTTGGCAGAAATTGCTACGTGGGTCAGAAATATGGATGAGGTGGGGATTGAGAAGACGATTGTTCTTTCAGAAACCTCGGGGCAAGAGTTTACAGATGTTCAGAAAAAGTTCTCCCCCTATCCCGATCGTTTTGAGATTTGGTGCGGTTTCGATTACAGGGGTTACGACAAACCTGGATTCGGACCCGAAGCCGTTCGCGCGCTGGAAAGGTGCCATGAACTTGGAGCGGGCGGAGTGGGAGAGCTGCACGACAAGGGGAAAGGCCTCGTTTCGGAAGCCTTCAATGCCTATGGCATGCATCCGGACGATGCGCGCATGGATTCGTTGTTCGAACGATGCGGGCAGTTGGGTATGCCGGTGAGCATACATGTTGCAGACCCTATCTGGATGTACGAGCCCATGGACAATCACAACGACGGCCTCATGAACGCCTTACATTGGAGGCTGGACAATCAGCCAAACATCGTCAAGCTTTCGGGCATGGTTGACATTCTGGAGCGCACGGTCGGTAAACATTCTGGTACGACGTTCATCGCTTGCCACTTCGCCAATCTGGGTTATGACCTTGCGCGTCTGGGGGAGGTGCTCGAAAGACATCCAAACTTGCACGCCGACATTGCCGCGCGCTATGCGGAGACAGCTCCTATACCCCGCTTTACCGCTAAGTTCTATGCACAATATGCCGACCGTTTGGTTTACGGCACAGACATGGGGTTTGACAAGAAGATGTATCGCGTCACATTCAGAGTTCTCGAAACGTGGGACGAGCACTTCTATGAACAGGATATCTTCGGCTACCACTGGAGCATGAATGGTTTCGGATTACCCGATGAGATATTGCAAAAAGTCTATCGCAACAATGCCGAGAAGATTTTGAGTGCGCGAAAAACGCGGGCCCGCGCGTGAAACTTCATTGGTCGCGCGCACGCAAGAAGCGCCTCCCGGGAAGGTCCATTTGAAATACCTAACTTTAATTACATTATTTCTGTGCGCGGCTGGAGCCGCCGGACAAGTCAACACTTCTTACTACGTTGCATTAACGGGAAATGATTCGAACCCCGGCACGCTGGCAGCTCCCTGGCGCACGATCCAACATGCGGCAGATACGGCGCAGGCCGGCAGTACCACCAATGTGCGGGCGGGAATCTACGAAGAGCTTGTAAGCATTCACGTTTCCGGCAACGCTTCCGATGGATTTATTACGTTCAGGAGCTATCCTGGCGAAACTGCAGTGCTGGATGCATCGCATTTCACGCCCGCGGGCAGGCAGGGCATTCTCACCATAGAGAACCAGAGTTATGTGCGAATTGAGGGGTTGGAGATCCGCAACTTCCACACGGCCGAACATCGGCTCAGCCCGTTAGGCATCAACATCATCGGCTCCGGTTCGCATATCGAACTGCTGAAAAATAACGTTCATCACATTGAACAGACGTTCCAGGGCCGCGACGCCCCCGGAAGCGGCGGCAATGGATTTGGCATTGCCGTATATGGCACTGACGCCAAGACTCCCATCACCGATTTGATCATTGATGGCAACGAAGTTCATCATCTGCAGACTGGCTCCAGCGAGTCATTGGTAGTGAATGGGAATGTGACCAACTTCCGCATTACTCACAATGTTGTTCACGACAACAACAACATTGGAATTGACGTTATCGGGTTCGAGCGCACGGCTCCAGACCCAGCAGTCGATCAGGCACGCGATGGCGTTGTCAGCGGGAACTTGGTCTACAACATCACCTCGAAGGGCAATCCGGCCTATCGCGACGAAGTAAACTCAGACGGCATCTACGTGGATGGCGGCACCAGGATTCTGATTGAGCAGAATGTCATGCACGACGTGGACTTCGGCATCGAACTGGCCAGCGAGCACAAAAACCGCGCCACCAGCTACATCCTCGCGCGGAACAACCTTATCTACCACAGTCACACCGCGGGAGTTTCCATTGGAGGTTACGCGCCTGAGCGGGGACATACTGAGCATTGCACTGTAATCAACAATACTCTTTACGATAACGACACGTCTGCGACAGGAACGGGCGAATTCCAGATGCAATGGAACATGGCGGACAACGTTTTCTCCAACAATATCGTTTACGCCGGCCCGCGCTGCCTTATGTCTCTGAACAAATCGCAACTGGACAAAAGCCAACCGCCGGTCAAGATTGATCACAATCTTTTTATTGCGATTCAGGAGCAGCGGAGAGCAAATGGGCCGGCGCTTCCTCGACCGTGACGGGATTCGACAAATACGTTGAAGCCACGGGCAATGACCGCCACTCGCGCTTTCTGGACCCCAAATTTGTTGATCGCGCTGCAGATGATTTTCACTTGCAGTCTGGTTCGCCTGCGCTCGCAACTGGCGTGACGGATGGACTCCCCGTTGGAGAACATGATCTCGAAGGATCTCCGCGAATCAATTCCGGCAAAATTGACCTCGGTTGCTATCAAACGAAATAGGAGAACGCATGCAAAACTCTGGCCTCAACCGCCGCGACTTTGTGAAAATCACCGCGGCGGCGGGTGCTGCTTTGGCTTTACCGGCCGCAGCGCAAAGCGCGATTGCGCCGGATCCTTCGAAAAAGATGATCGGCATTCAAGTGGGAGCAATCTCGTTTGTGGATGAAGGCACGGAGAAAGTGCTCGACATTCTTCAGGAACGCGCCTGCGTCAACACATTGTTCCTTGCTGTTTTCACCTATGGCCGCGGCATTGCCGGACGCCAGATTCCCGGATATCCCCTGCCTGACCATGGCAAACAGGAATATGACCTCAAATTTCATGGCGGAAATTTCGCCACGCCTCATCCTCAGTTCTACAAGAACACAGTCATCCAGCCCGAACACGCGCCCGACCATGGCAATCTCGACATCTTGGCTGAAGTGCTTCCTGCCGCTAAAAAGCGCGGGATGAAAGTCATTTGCTGGATGGAGGATGTGTTTCGCCCCGATCTGCCGAACATCGAAAAAGTCCAGGAGAAGGACCTGTATGGACGCAACATGGAAACACTGTGCGTCAACAATCCGAACTACCTGAATTTCTTGACCGGACTTGTCGAGGACTTCGCCAGTTCCTACGACATTGATGGAATCATGTGGGGATCGGAGCGGCAAGGCGCGCTTTCGGATAGCCTGGGAGCGACGCATGACACGCCGCCGATTGATCCCGGCAATGTGACTTGCTTTTGTGAGTTTTGCTTCAAAAAGGCCAAAGAGCGGGGAATCAATCCCGATCGCGCGAAACAGGGATTTCTGGAGCTGGAGAAATTTGTGCGTGCGGCGCGCAGCGGCAAGCGCCCGTCAGACGGCTACTACGTTCAATTCTGGCGGATTCTTTTGCGCTATCCGGAACTGGCCGCGTGGGAGATGTCTTTTACGGACAGCCTCCGCGAGACGTATGCCGCCCTCTACAAAACGGTAAAAAACGTCAAACCGGCTCTTCCTGTGGGCTGGCATATCTGGCACAACACGTCTTTCAATCCCATCTATCGAGCGGAACAGGACTGGCAGGAGCTTTCAAAATATTCCGATTTCATTAAAGTTGTGATGTACAACAACTGCGGTGGAGAGCGCCTTGCATTGTATGTTGACAACATCGGCTCGACACTTTACGGGGACCTGACCAAACAGCAATTGACGGATTTTACAGACGAAGTGATGGGTTATAAGGAAAGCAGCTACAACCAGCTTCCTTCCTCGGGACTTCCCGCCGACTATGTTTATCGTGAAACAAAACGCGCGTTGGAGGGAGTTGCGGGAACAAAGACTCAGATATGGTCCGGCCTTGATATAGACATCCCCACAGAACCGGGGAATAGTAAACGCACTCCGCAAAGCGTGAAAGAGGCGGTGTTGGCCGCCTTCCGCGCAGGAGCGCCGGGCATCATTCTCTCTCGCAAATACTCCGAGATGCTCCTGGCAAATCTTAGCGGAGCCGGAGATGCGATTCGCGAGTTGAAATTGTCGAGCTGAAAGCTATCGAATTATCTTTGCGTGAAAAACCGTTTCCCCGATCTCACATTCACGCTACTCTCTTGCGGCAAATGATAATATCGCGCCCCGTTCCAGCGGCGGCAGGGTAAATTCCAATTTATCCCCGCGCTTTACTCCATGAACAACCTGGGCTTGCCCAAGAAATGGGAGGAAGGACAACGAATCTCCCATCGCGGCTGGAACATTCACTCTTATATTTTTGGCTGGCGCAGGTACAACAACTTTGCCGGGAACCAGGCCGCCGAAATTCACCAGATATACATGAGGCGCGCCGTTCACGAGTGCAAAATTAGCCGCCACGGTGGTGGGAGCATTTAACTTTATCCCTTCATCCCCTTTCACTGCGTCGAGCAATTCCTGGGGCGGATTGGAAGAGCCAGCAACAAAATCGGCCTCCAACGCCTTGAAATATGCGCCGCCCGGGTCAGCGGACAATACAACCTTTCTGGCGGATTGGGGGAGGCCCGTGGCGTCTTTTCCGAGTATGACCAACTGGCCTCCCCGGTCCACAAATGCTTTCAGCGACTGCCGTTCGGCATCATCGAGCATGCTGACTTCCGGTAGGACCAAGGTCTTGCCATGGAACGCATCGAGTGTGCGCGGAGTCACAACCTCCAACGGCTTGTGTTGTTGGATCAGCAATACCATCGTCCCTCGATACGCTGGAAGGAACCTTTTGGCCGTGTAGTCGCGGCTTTTCGGGGAGAAGTAAACGCCTACAGCGTGAAATGGAGCTCGCGGAGAATAGAGTTCGTTTTCATTCTTCTCAATCCACTGAAAAATTTCTCTTCGTGTCGGCAGGTCGTTGGATCCGGCCATCGAGTGCCCAGGCGCATCCCAGAAATTGCATCCCGTCATGATGATGGAATTTGCCAGGTTCTTCATTGGCTCTGGCGCTGTAACTGTCTTTTGCTGGTCCCATGAATAGTTCAGGATCCACGAAGCTTTGCCTTGAGCGAATGCGCGGAAGGACAACATGCCCGCCTGATAGAGGAACCAGTCCACTTGCGAGCGCATCGCCGCCATGTGCTCTCCATTGCCGAACTCATACTCATGCGCGATGACGTCTATGACGTTGTACATCTGATAGACATCAGCGCCCACGCGGGTGGCTTCTTCCTCGATCCCTGGATAAATTTCTGGAATCACCATGATGTCGGGATTTACAGAGCGCGCATTCTCGCGGATTTCCTGCACGAAGTCGGTCATAGTTTGAATGCGAAAATCGACCCATTTACGGAAATTAGCGTCGCTGAAATCGCCCAACTTCAAATCTTTTTTTGCGTCCAGTCCGGTCTTTTCCTTGAAAGCCGCAACGGTGTAGTCATCGAAACTCGCCCAACTCGTCTCCCAGCCTTCGAAGTGGGTCATCCAGTAGGGGATATCCACATAAATCCCATCCATCCCGGTTGCCGCAATTTGGCGCACCCGCTGCATGTATTGCTTGCGCCAATCTTTCGCGTAAGGAGTGATCCACACATCCTCATCGCCTTTTCTGATCCAGAACGCCGCACCGCCCGTGAATTCCGCAGGCTCCCCGGTTATCTTCCGTTGCACCCAGTCAGGATGGTCCTTCATCACCGAATGCTTGGCTTGATCGGCATTGGCTGTAATGCACTCCGTGCCAGCGATGTACACATACACCTTGTTATTTGCCTTGTGCACCTGTTCCGCAACGTTGCGCAAGACGCTTAGTTTTTCTGTGGGATCCAGAAAACTTTCGTAGCGGCCGGGAATGTCATTGTCCACCTCAATGCCAAAGACGTGGTCCGCCGTCGCTTTGCGGACGATGTCATCCGCATCATTGCGGTTCAAACTGTAAGCGCCGATGCGGACGGTGTGCGTCCAATCTTGCTGTTGTTGTGCGGCTGTATGGACGGTCATTCCACCGAGGGTCGCGAAAACGCACAACATGGATGCAAGCTTCATAACTGGATTCTCCTGGTTTTGCGTAGAGGGTAAGGGGCGGCTGGCATTTCAACCGCCCTTTTCCGAAGAGACGAAAAACTGGCTCTAGAACTGGTAGCGAATGCCAAACTGCATATGCCGCGGGTTATTGAGCGTGCTTTCCACATCGCCAAAGTCTGAAGCGCCAAGCGAGGTGACCGGGAAACCGAATCGCGGCGTGTTGGTGAAGTTGAAGAACTCCGCGCGAACCTGGAGCTTCATGTCTTCTTTGATGGAGATTTCTTTGCTCAGAGATATATCCGAGTTGTGAATGCCGTCGCTTCGGAGATTAGAAAAATACCGCGGCGCATTTCCAGCCACCTGATCGCCGGGATCGGCAAAGCATGACTCATTGAAAACTGAGGGATCGCCAGTACCATGCACAAAATTAAGCGCCGCCTGATGGTAGCTGATTCCCGAAGAAACCTTCGGACACACCACATCAGGGCGCTGAGCGCCATCGGCCAACTGTGACGACTCCATACCAATGTGGATAGGCGTGCCGGACTGGAAGGTCAAGATGGTGGAAACAGACCAGCCGCCGATGATCGTGTCGAGAGGCCGACTCATGCCCCGGCCAATCCACAGGCCGCGGCCCACGGGAATGTCCACAATCGTGGCGAGGACCATGCGGTTCGTGGCGTCGTTGGCGCTGATGGAACGCTCCGCCGCCAGATTGTCCGGTTCTTGTGGCATGCTGCCGTTGCTAAGCGAGTCGGTAATAAACGAGTTCGCGCCTGCCGAAGAATCATCTATTGCTTTGGCCCAGGTGTAATTGCCTTCGAAACTGACATAGTGGCTCGCGCGTTTCTGGAAGCGTATCTGAAGTGAGTTATAGGACGCGCTCGCGGCCAGCAGCGTGAGTCCGGAAAAGCTCCCATCAAATTGCGGGTATCGACGCAAAAGATTGATAAGCGGAATTGTACTGTTGTTATAGAGCGAACTGGGCTCGTTGAACATTGCGCCAGCTCCCTGGAAGAATGGCTGGAAGGGATTGTTCACATCTTCGCCCAGCACATTGGTCGGGGTAGTGCAGTCATCGGCCGGGTCCGGATCTGTCGCGACGCACTGGTTGTAATTTGATACGATCTGCTTTCGTACAGAAGAAGGCAGCGTGTTTTTGTTGGACGTTCCCGAACCGGAGCTGAACGGCAGATGGCGGCTCTGGCTGCCCGAATAATCCACTCCGATCGTGATGCCTCCGGGAAGCAGGTGCTCCACTCCGGCATTCCACTGGTATATCTCAGCGTTGCGCGCTTCGGTCACGCCCAAAGAATTATTGTCGTCATAACCCCACATGGCCAGTTTTCCATAAGTGTTACCCTGCGGCGTTGCGAAACCGCCCGGGAAGGGATCAGCCAGCGTGGCAAGCTGGGTTTGAAACTGGTCCACGGAGAAGCGGATGGGATTTGTATTTCCAAAGGCTGGCCCGGGAGTTTGGAAATTGGTGGCGACATTTAGTCCGTAATAAATTCCAGCGCCTCCGCGGACGACTGTCTTCGAACCCAGCGAGTAGGCAAAGCCGGCGCGCGGAGCCCAGTTGTTCCGGTCCACGGGAACATTGCGGTTTCCAGAGGTCGGAAATACTGTAGTGCCCAGCAAATCGCCCGAGCGGGTGAGCAGCGTTGTGCCGGTGTTGGGGTCGGTGACCGTGTATGGCACCGCGATGCCGGTGTCGCCGGTAAAATCGCTAAACTGTAGTTGGTTGTTTCGCTCAGAATACGGCGTGCTCCATTCGTAACGAAGGCCAAGATTGACAGTTAACTTGGGCGTTACTTTCCAATCGTCTTGAAAATAAAAAGCGGTCTCTTTTGATTTATTGGCAACTGCGCCGGAAGTGCTGACGAACGAGTCGAGATCGCCATATCCCAGCAGAAGACTTGCGAAGGAGTTGCCCTGGTCGGAATCGCCAGCGCCCACGACTTGTTCCGTCACGCCCTGAGTGAAGTGGAAGAACCCGGTGGGATTCCCCGGCTGAAAGAAATTATTAAAGAAAAGCCGTTGTTCGCCGCCAAATTTCCAGATCTGGCGTCCCCGCGCCCACGACATGGCAGAACTATAGGAATAAAGGGTGTGCGCGAATACCGTGTCTGTGCAGCATTGATCGAACAACGAGCTTGCGTTGTTGTCCATTTGAATGGTAGGGAAACGAGTGAGATGGTTCGCTTGTGCGAGAGGTGCATCACCCGGCTGGTCGAAGACTGTGTTCAAGTTCGGATAATTCTCCGTGACCGGAGAAACAGCGCGGTCCAATCCAAAACGGTTTGTCCACACCACATTGGGGGAGATAAGGAAATTTTCTTCCAGCCCCACATTGTGCACGTCGGTAATGCCGGTTAGTCCGTCGCCGCAACAACCCCAATCGCCGTCGCCGAAAACTGTGGGGATAGTATTGTCACTGTGAAGATTGCTGTATCGCCCATTGAGCCGGTTCCTGTCGGAAAAGTTGTGGTCTATCTTGATATCAAACTGCCTGCCCGTGGTCTTATTTAGTACCGCTTCATGAAAGTTGGGCGTCCCCAGCGCCGCATTGGGGTCGGTAGGCTCCGGATACATGTTGATGATTTTCTGGCCGAGCGGGTTAATCAGGCCTGCGTCAATCACATTGGGAACAGTAAAGTCAGATCGGACACCATTGGAGTCAACGTTGAATGGATTGAAGATCGGTTGGAGAGATTGACTAAAGTCCCCGGTCCGCTCCAGATCGGTTGGCACGAAGGCATCAATATCAAATGGATCATTCTGCCGAATGCCTTCGAAGTCAACAAAGAAGAAAGTCTTGTTCTTGATGATTGGCCCGCCGAGCGAAAACCCATACTGATCGCGTGCATGATCGGGCTTGGCTCCGCCATTCGCTTCATTGAAAAACTCATTTGCATCGAGAGCAGAACGTTGCCCAAACCACCATCCACTTCCGTGTAACTTATTAGTGCCCTCTTTAAGCACAATATTTACCACCGTGCCGCCGTTATTGCCGTACTCCGCGGAGAAACTGTTGTTCTCAACCTTGAATTCCTGGACGACCTCGACCGACGGCTGGTAGTAAACATTCGTCGTTGCACCTTCGCCTTGTTCCGGCGCGCTGGTGAGCGCTCCATCCAAACGTATTTCGGCCGTCGCGTTGCGCTGGCCATTGGAAACAAAATTCGTTCCAGATGGGTAGGAATCGTCTGTGCCCTGGCCTGCCGTTTCGGTCACGCCGCCAGCAAGAAAAACAAGTCCAAACATGCTGCGATTGGCCAAGGGGACATCGCGTACGTATTGATTCGTAACATCGGTGCCGAGTGAAGCGTTTCCGGTATCGAGAAGCGGGGCCTCGCTAGTCACCGTAACAGTCTCAGAAACGCCCTGTGGCTTCAGGGAAAAATTGATCGTTGCGCTTTGGCTGACGGCGAGAGTGACTGCCTTGCGTTCCTGCGCGGCCAATCCGTGGGCATCCACATGTATGGTGTAAGCTCCGGGACGCACCTCGGTGAACAGGTAAATCCCACTGCTATTGGTAACGCTGTTCGCGGCAATGTTCGTGCCCTCATCGGTGAGAGTGACGTTTGCTCCAGGAATTACAGCGCCTGAATTATCGCTAACAACTCCGGTCAATTGGGAGGTGTACGTGGATTGGGCGGTGGCTTGATTCATTATTCCCAGAGATAGAAGAACAACCGCCAATACTGAACCACAGCGTACGCCAAAACGCCGAATTAGAATTCTCATCGCTGCCCCCTTAAATTCCGGTTGACCGAAAAGCTGAAGATTTGCACCAGACCACAACCGCCCGAAAAAACCATTCCGCAAAGCGTCGAAACAGTAGTCGACATACACTCATTCCACCTACGTAAAGATTCGACGAGAATGCGCGGGCACTGGGAGTGTCCCGTCAACTGATACATTGAGATTGGTTACGTTGTCAATCGAAATATTACGAAATGCTTCGTATTGTTGTTTATTTTGGGATCGGTACATGATAGCGTGAGGAAGTAAAGGGTTTAGCTGCCTGCAGAGAACAAGCTTGTTTTTGGGGCTTTTAATGGGATCCTCGTCGCAAGCATCGGCAGTCCGCAGTGTATCCGTAATACGGGAGCTGCAGGTTCAATTTGCTATGAAGTTGCATTTCTAGAATTGCCGCGGAGCCTGAATCCATGATGAAACGCAGGGACTTCCTCAAAACTGGCGCAGCCATGGCGGCAATTGCCGAACTCGGAAGTAAAAACGCTCGTGCGCTCGTGCCCGCCCACAACTGGGACAAGTACGACTTCGGCTCCGGCCCGCGCGTAACGGATCGCCTGAATCAGGGGCCGTTTCCTCAGTACGCGCCCTACGCAGTTATTCCCAGTGACGAAGTTGTGATGAGCACGACTCCCTCCGAAGATGTTGTTCCGAATTACGGCATGGGCTTGGTGACTTACCTCACGGCCGATATGGGTACAGAAGAAATTAAATCGGACAATATCCCGCAAGCAATCGAAGATCTGGTGCACCTTCCGCTGGGGCAAAAACTCTACGTTCGCCCTACATGGCGGGAAATTCAGCCGAAGCCGGGTAAATTGCAATTGCCGGATTACCTCAAGCTCGTTGTTGATCTCGCGAAGAAGAACGACAAGCGCATCGGGATGCGTATTCAGATGAGCGCTCCCGACTACTGGCACGCGCCCGCGTTGCCGGATTTCGTTCTGGACAAGGTGCCCACGGTTGACCTGGTGATGGATCCGCACGAATCGGCCCCCGAAGGCGCAAGGTTCCTGAAAAATCCTTACTCGAAATATCAGCCCCGATTCGATCACCCTTTTTTTCAGCAGGCATTCAAAGACCTAGTCGAGCAGCTTGCGGCGGAATTTAATGGAAATCCGATCATTGAGTTCGTGGATACATTTCTCTACGGCTTTTGGGGCGAAGGACACACCTGGCCTTTCGCCAATAGTCCCTTTCCTGACTATCAAACTGCGGAGCGCACGTGGATTAACATGTGGAACATTCAGCAGGAAAACTTTACCAAGACTCCGCTGCTTACCAATACAGAGCCCGACTACAGCCGTGTAGGAAATTCAGAAGTCCTTGACCGCACGATTCGCAGCAACAATTGGATTCGTAGCGACACCATCTTCATTGAGAACGAGCAGATTGAAGCTTTGAGCAATCGGCCGCCCTGGACTGCGGTGATGATCGAACAAGGCTTACCAAGTCAGCCTCCCGACAAAGTCACCTTGCACGAAGGTATTTCGGCGTCGGATGACATCATTGTGCACGTCATGGATGTTGGTGCGAACTATTGGTCGCTCTGGAATTTTCACCAGATCAATGCAAAGAATCTCGTCGCTAGCTATCAGGCATCGCCAACGTGGTTCGACCGAATCAGCCGCCGGATCGGCTATCGTGTACGGCCATCTTTTATCTGGAGCTACGAAGACAGTGGCTATCTCGGATTGATCATTGGATTTGCGAATGATGGCGTCGCCGGGGTGCCGGGAGTGTTGCGGGTCACAGTCGAGAGCGAGGACGGCAAGCCATTGAAGAGCGGCTGCCTCGATGCTGGCTATCCGCTTCCCGGAAAAATTCGGCAGGCACAATTCGTGCTGCCGCAGGGAACCAAATGGCAAGGCTTGCGGCTTCGCGCGGAACTCGAAGTCAAAGGCATGAAATATCCGGTGCGGTGGGCTTGCCATCAGAAGTTGAATGACGATGGCACGCTCTCCCTGCGGGCAAATGGGCGGCACGGATGAATGCGCGTCAGCATTGGGGCAAGACAGGGCCTTCCATCCATGCGAGAAGCAGACATATTAGTCATTTGGAGAAAGGGAATATAGGCATGAGAAACCGGAGGGAGTCGTGATCAACCGTCGGCAGTTGCTGAAAGTGCTTGGTCTGGCTATGGGCGCTGGCGCTCAATCGAAAGCAGCGTTTGCGATTGCGAATGCAAACCAGGAAGCGGAAACGAAGCCCGGCAGCAAAGGCCAGCCACTCGCCCTTTCCGATTACGAGCCGAGAAGCATGCTGCATACAACGGAAACGCACGTGGCCCGCGCCGCATTTCCAGTAGTTGATGTGCACACGCACATCACCATCTCAGCGAAGTCGGAGAATGGAGTTGGACTTGCGGCGCAACGTACCTATCTTGACCAGCCGGACGAACTCCTTTCCGTAATGGACCGCACGAATATTCACTCGATGGTGAACCTGACCGGCGGTTATGACGACGGCCTGGTCGAAGTGATCTCAAAGTATGACAAAAAGTATCCCGGGCGCTTTTACAGCATGACCGAGCCGTGCTATGAAAGATTTTTGGATTCGAATTATCCTCGCATCCAAGCCAATGAAATTGAACGCGCGCACCGTGCAGGAGCAAAGGGACTGAAAATTCTCAAGACACTCGGACTCTATCTGCGCGAGAACATTACATCGGGGAAATTAGTGAAGATCGACGATCCGCGTTTCGATCCCATGTGGGATGCCTGCGGTCAGCTGAACATGCCCGTCGCGATTCATATTTCCGATCCGGTTGCATTCTTCACTCCGACCGATCGTTTTAACGAGCGCTACGAGGAATTGAACAATCATCCGGACTGGTCTTTCTACGACCACGATTTTCCAAGCAACGCGGAGTTGATTGAGGCCCGCAACCGCGTCATAGCGCGCCATCCGCACACCCAGTTTGTGGTGCTGCATGTGGGCAACTTTTCTGAAAATCTCGACAACGTCTCAGAGAACATGGATCGTTTCCCGAATATGGCCGTGGATATCGCGGCACGCATCGGTGAATTGGGCCGCCAGCCGCGGCGGTCGCGCAAATTTTTTGATCGCTACCAGGACCGCATTTTGTTTGGAACTGACGCGACCCCGCACGGCGATGAATTTCCGCAGCAGGTGTTCAATGACAAGTTGTACGAAATTTATTACCGGTTCCTCGAAACCGAAGACGAGTATTTCGACTATGCTCCCGCGAAAGTGCCACCGCAGGGACGCTGGAGAATCTATGGGCTGGGCCTGCCTCAATCCATTCTCAAAAAAGTGTACAACCAGAACGCCGCGCGAGTATTGCAGGTTACGGTATGAAGTTGTTGCATCGATCGCGCTTCTTGAGTTTCGTACTTCTGGTTCCTTTGTATGCGCTTTCCGCGTCGCAGCCCACAATTAACAGCGTGCGGTTGCAAAGCGACTCCGCGCTCAATATAAATCCAGATTCACGCCTGTGGAGTAAAGCGCAGCCTATATATATGGAGAGCGACCCTCAGGGCAAGCCCGAACCTGCCTATCGGACCGAGGTGCGCACGCGCTGGACGAATCAGAACCTATACTTTCTATTTATTTGCCCATACCAAAAACTCAACCTGAAGCCGCATCCACAAACCTCAAGTGAAACCAATGAATTGTGGAACTGGGATGTGGCCGAAGTGTTCATTGGATCGGATTTCAAGGACATTCAGCGATACAAGGAATTTGAAATTTCACCGCAGGGTGAATGGATTGATCTGGATATCGACCTTCATAAGCCGCATCATGAGGACGGTTGGACGTGGAACTCAGGCTTTCAGGTGGCGGCGCGAATTGATCCCATTGCTCACATCTGGTACGGAGCGATGAAGATACCCTATTCCGCGATTGACGCGCGTCCGGCAACTGCGGGAAATTTTTTGCGCATTAATCTCTTCCGTAGCCAGGGTCCCGGGCCTGAACGGCGGCAAGTCACATGGCAGCCTCCCAGAGCGAATACTTTTCATGTTCCGGAGCGTTTTGGGTTACTGCGACTCGTCAACAACAACTGAGCCGCCAGTTTTTACTCGGGACGAACTTCCAGCAATAGATGCCCGTCGAAGGCAACGTTCAATCGCGCTTTGTGTCCGGAGACTGTCTTAAAGCTCTTGCCGTTCACATAATCGGTCACGGTGTAGTTGCGATCATCCAAGCCGCGCAATTCAATCGGACCTTTCCAATGCCTGGCATAAAAGGCGTAATACATGGTTTGATCGCGCCGGATGACGTGTGTTTCCGGGATGTCGAAGCCAATGTCGTAGAGCTGTCCGAGATATCGACCGCGAGAAAGCATCTTGTCGCGATAGATGCCGAGCCATTTTTCAAATTTTGCTTCTCGCGCCGGTGTCAGGTCGGAAGTGCTTCTTTTCTTCACCAGCGCTGGCAGCACGAACTGAGTTCCTACCACGCCGCCAACTCCGATTGTTGATGCGAAATCGTTTCCGCCGTCACTCAATTCGACGTGGTCGCCGAAGAACGGCAAATCATCTCCCATCAGCGCTTTTAAGGTTTTCGCCTTCGACCGTACCTGAAACGAATTTTCCGGGTCCGAGGCGACGGACATATTGAAATACGGCATGGTCAGAAATGAGTAACCAGTCCCGCAGGGGCAGAACTCCACCAGCGCTCCCCGCTTGAGCGCTTGAGCAGTCTCATAGATGGCGCGGAAAAAATCCGGCATCGCTTCTACCGAATCTTCCGGCGAGGCATGGTGGTGAGCGGGGTTGTAGCAGGCTGGCGCACCATTCATGTGCTGGCCATCCAGCTTTAAACCGTCGAAGCCCCAGTCCACGAGAATCTTGCGGACAAGGGCCTTGTGGTATTCGACTACGCCCTTGTCCGCCGGACAGAGGTAATAGGAGTTCCACCACGAGATTTTGCGCTTCGAGCCGTCCTTATTCAGCAGCGCATAGTCAGGGTGCTCCTTCAGCAGATTCGAGTCTGGCACAGCGCTGAGCGGCGACCACCACAGTTGCGCGCGAAAGCCCTCGGCGTGGATGCGATCCACGAGTGCCTTCATGTCTTTGTCGCCGTTGGGAAATTTTTTGGGATCCAGCGCCCAGTCTCCAACATTGTTCTGCCATCCGTCATCGAGAACGACCCACTTGAACCCGAGCCTCTTCGCGGTGGGTAGCGTGTCGTAAACCTGTTGTGGGCGGACTGTGCGCCCATAGCCCCAGGCGCACCAGATCGCGCCTTTGCCATCCGTCGGTGGAGTCGCAGGGCGAAGGCCTTGGGCAATCATGAATCGCCGGTATTCGACCAAGGCGTTGAAATAATCCCGCTGGTGGACCGCCACGAATGTACGGAACGTATGAAAGTTCTCGCCTGGCTTTAGGACTGTGGTTTCGTTTCGCTCCACGCCGACGGTCGCGTAAGAGGAAGCCGGCATGGAAACGGGCAGCGAAACGAGCCGTGGCCGCAACTCCAAGTGGCCAACAGCAATCCCCACATCCCGTCTCCAAACGTCTACCACCGGAGTTCCGCCGCCATAATCGCTGGCGTTCATGCCGAGATAATTCTGCTGCCGGAATCCAGTCTTGAGGGGCAGTATCCAGTTCGGCCGCTTTTCATAGGAGCCGCTCTGGTATGACCAGAACGCCGGGCGTGCAGCATCAGCTTGGGCCTTCACAACGTAATGGTTGTTCGTCCATTGCTTAATCGAAAGATTGGCGCTGCCGGTGTTGGCGTAGCTAACATCAAAAACCGCCAGGCTGGGAAAGTCATTGTAGACGGTGACGGCGACCGTTTTAGTCAGGTCTCCTGTTTTTGCCGTAATTGTCAGCCGCTGCCCGGCTCCGATCTTGTCCTTAACATGATCGGTATGTTGCGAGGTCAGGTGGAAAAGATTCCGTTCTCCAGTCGCGGTTCTTAGGGCTTCGCTCCTGGCGAAGGGGCCGAGTGGCATTTCTTTTCGTCCGAAGCGGGCAATGATGCGACTGCGCATCTGAGAATCAAATTCGACCCGCACATTCTTGCCTTCAATTTGTGCTTGCGCCGCGGGCGGTTGGGCTGGTTGAGCGTCCATTGAACATGCTAGTGCCACAACGCAGGCCACTCCCAGTGCTAGCGTCCGAGCCAAAACCCAAAATCTGGCGAGTTGCGAATAGTTTCTTTCCATTACGAACTATTTTCTTTGGAGTACTATCGCGCAGGGTGATCGTTGAAGTCAAGCAATACGCGCGTCAAACCAGGGAATCGAACTTTATTTCAAACGTTTTTCCGTAGTTGGGCGACCGTGTGAAGAATCCGCCCGCACATGGCTGAATGTTCCTAAAAAGCTGGAGGTCACTGCGATGAAAAGGGCGTCCATTGCTTGACAAACCTCAAAAACGAAAGTAAAAGTTATCAAAACAAACAAATGCGAAATCATAAGAAATATATCGCAAAATCCCCGCTAGCCGAGATCGTACCGCGAAATGGAAGGTATTCGACCCCACTGCGAATATCTTCCTGCTTTTTGTTTATAGGGGTACTGACGCTTCAGATCGCCTTATGTCCTCATGCTAAGGCCGAAGATAGCCAAGGGGACTCATTTCAGGCAAAAACAATCCGTGTCAGCGTCAACCCAGCCGATGGGAGTTATACGATTTCCGATCCCGTGACGTCGAATACGATTCTCCATGCGGTGGTGGGGGCGGAGGTAAATCACCACTGGATCAAGTCGAACGATTATCCGCGCCATATAGTTCAAAGAAATAATATTTCGGACGATCTCGGGTCGCGCAATTCGCTGACAATCTCCAATCTTGGCCTTGCGGGCCAGCCGGACCTTACATATTCCTTTTATCTTCATTCCGATCCAGACTTCCTGACAATTTCAGTTCAGGTCAGGAACGCGAGTAAAAAGGCTGTAAGCGTCCAGGCAATCCGCAGCCTCGACGCCACGGGGACTCCGGTCATCGATCTCGGGGCCAATGATGCATCTGACCGGGTGCTCTCCGACAGTTTCAGCGAAGACCGCCCGGGAATTGTCATCCACGATTTGCCAGACGCCGAGGCCGGGCTGCATCGTGCTGTCGGCAGTCAGTTGATCTACAACCGCGACAGCAAGCGAAATCTGTTTGTTGGAGTTCTGACCTCGGAAAAATTCCTTACCGTGCTTCGGCTGCATGTTGAAAAGGACCACATTACAAAGTACGAAGTCGAGTCCACCGGAACTACTGAATTGGCAATAGAGAATTCGCTCCGTGAATCAGGCGCGGAGGACCGGGTTGAGCTGAGCCTGCCGCTCGCTCCCGGAGCGGAAATAAAGTCCGAGAGGTTGTTAATCAGCACTGGGACCGACTATCTCAATCAACTTGAAACTTATGGGAACATGATCCGCCATTTACATCATCCGCGTGAGATTACCGGCTCGCCTGCTGGATGGTGGAGTTGGACGGCTTACTATTTTGGCTTGAGTCAAGGAACGGCCTTGACCAACGCAAAGTGGCTCGCACACAACCTGAAACACCTCGGCTACAAGTTCTTTCATATTGACGAGGGATATCAATATGCGCGTGGAGAATATACCACCACGGATGCAACGCTGTTCCCCGGCGGCATGCGCATGCTTGAACACAAAATTTCAGCGCTCGGTCTGACGCCCGGCATCTGGACTGCGCCCTTCGAAATTTCCGAACGGTCCTGGGTGTATGAGAACCACAAGGACTGGCTCATTCACAATGCTGCCGGGAAGCCTATCCATGCGGGATGGGTCCTCGAGGAGCGCAAGATCGATCCGCTATATATTCTCGATGTTACAAATCCCGGCGCGCAGAACTATCTGCGGCAGACGTATTCAACTCTGACCAAGGATTGGGGAATCCGGTACATCAAACTCGATTTCATGGATGACTCGGCGATTGAGGGCGTCTACTACAAGGCCCACACAACCGCACTGGAGGCCCAACGCATTGGCCTGCGAGTCATCCGGGAAGCGGTGGGGGAGCATGTGTTGCTCGATAAAGACGGCAGCCCCATGCTCAACCCGGTCGGGCTTGTAGACACAGGCCGAATATCGGTGGACACCGGGCACACATTTGGAGCCAGCAGGGAAGCGGCTTCCGGGATCGCGGCGCGGTTTTTCATGAATGGAAATTATTACCTCGCAGACCCAGACGCATTTACCGTGGCTCGGCAAACAATTCCCGAACAGACATGGCACGGGGGAAGGCATCCGCTGACGCTCGACGAAGCCAAAGTCTCGATTGCTCTGGCGGCGATCGCTGGCGGAATGTACGAGATCGGCGACGATCTGCCCACCCTTGGCGACGAACCGGACCGCCTGGCGCTGGTCAAGAACCAGGACCTGATGAACATGGCCCGGCTCAAACGTTCGTCATTGCCGCTTGACTTGATGAGCTACGCGCCGACTGATGAGATGCCCAGCATCTTTCTTTTGCGCGAAAGCAAACGCCAGCAGATGCTGACGGTATTTAACTGGACGGACAAGCCGACGGAGCACACGTTCGACTTTGCAAAGGACCTCGGGCTGGACGCGGGCGGCCACAACCAGATATTCGATGTTTTCGAGGGAAAGCTTTCCGGGGACAACTTGGATTCCGTCGAAGTGTCGTTGCCACCGCATTCCGCGAAGGTATTCAAAATCGTTGATACTTCCGTTTCCCCCGCGGCTCCGGTAGTCAATGTGAACATTCCTGACCATGTGGAAGCCGGCAAGACAGCTGAATTTTCCGCTAAAAGCGATCTGGATGGCACGCCGGCTTTACGCTACCAGTGGCAGTTCGGCGATGGAACGATCGACGAAGGCTCGAAAGTCGCGCATGCCTTCACCTACGCTGGGAACTTCAGCGTGAACTTGCATGTTGAGGGACTGGACGGCGTCGCCTTCGACAAGTCAATGCCCGTTACGGTTACTGGAAAGATTGATACCCGATTCGTTCCGGCCAGCAAGAAACGTTTGGCCACGCTGCCAGACTTACCGTAGCCGGAGTTTTGTGCTGTTGGCGCGTTCATTAAGGTAGGCTTGTTTCGTAAATTCCTGGTCCCTAACCTCGACGAATGGAAAACGCATCCGTTGCTTCCGCCCCGGGCCTAAAGCGTTCACTCACCCTGAGCGACCTGATTTTCTACGGAATCATTGTCATCCAGCCGGTTGCGCCCATGTCCGTCTTCGGCGTGCTCAGCGATCGCGGACGCGGCCACGTGGTGACGACCATCCTCATTGCAATGGTCGGAATGCTGCTCACCGCCATCAGCTACGGACGCATGGCGCGCGTTTACCCCAGCGCCGGATCCGCATTCACCTATGTGGGGCAGGAGATCAGTCCCGCGCTCGGCTACGTTACCGGGTGGAGCATGGTCATGGATTACATCCTCAATCCCATGATCTGCGTCATCTGGTGCAGTCAGCAGGCCCACGTTTTCACTCCGCACGTGCCGTACTGGGCATGGGCGATTTTTTTTGCCGCGCTGTTTACCTGCCTGAACATTCAGGGCGTGAAGACCTCGGCAAGAGTGAATACGGCGCTGGCAGCCGGAATGGGGGCGGTGATCGCGATCTTTTTTATTGCCGCCGCGCGCTACATCTTCGAAACTCCGCACGGCGACGCCGCATTTTTCACCCGTCCCTTTTATGATCCGCAGACGTTTGATCTTCGCGCAGTCCTTGGCGGAACTTCGATCGCCGTGCTCACCTACATCGGCTTCGATGGCATCTCGACGTTGTCGGAGGAAGCTGAGAATCCCCGCCGCAACATCCTGCTCGCCACCGTGCTCACGTGCCTGGTGATTGGGCTGTTATCGGCGTTCGAAGTCTACGCCGCGCAGTTGATCTGGCCGGCGTCGCAGGCATTTCCTAATCAGGACACCGCGTTCGTGGCTGTAGCGCAGCGCGCGTGGCCGCCGCTGTTTGCCATTGTCGGATTCACGCTTCTCATTGCAAATTTCGGATCGGGCTTGGGAGCGCAGATCGGCGCGGCGAGGCTTCTTTACGGGATGGGAAGGAGCAGCGCCCTGCCGAAGTCGTTCTTTGGCGCCGTGGATCCAAAGCGCCGAGTGCCGCGAAACAATGTGATCCTTGTGGGCATGCTGGCCCTTGTGGGCGCCTTGCTGGTGGAGATACCGCTGCATCACGCCACAGCCGGCCAGGCAGGTGGGGGCGGCACTTTATTTTCCTACGGGCTTGGCGCAGAGATGCTCAACTTCGGCGCGTTGATCGCCTTCATGGGGGTGAACGCGGCAGCGCTGGTGCATTATTACTTTCGGAAGGGCGCAAGGACCGTCGGCAATTTTGTTCCGCCCGTCCTCGGCTTCGTGATATGCCTGATCTTGTGGCTGGGCTTGAGCAACCCCGCGAAGATTGCGGGCGCTATCTGGATGGCTGTCGGCATTGCCTTTGGCGCATGGAAAACCCACGGCTTCCGCAGGAACCTCATTAACTTTGAACTGCCGGAAGAAACCTAGTCGACTAGGTCAGGGGAACCAACGATCACTTTCGCTCTCGTGCGATAAATCGTCGTCTGGATCTCACGATAGTTCCACTGGCGATCTCCAACCTTGGCAAAAAAGTGTGACGCAATTCCCTGGACCCCGAAATCAAACAGAGGAAGCTGAATCAGCGAACAGTCACGCGCAAATGCGGCGCGCCTGGACTAGGTCGCTGCGGCTAGCCTATCGGTCCATGACGTGCCGATGACCCGGCTTATGAGATATCGGTGGGGGCTATATTAGCTATCCCGCATTCGACGGGAACCGCATAAATACTGAAGCTGACGAGCGGACTTGAACCGCTGACCTATGATTACGAAATGCCTTTGCAGTGTTTTTAGCGGGCTGAGGCAAGGAATGGGTCCCGATACCGAGATGTGATCTAATGGGCCCACGTGGATATACCGCCTGCCAATATTACTCAAACAGAATCCTCGGAGGCAGAAGAGCGCGCCGCATCTTTGGCGGATGGAATTACTCTCGGGCTGGAGCTCGGTCCAGAGAAACGGCTTTTGTCCGAAATGCTGGGCGAAGAGCTTTGGCGAGCGGCAGGCGCGGAGTTGGTCGAAGTAAGCAGAGCGGAATTTGCAGAGGCCCTGGAGACGATAGGACTACGGGACAATTACGGTCTCGACTCAGAAAAACACGCCAATGAACGGCAGCGAGAAGTGTTCTGGCGGGCGCTGCATTTGGAGGAGCTTGTTCTTGCGCGCGGGTGCGCGCTGGGACGCGAGTCCGCATGGCGGCGCTTCCTGGCTCAATATCGGGAGCCGCTGATCAGGGCTGCGGTGGATATGACAGGGTCGACAGCGTCGGGCGAAGAACTGGCGAGCGCACTTTACTCGGAGCTGTACGGGTTGACGGAGCGCGAAGGCCAGCGCTGGTCACCGCCGCTGGGATATTCGGGGCGAGGCTCGCTGATGGGATGGTTGCGGGCGATCTTGGCGCAACGGCGCGTCAACTTGTACCGGAAAACCGGCCGGGAAACCGAACTGGGTGAGATTGAGTTGGCAGCAGTTGTTTCTGAGACGCCTGACCTGGAACGAGTGGAAGATTTACGGCTCGCAATAACGC
>CAWHQK010000095.1:0-4961 GCA_963831435.1 uncultured Acidobacteriota bacterium
TGTGTCGCTTGGGGTTTTTGGGGTGGGTCTAATTATCTAACTCTTCTTTCCTCTCTGACCCCAATTTTTCTGAATCTTTAGTGGTATTCGCGCTTTCAGGGCTTCTCATCCGTGATCCATCCGGATCACGAAACACACCAATGCCTGACTTCGGAGCATCCTCGGCTCCATCACTTCTGGTATTCGCCAATTTATCGCGTTTGCTCATAAATCCACCTCACAAACATTCGATGACCAAGGATGGAGGAGGTTGTCTAAGGGTAAGAGGAACTGCTATCGTCGCAGTTTATTCCACGTCAAACTCCTGACCGGAGATTAGATATGAAATATGTAAAGCTAAAGTTTTTCTTTATCATACTTCACTTCTATCATTACGTGTTCCGCTCAACAAATCCCCCTAACTAATCTCTCAACTGTGGATGTGAAAAACGCCCAGGCGGAAATCACTACTTATCACGGCGAACAAGCCCTGAAGATGACGGGAAACGGCGATGCGATGGCCATTGTCAAGAATCTGATTTTCCACAACGGCGCCATTGACGTAGATGTCTCTGGAACTCCGGTCAAGGGCGCTTCGGAAGGTGCACGAGGTTTTATCGGCATTTCATTCCGGGTACAAGCCGATGGCTTGCATCAGGAACGCTTTTATGTCCGCCCCACCAATGGCCGCGCCGACGACCAGCTTCGCCGCAATCACAGCACGCAATATGTCTCCGAGCCAGAGTGGACGTGGGATAGATTGCGCAAGGAAAACCCGGGCGTGTACGAGTCCTACGCCGATATGCAACCCGGCGAGTGGATGCATCTGCGCATCGTGGTCCAGGGAACAAACGCATCGTTATACGTCAACAATGTTCCGCAACCTTGTCTACTGGTTCACGATTTAAAGTTGGGAGATAAAGAAGGCGCAGTAGCTCTGTGGATCGGCCCCGGCACAGAAGGTTATTTCCGCAATCTGAAGATCACGAAATAATCGAGCTTAATCTAGTTTAGTTCCGATCCGGTTCACCACCGCTACAAAGCGCGGATTCTGCCGCACGGAGTCAAACGCCGGGTCTACACGCAACCAGTTGGCCTGAATATCTCCGGGAGCGGTTTCCTCGAGCCAATGCAGAGCCCGGTCATTGTCTCCTATTGCAAGATGTGCGGCGGCGAGTGCTGTACCCGATCCTCCCGGCTGTGGGTGTACCTTGTCTTCTTCTACGAGTAGAGCTTTGGCTTTGCTGGTGTCGCCTGACAACGCATACGCCCGCGCCAGCGCTCCCACATAGACAGGTACATTGCCGGAAAGCTTTGCCGCGGTTTGCAGTTCTTCAATCGCCTGCGGATAATTTTTCTGCTCGAGTAACGCCCAGCCCATGACTGCGTGTGCGGGAATAGAATTTGCGTTGAGCTGTAACGCAGTGCGAGAGGATTCAATAGCCTGATCATAATTGCGGGCGAAATACTGCATATAAGCCAGCCCGGCATGTACAGAAGGCGACAATGGATCCAGCCGCTTCGCATACTGCATCTGGTTCACCGATTCATCCATGTGTCCGCGCGCGGCAAGATACAGCGCATACCACTGATGGGCCGGCACGTAATTGTCGTCCAATTCCAGCGCCCGCTGAAATTCCTTTTCAGCCGTCGCCCAGTCTCCCTGAAACATGAATTCGCTGTAGGCCTCGGCCGCATGCGCCGAAGCCAGGGTGCTGTCCAATTGCAGGGCTTTGTCTGCGGCAATCTTGGCTTGGCTCACCAGGTTGAGACTTGTCCAGACCGTAAAACGTGCTCATGTTGTAAGCGTCGGCAAGTCCGGCGTATGCGGCGGCATATTCGGGATCTTTTGCTATAGCTTGCTCGAACGATTCAACGCTCTTCGGCAAAGTGTCGCGCGAACGCTGATCCAGATAATGCCGTCCCTGCGCATAGAATTCATGTGCCTGTGGGTCTACTGGCCGCTGGTTTGCTACGCGGCTCACGCCTTTCGGCGCCAGCAACTGAAGATGGAGTTGCTGCGCGATGGACTGTGCAGTTTCACTTTGCAATTTCAGGATGTCACTTTTGTCGCTGTCGTAGTCTTGCGCCCAAATGTGAGTTTGATCGCGCACCTGAATCAGCTGAGCAGTAATCCGAATCCGCTCCCCGGAATGACGGACGCTTCCTTCCAGAACGTAATCCACTCCCAGCTCTTGTCCAATTTGACTGACCGGTTTTTTAGTGTCCTTGTAAGCCATCGAGGAAGTGCGCGCGATCACCCCCATGCGGTCGTGTTGAAGCCCACTGGCTTGCGTGATCATTTCCTCGGTGAGGCCGTCGCCGATGAAATCTTGCGTGGGATCACCGGTCAGGTTTTGAAATGGCAGCACTACCAGCATCAGCTTGGCTGGCGGCGTTTGCATGGTAATTTGACTGGAACGCCAACGAAAATATCCAAGCATTGCGATTGTGACTACCGCGAAGAGTCCAATCACTCCGAATACAAACCAGGATGTGCGGTAGTCACCAGCGCTATCTTCGCCTGACGCATGACGATCTGCCGCGGGAGTTTCTGTCAGTCGCTCCCGTTCGTTCTGCCTCCAGGTATCGATCTCTGACTTATAAGCAAAAACGCTGGCGCCCTTCTGGTGCTGATGACGGCGAACCGGCAGTCCCTGATCTTTCTCCCAGCGGCGCACGGTGCGCACGTCGCGATTCAGGTAGAGGGCGATTTCCTTCCACGAGTCGAGGCGGTCGTCGGCTGGACGAGGTAATGGGCGGTCTTCTATATCAACGATCTGCTCGTCCAAAGGTTCGGCCTTATGAAGTGACACTTCGCGCCTCAGCGTGGCAACTGAAGTTAGAGGGGGAGTGCAACCGAGTCTGGCAATTTTACCCGTGCCCTGAGGGGGCAAACAAGCATCCGTTTACAGCGGACATTGTGGGACATTTGCCAATGTCCGCTCATACCCGTTGCGGGATATAACGTTCCCCGATAGCTTCGCCCTAGCCAGGGGTGGGGATGCGCAAAAGCTTGCAGTTGTTGGTGTTAAGTGTTGTAGCTGGAGCCTTGTTGAGCGGCTGCGGGGGTGGGGGATCCGCGCCGCCGCCCAATGGCAATGGGAATGGAAATCCGCTGCCGAGCATGAGTTCTATTTCTCCCTCCAGCGCGAACTGTGGGCGGCGCAGCCTTCACCCTGACTGTGACCGGGACGAACTTCGTTTCGGGTTCTGTTGTGCAGTGGGCAGGAACCGCGCTGACCACAACGTTTGTCAGCGCGACCAGTTTGACGGCATCGGTTCCGGCTTCTGATCTTACGACGACCGGAACCCTCGATGTGATCGTCATCAACCCTACGCCGGGCGGCGGAAATTCTGTCGCTAAGACTTTCAGCATTAACAATCCTGCGCCGGTGGCCAGCTCGCTTTCGCAAACTAGCGCGAACGTCGGCAGCGGAGATTTCACGCTCACCATTTCGGGCTCAGGTTTCGTCTCGACTTCAGTGGTTCAGTGGAATGGAAGCGCGCGCACCACAAACTTCGGGAGCGCCACGCAACTGACCGCGAATATTCCTTCTTCCGATTGACAATCGCCGGGAGCGCGCACGTATCGGTGTCGAATCCAACTCCCGGCGGCGGCAGTTCCGGCAATCTCACATTCACGATTACCCCGCAGATTGCCAACGGCAACGCGCTTCCCGGAGATCCAAATTCACCGGCAGTGAATGCCACAACCACGGTGCCTCCAATCGGCGTTGATGCCAGTCAAGTGCAGGACGGGGTCATCATGAACAGGCTCGATGTGCGTTTCGCGAAGAGCGCGACAGTCGGCCAGGTCAATAGCGCACTGGCCTCGATCGGTGGCGGGATCGTCTCCATGTCGCAAGGTTTCACTGCGGTGACAATTGGCATTCCGCAGCAGAGTTCTGTGGATGGGTTGAACGCGTTGATTGCGCAACTGGAATCCTCACCGGGAATTCTTTATGCGGGCATCGGCCGGTTGCCGCAAGCGAATAGATTCTTCCCCGGCGTTCCGGGCTCCACCAGCAATCTGGATATTCTTCACCTGCTGCCTGCACGTTTTCCCGCAGCCTGGAACCTTCTCCGCCCGGATATTGTTGGCGACCCCGCGAACGACACGGTGGTGCGGCCTTGTCCCTTTGAGCCCGTGGCCGTAATGATGGAAGATTTCTTTGCGGAAAATGCTCCTGGCGGTTTCAACGTCAGAGTTCCGTCGGCAGACCAACCTGTTCCCCCCGTCTCAGGATTTGGTGTCGAATCTCTCCAGCATGGTTTTGATACGACAGAGGTCCTCAATGGCGCCGGGAACGGAGCGAATCCATTTCCCTACAGCGGATGCATTTCTCTCCACTTGGATCAAAATGCGCAAAACACAACACCGTACGAGCAAATCGACGATTTCGTTGCCAACATGCCCCTGGGTGAGCGATTTATCGTAAGCAGGTCTCTAGATTTTGGCGGTGGATTATGTAAGGGTCCTTGCAACACTCCCGACGGCAGGCTCCTCCACGCGGCTGATCGGGCACAGCGGGCCGCCTATTGGAAAGAAAAAACTTTCGTCGCTGGTCTAATTTCCTGATAGTGGATTCTGCCGGTAATGCGGTGATAACTCGAGTGCCGGAATTTATCCCGGCATGGGAGATTCCCGCTTCGGTTCTGAGGTGTCTATCGCGCAATTGCCAGACACACAATTCAATTTCATTAACGACCAAAGCTTATGGTCCGCCGTGTCACCGTTCGTTGCGTTTCAGTCGCTCAAGGCCACCCCTGCGGAACAAGCCGCGGTAGCACAAGCAATCATCGATGCCGGTCTTGCCGGGAAAGCGATCGCTGACAACATCATCGTAATGGGCGCCACCGAGAATCAGGATAGAGCCAACGGCTTTACCCAGCACGTTATACCTGATCGATTGCAGCAAGCCTCATTCTCTGACATCCATCCTGATGTATTGGCTGTTGGTGTGGATGTGAACGGCCTG
>CAWHQK010000096.1:0-4595 GCA_963831435.1 uncultured Acidobacteriota bacterium
GTTTTATGTCTAACGCTTTATTCATTCATCCTGTGTTCCCGGAAATCAAGCAGCTTTGCATGGGGCAGTTCTCGGCAAGAGCCAATATGAGCGCGGAGCAGGTGCGCGAATCCGCAAGCGAGGTGTTTCGCTCCAACCACGAAAGTCATAGCCACGAACTGGTCAAGAGAGTTTTGAGTTACGCCAAAAGCCATAAGCGCGGGGTCACCGGATTGCGGCGAGTATTGCGTTCCCTGGAATTAGGAGAAGTGCGCGTGCTACTGGTGACCGAGAATTACACAGCTCGCGGAGTGGAGTGCACATCTTGCGGCCGCTTGGATGCGCATCTGGTGCGGTATTGCGCGCTTTGCGGACACAGTACGCGGAAACTCGAAGACATTGTAGATGCCATCATTCCCCTTCTTGTTCACCGCGATATCGAACTGGTTTGCGTCCGGGGGCAGGAGCTTGAACAGGTGGGAAACATTGCCGCCATGCTTCGATATCGCGCTTCCAATAACGACCATCGTCTCGCCGATGCGTCCTAGCGAAAGCGTTGCTTCAAATCTTTGTTTTCGAATCTCTGCCTTAAATCTGTTTAAGCTCGGTTCAGGAAGGGATTGCTTTCGCGTTCCTGTCCAATCGTTGTCGTCGGACCGTGGCCGGGCAAAACGATTGTTTCGTCGGGGAGCGCAAGCACTTTTTCGTGGAGGGAAGACAGGATCTTACGCATGGAGCCGCCCGGCAAATCGGTGCGTCCAATGCTTCCTGCAAAAAGCGTGTCGCCGGCAATGAGTTTTTTCTCAGTAGGGAAGTAAAGGCAGATGCTGCCCTCGGTGTGGCCGGGAGTGTGGATCACGGTCGCGCCAAGCGAGCCTGTCTTCAGCACATCTCCATCCTGGGCGTTCTGGTCAATTTCCACTTTGCCGGGATCATCCATGCCCAGCCATGCGGCTTGCACATCCAACATGGCTAAGAGTTCCTGGTCATTCTGGTTCAGCAGGATGGGAGCGCCAGTGGTGGCACGCAGCTTTTTTGCTCCTCCCACATGATCAAGATGCGCATGAGTGACGACGATCTGTTTGATTTGAAGGTGATGCTTGGCGATGATCGCAAGAACCTCTTCGATCTCATCGCCGGGGTCAATGACCATTCCTTCGTGGGTGCTGTCATCCCCAATGATCGAACAATTGCACTGTAATGGGCCGACAGGAAGAATTTCGTGAATCATGACTTGGATATGGACTGCGCTTTTCGCAAGAAGCGAGTGGAACGGCTGCAGTTGGTGGAGCGTTCCGCAAGCTGACGAGGCTGACGAATGAACGCCAGCCAGTGCATTTAGCGTTGAGGCGCCGGAGCCGCCGGTTTCTGCGCCGGAGCCGCGGGCTGAGACTTGGTCTGGGATGAACTCACCCCCTGCAACACCGAATGTGGGCCGCTGCGGCGCGATGTGGCGATGGACAGGGTGATGGAAGTGAGCACAAAGATGACCGCGGACCAGGTCGTAGCTTTCGAAAGCGCCGTGGCCGCGCCGCGCGGGCCAAAGGCCGTCTGGCTGCCCATTCCGCCAAAAGCCGCCGCGATGTCGCCGCTCTGGCCGCTCTGCAGCAATATGACGACAATCAGAAAAATAGAAACAAGGATATGCACGATAGTAATCAATGTGATCATGGCTTGATAAGCTTGCTTTTCGAAGTCTTCCCAAGGATCCAGGACAGGTGGTCCGAGCCCTATTGGAATAGCTGCTGCTATTGTAACTAATCTATGCCTGCCTGCGCTATGGCGGCGTGAATCCCCACCTCAAGCAAGGCTTTCGGCCAGTTTCTTAGCCCTGTTCCTCGGTGCAGTTTCGTCTGAAAATCTACTTCTCATTCCATCTCAAAAGTGGTTTTCCAGATGCGCTGGTGGGAGGCAATTGCAACTACTTTAGCTCTTAAACGGAAGGGAGAGAACGGAGGTAACTTGGTGCAATCCCATTCCTGTGCAAACATTTCCAGTAGTTTTTCAGGGTTCACGAAGCTCAAACAACAGAGTTGGCTTTACAGGGAGGTTTTTAAGTGAAACGCACAACCATTTTTGCCGCCTTGATTAGCGCGGTGGCGCTGTTCTCGCTGCTTGGCTGCGGGGATCCAGCGATTGGAAAATTGCAAACCATCACGCTGCAGTCGTCGGGATCGAGCAGCGGATTCTCTGATCTTAAGGGCGAGGGTGGCACCCTCCAGCTGACGGCGACCGGGAACTACTCCAGCACAAATACCAAGGACCTAACCGGCCATGTAACTTATGTCGTGACGCCGACCGGCACGGATCTCAATGGTTCTCCGCTGCCTGCGCCTCCGCTAGACATCACCGTCAGTTCGACCGGCCTTGTAACGGCTGTAACTCCTTTTGCCTGTACCTTCCACGATGCGGAACCTGATCTGACCAAACCGGCAGCATGGGTACTCACCGGTTCTGTACCAGATCGTGGCCACGTTTCAGGGGGTTACTTCGCAACCAGTATTTTTAGGAGTGGCCTCACAGGCAGGTGACGGTCCGAGCGCCGCATGTGGCCCGTAATCAAATTGGATGCTGAGATGTTTTCTATCGCCCAGGCAAGCTAAAGAATGTCCGGGATTGGCTCGATAAGAAACGTAGTGTCCTAACCAGAAAGAATCAGGGGCGCTGAAATGGTGCGGAAGGGGGGACTTGAACCCCCACGCCTTTCGGCGCCACCCCCTCAAGATGGTGTGTCTGCCAATTCCACCACTTCCGCACGGTGCAACAAGTTACGCAGAGGCAATCCGCATTATAACAAAGCGGAAACGAGCCTAAAAAATGCAGAATGAAGAAGTCAGAATGCAGAATTGACTCGTGCATTTACTGACATTCCTGCATGCTTCTGTACTCCCGCATTTAGTATTTCACGATCGCCGCGAATGATTTGGGATCAAGGCTGGCGCCGCCTACGAGCGCGCCATCAATTTCCTGTTCGGACATGAGGGCCTTAGCGTTGTCCGGCTTCACAGACCCGCCGTAAAGGATCCGCAGATTGTCGGCGAACTCCTGGCCGAAGGCCTTTGCCGCTTCTGCTCGGACAATCACGTGGGCATCAGAAGCCATTTGCGGTGTGGCTGTCTTGCCGGTTCCGATGGCCCATACCGGCTCATAGGCAACAATCAGTTTTGCAGCCTTGGTTGCGGAAATTGTGCTGAACGCCCGCACGCATTGGCGGCGCAGTACATCCTCGGTAAGTCCGGCTTCGCGTTCTTCAAGAACTTCGCCGACGCAGACAATCGGAACAAGCCCGGCTTCCAGTGCCGCTTTAAGCTTAAGGTTTACCATGTCGTCGGTTTCGGCAAAAAATTGCCGGCGTTCGGAGTGTCCGATGATTACATGCGTGCAACCAACAGAAAGGAGCATGCCGGAAGAGATTTCTCCGGTGAGCGCGCATTCCTCTCTCCAACAGACATCCTGCGCCCCGATGGCGACATTCGATCCTTTCGCAGCCTGCGCCGCTGGGTACAAATCAATGTAGGGCGGAGCGATTACGATCTCGTCCCGTGTGGTCTTTGACGGAGGGCAAAAAATCGTGCAGGTACGCGATGGTTGTTCAGGAGATCTTGTACATCTTCAATGCCGGCGATCACTTTTTTGCGGGGCATTCGTAACCTTCCAATATATTGCAGCGGGATTATTGCCAGGTGCTTGGCGGGAATACATTAGGTCCTTCCACTTTCGCTTGTTTAATGTCAGGTTATTAACTGATTGCAACACGTTATTCTTCTCCATAAGCGCTTCGACTCCGGGGAGCTTCTTACCCTCAAGAAATTCCAACGATGCGCCGCCGCCGGTGGAGATGTGGGTGATCTTGTCCCGCGACTCCCGCTTTGTGCACCGCGGAAACGGAATCCCCGCTCCTACAATGGAAGTCGCTCCGCCATTTTCTGCAACCGCGCGGGCCACCTTGAATGTTCCTTTAGAAAAAGGAGCAACTTCAAAAACGCCCATGGATCCATTCCAGATAATCGGCTGACGGGCCGTCGAAATCTCTTCGGTAAAGAGTTCGATGCTCTTGGGGCCAATGTCCAGAGCCATGAGATCGGCGGGGATTGCTTCGCCCTCACCAAATCTTTACAATCGCATTCGCCTTATTTTCGCGGCGGCGACGTGATCCACGGGAAGCAGCAATTTCACGCCGCGCTTTTTTGCTTCCGCCAAAAGCTGCCCGGCAAATTCTACTCGATCGGCTTCCACCAGCGATCTGCCCGACTTACTTTTGCCCCTGGGCTTCAGGAAGGTGTAGGCCATGCCGCCGCCGATAATATCAAGCCTGCGCCCCGTTGGTCATCAGATTCGGATACAGCAATTTTGTCGCTGACCTTCCGCTCCGCCAAGTATGGCGATAAACGGCTTTTCGGGATGCTCAAGGGCCTTGCCGAGGTAATCGAGTTCCTTCTGCATTAGCAATCCAGCAGCGGATTGCTTTACAAATTTTGTGATGCCCACGGTTGAAGCGTGAGCGCGGTGAGCTGTGCCGAAGGCGTCATTCACATAGAAATCGGCCAGCGAGGCCAGCTTGCGAGCGAAATTCTCGTCGTTAGCTTCTTCTTCAGGATGGAAGCGCAGATTTTCCA
>CAWHQK010000097.1:0-17569 GCA_963831435.1 uncultured Acidobacteriota bacterium
CATCATGCGCAACGCGCCCTCGACCAAATCGGGTCGGGAAGATTGAGTAGTTTTCCCTAATAGGCGGGCCAGCTGGCTTGCGAAAAATGGCTCCGTTCCCGCTTCCAAAACGGTGGCGGCGGATTGCAATCGAGTGTTGCGTTCTTCCTGCGTGTCGGCTTGCGCTTTGGTATTGCATAACACCAGGCCAGAGACGCGTTCCCGAAAGCGTCGCCAGAATTCGAAGATGGCATAGCCGCCAATGGAATTTCCAGCGAGCGGGGCGCGGCGGATTTCGGCGTCGTCCATGATGCGCGCGATGTCAGCGGCATGTTTTTCCATGAGCGCGGGGCCTTCGCCCAGCTCAGAATCCCCGTGGCCGCGCAAGTCGGGCAGAACGAGGCGGAAGCGGGAGATGAGAGGCTGAATGGCAGGCAGCCACATTTCGTGGTTCGTGGGAAAGGGGTGGAGCAGAATGACAGGAGGGCCGTTGCCCAGCACTTCATAGGCAATTTCGGCGTCAGAGCTGCGGATTCGCTTCATTCAGAAAAATGTCATTGTCGAAATGCATTCCGAAGACGCCGCGGAGATGCGAACTAAGGATTCGTTACCTGATAGCCGGAGGGCACGGGCAACGGCAAAGGCTCCTCAGGCATGACGATCCAAGCAATGGGATAGGACAAACATCCCACGACGGTCATTACGCCTGCGATGAGCCAAACCAGGCGAACCAGGGTCACGTCCAAATCAAAATATTCGGCGACGCCTGCGCACACGCCGGCAATTTTGCGGTCGGTGCGGGAGCGGATGAGGCGTCTGCGTCCTTCGACACCGCCAACGCGTTTACCGCAATAGGCACAGTGATGGGCGTCGTCCTGAATTACTTTGCCGCAATAGTTGCAATACATGGAATCCTCCTGCTCTGTCTAATTCATGATACGCGAGTGATTCGCAAGAGGTTCCAGTTTTTTGCGCCATTTGTGAGAGTGGGATGCGACGCCGTCCACACTCAAAGGCAGGCCTGTAAGGGCGTCTATTGCAACAAAGACCGCGTTTGCAGAATCTTTTCGTCCAGTTCCTGCTTTTGTTGAACGACTTCCCGGGGATCGGGAATTACATCCCGCAATGGTTGGGGATGCCGGCCAATAGTTGCTCCAGCCTCCCCAACTGAGATGGATCCATCGCCGTCGTCAGATAAGCCTGAGTCACATTCTTGAGCGGCACAGACTCTTGCCATGGCGGCTTGTTCAATAGCTGCATCTCCACGCTGACCGCAGACCGCCAGTCAATCCCATGCGGCCCTAATTTAACGACTGCATCCTGCAGCTGCAGCCGTTGCGCCGGAGACAACTGTTCTTGCTGCAACGCATCCGCTGCCGCCCGCAGGTGGAGGACCAGGAGGTCCTTCGCATTTATCGAGGGAAATAGTGATCCACCATTCGCGACATCATGAGAGAATCTCAATCCGGCGACAAGCGCCTGAACGGCTTGATCTTTCTTTCCAGCCTTAAACAAATGGAGAGCATACAGAACGTTCAGGCGCCCGAGCGTCAAGGACTTACGTACATACTCCACAGGCGTGTCGTCACCAAGCCCGTAGTCAAGACCCCCAGTCACAATGAGGGTTTCCGTTCCGCGAGCCATGATTTTGAGGGCGGAGCGTTCTTCTCAAGAAGGTCGCTGTAACTCGCATCGTCATACGGCGCGGTGCCGTCGAGGATCGCATTCAGTTCTTTCACTTCCTGGCTGGTAATACCGGCATCCTGTACCTGGGTGAACGCCGCCCAGTAACGCAAAGCCGCGTTTGCGCCGAGTTGGGAATTCTTTTGCGCCGCCGAAGCAACAACCACAAACAGCACAACCAGCATTCCGCAAAAAATCCTGTTGAAGGTTTTCATAGCTTGATTTTTTCCTTGCTGAGCACAGCAATCGCACTCTGTTTACCGTTTTTGAAAGGGGTGTTTTGCGAACTAAATGCCAACAAGTCAATTCCGGCCTTGACGGTTGGGGCTTGAGCCAGCCAGGCGTTTGCGCTTCGTATCGTAAGGGGCGCGGAAGGCGCACCGTTGCGAACCCCGTGATCCGGAGACTCGATAGCTTTGCGGGATCTCCCAGTGCCAGGATGGATACGAAGAAGACCCGCCCCGATGACCAGAATCAGTGCGACTGCAGCCGCCCAAACCGCCCGCGAGCCCCATACCCGCCGCCTCTCAATAACCGCAAACTTCTCGATTGGCTCCGGCTGCACTGGACGGAATTGCTTGAGATGTTTTTCGAATTGCTCTAAGTGTTCATTGTCAGGTATTGGCACAGGAACTCTCCTTCGCCAGCAACAACTCGCGCAACTTAGTCAACCCATACCGGTAGCGCGAGGCCACGGTATTAGAGCTCACGCCAAGCAACTTCCCGACCTCTGAAAATGTAAGCTCTCCCCATACGTGCAGAACCAGCACTTCGCGTTGGTCCGCTGGAAGAGCGGCAAGCGCACGACGCAGGTTGCGTTCTCCGGCATAGTCCCGATCGGGAGGGCTAAACAAGATAGCCTGCTCGTCAAGAGTGCCATTGCGGTTCTGCATGTTGACATCGTTGAGAATCGCGTTGCGCACGCAAGCAAACAGGTACGCTTTCTTGTCTTCCGCTTCGCTGAGTTTGCCGTTTACCATGAGGTTTAAGAACACCTGGTGAAGCGCATCCTGGGCGCGCGCCCTGTCGCCGGAGATGGCCAACGCAAAAAGAAGCAAGGCCGCGCCATGCTGGCGATACATTGCTTCGATCTCTTTGGTGTTCCGGTGGTTCCTTCCCACTTTGAGGTCTCACTAATAAGACAATTGATCGCCGGAAATTTGTCTATTTTTCAGGATTTTTTCTGTTACTGGCGAAGCGGATGCGCTCACGGCCATTTATTGACTTCGGCAGGGATTTTGCAGACACTTGCGTGCCATGTCGGCTTGTGGGGATTTGCCATCCACCGCGAGTACCGCCTGATATTCGTTGACGGCCTGAGCGCGGTTGGACAGAATGTCGTACATTTGCCCGGCGGAAAGGGCGGCCCGTTGTTTGTACTCCGGGTCGGCATCTTTGACGCTCTCCACCTCAAGGTAAGCGGCGGCGGCACCACGATAGTCTTTTTGAGAAGACAGCACATCTCCAAGACTTAGAGCAGCCAACTCATAGTGCAGGCTCGGATAATGTCCTTCCCGTCCCGCGTCAAACACTCTTTTGTAGACGCCTGCGGCTTCTGTTTTGTGCCCCTGAGCCCGCAACAGATTGCCTTCTTCAAGAGCAAATAACAGGTTCCGGGGATAAGCGGCAGCCAGGCCGCGAATGAGCTGTAATGATTCCTGATAGCGGTGTTCGCGCCGCAAGAACAGAGCCAGCACGATTTTTGCATCCACGCTGGACTCACCATTGGAATTGGCAACATCCTGAAGATATTGAATTCCCTTCTCTTTACTGCCGCTTAAACCCACCATGGCGACGGCAACCTTTACGCTCCAAGGCAGGCTGCCGAGAACGTAGAGATGGGTGCCGACCACTAGTTTTGCGTCGGTGTAATGGGGATCCAGTTCCAGCACTCGTTCATGGTCATGCCGTGCACCAACGGCGTTGCGCAGGGCGGAAAACCAGGCGCGTTCGACCAAAGCCGTGTAAAGCGACAGGTTTGCACGGGTAACGCCGCGAGCGTAGAGAGCGTCCACGTCTTTAGGATTGGCTTTGAGCCGTGCGTCTTCGAGGGTTTCGGCACGATCCACCAGCTTTTGTATCTGCTCCTTGACCTTGGGGTCGGCGGGATGGTGGGCGTCTCCAACGAAACTGTTGTTCGCGTACTCCCCACTGTTCATGGCCCCCATGCGGTAAAGCTCCCGCATAAGCACAGCGGTGAGTAGATGATTGACAGCAAAGGGGTCATCGGGATGCCTTTGCACGATTTGCTGGAAGTTCTCGACCGCCCGCGGGTATTCCAGATTGTAAAAGTGCTCGTAGGCCACGGCGTTTAGGGGATCATTGGGACGAAAGGCAGGGGTGGAGACGGCTGGATGGGGCAAACTGTTGGTCTGCGCGAGGCATATGCAGCCGAGCAGCAACACCCAAAAGGCCAAGCTCCCGCAGGCCAATCTATAGGCTACGCGCAAGATTTAGGTCTCTCTTACTTCAAAGCTCTCAGGCTCTTCGTTTTGCCAGTCTATACGATTTGCCGGGTTGGCCCGCGCACGAATCAAAAGGGTTATTCCTTTCAGAAGTTCCAAAAGAACACAATGTCGGTAGTTGTTTTCGATAATCTTTGCCGCTTCGCGTAATTATTGCCTTCCCCGGCTTAACGCGAAGAGATCACAAGACGAACAAGCTCGTGCCAAATCAATAAGTTATCTAGTTACCATCGTGTTTTAGATTTGGTCACTAGTTTGCACTGTTCTGTGGAAAGGCGTGCTTCATGTCGGAAGTTATCAACAAAGTGGATCATGAATTCTGGCGTCCTCCCCTGGTCGTAGGGCCGGTAGCTGCTTCCTCTGTGGCTGCGGCGTGCGGCTGCGGCACCGAATTCATGGTCGGCGCTGGCTTTTGTCATGCTTGTGGCTCCCCCCGCCAATTACAAGACAGCCCTTCCCAAAGCAGTTGGATCGATGTTTTGCAGTTTCTCAATGTCCTTCAGTTCCAAAACATTAAGACGAAGCTGGGCCTCCCCACAGCTTCTTTAATCGCATTTCTGCTGGGTGTAGGCTGCCTGCTGGGTGCGCTGGTCACAGGATTTGTATTTAGCGCGGAGAACTTTGCCGATTTTCAGGCCATTCAGCTATGGCGGATGGAATGGCTGCTGGGAGCAGTGGCGGCGTTCGTGGCGGCGATTCTGTTTAAGAAAAGTCCTACAGAAAAGTAAAAGGTTGGTTGCTGCTCCTGATATCCCCCCTCAGTTTCCAAAACTTTCGGCGACGCTTGGGCGTCGCCGTTTGAGTCTGCATTTCACTTTCTCATACCTCAATTCTTTCGACATTTGCTGTGAAGCGAAATGGAAACACAAGGTCCCTCCACTTCGCAGATCATCGCTTCGCAATGATCTGCTTTGGTCGGGATGACAGGTCGGTTGAGATGCAGAAAGACTATCGGAGGAAGAGGTTATCGCTGGTTCAATGCTACCCAATGCTGCGGATAGGCAGGGCCAATGTATTCCGCGCGGGGGCGAATCAGGCGGTTGTCATCGAGTTGCTCAATGACGTGCGCCGTCCAGCCGCTGACGCGTGAAACCGCGAAGATCGGAGTGAACAGATCAATCTTGATTCCCAGAGTGTGATAAGTGGATGCGGAGTAGAAATCCACATTGGCGTTGAGCTTTTTCTCCGATTTCACGAATTCTTCGATCTTATGGGACATTTCGTACCACTTCTGCTGTCCGCTTGACTGGCAGAGATCATGGGACATTTTGCGGAGGTGCGTGGCCCGGGGGTCTTCGGTGTGATAGACGCGATGACCGAAGCCGGGAATTTTCTTTTTCTGGGCGATCATTCCTTTTACGTAATCCACGGGATCGCTGCCGGATTTATCTATCGCTTCCAGGATGCGGAACACCGCTTCGTTGGCGCCGCCGTGCAGAGGACCTTTTAGCGCTCCGATGGCCGCAGTGACAGCGGAGTGCATATCAGAAAGCGTAGCTGCGGTAACGCGGGCGGCAAAGGTGGAGGCATTGAGTTCATGGTCGGCATGCAGAATAAGCGCGATATCGAAGGCGCGTTCTGCGGTCGGCGAGGGCTTGCTTCCCGTTAGCATCCATAGAAAGTTTGCGGCATGTGAGAGCGAAGGATCAGGCTTGACTACGTCTTTCCCGCTGCGCAGACGATCATAAGCAGCCACGATCATTGCTATTTGCGATGTAAGGCGGATGGCTTTTTTAACGTTGGCGGCGTGGTCGTTGAGCTTTTCTTCGGGATCGTAAAAGGAGAGCGCGGAAACCGCTGTGCGCAGAACATCCATTGGCAGCGCGCTTTTCGGCGCGGTGCGCAGCAGTTCGATGATTGCGGGATCAAGCTTGCGCTCTGCCGCGAGTTGCTCGTGCGCCTGTTTCAGTTCGTCTTTTTTCGGAAGGCGGCCGTTCCAGAGGAGGTAGCAGGTCTCTTCAAAGTTGGAATTGTCGGCCAATTCGTGAATGTCAATGCCGCGATAAGCCAAAACTCCCTGATCGCCATCAATGTAGCAAATGCTGGAGTTGGTGGCGACGATCCCCTCGAGTCCTTTCGGAGCATGGGTGATGGTACTTGACATGAAACCTCGCTCTATCTGGTGGATTCCGTTGTGGCCGCACGGAAAGGAGGGACGTGCCGTCGCAACTTATTTTTATACGCTAAAATCTGGAACTTTTCCATCCGGTATGACCTTCAGTAACGGGCGTTCATCGCGACTCTAGTACGTTGGATGCCTGAATTGGATCGCGGGCCCGAGTTGGAGCTGCACTTTTGTATAATCTCGATTCACCTTCAAAATGCGTGCTAAAAGTGCTTCGGTTGACCTAGGAGGGAAATTGCCAAAGGCGGAAATTGGGATTATCGGCGGCAGCGGGTTTTATTCCATGCCCGGGCTGTCCAAAACAAGTGAGGTCAAACTGAACACCCCGTTCGGAGCGCCCTCCGACGCCTTTCGTGTTGGGTACGCTCGAAGGACGGAAGGTTGCTTTTCTCTCGCGGCATGGACGCGGACATCGGATTTTGCCGTCCGAATTGAACTTCAGAGCAAACATTTATGGCTTCAAAATGCTGGGAGTGGAGAGGATTGTTTCCGTCTCTGCCGTTGGCTCTTTGAAAGAGGAACATAAACCGCTGGATTTTGTAATTCCCGATCAATTTTTTGACCGTACGCGGCACCGGGTGGACACATTTTTTGGGAATGGCATTGTGGCGCATATCTCTTTTGCCGATCCGGTGTGCGGCGAGCTTTCTAAGACAATCCATGCGGCCTGTAAGAAGGCTGGCGTCAACACGAAGTTGGGCGGAACGTATTTGTGCATGGAAGGACCGCAATTTTCCACCAAAGCAGAATCAAATATTTACCGGAGCTGGGGCATGGATGTGATTGGCATGACCATGCTGCAGGAGGCGAAGCTCGCCCGCGAAGCGGAGTTATGTTATGCGGCAGCTGCCATGGTCACGGATTACGATTGCTGGCATCCGCACCATGACTCCGTGACGGTGGACCAGATTGTCGCTGTGCTCGTGAAAAATGCCGAGAATGCGTGCAACGTGGTGCGAGAGAGTATCGCGGCCATGCCTAAAGATCGCGCGTGCAAATGCGGGTCGGCGTTAGAGCATGCAATTTTGACAGACCGCAAAAAAATTCCCGCAGCTACGCGGAAGAAACTTCATTTGATCATCAAGAGATTCTTTGAGAACTAAATTATGAGCATACTTGCTGTTGGTTCTATCGCGTTTGACAATATCGCCACGCCCTCAGGCCGCAAAGACAATGTGCTGGGCGGCTCGGCTACTTATTTTTCCCTTGCCGCCAGTTATTTCACCGATGTCGCGGTGGTGGCCGTGGTGGGAGAAGATTTCTCCGCCGAGCATGAGAATGTACTGAAAAAACGAAGCATAAATACTGAGGGCATTGAACATGCCCAGGGAAAAACCTTTCGCTGGGGTGGTCAGTACTTGGACAACCTGAACGAAGCCAAGACGGATTTTACCGACCTGAACGTCTTCGAAAAATTCCAGCCGCGCATCCCGGCGAGCGCGCGGAACTGCGAATTTCTGTTTTTGGGGAATATTCATCCCAGCCTGCAGGCGGCCGTACGGCTGGAGATGGACCATGTGCGCATCACAGGCGGCGATACCATGAACTTCTGGATCCAGGGCGCGCGCAACGAACTGGCCGAGACGCTGAAGCTGGTTAACGTGCTGCTGATTAACGACGGCGAAGCAAAGATGCTGGCCGGGGAAAAGAACCTGCCGCGGGCGGCGCAAAAGGTGCTAGCTATGGGGCCGCAAGCGGTGGTCATTAAGCATGGAGAATATGGTGCGACGATCTTCTTCCGCGAGGGCGCTTTCGGCATTGGCAGCCATCCTTTCCGCGCGCCCGCGCTGCCGATTGAAGAGGTGAAAGATCCAACCGGAGCGGGAGATTCGTTTGCCGGCGGGTTTATGGGATACATTGCCTCACAACCGGAACTGAACCGCGAAGTACTAAAGCGCGCGCTTTTTTATGGCGGCGTGATGGGATCATTCGCAGTGGAGACTTTTGGCACGGAGCGGCTGCAGGGACTTACTCGCGAAAAAATCGAGGCCCGCTTCCAGATATTCCGCGAACTCACTCACATCGAATGAAATCCCGGAACACTGCCGACGGGGATTCAGAGGTTTTCCTTCTTGCGCAGCTTGCCGCCTGCGTTTCGGTCTTTTCGTTTCTGGTATATCTGCGCCACCATGAAATCCTGCTCTACGGGGATGCAATCGCGCATATCAATATCGCGCGGCGCGTCTTCGATTCGCGCACGCCGGGTCTGCTGCAACTGGGAACGGTGTGGCTTCCCTTGCCGCATCTGCTGATGGTCCCATTTCTGATTTCAAACTGGCTTTGGCAAACCGGGATTGGCGGCTCCATCCCTTCGATGATCGCCTATATTTTTGGGGTGGCGGGGATTTTCCGGCTGGTGCGCGGAGCGTTGAGCATCGGGGTGGCCGCGGACCGCAGTGCGCGTTTAACCGCCTTGGGAGCGGCGATTGTTTATGGCGCGAATCCCAATCTAATTTACATGCAGGCGACGGCGATGACGGAGTCGCTTTACCTGGCATTTTTTGTTTGGGCGCTGGTGTACTTCACGGAGTTCGTGCGGGCAGTGCAAGCTTCGGAGGGCTCGCGAAAGACTTCTTCGCAATTGTTGAAGTGCGGCTGGTGCGTGGCCGGCGCGTGCCTGACGCGTTATGACGGATGGTTCCTGGGTGGGGTGCTGTTCGTCGCGGCGCTGGCAGTGCTCTTGCCCGCAAAAAAGTCTTCCAATTCATTCTCACAACTGAAAATTACATTTGTGAAGTTTACTTTGATCATGGCCGCCATGCCGGTACTTTGGCTGGCGTACAACGCGATTGTGTACCGGAATGCGCTGGAATTCGCGAATGGCCCCTATTCGGCTAAGGCGATTGAACAGAAGACCGCGGTTTCGGGAGCACCTGCGCATCCGGGAACTAATGATCTTTCCGTCGCGGCAAGTTATTTCCTGAAGGCAGCGGAACTCAATGTGCTTCCGAACAATTGGCATCGCATTTGGCTGCTGTTGCTGGTCGCGGGCACCGTGGCGATCTTGATTTCGCAACGCCAGCTTTGGGTGCTGCTTTTGCTCTGGACTCCATTGCCCTTCTACGTGCTCTCCATTGCTTATAGCGGCGTTCCAATATTTCTGCCTCCCTGGTGGCCATTTTCGATTTACAACGCGCGGTACGGGCTGCAATTGTTGCCTGCGTTTGCCGTGTTTATTCCGCTATGCGGATATTTCGCCGCGCGGGTTTTCCCTGATCTCAAAATCAAACTTGCTATTGCATTTTCAGTGCTGCTGCTGGCGGGAACGAGTTATGAGATGGTATGGAAGCGCCAGCCAGTTTTATTTCAGGAAGCTTGGATCAATTCAGGCTCTAAGAATACGGTTGAGGAGAAGCTTGCAGCTCAGCTTGACCGTTTGCCACGTGGCTCGAATTACCTGATGTATCTGGGAAGCCACGTGGGAGCGATGGAGCGTGCCGGAATACCTCTTAAGGATGTAATCAATGAAGGTAATCACCGCCCATGGGAAAAGCCCCGCGATCCTGATGGGCTGTGGGAAAAGGCGTTGGCCCATCCTGAGCAATACGTTCAATATGTGATCGCATTTCAAGGCGACGATGTGGATGAACAGGTCAATAAAAAAGCGCTGTCATCATTACTGATTCTTCATGTTGAGGGTCAGCCGCCAGTGACGATTTACCGGGTCTCCGGTCAGTCGCAGGGCCAAATGTGATGGCCGCAACAGGGCGATGATAAAATCCTCCACACGATCTCGCCGATGAGCATCCTGAGCCAAATTCATGCTCTGTTCGTTCCTGAACTGCACAGCGCCGGCACTTCCCTGCTGCGGTTGGTGCTGGCGGCGGTGCTTGGCGGGATGATCGGACTGGAGCGGGAGATTAAGCATCGTCCGGCGGGTTTGCGGACCAATATTTTTATCTGTCTGGGCGCGGCAATGTTTACGCTGCTCTCGGACCAACTGGCGCAGATGCACATCGGCGACCATACGCGGATCGCGGCGCAGATTATTCCGGGTATCGGGTTCATTGGGGCAGGATCCATCCTTCACAGTCGAGGGGATCTGATTACCGGCATAACTTCGGCGGCGACAATTTTCGTGGTCGCGTCGGTCGGAATGGCCGTGGGCGGGGGCTTGTATCTGACGGCGATTTTCGCGACAGCTCTGATCCTGTTGTGTCTTTTCCTGCTGGGCAATGCGGAGTTGCGCTACAGCCTGAAAATTAATTTTTATACCTACGAAGTGACTGGAAAAGCCGCGGAAGATGTAAGCAGCGAGGTAAACCGCATCCTGGAAAAAGTGCACGCCACCATGCAGGACGTGCAGATCGCTCCCACAAAGGACTACGTGCGTGTGCAGTTTGATGTGGAAGGAACGCGCCGGGAGCAAAATATTGTTTTGCATGGATTGCGCGAGTCTTCGATTTTAACCAGCGCCATTCCGCTGGGTGCGGTGCAACCAGAATGACGTTCAGCGGATTGAGAATCCCCTTTACTAAAGCCAGCGCTTGCGGCAATGACTTCCTGATTATTGACGGCGCAGCGGCGCCGCCGGATATGGCGGAGTTCACGCGTCGCATTTGCGATCGCCATAACGGCGTAGGCGCAGACGGCGTGGAGTGGTTGTTTCACGGCGGAAGACGCTGATATTCATGCCCGCTTGTTGAATGCCGATGGCTCGGAAGCGGAAATCTCCGGCAATGGCACCCGCTGCGTTGCCGCTTACCTGACTTTTTGCGCGGAGAGTCCGAAAGAAAAAATCGTGATTCGCACGGGCGCAGGATTGAAAACCTGCACACTTACTGCTCGCAGCGGCACGCAGTACGAATTTGAAATTGCCATGGGGCGGCCGCGCGTGGAAGAGGAGCGTCCGCTGAAGATCGCGAGGGGCGAGGCGCGCGGAGTTCCGGTGTCCATGGGGAATCCGCATTTTGTGATGTTCGTGGATGAGTTCGCCGCTAACTGGCAAAAACAAGCGGCGGAGATTAGCCTTCACCGTGAATTTAAAAGCGGCATGAATGTTGAACTGGTGAAGGTGTCGGATAAACAGAATATAGAAGTACGATTTTTAGAACGGGGCGTGGGCGAAACGCAGTCGTCCGGTACGGGCTCTTCCGCCGCGGCGGTCGCCTCGATTGCGACAAAGAAAGCCGAGTCGCCATTGCGGATCCATACGCCGGGCGGACTGCAGGCTGTTCGATGGGAAACGGAAGTTTTTCTAAGCGGCCCCGCGCGCATACTCTGCGAGGGAGAATTTTTCGGCTAAGATTGTCCCAGGTCGTTTCTGACCAAGTTTATTCCCCATGTCTGCCCATTTGCCGCCAAAGCGCATAAAACCCGCAGCCCTTGTGCCGGGAGACGTTGTCGGCATTATTGCTCCCGCGAGCAACATTGACCGAGCGATGCTGGCAGCGGGATGCGACGCCCTGCGCAAACTGGGGTACAAGCCGTTCTATTTCGAGTCCATTTTTGAGCAAGAGCTTTACTTCGCCGGGCCGCACGAGCGCCGAGTGCGGGAGTTCGAAGAAATGATTGAGCGGGATGAGGTGAAGGCCATCATTTGCGCGCGCGGCGGATATGGTTCGAACTACCTTCTGCATGCTGCTGATTGCGAGAAGATCGTCAAGCATCCCAAGATTTTAGCCGGTTACAGCGACCTCACTACCATGCTGACTTACATTTCTGATGCGTGTGGGCTGGTGACTTTTCACGCGCCAATGGTTACGAAAGATTTTGCGCTTCCCAATGGCGTGGACTTGCTCTCGTGGCAAGCCGCGGTCAGCGGAACCACTTCGTGGACGGTGCGCGCTGATTCTGGAGCCAAGCCGCTGGTATCCGGTTCAGCAGAGGGCAATCTTTATGGCGGTTGCCTTTCGATTCTGGTTGCATCGCTTGGAACTCCGTATGAAATACGGACGGAGGGGACCATCCTCTTTATTGAGGATGTTGCCACCAAGCCTTACCAGATTGATCGTATGCTGATGCAGTTGAAGCTGGCGGGTAAGTTGAGCGGAGTTCGCGGAATTATTTTCGGGGAGATGCTGGACTGCATGCAGCATAAGGACCAGGGTTACGCGCTCGAGGAAATCGTACTTCGTCTGGTAGGCGATTTGGGAATTCCCGTGGCTTACGGCCTACGTGCCGGCCATGTCTCGCGAGGAAACATTACTTTACCGATTGGCGTGCGAGCGGAGTTGAAGGTGGGTGAGAATGAAGTGCAGCTGCGCATTCTGGAGTCCGCGACGGATGTAGCCCTTGCGCAATCGGGGCACGCGGCGGCTTCCGCGCACCATTGAAATCATAATGAAAAAGCACATTTACCTAATAGGCATTTGCGGTACGGCAATGGCTTCACTCGCTGGGATGCTGCAGCAGAGCGGCTTTCGCGTAACTGGCTCGGATGCGGCGGCATATCCACCGATGTCGGATTTTCTGGCTTCCCTGGGCATTCCGCTTTCACAGCCATTCGCGGAGAAGAACCTTGAGCCCCGCCCTGATCTGGTGGTTGTAGGCAATGCGATTTCGCGCGGCAATGTGGAACTGGAATATTTGCTGGACCATCGCATTCCCTTCTGCTCGCTGCCGCAGTTATTGCACGACGAATTTCTGCGCGGCAAAGACGTGTTGGTGGTTGCCGGCACTCACGGAAAAACGACTACCACTTCCATGCTCGCGTGGATTTTTGAAAGCGCGGGCCTCGAGCCATCTTTTCTGATTGGCGGAATCGCCGAGAATTTTGGTAGCAGCTTCCAGATTGGCGCTGGAAAACATTTCATTCTGGAAGGCGATGAGTACGACACCGCGTTTTTCGACAAAGGCCCTAAATTTCTGCACTACTTTCCTGATCACGTGATTCTCACATCGGTCGAGTTTGACCATGCGGACATTTACAAGGACCTTGACGCCGTGGAAACTTCCTTCAAGCGGTTGGTGAACCTGATCCCACGCCGCGGCAACTTAATTGCATTCGATACGGGCGAAAGCGTGGAGCGCTGCATCGCCCGCGCTTTTTGCAAAGTTGAGCGGTACGGTTCGAATTCAAAAGCTGGATGGCGAATTACCAACCTGCGCACGGAACCTGCACGCACCAGTTGGTCGGTTTTGCGCCACGGCGAACCCTGGGGAGATTTTGAGTTCGCGCTTGCCGGGGAATACAACGTCTGGAATGCCACGGCAGCCGCGGCTTTGGCCGCAACTTGCGGAGTGCCTCAACAACAGATCGCGGAAGCGCTCAAGACTTTCAAGAGCGTGAGACGGCGACTCGAAGTGCGGGCAGAACTGAATGGCATCACCATCATTGAAGATTTCGCGCACCACCCCACAGCCATTCAAGTCACACTGGAGGCCTTGCGGTCCCGGTATCCGGGGGCAAGATTGTGGGCGATTCTGGAGCCGCGCTCCAACACGCTGCGGCGCAACATATTTCAACAGGAACTGGGAAAGAGCCTTTCGGGTGCGGACGAAGTGGTAATTGCCAATGTCTTCAAGTCTGACGCTATCCCGGAAGATCAGCGGTTGAATTTGGCTGAAGTAACGAAGCAAATCGAAAAAAACGGGCCGCGCGCGCGGATTGCGCCGGAAGTAGATTCGATTGTCGAAATGGTTGCTCCGGAGTTGCGCTCCGGGGATGTGGTCGCCATTCTTTCCAATGGCGGCTTTGGTGGAATTTACGAGAAACTGCCGCAGCGGCTGAAATCACTGGCGGCGAAATCATGAGTTGCCGGAGCGCCAGGGAGGACTATCACTCTTGATCCGCACCGCCATGATGCTGGGCTTCTGGATGTTCATGCTGCCGTTTACGGTGCTCATTTGTTTTCCATGGACGTTTTTGACGAAGGATGTGCGCCTGCTTTATCGCGTTGGCATGTGGGTGGCATTTACCGGCGTGCGCGTTGCCGGCGTGAAGGTTCGAACAGTGGGACTGGAACAGATTGATCCGGTGCGGACTTACATTTTTATGTCCAACCATGTTTCGAACATTGATCCGCCGCTGATGCTGCCGTTGATTCCACGGCGAACATCGGTGATGGCGAGGCACGATCTATTTCACTATCCACTGCTGGGCCGGACGATGCTGATGGGAGATCTCGTTCCGGTTGAGCGGGGGAGCCACAAGAGCGGAATTGGAGCGATCCGGGGCGCGGTGGATGTGATTCGCAAGGGCATCAATATGACGATTTACGTTGAAGGCGGCCGTTCCTTTGACGGCAAACTGCTTCCTTTCAAGAAGGGGCCGTTTTACCTAGCGGAGGAGTGCCAAGTGCCGGTGGTTCCGGTCACGATTGTGGGTACGCACGACGTGATGCCGAAGGGCCGGTTTGCCATTAAACCGAAAACTGTTGAGATTATTTTTCACGAACCCATCGAGCCGAAAGGATTTTGGAAGCCGGGAATCGCTGATGGCCAAAGTGCGGAGCGCGGTGAATAGTTCGCTGCCGGTGGAGATGCAGGAGCAGACGGCTTGAATACTACTCCGTGGATATTACTCAAAGACGGCCTCGATGGTTACTCTCCCTTAAATAGAAAATAAGGTTTTGATCGTCGTAAGGTCCCTCGCTGCGCTTCGGGATGACATTTCTAAAAGAGCGTGATCAAGGGCCTAGATAGTTTGGGCCGTAGTAGTTACTTTTGCGTCCGCAGTAATTTCGCAATTTCCGGCAACTTTGGAAATACCGCCATGCAGCGCAGCCATAGTTTGTGATCGAAGGCGGGAGCGCCGCTGACCATCGAACCAGCGGGAATGTCGCCATGGGTGCCGCTTTGGGCAGTGATGATGACTCCGTCGCCAACGTGGCAATGCCCCGCGACGCCTACCTGTCCGGCAAGGATGGCGTTTTTCCCGACTTCGGTGGAACCGGCCAGGCCAACCTGCGCGCATAGCAAAGTGTTTTCACCGATGGAGGAGCCGTGACCGATCTGCGCGAGGTTGTCAATTTTTACGCCTCGGGCAATGCGGGTTTCGCCGACGCTGGCGCGGTCCACGCAGGAGTTCGATTGCACTTCCACATCATCTTCCAAAACCGTAGGGCCGGATTGCAGGATTTTTTGCCAGCGGCCATGCTCGTCCTTAGCAAAGCCGTAACCGTCTCCGCCGATAATGACACCGTTCTGCAAAATCACATTGTTGCCGATCCGGCAGTATTCGCGGACCACGGAATGCGCGTGGGCAAAAAAGTTGCTGCCGATTTTCACTCCGGCATAAATCACAACGTGGGCGAGTAAAACCGCTTGCGGGCCAATTTCCACATCGCGATCAATGGAAACGTATGGGCCAACGTGGGCGTCCGGCGCGATTTTCGCCGTGGGATGGATTGCGGCAGTTGGGTGAACACCTGGTTCGTAGCGAGGTGGCTGATAAAACAATTCGATGGCCTTGGCAAACGCGAGATAGGGATTTGAACCTCGCAACAGCGCTGTCGAAACGGTAGGAAATTTTTCGTCCACGATGATGGCCGCTGCTTTGGTGGTTTTCGCAACAGCGGCATATTTGGGATTGGAGACAAAGGTGATTTGTCCGAGGCCGGCTTCTTCAATGCCGGTCACGCCAGTAATTTCTGTTTCAGGCGAGCCGTTTTCGAGGGTCAAACCGAGGGATTTCGCGATTGCGCCAAGTTTCATGGAGTGTGCCTGTGATCTGCATAATCCTACACCAGGCGTTGCGCCTAGAGCCGTGTTTAGCACATGCGAGGTGAGAGGTGGAAATAAAAAAGGACGAGAGTAATTTTCTCTCGTCCGTTGCTTCGTGTTCAAAATAGAAGTTACTGGACTGTCAGACTAAACGTTGTCGAATGGGTATGAGTCCCGTCAGTTGCATTCACCGTCACGGTATAGTTGCCCGTAGGCGTGCCGGGATCGGTTATTCCGCCGCCACCCCCACCGCTCGTAGACCCTCCTCCGCCGCAGCTAACACTCATCATCAACACCGCGAAGAATATGATTGAGAGCAATCCACCCCAGCGCCGTTTTCTCGGCACGCCCAGGAGCAGAACGCAACTGAAGAGTCCACCGCCGCTCAGGGCCCACCAAGAACCCATAAAACCATGCGAAGCGTTCGCTTGCTGAGTGCCGCGTACGTGTGATCGTGTCGTGGTCACTGAAATGACAGTCGTCCCCGATCCGGTCACGGATGGAGGATTGAAGCTGCATGATGACTCGCCAGGCAATCCGGTGCATGACGCGCCGGTGAAGGTGATAGTCCCAGCGTATGAGCCCTGACCCGTTATGGTTAGGGTAGCCGTGGCAGCCGTACCGCGAGTGGCTGGAACCGTTGCCGGGAGTGAAAGCCCAAAGTCGTTGGTACCCGCGGCCCCCACTTGAATGATTGCGCCCGCAGAAGTTGCGCTGGCGTAGTTCGAATCACCGGCGTAAGTGGCCGTTATGGTGTGGCTGCCGGATGCGGAGAATGTGAACGGCTCAGTAAGACTAAGAGTTGTGGTGCCGGTGCTGGCTCCAGAAGTTGTGGAGATAGTACCAATGCCTGACGGGGTCAACGGCGTTCCGTCTGAAAGAAACGTGATAGTCCCGCTCAGAGATGTTCCAAAACTTTGTGCGCTCACAATTGCCGAAAAAGTAACTGGCGTTTGCGCTGCGGCGCTTCCAGGGATCGTGAATGTTGAAAAACTGGTTACAGCCTTGGTAATTGTGATGGCATCGGTCGCGGAGCTGGTGTTGAAGCTTCCATCTCCGGGATATTGCGCCTGGATATTGTGCGATCCGACAGCAAGATTAGTGATCTGGTCATCCGCCGATCCCAGGCTGTTAAGGGTGAAGCTTCCACCATCGAAAGCATTGCCGTTGTCGGTGACGGCGAGTGTGCCCGTTGGGCAAGCGAGCGGTCCGAGAGGAGAGCAGGTTGAAGCAACCGAGTTGGTCACGCTCATGTTCAGATCTTTCCGCTGGCCGTAGGGCGATGTGGTGACGTGCGCACCGACTTGATTTCCCGATGAGTCAAAGGTTTCCAGGTTAAGCGCCGTCACACTGCTTTCCGGAGTCACAGTGATGGCTGCGGAGGGTGACGAATCGCTGCCGCCGAAGGTTCCGTCGCCTTCGTAGTGCGCGGTCAGAGTAATGGTACCGCCGGGCAATAATTTGGTAATTCCGGTAACAGATCCGTTGACCAGGGTGAAGCTACCAACGTTCTGACCGGTGTTGGTCAGAAGGGAAACACTTCCGCTGGGCGTTCCAGATACCGGAGTTTGCGCCGCCACGGAGATCGTAATGGTGACTGACTGGCCGTGAGTAATGGAAGTTGGACTTGGAGCAGAAAGCGTAGTAATGGTTCCGTTGAAGCTTACTGAGTTCCAATTGGTCACCAGCGCGTTGGCATCTACCGAGCCCA
>CAWHQK010000098.1:0-38942 GCA_963831435.1 uncultured Acidobacteriota bacterium
CTTCGATAATCATGCGGATTTCGTTGGCATCCAGAACCTCGCGCTCCAGCAGTGCCAGCGCAATCCTCACTAGGATCTCGCGGTCAGCAGCTAATACCGCCTGAGCGCGATCATAGCCCTCCTTGATTAAGCGTCGTACTTCTTCGTCAATCTTGATTGCTGTGGCTTCGCTGTAGTCGCGATGCTGGGCGATTTCGCGGCCCAGGAAGATCTGCTCTTCTTTCTTGCCGAAGGTCAGCGGGCCCAGCTCGCTCATGCCGAACTCGCAAACCATCTTGCGGGCGAGTTCCGTGGCCCGTTCGATGTCGTTTCCCGCGCCGGTGCTCATCTGGTTCAGGAACATCTCTTCCGCGATGCGCCCGCCCATCATGATGGCGATCTCGGTTTCCAGATAGTCCTTGGTGTAGTTGTGCTTGTCGTCGATCGGCAGCTGCATGGTCACGCCCAGCGCCATGCCGCGCGGAATGATCGTGACCTTGTGAAGCGGATCGGAGTTCGGCAGCTTGGCCGCGACCAGCGCATGGCCGGCCTCGTGATACGCCGTGACTTTCTTTTCTTCGTCGGTAGAGGATCAGCGACTTGCGCTCCACGCCCATCAGCACTTTGTCTTTGGCCAGTTCGAAGTCATACATCAGCACGGCCTTGCGGTTCTGCCGCGCCGCCGCCAACGCCGCTTCGTTGACCATGTTGGCCAGGTCAGCGCCGGAGAATCCCGGTGTGCCGCGGGCCAGAACGGAGAGATCGACATCGTCCGCGAGCGGAATCTTGCGGGTATGGACCCGCAGAATTTCTTCGCGGCCCCGAACATCCGGACGGTTCACAATCACCCGGCGGTCAAAACGCCCCGGCCGCAGCAGCGCCGGATCGAGCACGTCAGGCCGGTTGGTCGCGGCCATCAGGATGACGCCTTCGTTCGACTCAAAGCCGTCCATCTCGACCAGCAACTGATTCAAAGTCTGCTCGCGCTCGTCGTGTCCGCCGCCCAGGCCTGCGCCGCGATGGCGTCCGACCGCGTCGATTTCGTCGATGAAGATGATGCAAGGAGCATTCTTCTTGCCCTGCTCAAACAGGTCGCGAACGCGGCTCGCGCCCACGCCGACGAACATCTCAACGAAGTCCGAACCGGAAATCGAGAAGAACGGAACATTGGCTTCACCGGCCACAGCCCGCGCCAGCAGAGTCTTGCCGGTTCCCGGAGGGCCGACCAGCAGTACGCCCTTGGGAATGCGTCCGCCCAGCTTCTGGAACTTCTGCGCCTCGCGCAGGAATTCAATAATTTCCTTCAGCTCTTCTTTGGCCTCATCGACGCCGGCCACATCCTTGAACGTGACTTTCTTCTGCTGCATGGAGAGCAGCCGCGCCCGGCTCTTGCCGAACGACAGCGCCTTATTTCCGCCGGTCTGCATCTGGCGGATCATGAAGATACCACAAAGCTGCCAATCAAGATCAGTGGCGCCCACATGGTCAGGACTGCATCGGCCAGCTTCCGCCGCTGTTGTCATGGAAGGTGATGGTGACGTCTTTGTCGCCCAGCGTCTTGATCATGTCGGGATAATTGGAAGGTACGGTGGGTGGAAGCCGGCATTATCAGCTTGTACTTTCCAGTTACGTCAATGCCGGTAATGGTTACTTCTTTGACATTCCCCGTGTTCACTTCGGACATGAATTGCGAGAAATTGATCTCTTTATCTTTCGGGCCGGCCTGTCCGGTTCGAATTAATTCCCAGAGCAACACCGCGCACACCGCGATGACCACCCAAAAGACAATCGTTTTTACTGTTGAGTTCACTCAAATACTCCCCGGAATATCTTCACGGCTTGCGGAGAAATATTCCACACCCCATATAGATGCCCTAGCAGCCAACTCGACTGAAGAAATCCATCCACCATAGATTTTACCCCTACCGGAAACAAAAAGGGCAGGGATTCGCTGCAAACATTAGTCACCAGTTCCAAAGTTACAGTTCCAACTAACCGCCAGTGGCTAGATAAGGCAAGTTTCGGCCTGTTTGCTCCGCCGAACCGAGTCCATACCCAATGAGAACGCTTTCATCCACCAAAAAAGCCGGAAATAATCGGGCTGCAAAGGCACCCGTCGGGCCGATTGCCGGTCGGCCAGGGTCACCAGCCGCACCGATGCCGCGCCCCGGGAGCGAAAATCGCTCATCAAGAACTCGGTCGTCACCCCCGAATGCACAACCCCTTCCACCAGCAGCACATGTTGATTGCGAATGTCGGCCCTTGGCTGAAGAAAATCTCTGTAATCCCGTCAGGATTTGCGCTATTTGAGCTGTAGCGCGGCTTAATGAACTGGCAGATGACGGGTATCTCCATCGCCCGGACCAGGTCGGCCGTGAAAATAAAGCTGTTTTCGAGCACCGCCAGCACATGCAGCGTGCGATCGCGATAATCCGCGGAAATTTGCCGCGCCAACTCCCGCACTCGCTTCTGTATCTGCTCGGTGGAAATAACGGTTCGCATTCGCCCCTTATTCGCTGGGTCGGGCATGGAGTTGCAATCTCCTGTCAGGGTCTCCCGGTCAGGGGGACTTCATAGATCTTTACCGCACTGCTGCTCGCGTTTTTTGAGCGCAGATGCGCGGGAAGGGGGAACCCACGCATCCACACAATTTCATCGCCGCTTACAATTACCGGCCAAACTTTGCGCTCGGGCCCTGTCACTCGCCGTTCCTGCAGCAATTGCTTGATCTTCCTGGGAGCTTTCGTGTGCGCGGGCCAGAAGCGGTCTCCTTCGCGCCAATTCCGAACCTGAAGTTTTCGCGCAAGCAGCCGCGCATCCATCAGGTCTTCAGAGTCTTGTGGATTATACCCTTCCGCCGCGTCCGCGGGAATTAGCGTCGCATGGAACTCAGTTTGGATTTCACTCACCACAATGCGCCCCGGAACCGGTAGCGCATAGGTAAAGCCGGATTGGACGGTTGAAACAGCAAGATTTTCAGGGTGGAAGCAAAGCCGCTCGTGACTTTTCCCTGCGCTTTTTCCCACGCTTCCTCCGGGCACTGAAAATGGCCCGCGCGCGGATTTTTCGTTCACCAATTGCAGGATCCGCTCTACGTGTTGGAATTCCAGATGCATTCCCAAAGGCGCTGCGACGGCCCGTAGCATCCGCCGTTGCAATGCCACCGGCAGCTCACGCAACGCGCGAAGGTCAAGCTGGGTGATAGGCGCATTGGGATCCTGGACGGAAACTCTGGAGAGCACCCCGCGCACTTCATTTTCCCAGTATTCCTCTTCAGCCCGCGCCACCTCGGCTGCCTCCGCAAGAGTGCTGCGTACCGAGGGATTCAGGTTCTCTTCCAGCCAGGGAAGGATTCCACTGCGCACGCGGTTGCGCGAAAAGCGGGGATCGAGGTTGCTGCTGTCCTCACGCCAATCCTGGCCGGTTTCCCCTAAATAGGCTTCCAACTCTTTTCTGGATGTGCTCAGCAGAGGCCGAACAATGAATGCCGCGCCCGCCGTTCGGGACGCAAGGCTGGCGGACAGGATATTCAGTTTGGGGTAGATCCCCGCGAGTCCGCGCGTTCCCGTGCCCCGCACCAGCCGCAGCAGAATGGTTTCCGCCTGGTCGTCCAGGGTGTGGGCGGTTGCGATCCGGTCCACGCAATTTTGATTAAGCAGGCGATGGAAGTAGCTATAACGCACTTCCCTGCCCGCCGCTTCCAGACTGAGACGTTTGCTTTGAGCGTGGGCTTTTACTACTGTCCGTTCGCCGTGGAATTCCAGTTTATTGTCGAGAGCAAGGGCTTTTACGAACTGCTCGTCCTCGTCAGACTCTTCCCCGCGAAGCTGATGATTCACGTGAACAACGGAGAGAACAATGCCCAGCTCTTTGCGCAATTCCAGTAGCAATCGGAACAAGGCCACAGAATCCGCCCCGCCGGACACAGCAACACCAACGCGGTCACCGGCTTGAATCAATTCGTGGCGAACAATATAAGCCAGCAGCTTTTGAGTAAGCGAAGGCACCTGTATATGGTACTCCGGCAGCATTGCGGAGATTAACTTAACAACCGGTTCATCTCCTCGAACGAAGGTGATCCCTCGAGCGTTTTGTAGGTTCCAGCGGCCTTTACTTCCGCAGCCAGTCTTTGCAGATAACCCAGCGTCGCGCGCATGACTCCCGAACCCAGACTGGCCCTGGCAACGCCCATTTCTTCAAGCTCGCCGATTGGAGGCGCGCCCGGACCGGCAAGGATATTGACGGGAAAATTCAAGTCCTTCACGAATCGCTGGATCGTCTCCACATCACTCAGTCCGGGAACAAACAGACAATCCGCGCCGGCATCGCGAAAGGCCACAAGGCGCGTCAGCGCCAGGTCATATCTTTTGGCGGGCTCGCCGACCCTAAGCAGATACGCATCCGTGCGCGCGTTCAAGACCAACGGGACGCCAGAACTGGCCGCGACTTCGCGAACGGCGCGAATCTTTTCCACCTGCAACTGCAAATCGGCCAACGGATTGCCCACATCTCCCGTGGCATCTTCCAGGTTCATTCCCACCGCGCCACCTTCAAGAACGCCGCGTGTAGTCTCAGCGGCATCCTCGGGACGAGGCCCATATCCGGCCTCCACGTCCGCCGTCACCGGGACGTCCACGCATTTTGTAATGCGCGCAACCGCGGCCAGCATCTCATCGCGCGAAATCTTTTGGCCGTCGGGGTAGCCAAGCGAAAAGGCGATACCCGCGCTGCTGGTGGCCAGTGCACTGAAGCCGGCTTGCCGAACAATCACAGCGCTGGCAGCGTCCCACACATTCGGCAACAGTAAAATTTTCTGGCCACGGTGCATAGCGCCAAACGCAGTAGCTTTTTCTTTCAACTTCGAAGGGTTCATACCATCCCCTAATTCGGTGATTTATGCGGGTTCATGCATTCCCGCACAGCCATTTTATTCTCCCCTTTGCCCTTCGCCGCGATACCATATTGGATGGATGACCGCTTCCCCCGTCAACACGGCCGCTCCTGCCGACTCGCCCGAAACCCGGCGCTATAACCGGATACACCGCTGGCTGGGAATCAGCGACTTTCTTCTCGGCCTGGTTCTTCTAACTCTGCTCCTCGCGACCGGATGGACAGGCGCCTTGCGTGATGTGGCATACCGCTCGGCCGGTCAGCATTACGTTTTGGCCGTGGGACTTTACGTCATCATGCTGATGTTAATTGCCAAGTTCATCGGCCTCGGCTTCTCTTATTACGGCTTCCGCTTGGAGCACAACTTCAACCTTTCCAACCAGAAACTGCGAGGCTGGATTTGGGACGAGACCAAAGGCTTTCTTCTCGGACTTGTCCTGGGATTGATTGCCGCGGAGCTGTTGTACTTTTTTATCCGGGAATTCCCCCAGCGCTGGTGGCTGCTCACGTGGGCCCTGTTCCTGGGCTTCTTTGTCCTAATGGCCCAGCTCGCGCCGGTGGTACTATTTCCGATTTTTTACAAATTTGAGCCGCTCCAGGATGAAGAGTTGAAAATGCGACTGGTGCGGCTCGGTGCGCAGGCGGGCAGCCGCATTCGTGGGGTTTATAAGTGGCACTTGTCGGAGAAAAGCAAAAAGGCCAATGCCGCGCTCACCGGACTAGGCAATACGCGGCGCATTATCCTGGCCGACACGCTGCTGGAAAGTTACTCGCCCGATGAAATTGAAGCCGTGCTCGCCCACGAACTCGGCCATCACGTCCACAAACACATTTTGAAGATGATCGGGATGCAGGCGGTAATTACTTTCGCAGGTTTCTGGATGGCCAACTGGGCCCTCCACTATGCCACCGATCGCCTGAAGATGTTCACCATGCTCTCCGATTACGCCAACTTGCCGCTGCTGGTGCTGGTGGCCACCGTGCTGTCGTTTCTACTCATGCCTGCCATGAATGCCTACTCGCGATACTGCGAGCGGCAGGCCGACCGTTATGCTTTCTCCACCATCGGAGATATCAATCCCTTTATCTCTTCGATGAACAAGCTGGCGGAACAGAACTTGGCAGAGAAAACGCCTTCCAAATTCGTGGAGTGGTTCTTCCACTCCCACCCCGCGATTTCCCGCAGAGTAGCCGCCGCGGAAGCCTGGGCCAAGGCAAACGCATAAATCTCACTACTTACTTTTTGTCATTCCGAACACGTTTGTTGTGTGAGGAATCTGCCGTTCGTTCTTGAAAGCAGATTTCTCGCTTGGCTGGAAATGACAAAGCAGTTTAGCGTCCGTGCTTCCTTAAAATCTCTTCCACTCGCCGCAGATCGTCTTCCGTATCCACGCCAACCGTGTCGAACGGAGTCTCCCCAACATGAATCGGAATTCCATTCTCCAGGAAGCGCAATTGCTCCAGCCTTTCGCTGCGCTCCAAAAATGACTCCGGCCAAGCAACAAAACGATCCAGCGCAACCTTGCGATATCCGTAGAAACCAAGGTGCTTGAAGTAAGCAGGGTTTGTCTTGTCCCGATCGTAAGGAATGGTGGCGCGCGAAAAATAAAGCGCGCGGCCATCACTGGCGCTCACAACTTTCACCGCGTTAGGATTTGCAACATCTTCCGCAGGGCACTTCGTCTTAAGCGTGCCGACCAAAATAGATTCGTCGTTCATCAACTCAATCAACGATGCCACATGCTCCACCCGCGTGAGCGGCTCATCGCCCTGGATATTCAAATAAACATCCGCCGCCACGGACTGAGAAATCTCATGCACGCGCTCGGTCCCGCTGCGGTGCGATGCGGACGTCATGGCGGCCTTAATTCCCTGCTGCTTGCAGAACTGCATGATCTCATCGGAATCGGTGGCCACAACGGCGTCAGCCAGTAACGTGCAGGCGCGCACAGCGCTATAAACGCACGCCACCAGCGGCACGCCGCCAATTTCGCGCAGCATCTTTCGCGGCAACCGCGTGGAGGCAAGCCGCGCGGGAATAACGGCGATGGCTTTCATGTTGGCAATAGTGTCATGGTTCAAAGCCCAGTTGGCAAGTCGCGAGCGCTGCGCATGCCGCCACGGCAAGCGGTACTTAGGCCCCTTAGGGATTCGCCGATGCGCTCGCGACACTTAGACGGACATCCGTCCCGAGTTTCTGGAGCATCTTTTGGTCGCGCAGATATTGCACTATTTCCAGAACGCGATCCAAATTTGGTTTTCAAGAAATGAGGAGTATGAAGTGCCATAGGTTTTTCCGAAATGTGAAAGGTCTGTCTGTCATCAGAAGCAGCGCATTGGCGGCGCTTGCGATCCTGCCGATTACTCTATGCCAGCCCTCATTTGCGCAATTCAGTTATGCGCCCATTAAGGTGCCGGGCGCAGTCCAAACCCAAGCCAGAGGGATCAACAACAATGGCGAGATTGTAGGCTTCTATAAAACGTCCGCTGCTTGTGTGGACAACAACGTGGAGGTGCCGAACTGCGATACCAAGGGATTTAAGTATGTGAACGGTACCTACATTGAGCTCATGGTTCCCAACAGCGTTTCGACGGCCATCATGGGGGTCAATGATCTGGGCGACCTCGTGGGCTTTTACACAAATTCCGACAAGAGCAGACATGGATTTATCTGGTACCACCAGAACATCGTAAAGACCATTGACGACGCGAACCCTTCCGGCCTTTTCACGGTACCGTTTGGCATCAACAAAGCCGGTACAGTTGTTGGCGGCCTGTGGAGCACAAGCCAATCGGGCACTTTCTCGGAAGGAGGTTGGGTATGGGTGAACGGAAAATTCAGTACGATGGAGCCGTCTACGCCTGGCGCATCTGGCCCCTGCTGCTGGTCAGTAGATGGTATTTCAAATAACGGCATTCTGTCAGGACACATGTTCCAAGCCGACCGTATCGAAGCGTGGCTTAAGGAAGGTACTGATGAAGATTTTTATATGGACGTTCCTAAGGGGCTTAGCGGTTCAGACACCTACGGAACTGCTCTGAATTCCGCCACCGACGTCATCGGGTATGACTCCATGCGAGGCTGGTTTGCCAAGCATATCGAACTGAACGAAAGGCCGGATGACTCGAATGAAGTGCAGCCCAGCTTCATTACCATTCAGTATCCGGGCTGTGGGATTTCCATTCCCTTTGGGATTAACGATTCGCGAGGAATCGTGGGCACCTGCTCGGACTCGACGGGAACACACGGCTTCCTGGCAAAACCTAATTTCTGAAATCTCTAAATCTGCGGGCCGGACAGCGCGTTGCCTAGCGCGAATCCGCCCGCAATTTTGCGAATTTGCACTATTCTCCGCTGAATCTTAGAATCATCCATACGCTATTGAACGGACGAGAATCCGCACACTAGCCCTCTGATCTTGCATTTCCCGGCTGCCTTGGTTCTTCGTATGCCGGTTTTCACAAGTGGCGGCGTAGCTCAGGTGGCTAGAGCGACGGTCTCATAATCCGTAGGTCGTTGGTTCGAGTCCAACCGCCGCCACCAGATTCTCTAAAGGCACCTTCTCTCCCTTCCCTGAAACTCCGATCCTTTTTGCTCAGCATCGAGAACCTACGACCCCTCCAACAACCCAATTGCCTCGCATGACCGCGGGTCTTGCCGAAACATTACCGCAGTAACTTGTGGACTTCCTTGGGGCAAAGCAAACTGCTTTTATCCCTCCGGTTCGTGAATCAGAAGTTTTCTCTCATGAATATTCCAACTGCGATTCCAGCAAGTTATGACTACCGTCTGGTAACGCTCTCGGTTGCCATCGCCATTTTCGCTTCCTACGTCGCCCTTGATCTTGCGGGACGAGTAACGGCCACGCGAGGTTATGCTCGACTGATGTGGCTGGTCGGGGGCGCAACCTCCATGGGGACCGGCATTTGGGCCATGCATTACACGGGCATGCTCGCGTACCGCCTGCCGATGCGAGTTTACTATCACCTGCCCACGGTGCTGCTGTCGCTGCTCGCGGCGATCTTCGCCTCATTCATTGCGCTTTATGTCGTCAGCCGTCCACATATGACGGTTCTTAATGTGGTTGGCGGCAGCCTGCTTATGGGCGCGGGCATTGCCGCAATGCACTACACCGGCATGGCCGCCATGCGTCTTGCGGCAATGCACCACTATCAACGTGGCCTGTGGCTGTTGTCGGTATTGTTCGCGGTGGTTATTTCTTTCGCGGCCCTTTGGCTCACCTCGCATTTTCGCGAGGAGAACAAGAGCCGCTGGCTGAAGATCGCCATTGCGATCATCATGGGTTTAGCCATCCCAGTCATGCACTATACCGGCATGGCGGCGGTCACCTTCACGCCCATGGCAATGGCTCCGGACTTGTCATATGCAATTGACATATCCGAACTCGCTAACTCCGCCATTGTCCTTATGACATTGGTGATTCTTGGTTGCGGTCTTCTCACTTCGTTGCTGGACCGTCGTTTCTCCGCGCAAGCCCGTGAATTGGCCCTTAGCGAACAGCGCTACCAGCTTTTGTTTGAGAGCAATCCCCATCCAACGTTCGTGTTCGATCTACATACACTTCTGATCCTTGCGGTGAACAAAGCGGCAATCAGCAAATATGGATTTTCGGCGGAAGAATTGTTGGCCACCAAAATCACCGTGCTGCAATCGGCGGATGTTCTCGGCACGCTGCTTGAGACCGCCCAGTCCGGCATTCCCACCGAGGCCCTACACCGGCGGAAAGATGGCACGCCATTCGACGTGGAGCTCGCGCTGCAAACAATCATGTGGACGGGCAAGCCGGCGGGCCTGCTATTGGCAAGCGACGTGACGGAGCGAAAACGCCACGAGCGGATGGAGGTGGAACGCCGTAATTTTCTGGAAATGATTACCCAGAATCAGCCGCTGGAAGCGAGCCTTTATAAGCTGGTGCACATTCTGGAAAATCAGCTTCCCGGCGCTCTGTGCTCCACGCTGCTTCTGAAGCCCAGCAAGCTTTGTTTCGTGGCGGCCAGCACTTTTAGCAAAGACGTTTCAATGGGGCTTGAAGGATTCACTCTGGAGGAAATCGCTTCCGCGCTCGAGGTGGATTCTAAATCCTGGGAGATGTCATTCGTAGACAATCTTCCCTCCCGGAGCCGAGGCAACTCGCTTCGTGAATGGGCCGCGTCCTTGAACTTATTCTCATGCTGGTCGGCGCCCGTGGTTGACGCTGGCGGACTGCCACTCGGCGTGATAGTTATTTTCTTTCGAGAAATCAAAGAACCAACTCCTGAGGACCGCAGCCGCCTGCATGTGGCCGCCGGAATGGCCTCCATCGCCATTGAACATCGCCGTCTGACCGACCGGCTGTCATACCAGGCGCAACATGACGCTCTCACCGGGCTTCCGAACCGGTTTCTGCTGGAAGACCGGTTGCAACAGGCCATTGCCTACGCCAATCGTCACCAGTCTCGCGTGGCTGTGCTGCTTCTCGATTTGGACGGTTTTAAGTACATCAATGATACATTGGGCCATCAGGCTGGCGATCAGGTTCTCATCGAAGTATCGCGCCGCCTGCGTTCTGTCACCCGCAAGGCCGATACTCTGGCCCGCATCGGTGGGGATGAGTTTTGTCTCGTCTTTAGTGATGTGAAGGCATTGGACGATCCTTTGATGATTGCTCAAAGCTGCCTTGATACTCTACGCAAGCCGATTCTTATCGCCGACCGCGATTATTCCCTTAGCGCGAGCATCGGTGTCAGCTGCTTCCCAGATCATGGCATGGAACCTGAGGCTCTCCAGCAGCATGCCGATACGGCGATGTACCATGCGAAATTCAGCGGCAAGAATGGCTTTCAGATCTTCACCCCAGAACTCAATGCTCATCTGCGCGAACGATTGGATTTGTTAGGCGACTTGCGCCAGGCGCTCGACAAAAATGAATTTCATCTTGAGTACCAGCCGCAGTTCTTCGCGAACGGCGAACTGGTCGCTTTTGAGGCCTTGCTGCGTTGGGCGCATCCAAAGCGAGGGTTGATTCCGCCTGAGAGATTTATCCCCCTTGCCGAAGAGACTGGGCTGGTGGTGCCTATCGGCAAATGGGTTCTTTACCAGGCTTGCCGCCAACTTGCGGCCTGGCGTTCCATGGGTTATCCAAAGCTGCGGGTCGCGGTCAATGTTTCCACGCTGCAGTTTGAGCGGCAGGATTGGATGGAAACAATTTCCAGCGCCCTGAAGGAAAATGGTCTCCCTCCGTCGGCGCTTGAGGTTGAAATCACCGAAACCGTCGTGATGAAAAATTGCGAACGCGCCGCCGAACGCCTGGCGCAGCTTCGTGCTTTGGGCATTAGCTCCGCGATTGATGACTTCGGTACCGGATACTCATCGCTGAAATATTTGCAAAACCTTCCCATTGATACCTTGAAGATTGATCAATCATTCGTCCGCGATCTCGATTCTGTCTCCGGCGACGGCACAGGAAAAGGCGCTATCGTCCAAGCCATCGTGACTTTGGCCCAACAGCTTGGATTGCGCGTGGTGGCGGAAGGGGTTGAGACGCAGGAAGAGTTGGAACTACTTCGTCGCTTAGGTTGCGATTTGGTTCAGGGATTTCTTTTCTCCAAACCCATGCCGGTCGAAGCCTGCGAAAAGTTCCTGAAAGGTTCTTCGGCTTCTTCTCTTCACGGCAAGCGGCAGCGCTCCGCGGCCTCGAACATTTAGTCGCGCGCGGGGGTATTACTAGGTCGTTTGGTTCAGTGCTGCGATTCCTCCAGCAACTCCTTCAAATACCGCTGCCAGACTGCCGCCCAGGTGTGCGTGCCGTGGCCGTGGGTCTGCTCGGAAGCGGGCAGCAAAACGAATTTGCCATGCTTTACTTTTTTGATTTCCCGCTGCGGGATGCCCAATTCCGGCGGATTGATGAAATCGTCGGCGGAATTAATGAACATCACCGGCGCTTTGATATCGCCAAGTTTTGCCGACGGATCGTAATTCCGCGAAGAGTTAACTGCATAAAGAAAATCATTCGCGTCCAATTCCGGAATGACCCGCTTCTTGAAACCATCCAGATATTTATCAGCGGCATCGCGCGTGGGCAAATCTTCCTGCATGTGCAGCGGCGCGCTGCCCGCGATCAACAAAAAATCCGCGGCGATTTCCAGCCCGGCTCTCGGCTCCGTCGCGTAGTCGCCATTCTTCCACTCCGGATCGTTGCGAATCCCATCAATGATCATCTTGCGCCAAATGCGGTTGCGGCCCGCGAGCGCCACCGGTTCGCAAGCCAGCGGCATGAGTGCGTCCATCATGTCAGGATAAGTTTCGCCCCACATCCACGAATGCATGCAACCCATGGATGTGCCCATGACCAACCTCAAATGGTTTACTCCCAGGCCCTTTTCCACGAGTTCATGCTGCAACGCGATCATGTCGGCATATTCGTATTGCGGAAAGTGCGCATGCATTCCGTCGCTGGGCTTACTGGATTTTCCGTGGCCAATGTTGTCAGGCAGAATGATGAAATATTTGCTGGCGTCGAGCAGTCCGCCGGGGCTGAATAAAACTCCGGCGAAAATGGGACGCAAGAAGCCCGTGCCAGAGCCGCCCGTTCCGTGAAGGACCAACACCGCATTGGTGGTGCGCCCAGCAGCGTCCTTTACTGGAGCACCCAATGTCGTATAGTGCATGCGCACTTCGGGCATAGTTTCGCCAGACTGAAAATGAAAGTCGTGAACGATGTAATCGCCCTCGTGCGGTGCGGGCCAGGTAACGGCTTGGGATTGTTGAGCTTGGACAAATGGTAGAAACGCAAAAATGAAGATTGCAGAAGCTAGAAGCCGCAAAAGGAGCTTGGTCATTTTATTCACCAGATTTCTATCACCATTGGCTTACAGCAGCGATTTGCAACAGCGTTGATTGCGAGCTACCGCTTCAATAAATCCACGGGTTGCTTTATGTCGTGCACGCGGAAATACTTCGCCAGCGCCGGATATTTCTTCGCCACCGCTTCGTACATGGCATAGGCAACATTGCGATAAGAAGTGTGCCCCGCAGGCCCAGTTCGAAGCTCAGAAATATAGACTGCTTCGGCGAAGTCCATTTTGAACAGGCACCGCTTGCGGAAGCCAAGTGGGATGGCGTACTGAGAATTTTCTTCGGCTTCGGGAGTTCCCGCGCCAGCCAGCCTCTCCACCAACTCTGCAACACTCCGCATCGCCGCATCGTATTGCGGCGACAACCCTGCCGCCTGGATTTCGGACGGCGTGTCGTATCCGTGCTGTGTGGTAAAGGCCTGCTCGATTTGCACGCAACGGCGATGGCGGTGCATGTCGCGAAAGCCGCCAATATCCATCAAAATATCGAAGCGGAACTGCTGGCCTGCAGAAAAATTGCGCAGCATCTCATCATGCCGTCCGCGATGGCGCAGACCGAGATCAATAATTTCGGCGCGGCGTTTTTCTCCCGCGGCTTCCACCACTTTGCGAATCTGACGGTAGGAATAATGGCAGTGCTGATAAAGCAACGTCGTGGCGAGTTCGATTTCCAAGGGCTCTTCGTCGAGCAGATCCACGCTGGCAGAAGGCTCAATCGGCGCGGAATGCATCAACTCCGCCGCTGCCTGCCGAAGTTCCCGCCGTGTTTCGATCTCATACGCATTCGGGTCCGCATATTTCACTAGCGTCGGCGCAACCCGCACCTCGCGCAGCAACTCCCGCTCCGCGCGCTCCGCCAGTTCTGGCGACACTGCGCCGATCTGCTTCACCAATTCCCGCAGCGACTCAAAATTCGCGTTGTAAGCCGGAGAAATAGCGGCCTGCTTCAACAGCTCGCCAAGACCTCGCACTTCCTTATGCGTATGCGCGAGCAAATGCGCCACCTGCGTTTCCAAAGTGCGCGCATTCACAATCTCGCCCAGCGATGTGTTCGTTGCCAGCGGTAGCAAATAGCGAGAGGCATCAAATGCCCGCGCCTTCAGCGTGCGCTCGTAGGCGTCCTGCTTCATCTCTTCAGGCTTGGGCGTAATACTCTGCAGATATTCGAAGACCTTCAACGAAAGCGAATCGTAGTCAGCGAACAGTCGGTCAATTCCCGCGCGAAATGCCCCGCGCGATTCTTCATCCCCACCAAAATCCGGCGTAAAGTATCCGCTCTTCCTGAAATCCTGATAGCGCGTGGAGCGCTCCTGCCCGTCCCAGCGCTGCTCATCGGCAACGGCAATGGCCGCGAGAATTGACAATTTTTCGATGGCCAGCGCGATATGCGCCAAATCGGCAATTGAACGGTGCCCATACTGAAAATAAAAAGTATTGAGAAATTTCTCCGCCTTCTGTTGATTGATCTCCTTCAGCGACTCCTTCATGGAAAGCGCCGAGCGGGAGTATTTGGCCATCGCGTAGGCCAGCACCTCAGGCTCAACGCCATAGACGGCGAAAACCTCCACCGCCGGCTTCTCAGATTGCGCGACGCTCGCGGGCGGAACGATCTCAGTCACTTCAGGCATGAAAACGAATCCTCATCTCGAACAGAAATCTTAATATACCTTTTAAGGAACCACTATGCCGCATCCTGCATTCCAGTCCGTAGCTCACCGGCCCTGGCCGGTACCGGCAACTCGCTGGACATCAGCTCAAATATGGCACGATCTTTTGTTTGCGCACTGGCCCCTCCCGCCGGAAAACCTGCGACGCGTGCTTCCGGCCAACCTGCCTCTGGATATATTTGACGGAAGCGCATGGGTAGGCGTTGTTCCTTTCTGGATGAGCGGCGTGCGCCATCGGAATCTGCCTTCGATTCCCGGCTTATCGAGCCTTCCCGAGTTGAATGTGCGGACTTATGTCACTCTTCAGGGAAAACCGGGCGTGTATTTTTTCAGTCTTGACGCGGCCAGTTGGCCGGCAGTGTGGGCGGCGCGCCGCTTCTTTCATCTTCCTTACTTTCACGCCCGGATGAAGTCGGAGCCCATTGGCGAAACCATTCATTATCAATCCACCAGAATCGGCGGACCTTCCGCCGAGTTCCGTGGAAAATTCAAGCCGATCAGCGCCATCCGCCTTCGCACCCCAGGCACGCTGGAGCATTGGCTCACGGAACGCTATTGCCTCTACACAACTTTTGCCGGGAATGTTTATCGCGGCGATATCCATCACCAGCCGTGGCCATTGCAGGACGCGGAGGCCGAGATCGAAACAAACACATTAGCCGAGGCGAGTGGCATCGCGCTCCCGGACTCTCCTCCTGTTTTGCACTTTGCTCGCAAGTTGGAAGTGGCGATCTGGCCTTTATCCCGCATCCAGCTATAATTTTCTTTCTTTGTTCATCGCTGTCTGAAATTTTAATTTGAAATTTTTATTAAGGAGAATTCATGCCGCTTGCCGGAAGAATCGCGCTGGTCACGGCGCATCGCAGGGAATCGGGCGCGCCTGCGCGCTGCAACTCGCCAAAGAAGGCGCTGCCGTCGCGCTGGTGGCCCGCAACCAGGAAAAGCTGGAACAGGTGAAGCAGGAAATTACCGCCGTGGGCGGACAAGCCCGGTCTTCGTTGCCGATTTAGCGGAAGAAGAACAGGTGAAATCGGCATTCAAGGCCGCCATAGCGCAATTCGGAAAGCTTGAAATCCTGGTCAACAACGCCGGGAGTTACCCGCGATCAACTGGTAATGCGGATGAAGCGCGCCGACTGGGACACGGTGATTAACACCAATCTGACTTCTGCTTATCTTTGCATTCAGCAGGCCATCAGTTCCATGCTCAAACAGCGCTGGGGACGCATTATCAACGTCACTTCGATCTTTGGGCAAACGGGCCAGGCCGGCCAAGCCAACTATGCCGCATCCAAAGCCGGATTAATCGGCCTCACCATGGCCATCGCCCGCGAAGTGGCCTCGCGCAGCATTACCTGCAACGCCGTCGCTCCGGGATTTATTGAGACTGCCATGACCTCAGGACTTAGCGATGAATTCAAGCAGCATGCGCTGGGAATGATTCCGCTGGGGCGTATCGGCACGAGCGAAGACGTAGCTCAGGCGGTAGCTTTCCTGGCCTCCGATCAAGCCGCCTACATTACCGGCCACGTGCTCAACGTGAATGGCGGAATGCTGATGGGGTAAATTCGGGTATTCCCGGGCTGGCGATCAAACAGGCTACTTCCCGCGGAGGAAATTGCACAGGCTCGCGAATTGTTTCTGGAATACGCGCATTCGCTAGGCTTCAGTCTGTGTTTCCAGGATTTCGACAAGGAACTTGCGAACTTACCGGGAGATTACGCTCCTCCGAATGGACGTCTGTTGCTCGCGGAGTATGAAGGACAACTGGCTGGATGTGTCGCCGTGCACAAACTGGAAGATGGAATTTGCGAGATGAAGCGGCTCTACGTTCGACCGCAGTTCCGTCGCCTCAAAGTTTGGCCGGGCGCTGGCCGAATCCATCATCGCTGAGGCGCGCAGCATTGGTATTGGCTACCCGCGCATGCGGCTCGATACCGTCGCGCCGCTGATGGCCCCCGCGGTATCGCTCTATCGCCAACTCGGCTTTCAGGAAATCGCGCCCTACAGAACAAATCCTATTGAAGGCGCTCTATACATGGAATTACAGTGGTAGCGCAGTTCGGCGCGGGGAATTGCGGGCTTACGATTCACGACTGCTGATTCACAATTACCGAATTCAAAATCAATCACGAGGAATACATGGCGCTCTCCAAGAAAATTGTCCTTCTAGCGGTTACGGTCTTTTTCGCTCTTTCCGCCTTCGCCGCAACCTCCAAGGAAGTTTCCTACCCCAGCGGAGATGAAACCGTTCACGGCTACCTTTTCACGCCGTCAGGCAACGGCCCATTTCCGGCGCTGATGGTCATCCACGAATGGTGGGGGTTGAATGATTGGGTGAAGGAGCAAGCCTCAAAGCTCGCCGATGAAGGCTACGTGACGCTGGCCATTGATCTATATCGCGGCAAGGTAGCCACCACTCCGGAAGAAGCCCACGAAATTATGCGCGGAGTTCCGGAAGACCGCGCCGCGCGCGACCTTCAGGCCGCGTTCGCATTCCTGCAATCGCAGCCCAATGTCAAAAAAGACCGGCTCGGCGCAATCGGCTGGTGCATGGGCGGAGGCTACTCGCTCGATGTCGCGCTGCAGGAGCCTACGCTGAAGGCCGACGTCATCAACTATGGCCATCTGGCGACCGATGATGCCAGCCTAAAAAAAATCAACGCGCCTATCCTGGGGTTTTTCGGAGCGCAGGACAAAGGCATTACCCCGGACGACGTAAAGAAATTTGAAAGCCAGATGAAAGCGCTGGGCAAAAAAGTGGATGTCGCCATTTACCCCGACGCCGGCCATGCATTTGAAAATCCCAACAACACAGCTGGCTATCGCATCAACGATGCAGCCGACGCCTGGCAGCGGACGGTAAAATTTCTGCACGCAAATTTGCAGAAGTAGCCGGAGAAATTTGCGATTGGATGTCGCCGGGTCCGCCCGCCCAGAGCAACGTGGCGGGAACCCGGCGATCCGAACGCCATGACAATCCCTCTAACTGATTGCTGATATGCCAATATTTCGCGGCATAACTTTCCACTTGCCAGAAGGTACCGCTCTGGTTACTATGCAGCCATCCTCTGAAGCCTTCGGAGGCAAGCTTCCCGCCTATGAACATCGGCCTGACCATTAAGAATTACAGATTGCAGAAGGGCATGTCGCAGGGCGACATTGAGAAGCGGACCGGCCTGCTTCGCTGCTATCTCTCGCGAGTAGAAAATGGACACACGGTGCCATCGCTCGATACGCTCGCAAAGATCGCCGGGGCCATGGAGCTTCCGCTTTCCCAGTTCTTTTCTGACTCCGCGCACAGCAATGGAAACAAGGGCCTGCCGCAACTTTCCGATGACGAAGTCCGCTTCCTGAGCCAGATTCGCCGTTATGCGACCACGTTGAACGAGAGTGATCGCAAACTGGTGCTCGCCATGGTCAAGAAAATGGCAGCAAACGGCGGCAAATAGCTGCTTTTTTTGGACTGTTCTGAGCCCTCCCGCCACGAACCTGCAAGCGCTAGATGCCAAATGTTAAGTGCTAAGTGCTAAGTGCTGTCTTTAGGTACTTTCGTACCATGCCCTTTTGTGCCCCGCGGGTACCTCGCCCTTGCCGGAAATACTCCCTAAACTATTAGCTGGGAAAATTCCGTGACCATTGACGAAGAACTAACACTTCTCGACTCGCAACTGCGCCGATTAAAAATCGAGTACGAGATTTATTTTAATAATCCGACCAAAAAGCCTCCCTCGGACGTTGAATGGAAGGTAACGAGCCTCATAAAAAAATTTGGGGATGGCGGACGTCTTAGTTTTTCCCAGCGGTATCGCTATAACGAAATGGCACAGCGCTATGCCATGTACAGCGATTTGTGGCGCAAAAAAAACCGCATCCGGGAGGAAGGCTACCGCCGCCCGCAGGATGCGCTGCTCTCGGTGCAAGGCGTGCGCACCGAAGAGCACGTGCAGCAACATCATCCGGTGTACGGAATCGGGGCGGCTGGAGGCACGGCGACGGGGGCTGCCCCCGCGGAAGAACCTTTGCGAATTGAATGCTCCGACGTAAACGCGGAGAAAGACCGCGTGGAAAAACTCTACAAAGCTCTATCGGAAGCCAAACAGAAGGCCGGAGAGCCTGTCTCCGGCAATCTGGAAAGCTTCAGCGCCTTCGTCAAGAAAAAGACCTCGCAAATCCGCAAACAGTACGGATGCCACAGCGTGGAATACACCGTCGAAGTGCAGGACGGGCAGGTTAAGTTGAAAGCGAAAGCCAAGATTTAGCTCCGCAGAAAAAATTTCAGGTAGTGGTGCAGTTTGCGGGGAAGATTCGTATCAGGGCAGGCCTTCAGGCCTGCCGCTTGGGCTTGTCAGATGACCGCCTTCAGGCTCTGTGGGGCTAAAGCCCGTCTACTTTTTGTTCTTCACCGATATGGCTAAAGCCATATCCTGGCACGAACCGCTCGCATCGCAAACTGCACCATCATCAAAATTTTCGTCACCCTTATCCTCGTCCCTTCTTCTCACCCATTCTCCTGTTAGAATTTCTAGCTGCATCTTCCGCAGCGAATTCCAGTTTTGAGGTTTGCATGTCCCCATCGAAAGTCCAACGCGCCATTCTCAGTGTCACTGATAAAACAGGACTAGTTGAATTCGCAAAGAAGTTGGCGGCGCTGGGCATAGAGCTGGTTTCCACCGGAGGCACGGCCAAGCTGCTCCGCGATTCTGGTATTCAGGTGAAAGACATCTCTGACCTCACAGGATTTCCTGAAATGCTCGATGGACGCGTGAAGACACTGCATCCCAAAGTGCACGGAGGCATTCTGCACCGGCGCGATGTGCCCGCTCATCGCGAAGCCGTCGCTGCGCATGGCATTCAGCCGATAGACATGGTTGTTGTGAATCTCTACGCCTTTGAAAAAGCCGCCGCCAAGCCTGGCGTGCATTTTGAGGAACTCATCGAAAATATTGATATCGGCGGGCCTTCCATGATCCGCTCGGCTGCCAAGAATTTTCATGATGTCGCCATTGTCACCTCGCCCAGCGACTACGAGGCTATCGCGAAAGAATTGGCTGACAATAGCGGACAGCTTTCGCATCGCACAAAATGGCGTTTGGCGCAAAAGGCTTTTGCCACAACGGCCGCGTACGATGCCGCGATTGCTTCCACCCTGGAGCGAGTTACGGCAGACGAGCCTTTGCAGTTGCAGAACTCCGACGGCTTCCCGCCGAATTTCCGGCTCTCATTCAACAAAATCATGGATTTGCGCTACGGCGAGAACCCTCACCAAAAAGCTGCAATGTATTCGGATGGCTCGGGAACGGGGGTGGCCAATGGCCGCCAGCTCCAGGGCAAAGAGCTTTCTTACAACAACATCGTGGACTTGCAGGCCGCATGGGACCTGGCGCAGGAGTTTGAAGAACCGGTCTGCGCGATCATCAAGCACACGAACCCTTGCGGGACAGCGACCGGAAAATCGCTGGTTGAGGCCTACCAGAAAGCATTGCAGGTGGACCCGGTTTCAGCCTTCGGAGGCGTGATCGGGGTGAACCGCACGATAGACGGCGCGACAGCCGAGGAGATGGCGAAGCTCTTTCTGGAAGTAATCGCCGCGCCGGGATTTGATGAAGGTGCACGCGTGAAATTCGCTGCCAAAAAGAATTTACGCCTGGTTGAAATCAAGGACGCGCCCCAAAAATGGGTGCTGAAGAATGTTTCCGGAGGAATTCTGGTGCAGGACAATGACATTCGCCCGCTTACGGACGCTGACCTGAAAGTCGTCACCAAGCGCCAACCCACGCCGGAAGAAAAGCGCGCGCTGCTGTTCGCCTGGAAAATTTGTAAGCACGTAAAGTCCAATGCCATTCTTTACGCGCGAGACGGCCAATCGGTTGGCGTAGGCGCAGGGCAAATGAGCCGCGTGGATTCCGCAAAAATCGGGGCCATGAAGGCTGTGCTTCCTTTGAAGGGCACCGTCGCCGCCTCAGACGCGTTCTTTCCCTTTCCCGATGGTGTGGAAGAAATCGCGCGCGTCGGGGCAACCGCGATTATCCAGCCGGGAGGATCGGTACGCGATCAGGAGGTCATTGACGCCGCGGACCGTCTGAATCTGGCAATGATTGTCACCGGAGTACGCCATTTCCGCCATTGATTCGGGCAAAATGCCTAGGATTGTTTAGATTGGAAAATCAAAAGGACTAAACCCCGCCTAATGTGCAGCGGAACGGGCCATCATAGGTTCCTGAACTTCTGATGGCCAAACGCTGTCTGCCGCGCCATGCTTTTCTCCATTTTCCCACGCCATAACGGTACAATAACTGAAGCACCCGCCCGCAGCGGAAGAGCATCCAATCGCTATGGCTACAGGGTCTCGAAGGTTTTCCATGAATCGTTTTTATCTTGCATCGGTCGTGTTGCTGGCAGGCGCGGCGTTCGCGCAAAAACCCGCTACCCAGCCTGCTCCAGCGACCCCGCAGCAGGCTCCATCCGCTAAAGCCGACAAGGCAGCCGCCTATTATCACTTCGCCATGGCGCACATGTACGAAGAGCAGATGATGGTTTACGGTCGGAGTGACCTGGCGGCGAAGGCGATTGAGGAGTTTCGCGCGGCTGTGGAAGCCGATCCCACCTCCGAGTATCTGACTTCTGGTCTGGCGGAGTTGTATGACAAGACGGGGCGCAAGCACGATGCAGTGCTCGAAGTACAAGACATTCTGAAGCGCGACCCGAACAATTTGCAGGCGCACAAATTGCTCGGCAGCATTTATTTGCGGTCGCTCGGAGAAGAGCAATCGAGCGAAGGATCGCAGAACACGCTGCACGACGCCATTGAGCAATACCAGGAAATTACCAAGCTCGAGCCCGACAGCGTGGACGATCATTTGCTGCTGGGGCGGTTATACCGGCTGAACAATGATCTGCAAAAAGCCGAGACCGAATTCAAGACAGCCGTAAAATTGGATCCCAATTCCGAAGAAGCGGTTACCACGCTCGCTTATCTGTACAACGTGGAAGGCGATTCCACACGCGCGGCGCAGGTGTTGATGTCCATCCCTGACGTTTCGCGCTCCGCCAAGCTTTACTCCATGCTGGGCAGTACCTATGAGCAGCAGAAGCAATACAAAGAGGCCATTAAGGCCTTCCGGCGCGCGATTGAGCTGGATCGCGACAATCTGGATGCAATGCGCGGGCTGGCGGAAAATCTGCAAAATGACGGCCAAGACCAGGCCGCGCTCGAGCAATACAAGATTATCGCGGCTTCCAACCCAGAAGACGCGCAAACCTATGCGCGCATAGGCGAGATTTACCGCAAGCAGGGGAAATACGATTTAGCGCTGACGAATCTGGAAAAAGCGCAGTCCATGGTGCCGGATCTGGAAGAAGTTTCCTACGACATCGCGACGGTGTATGAAATTCAGGGGCGTTATGACGACTCCGCGAAAATCCTGACGGGACTGCTGCAAAAGACTGATTCCTCCGATAGCAACTTAAGCCAGAGCGATAAGAATAACCGTGCCATTTTTCTGGAGAGGCTAGGCACGGTGTATCGCGACCAGAACAACGACCAATTGGCGCTGGCCACGTTCCGTAAAATGCTGACGCTCGGAGACGAAAACGAGCAGCGGGGCTACCAGGAAATCATTGACACCTATCGCGGAGCGAAGCAGTGGCAGCAGGCCACCGACGCTGCCCATGAAGCCACCGAAAAGCTTCCAAAAGATCGCGGCTTGAAGATGGTTTATGCGGCGCAGTTGGCCGACATGGGCCAGCCGGACAAAGGACTCGACGAAGTCAAGTCATTGTTAAAGGGCGACTCGAGTGACCGGGAGATTTATATTTCACTGGCGCAGATGTACAGCCGGCTCAAGCGCTGGCCTGAGGCTGAGCAGGCGCTTGACGAGGCGGAAAAGCTTTCCACCAAAGATGAAGACAAACAGTATGTCGAATTTTTGCGCGGTTCGACTTACGAGCGGCAGAAGAAATACGAAAAAGCTGAAGAGACTTTTCATAAGATCTTGGTTGACCATCCTGATGACGCGGCGACGTTGAACTACCTCGGCTATATGATGGCGGACCGCGGAGAGCAATTGGATACGGCACTCGGTTACATCAAGAAGGCAGTTGATATTGATCCGGCAAACAGCGCTTATCTCGATTCCCTGGGCTGGGCTTATTTCAAGCTCGGAAAGTATGACCTTGCGGAAGCAAACCTGACCAAGGCCACCCAGCACATGGGAGATGATCCCACGGTACAGGAACACCTGGGCGATCTGTACCAGAAGACCGGCCATCTGCGGCTGGCGGCGACGCATTGGGAGCGGGCGCTGGTGGAGTGGAACAAAACCATCTCGGCGGAAGTGGACAGCGACGATGTGGCGAAGATCCAGAAGAAGCTGGAGACGGCGCGGGTAAAGCTGGCGAAGGAAGAGTCGGGGAGCAAGCAGTAGCATTCTCTAACTGAAGTCCGACTCCACCAAAAATGCCACTCTACACATTCTGCGCGTTACCCTGCTAGACTCAGGCAATGCTGGCCGACTATGCGGTGAAGGTGGAACAATCCCGCGGAAGGCGGCATGCCGAACCGCAACATCCGTATCGCAATGATTTTGAGCGTGACCGGGACCGCGTAATCCATGCGCGGGCCTTTCGGCGTCTGGAAGCAAAGACGCAGGTTTTCAGCCGCCGCTATTCGGACCACTTTCGCAACCGCCTGACCCACACCCTGGAAGTCGCGCAAATCTCCCGAACTATAGCCGCGCAGTTGAATCTGAACGTGGATCTGGTGGAGGCGCTGGCGCTCGTCCATGACATTGGGCATCCGCCATTTGGTCATGCCGGAGAAACCGTGCTGAATGCGGTCATGCAGCGGCACGGATTCTTCTTTGACCACAATCTGCACGCGCTGCGTATAGTAGAAGATTTTGAACTGCGCTATGCCGCGTTCCGGGGGCTGAACCTGACCTTCGAGGTGCGCGAAGGAATCATTAAGCACTCGCACGACTATTCCGCGCGCGAATATCCGGAGCTTACCGAATATCTGCTGGACAAACGGCCTCCGCTGGAAGCTCAACTGATCGACTGGACCGATGAGATCGCATACAGCATCGCCGACCTGGATGATGGGTATGAGGCGCATTTGCTGACGCTCGAATCAGTCCGCAGAGATGTGCCGAGATTCGCAGACTTTTACAAAGCCGCGGAAGCGGCATGGCCCGACGCAATAGAAAAACTTAAATTCAACGAAGCGCTGAAGCATTTGCTGAATGCCTTCGTGGGCGACTTGATCGAAAACACAAAGCAGCAAATTCAAAATACGGGCATTCACACTGTCGAAGAGGTCCGCAATTTTCCGCGCCGGCTGACAGGCTTTGGGGTTGAAACGGAAAAAGACCGGCGGGCGACCAAGGAGTTTTTATTCAAGAATCTTTATTTAAATCCGGCGCTGGAGCCGGAGAAAAACAATGCGGAGCGGATCATAGGGGAATTGTTTGAGTTCTGGATGGAACATTCCACGAAGTTACCTTCCAGTTACCAGGAAAAAGTGGATGAGGAGCCGCTTCCGCGGGTAATTTGTGACTATATCGCAGGAATGACGGACCACTATATTCACGAGCAGTATGAAAAATATTGCGCTTAGCAGGGTTTTTCCTCAATTCCGGGCAGTTTTTATATGTAATTCGCCAAAATTACCATTTGCCTAGCACTTTCGCGTCTGTGGTACGCGCGGTTGGACTAGAATGTAGTTGAAAAGCAAGAACTTAGCTTTTTTAAGGTTTGGCACGAGACTTGTTATACGAGAGAGTGGGTGCAAGCATCAAAGGCACCGTGACTTTGGGCCAGCGTCGCGTCAACGATGGCCGAAAATAGCAAAACTAGTCGAGTTTGATGGGACGCAAATCACGCAACACGCGCGTTAGGCGTGCTGGAGCGGAGCCCTAAAAGCTCCCCCAATTTGGAGGAAGTCGAAATGAAAAATCGCATCTCCGTAGCGCTGCTTCTGGCCCTCGCGCTTGCGCTTCCGGCTTTTGCGCAGCAGAGCACCACCAGCCAGGACCAACAACCGGCTGCAACCCAGGCCACACCCACCGACCAATCCGCGCAAGCGACTGGCGCCAGCGGGAAACCGGCCTTGCAGCCAGACACCCATGAAGGGTTCTGGGGACACCTGAATCCGTTTGCCCGGAAAAAGTATGTACAACGGCAGACCACGCCCATCCGCGATCGCGTGAACGAACTGGATGAGCTCACGGCCTCGAACACCAAAGAAATCAAAGACGTGGATTCCCGCGCCCAGCAAGGCATTCAGATGGCTTCGACTAAAGTAAACGAAGCCGATCAGCATGCCGTGGATGCCGGCAACCGCGCCCAGGCCGCGCAGAACACCGCCAACCAGGCGACGACACGCCTGACGACCGTTGAGCAGGTAGTGGGAAACATTGACCAGTACAAAGCGTCCACCCAGACGGAAATCCGTTTCCGCCCCGGACAGAGCGTTTTGAACACCAATGCCAAGACTGCCCTGGACGATCTCGCAACTCCCTTGAAGAGCCAGCACGGCTACATCGTGGAAGTGCAGGGATTCTCCTCAGGCCACGGCCAGGCCGCGATTGCTTCGTCGCAGAAGATGGCGGACGCGGTAGTCCGTTACCTGGTGCTTAACCATGACATTCCGGTTTACCGGATTTATGTTGTGGGCATGGGCAATGCGCCAGCACCTTCGCAGGACCAGACAGCCGCCAAGGCCAAGCACACCAGCGGTGGCCGCGTGGAAGTCAGCCTGTTGAAGAATGATCTGGAGCAGTTGGCCGCTACTTCTCCTGCTGCGCCGCAACAGTAACTTAACCCGGAATTTCCGGCTTGTATCGCAAGAAGCCCCTTACGCAAGTGAGGGGCTTTTGCTTTGGCTGCGTTTGTTTAGTTGAACTGGGCTTTCGTAAGCTCGTAAACTTGGGTTGTGCATAGCCATTCGAGCCACGGGCATAGCCATCACCATGGCGTAACGGCGCGTGTGCTGAAGATTTCTACGCTGGTGACGCTGGCCTATACAGTCCTGCTGCTGGTGAGCGGACTCCGCTCACACTCTTTGGCTTTGATCTCAGAGGCAGGACACAACCTGTCAGACGTTCTGGCTTTAGGGCTGTCGCTTGTTGCCGTGTATCTGGAAGCGCGGCCAGCCTCCGCAACCAAGACTTACGGCTGGCGGCGCGCTGGAGTTCTTGCAGCGCTGATCAATGCCGCGTTGCTGATCGTGGTGGCGTTCTTCATTTTTTACGAAGCATTCCAGCGATTACAAAAACCCGAGGCGATCCATGCGGGAACCATGATCTGGGTGGCCGCGGCGGGCGTCATTATGAATGGAGTGATCGCGCTGCTGCTCTATCAGTCCAGCCGCGACGTAAATATCCGCAGCGCGTTTCTGCACCAATTTGGAGACGCCGTTTCAACCGCTGTTGTGATCGTGGGCGGATGGGCGATTCTCGCGACGGGGCAATTGTGGATTGATTCAGCGCTGTCGTTTGGCATTGGCGCGCTGATCTTGTGGTCGGCTTTTGGCATTGTGCGCGAGACGCTCAATATTTTGCTGGAAGGCACACCGCGGGGCATGAAGCTGGAGCAGGTGGAGGCGGCCATCCGCGAAATTGGTGGAGTGAACGATGTGCACGACCTGCATGTGTGGAGCATCGGATCGGAGATGCACGCGCTCTCGTGCCATATTTCCATTGCCGATATTCCGCTTTCGATGAGTGAGCGAATTCTGCGCGATATAAAAGAACGGTTGCACGATGGCTTTCACATTGAGCACACCACGATCCAGTTGGAACATGCCATTTGCGAGGTGGCGCATGGGTGTGTAGTGCCGGTGGGGGAGGAGCGGGAGCAGGGCCGCTTAGGCGGGTGATCTAATCGATTTTGCGGCTGTCCTCTACCTTGTCTCTGGAGGTAACTTCTATGCTTGGAAGGTTTACGGAGAAGGCGCGACGTACGGTCTTTTTCGCGAGGTGGAAAGCCAGCCAGTACAGTTCTTCATCCATTGAACCAGAACATCTTCTGATGGCACTATTTAAAGATCGTTGGCTCATCGCTGGGTTACTCGGAAATACAAGTGAGCCTGAGTTTCGAGGAGAAATCTTTAGCGGCGCCTTCGCGGGCGAAGCTACCCAAAAAATAGAGGTACCCTTCAGCGATGCTTCGAAGCGTATTTTAAATCACTCTGCCGAAGAAGCGGACCAACTCTTAGACTCTCATATCGGGAACGAACATCTTCTGCTGGGGATTTTGCTCGAGAAGAAATGTAATGCTGCTCGCGCGTTGAGCCAGAGAGGAGTAAAAGTCAAAGCACTTCGAAACTCCATTCTCCAGATTCCGGGAGAAGAACGCAAACTAAAGGGAGCAAAAGAAGGCGGGAGCTAGAATTGATCTTTCGTCTCAAGAATGCTTTCCTTTGGTCAAGAGGCTTGCCTGTCGAAGATTTCCCGCACCCGTTCAATCGTGTCCGCCTCTTCCGACAGTTTGTCGGGGCGCAATCTCACGATCCTCGGAAAGCGCAGCGCGAAGCCGCTGTTGTGACGCTCCGACCGCATCATGTTATTGAAAGCAACTTCCAACACGATCCTTGGTTCAACTTCAAGCCGGAACCCCTGATCGTCAATCGTATGGGCCAAAAACCACGTGGTCATTTCGGCAATCTCCGCGTCAGTAAGACCGGAGTATGCTTTGCCGATATTCACCAGTTGATCGCCATTCCATACCGCGAACGTGTAATCGCTCAGCACTCCTACCCGCTTGCCGTGGCCATATTCGACCGCGGTTACGACCACGTCTAATGTGGCCAGCTCGCGCTTGAGCTTGAGCCAGGATTTTCCGCGCCGGCCCGGCGTGTACGCAGATTCGGGGTCTTTAATCATAAGCCCTTCATTGCCGCGGGCCTGGGCGGCGTCGAAGAGCTCGTCGAGTTCCTTCGCGGTGGAAGCGGCAGCGACGGGAGCGCGGATCAAGCGGATCTCATGCTCGGCATCATCTTCCGGACCGTCGAAATCCAGCGAAGCCTGTCCGGCACGAGCACGCGGAGGTGCAGAGATGCGCTCCGCGAGAAGTTTTTCAAGAATTTGTGATCGTTCGCTTAGGGGGCGGTCAATTAAAACTTCCCCGGCGGCGTACAGGACATCAAACGCAAGAAATGCTACCGGGACTTTTCGCATTAATTCATGGCTGACTTTCTTGCGGCCCAGGCGCTGTTGCAAAGCGCTGAACGGAAGTGCGCGCCCAGCTTCGGCGGAGGCTTGTGCCGGGTAGCTCCAGGCAACAATTTCGCCGTCGAGAACAGCCGGCTGCAGAAGCCCCGCGAGCGCTCCGGGAAGTTCGGGAAATGATTCCGTAATTTCATCACGCGTGCGCGAGAAAATTTTTACTTCATCGCCGGAACAGTGGGCCTGCGCGCGAATGCCATCGTATTTATCTTCCACCCAGGCGTTATGAAAATAGGCGAGCGCATCTTCGGCTGATTCCGCGGGGCTGGCCAGCATGAATCCCAAGGGGTGGAAAAGCCGCATTTCTGCTTGCGCCAGTTTGCCTTCGGCGGCGTAGCGCAAGGTTTCTCCAATATCGCCGAGCAGCATATTGGCGCGTTGCGTTTGCGCCAGGGGAACGTCATAAGAGGCGGCGATGGCTTCTTCGACCAGGCTTTCCTTCAGGCCGATACGCAAATCACCGGTCATAATTTTTATGATGTATTTGGCTTCGAGCGGCGTGGCCAGAGAAAGCAGTTGGCGCACTTCAGCGCTCTTGGCTGCTGCTCCGCGTAGGCTTGCAATCTTGCGAAGCCTTTTTTGTATTTCCGTTAGCGGGAGATCCGTTACTTCGCGCGGCGGGAGCACTTCCCCGGCAACTGCTCCCAGGTCACCATGGCGGCGATAAGCTGCGCTCAGCTCAGTTTCGCTTTTTTCTGACAGGTCCTGAACAATTCGCCACAACGACGATCCGCCAATTTGCAGCGTTGTCTCTTCCCACATGGGAAAAGGCCGGCCTGAGAAAAAGACCGCTGCGATTGCGGCGTCTTCCAGAGAGATAGAAAGAAAATAAGCGGCGAGCAGGGATTTTTTCTCCAGCTTTTTGGTGGTGCCGGAAACCTGCTCGCAAGTGTTGGCGAATTGTTGCATAGAGGCTCGTGGAGATGCGGAGATTCGATGAAGGGTTCAACGCACCTGAAAATTAATGGTTGAACCTAGAGCGATCTTGTCCCCGGCGGTTGGAGTCTGGGACACAATTGTGCTGGCCGCATTCGGACGTGGCGCCGACGGGGTGGCTGCGGCTCCGGCCCCGGCCGGCTGACCTTCGAGGGTGACGGTGCCCACATGAAAGCCCGGCGTCCTCCAGTGTTTGGGTCGCGGTGCCAACGCCCTGCCCGACGAAGCTCGGCATTACGAAACTTTGCGGCTGTGTGGCGGCGGCCACCAGCAAACTGATTTTGGGGGCGGCAACATCGCTGGCATTCGGCGGCGGGCTTTGCGAGAGCACTTGATCGGCGGTCGCTCCCGGCATCTGCGCCTGGGCAATTGAGCCTAAGTCCAGGCCGCGCCGTTGAATGTTCATTTCGGCTGCGCGCTCGCTCTGTTGCAGAACGTTTGGAATATTGACGCGCTGTGGTCCCAGGCTTCGCGCGATACGAACCTGCCATCCTCGCCTGACTTTCATTCCCGCGGGCGGCAGTTGGGAGAGAATTCGCCCCTGAGGAATTTTCGGACTGTAATACTCGCGTTCCACATTGAGTTCAAGACCGCTGGCATCCGCAAGTTTGCGGGATTCGGCAACGGTTTTCCCCACGAAATCCGGCACGGCCACTTCACTTCCGTGAATGGCCAGCGTCATGGTGATCAAGGCGGAAGACATCGCCACCGCCAGAAGCACCAAGGCCATGAGCGCATAGCGAATGAATGTTTTCATACGATGGATATTATAGTCAGGCTGCCACCGAACGCACCGTGGCTAGATTTGTGCGCTGACAAATTCCTGCATAAGGCGCTTGCATCCTTTCGAACTTGTAACCTATGCTTGACTAGCTACTCTAAGTTTTAGCGCTTATGCATCGAACGACGGCCAGAGCGACGTTTGTTGTTTTCCTGGTGAGCGTGCTTGCTCCCGTGGCGCTGGCATTTTCGACTGTCCCGCTGGATGGTTCTTGCACTGGCAATATGCAATCGCATGCCTGTTGCATGCGGAAGATGCACTCTCATCAGTCGCAGCCTGCACAATTTGCGGCAGATTCGTTTTGCCATTCGCACTGCTGCTGCGTACCAATGGCGCCGGGCCAGTGGGCGGAATTCGGCTCTCCAGTTCAAGTCAACGTTGCACTCACGGCAGGTGTTCTCCAAAGCAAGTCTAGTCCAAGCGCGATCGAACTCAATGTGCCTGCCACGCATTCCGGACGCGCCCCTCCTGCAATCTCCCTCGCCTGATACAACTTCGAATTCGGGAGCGCAATACTGCTTTCATCTCAAGCTATGCTTGCCTCTGCACGAAAGCGGCCCGGATTCTTCAGATGTATCCCCTGTCATGACTCTGTGGAGAGATTATGCGCGTGGAGATGTTGCGTATCCGGATTTTGCCGGCACTTATTTTCTTGTCATTCGTTTTTATTTCTGCCTTGTCCGGATTTGCCTCAATTTTTGGCGTCGTGCAGGGGCTTGTGCATGACCCGCAGCATCGTCCGATCAGCGGGGCGCAAGTTATCGTCAAATCAAAAACGTCGGATTGGAGCAAGACTCTGATCAGCGATGACGACGGTCACTTTCTAATTCAGTCCGTTCCGCTGGGCGATTACACGATCACAGTTTCCGCGCCTGACTTCACAAAAGAGCAGCAGGACATCGTGCTCACCTCGGGCACCGAGCTTCGTCTTCACTTTGCCTTGAACATCGCGACGGCCAAGCAAACCGTGACCGTTTCAAGTCAGCAAGAGGCCGTACCCACGGACTCCGCCACACCCACAACGCTGATCAACCGCGAAGACATCCAACGCACACCCGGCGCTGACCGCACCAACAGCATGGCCATGATTACCAATTTCGTGCCGGGCTCATACGTCACTCATGACATGCTGCACATTCGCGGCGGGCACCAGACGACGTGGCTGGTGGATGGCGTTCCTATCCCTAATACCAACATCGCCGCCAACATCGGACCGCAATTCGATCCCAAGGACATTGACTGTCTGGAAGTGGACCGCGGCAGCTACGGCGCCGAGTTCGGAGACCGTACGTATGGCGTCTTCAACGTTGTTCCACGCACTGGATTTGAGCGCAACAACGAAGGCGAACTGGTGTTAAGCGCGGGGAATTACGGGCAGACCAACGACTCGCTCAGCTTCGGAAGCCACACCGAGAGGTTTGCTTACTATGCCAGTGTCAACGGGAACCGCAGCGATCTTGGGTTGCAACCGCCTGTGCCCGCGGTAGTTCACGATGCAGCCAATGGCGTCGGTGGATTTGGAACTCTTATCTTTAACGTGAACCCGACGAATCAGCTCCGGCTGGTGAGTTCATTGCGGCGTGACTACTATCAGGTCCCTTACGATCCGGACCCCAACGATATTGAGAATGCCGACATTCCGGAAAATGGATTTGCGGCACAGTATCCCAGCATTGGTTTGCGCGACAGCGAACATGAATTGGATGGTGTGGTGAACCTTTCCTGGGTACACACCTTCAGCCCGAAAGTGGTGATGACCCTTTCGCCGCTCTACCACTACAACAGCGGCGACTATAACAGCCTGGCTTCGGACACTCCCATTGCCACCACGGAAAATCGCGGATCAACTTACGCGGGCGGCCAGGCGAGCATCGCGGCCACATTCGCGAAAAATAATTTACAGGCAGGTTTTTTTAGTTTTTATCAAAAGGATAACCAGACATTTGGGGCCATTTTCAATGACGGCAGTGCGAATGCGCCGATCAACAGCCTTGAGCGGCCTACAGGAAATCAGGAAACATTTTTTGTGGACGACAAATTCACGCCGGTTTCGTGGCTCACTCTGATCGCCGGCATGCGGCCTACGCGGTTTTCAGGCGGCGTTGACGAAAGCGCTATCAGTCCGCGGTTTGGGGCAACGGTCACCGTTCCCACGCATTCACTGGACCTTCCGTGCATTTTACGGCCATTACTATCAGGCACCGCCGCTGCTTACAGTGAGTGGCCCGGCGCTCATCAATTTTGCGCAGGGCCAGGGTCTGGACTTTATTCCCCTGCACGGCGAATTTGATGAAGAGCACCAGTTTGGCGTGAGCATCCCCTTACGCGGGTGGGTACTTGACGCGGACACATTCCGCACCAATGCTACGAATTTCTTCGACCATAACAATATTGGCGCGTCCAACATCTTCTTTCCGCTTTCTATTGACCGTGCGGTGATTCGCGGCTGGGAACTGACGTTGCGCTCGCCACGCATCGCCAATCGCGCGCAGCTTCACCTGACCTACTCCAACCAGATCGCGCAAGGCAACGGCACTATTACCGGCGGCCTTACCGATTTCACTTTGGACCGTGAGTTTGAACCACTCGACCACGACCAGCGCAACACGCTGAACATCGGCGGCGACTTATCCCTTCCCTGGCGGAGTTACGCATCCACGAACGTTTATTACGGTTCAGGATTCGTGAATGGATTTCCCGGGCAGCCGTATCCGGGAGACTATCTGCACGGCCACACGTCATTCGATCTGGCCGTGGGCAAAGACTTCGGTGACAAATTCTCTGCATCGCTGAATGCTTTGAACGTCGCGAACCGGCGGCTGGAACTCGACAACAGCGTGACTTTCGGAGGCTTTCACTGGAGCAATCCGCGAGAACTGTACGTCGAACTTCGTTATCGCTTCCACTATGGTCACGCAACGAAATAGAATGGAGACCCAATGACACGTTCCCTACTTCCGCCCTACAAGAGTGCGATCTTACTGGTTTTGCTAACGGTGTTCTGCGGGGCCTGCACCCGCAGCGCTCCGTCGTCCGCCAATTCATCGTCGGCATCTTCATCTTCGCAGAGTTCTGCTGCAATCAAGCACTATCCCTTCAAGGGCAAGATTGTTGCGGTAGACGCAAAGTCTTCCGAAGCGAACATAGACGGCGACGATGTTCCGGGATTCATGGGGGCGATGACGATGCAGTATGAAATCCGGCCAGCATCCGATTTACAGAAGCTCCATCCCGGCGATTCGATCAGCGCCGACCTGGTGGTAGATAATAGCGGGGACATTGAGAAGTACTGGCTGGAGAAGGTTACTGTCGCTTCCGCCGCGACGCCAAAACCGTGAAGAGGTGCTTATGCGATACGTTCTGATCCTGCTTGCGTTGGCTGGCATCGTGGTAGCTGCACTCGCCTTGCGGGAGCACTACCGCACGGAAGGAGATTCCCCGTGCAGCATCAATGCGCACTGGGATTGTGGCATCGTGAACAAAAGCCCTTTCGCCCTGATTCATGGAATTCCGGTCGCGGATATCGGAATTGCAGGATATTTGCTGTTGGCAATCCTGGCGTGGGGGAAGTCCTACCGCGTGATGCTTGCGGGAGCAATCGCTGGCCTCGCATTCTCGCTGTACCTCGCCCACATTGAGAAAGACATTCTTGGAGTTTGGTGCATTTATTGTGTCTGCTCACTGGTCATTATTTGCCTGATGGCGTTGCTGTCTTTGATTGCGACAATCACCAACCGTCAGCCCAAATCATCCACCTCTTGATTTATGCCGGTAGTCATCTCCATGCTTCGCGGCGTTAACGTGGGAGCGCACAATCGCATCAAGATGGAGGCGCTTCGCGATGTTTACCAATCGCTCGGCCTGAAAGACTGCCAAACCTTCATACAAAGCGGGAACGTAGTGTTCTGCAGCGAAGAGAAGGATCTCGCGAAACTGCGCAACCGCATAGAAGTTGCCATCGAAAAGAAGTTCGAGTTTCGGCCCGATGTAATTCTCCGTACTATCAAAGAGATGAGGAGCGCCGTCGCGGGAAGTCCTTTCACCGGCAGGGACAATATTGATCCCAGCAAACTTCTTGTTACCTTTCTCGCCGAAAAGCCAGATGCCGAGGCAAAAAGAGAATTCATGAAGATCAAAAGCGATTCAGAGGAGATGTATCTCAACGGGCGCGAGCTTTATATTTATTTTGCTGAAGGTTTAGCGCGGCCGAAGATTGCCTGGATGTCAGTGGTTAAAACGCTGGGCACGACCGGCACGGGAAGAAACTGGAACAGCGTACTCAAGTTGCTGGAGATGGCGGTGAAGATGGAAAGCTCCGGATAGCTTGAAGAGGTAAAGCCGCTCCTAAAAAACTAAAGGCGGCCCGTTGAGGCCGCCCTTACCGAGTTTTGTGTGGAAGTGGTTAGGCAGACTTGACGTTCTCTGCTTGCCAGCCTTTGGGGCCCTTCACAACGTCAAACTGCACTTGCTGTCCTTCTTGAAGGCTGCGGAATCCGTTCGCCTGGATGGCTGAGAAATGCACGAATACATCCTCGCCATTCTGGCGGCTGATGAATCCATAACCTTTGGCATCGTTAAACCACTTCACTGTTCCTGTTTCCATGTGTTGCTTATTTCCTTTGATTGATATCGCGCTGAAACTCGGCAGGGCTTCTGCAGGCAGGTCACGCTGGGTTGAGCGAAGATTACTGCTGTGGTGCAAAATTACCGCAAAGTCAAACGCATCATTATTGTACCCTGAAATTCCAGAAAATAGCTATAGATATTACGTAGGCCTCTCCTAAACTCCATAAAAACAACTAATTACAGGCCAATCAGGAGGACGCAGAGAACAACTCTGACGGGCCAGAGACGTTCGCTTCAGAAGGAACGGATAATTTTCGACGGAATACCCTTCAAGGTTTGGGCGAAACTTGTTCGCTACGAATCAGACGAGTAAAAGTGGAATAAAACCTTCTTCCACAGTCACAAATCCTTCGCTTTAGAGGATATCTTCCCGGGAAAATGGGAAGTAGGGCTCAAGCGCCGTGCCCGCTCGCACAGTCGGGCAAGGTACCGGAAGGCAATGTTTTCGTTCGCTGGCGAACCGACATCTCTCCTTGCCGTCGCGTACCTTCTTCGTTCCGATGCACGTTTTTTCTAATTCGTGTGAATGAACGCTTCTAACCATAGTTGGAGGGACCTCTACCGTGCGGCTTTGCTGGAGGTAGACGGCTCAAAGTTGCCAAGCGCAGTGCAGGAGGCGGCAGAAGCCATCCAGCAGAAACTTCGCCAGTGCACTGACGGCGAGATCAGCGATGCCGAACGGCAAGCGCTGCGTGACGCACTGCAAAATCTTCGCGTACTGCAGCGGGAATACTCCTAGCGTCAGCGGCCAGCCGAAGAATTCAATTGCGATTGCTGTTCGGCGACGCGCGGATAGGCGGTGCGCCTCTTTCGGCGCAGGTCATTCAACAGCTTCGATTTCGTGAGCCACAAACCTGCCGCTGTTGCCGCCGCCCAGGTAAGCGTTACAAGCAGGACCGATTCGAGGTCGGCCATGCGACTACCGGAAATCACCACCGACCTGCCTATGTAGTATCCCAATAACGTGGCGATTGTCGCGGTAAGCAAAACTTTTCCCAGTTCCTTCCAGTCCAGTTCATTGCCCGGCACCAGTTTGCGGCGATGGAGGAGGAAAGCTGTGACCAACGTATTTGTAGCGATTCCCACGTCGGATGCAATGGCCAGTCCAACGGTCCCGTATAAACGGTTCAATCCGGCATAGACAGGCAATGAAGCGAGCAAAATAAGCGTGCTTGCAATCATGGGAGTCAACGTGTCGCCGGCCGCGTAAAAAGCGCGCGCATACAACGCCTGCGCCGCCCAAAATATCAGCGAAAGCGAAAACCAAAAGAGATAAACCGCCGTGTCTTGCGAATCAGAAAAATGAAAGTGGCCGTGCCGGTATAAAAGATCTACCAGCGGAAGTGAGGTCACCATCAACAAGCTGCTTACCAACAGTGAGCAAGCGACGATACGGTAGATGGAACCGTTTACCGTATCGGAAAATTCCTGCATCTTTTTCTCACTGAATAGCCGGGCAAAGAAGGGCAATGAAGCCTGGCCGGTGGCTTGCCCTAGAATGGAAATGGGAACACCAAAAAGCCGCTTGGCATAATTCAGATGTGATATTGCGCCTTTAGTGTCGGCAGCAAAGCGGCGCAAGATCCAGTCGTCGGCGGTGACCAGCGAGACGCCCACCATCAGCGGAATGGATAGACGGATCCATTCACGGAAACCTGGATTGCTGATGCGAAATGAAAAGCGGTAACCGATGCCGATGCGTCCCGAGCCAATGGCGTTGATGAGAAACGGCCCGGCGAAACTGCCCACGAGTGCGCCGTAGGCAAGTGACGCTATCCCTAAGCGGCGGGAGAACATTAGGCCGCCAAGGATGATAAACACGTTATAGAGCAGCGGCCCGAACGCGGGGAACAGAAACAACTTCCGCGAAACCAGAACGGCCGAGACGACGCCACCAACATAAAAGAAAAGCTGAGCGGGAAGAACGATGCGGGTGAGGTGGATGCAAAGGTCCATCTCAGCAAGTCCTTTGAACCACCAGCGGCAGAAGGGGCCGGACAGAACTTCGGCGATGAGAACCCCGACGACCAGGATCGCCGTCATCACGGTGATGATTACAGAGAAGGTTTCGTTCGCCTCATCTTCTTTTTTTTCGGTAAGGTAGCGAGTGTAGATGGCGATGAAAGTGATAGAGGCAGCACCGCCTGCGATCAGATAATTGAGGAAATCAGGAAGAGTAAAGCCCGCATAGTAGGCATCGGTGATGGAACCCGCGCCAAAAGCCCAGGCAATGTACTGTTCGCGTACGAATCCCAGAAGACGAGACATCAGCACAGCCGTCATCAAGAGCACGGTTGCCGAAAACGCACTGTGCTCGTGGCCAGGGCGCAGCAGGCGCAGATACCTGCCAAAACCGGTGCGCTGCGGGCTGGGCGTGGGGACGGAGTCCGTCATTCCTCGCGATTCTACATGGAATAGTCGGAGGGACTGGTGTGAGGGATGGTTCGGAATGCAGCAATAAAAATCAACGCTCTCGTTTGATATTTCGTCGGATCCATGCAGCTAATTTAGGTTCGGTTAACTGCCCGGCAGCCAGGTCGAAGAATTTTTCGACTGTATCTGCCTCGGTCGCAAAAAACTCAAATCTATTGATCGTCAAAAACGAGCCTGCTGCCAGCAGGCCAACTCGTTTATTGCCGTCATTGAATGGATGACCGCGAACAATTCCAAACGAATAGGCAGCCGCTAGGCGGGCGATATCCGCTTTGGCCTCGTATACAAAAATATTTCGCGGACGCGCTATCGCGGAATGCAACGCCGCTTTATCGCGAATTCCCTTTAGGCCCCCATGCTCAGCTAACGTCTCAGCGTGAAGGAGTAGCAGCGCCTGGACGCCAATCCAGCGCGGTTCTTTCACTTCGCTAATGCCCGAAACGCGTTTCGATATCGCGCCATAAATTTACGGCCTGCCGCTATCTGATTCTCAAACTCTGGATCGTAAGGAGTGAGCAAATATCCTTCCGGAGTCTCAACGGCAAAAAGGGCGTCATCCCTTTTGACATTCATCCGGGTCAGCATTTCTTTAGGAAGCAGTACTCCTGTAGATGTGCCCACTGGGCGAAGTTTGAGCTTCATTTATGTCACCATTATTATTTGCATTATAATGCACAAATTGTCCCTAACAATAAAAAAGGGGGGCGATTTCGCCACCCCTTTTTAGAATGGAAAACTGGACTAAATATCCAAATTCTTCACATCCAGCGCATTCTCTTCGATGAACTTACGCCGTGCTTCCACGTCCTCGCCCATGAGCGTGGTGAAGATGGTTTCGCACTCAGCAAGATCTTCGAGCCTCACCGAAAGCAGCGTGCGCCGCTCGGGGTCCATGGTGGTCTCCCAAAGTTGAGGAGAGGTCATCTCGCCCAGCCCCTTATAGCGCTGGATGGTGTAGTCCTTGCTGCCTTCTTTCATCACATATTCGAAAAGATCGCGAGCGGATGCTTTTTCCACGACTTCCGCCTCCGCCAATTTCTTTTTGGAGCGATTTGCCGCCTTCTCTGTGACTTCTCAGTCGTCTTCGCTTCATCTTCGTCAGCTCTTGGCTTTTTCGGAATTTGCGGGGCTGCCTTCACAAGTGTCTCGACCACGAACGGCGGCTCCATGTAAGGCTCGATCTGCTTGAACTTGGAAAGCAGCTGACGGTATTCCGGCGTCGCAGCGAGTTCCCAGTTAATGACGTGCTCTGCGCCCTGCGAATTCACATAACGCACTTCCCACAGGTTGTGCTCTTCGTCGAAGCGGCTCTCTACTTCCTTGAACTGCCGTTCTTTTTGCAGCTTCTTCAGTTCTTTCTCCAGCTTTTCGATCTTTTTTGCGGCGTCTTCTTGTCGCCTTCAAAGTCAGCGCGCTTGGAAAGATCGATCTTCGGCAAAATTCCGTGACGCTGTTCATCCCGCATGCGCTTGTTGACCTTGTCGAAAAAGCCGAGGTATTCATTCAGAATGGTCATGAAGCTTGGCAGCTTCGTGCCTTCCAGTTTGGCCGCGCCTTCGCCGTAGCGCACGATCAATGCCATCGGCCGCGCGCTTCACCATTACCTTCACGAACTCGCGATCGTCCTTGATGTACTGCTGCGAACTTGCCCTTCTTGATGGAGTAAAGCGGCGGCTGCGCGATGTAGACGTTGCCGCGCTTGATCAGCTCCTGCATGTGGCGGAAGAAGAACGTGAGCAGCAGCGTGCGGATGTGCGATGCCGTCCACGTCGGCGTCGGTCATGAGGATGATCTTGCCGTAGCGCAGCTTCGCGGATCGAAGTCGTCTTTGCCGATGCCGCGTACCCAGCGCCGTGATCATGGCGCGAATTTCTTCGTGGCCCAGCATCTTGTCGTAGCGGGCCTTCTCGACGTTGAGAATCTTTCCCTTGAGCGGCAGGATCGCCTGGAAGCGGCGGTCGCGGCCCTGCTTGGCGGTGCCGCCTGCGGACTCGCCCTCGACCAGGAACAGTTCGCAACGTTCCGGCTGGCGCTCGGAGCAATCGGCGAGCTTACCGGGCAGTCCGCCGCCATCGAGCGCACCCTTACGACGCGTGAGATCGCGAGCTTTGCGCGCCGCTTCACGCGCGCGGGCCGCTTCAATGGCCTTATTGATGATCTTGCGCGCGACCGTCGGGTTCTGCTCGAAGAACGCGCCCAGCTTTTCGTTCACAAACGCCTGCACGGTGCCGGCGATGTCGGAATTCAGCTTGCCCTTCGTCTGCCCTTCAAACTGCGGCTGCGACAGCTTCACGCTGACGACGGCGACCAGTCCCTCGCGAACATCGTCGCCGGTGAGGTTTTCCTTCACTTCTTTGAAAAGCCCCAGCTGCTGCCCGGCGTAGTTGATGGTGCGGGTCAGCGACGTGCGGAAGCCCGAAAGGTGCGTACCGCCGTCGACGGTGTTGATGTTGTTGGCGAAGCTGAAAACGTTTCGGAATAGCCGTCGTTGTATGCAGCGCGATTTCCATCGCCACGCCGTCTTCTCGGCTTCCATGTAAATCGGTTTGCT
>CAWHQK010000099.1:0-44103 GCA_963831435.1 uncultured Acidobacteriota bacterium
CAAACACAAAGTGGAGGGAATCGGGGCGAGTTTCGTGCCGAAGAACTTTGATCGTAAGGTTTGCGATGAAATCATCATGGTGCATGACAAAGATGCCTTCGGCATGGTGAAGCAATTGGCGGGAAGCGAAGGAGTGCTTTCCGGATCAAGTGGTGGCGCGAATGTGTTCGCGGCGATCCAGGTGGCGAAGAGGTTGGGCTCGGGCAAGCGCGTGGTGACGATGATTCCGATTCGGCAGAACGATATCTATCCAAAAAGATTTTCGAAGGTGGAGTGTAGACGTGGCCAAAAAGAATGAACGCCTGGGATTTTCCACTCGCTCCATTCATGCCGGGCAGCCGCCCGATCCGACGACCGGGGCGGTGAACGTTCCAATTTACGCGACGTCTACCTACGTGCAAGAAGAGATTCAAGCACAAGGGATATGAATATGCCCGTGTGTCCAATCCTACGCGGACCGCGCTGGAAGAAAATCTAGCGGCGCTTGAGGGTGGCATTGGCGCCAAGGTGTTTGCCAGCGGCATGGCGGCGATCAACGCCATCTGTACGCTGCTGAAGGCTGGAGACCATTTAGTTTGCGGCGACAATTTGTATGGAGGTGTGCCGCGGCTTTTTAATCAGGTGCTGGCCGGCTTTGGTTTGGAATTCACCTACGTGGATACGGCCGACGCGCGAAACGTGGAAAAAGCCATACGCAAAAATACGCAGATGGTTTATGTGGAGACCCCGACCAATCCTTTAATGGCGTTGAGTGACATTGCTGCGGTGAGCCGCGTTTGCCGCAAGAAAAAAGTTGAATTGGTCGTGGACAACACTTTCATGTCTCCGTATTTCCAGCAGCCAATCGCGCTGGGGGCGGACATGGTGGTGCACTCGACCACGAAGTTCCTGAATGGACACAGCGACGGTCTGGGGGGCGTAGTCGTTTGCACGACTGCGGAACAGGCGGAAAAGCTGGCATTCGTGCAAAAGGCAGCGGGCGCGATTTTGTCTCCGTTCGAATGCTGGCTGGTAATGCGCGGCGTGAAGACCCTCGGCGTGCGCATGGAGCAGCACGACCGCAACGGCAGGATCGTGGCGGAGTATCTGGCGCGCCACCGCAAAGTTAAAGCAGTTTTTTATCCAGGATTAATAGACCACCCGCAATACGACCTGGCTTGCAGTCAGATGAGCGGGTTTGGCTCGATGATCACGTTTGAAACTGGATCGCGGGCGAATGCCAACAAAATGCTGAAGCGAGTGCGGATTTGTTCCTTGGGAGAATCGTTGGGTGGGGTGGAAACGTTGATCTCGCATCCGGCAACCATGACGCATGCGGCCTTCGGCGAAAAGGGACGACGGAAGATTGGGATTACTGACGGGCTGGTGCGGATTTCGGTGGGAATCGAGGATGTGGAAGATATTCTCGCGGATTTAGACCAAGCCCTTGCGGCCATCTAGGCGCAGCTGCAAATCTGACTACGACGCAGATGGAGCCGGAAATCCAATTCAGATATTCCTCGCTGCCGGCATCCACTGGCAGTGAGAGGCATTCGGGCAGTTCATACGGATGCAGTTCCTTGATCGCGTCCCTGAGTTTTTCAAACAAAGGCGCGGTGGATTTAATGAGCAGCAGCCACTCTTCCGCCTCCTGTATTTTGCCCTCCCAACGGTAGATAGATTGCACTTTGGAGATGATGTTGACGCACGCCGTCAGTTTCCGCTCCACGAGAGTGTTTGCGATGCGGCGAGCTTCATCCTGCGATCCCGCGGTGGTGAGGACGATTCGCATGTCCGTCATATAAAATCAGCCTTTCAATGTGGAATTCCCAGCAACCATTTTCCGGCATCCAAGGTTAGCACTGCCGGGGTTAGCACCGCGAGGCTTACGAAAATAATGGCAACCCAAATTAAATTTGGCACTTCAGGCTGGCGGGCAATTGTCGCCGAGGAGTTTACATTTGCCAACGTGCGGCGCGCTGTAAGCGGGATTGCCCGCTATGTGGCTTCGCAAAAACCCGCCGGAGCGCGGGTGATCGTGGGGCGCGATCCGCGCTTTCTTGGTGAAACGTTCTGCTCGCTGGCGGCGGAAATCCTGGCGTCCCATGGCATTGCGCCACTGGTGATTGCGGAAGCCGCACCCACGCCCGCTATTTCTTACGCGGTCACCAACGAGCATGCTGATGGAGCGATTAACTTTACCGCCTCGCATAATCCACCGGAATACAACGGAATTAAATTTTCCACGCCTGATGGCGCTCCCGCGCTCCCTGAGGTGACAAAACAGATCGAGGCAGCTGTCGCGGCCTGTGATGCCGCGCCAGCGTCATCATCGGGCAAACCCGTGGCATCACGCGCAGAACTTGAGCCTCGGGAAAGCTACCTGAAGCGGCTGCGCGAAATCGTGGACCTGGCGGCCATCAAGAAAGCAGGATTGCGCGTGGTCTTCGATCCCCTGTGGGGCGCCGCGCGTGGATATTCGGATGTGCTGTTGAAAGATGCGGGAGTGCAGGTTGCTACCGTTCATGATTACCGCGATGTGCTGTTTGGCGGCCACGCGCCTGAGCCGGACGATCATTTATTGAACGAACTGCGCTCACAAATGCAGCTGACCAAGGCGCACATCGGTATTTCCACCGATGGCGATGCGGACCGCTTCGGAATTGTGGATGAAGACGGAACGTTCCTTCAGCCGAATTACGTAATCGCTCTTCTGTTCGATTACCTGGTGGAAAGCCGGGGCTGGAAGAACGGCGTAGCCAAGTCCGTGGCCACCACGAACCTGGTAAACGCGCTGGCGAGCCATCACAAAATTGAATTGCACGAGACGCCGGTAGGCTTTAAATACATTGGCGAACTGATCAAGCAGGACAAGATCGCCATCGGCGGGGAAGAAAGCGCGGGGCTTTCCATCCGGCACCATGTTCCCGAAAAAGATGGGGTGCTCGCCGGATTGCTGTGTTGTGAGATGGTGGCGCGTCGCGGAAAGTCGTTAGGAGCAGCAATTGAAGAGAACTATTTGGCAAAGTTGGTTCCTTTTATCCGCAAACGTGAGAACTTCCACTTGACGCCGGAAGTGAAAGAGAAGTTCACTGGTAAGTTGAAGCAGGAGCCGAGGGAGTTCTACGGCCGCGAGCGTGAGCGAGGTGGTACGTACCGATGGCCTCAAGCTGGTTTTCGAGGATGGCTCCTGGGTTTGCTATCGCCTTTCGGGCACTGAACCGGTTGTCAGGGTATATTCCGAGGCGCGAAGCGAGGACGGCCTGGAAAAGTTGAGCGCGGCGGCGAAACAATGGATCTTCGAGTAAAGCAATTATCCAAAAATTCGGGTTTCAGTTCGCCCAGAGCGGACCGACTCCGCGCGCTGGTGGAACGCGCTCCGCAGGCAGAGGAACTGGCGGAGCGGCCGCGCGAGAAATTCCGTCCTGCCCTGTCGTGGTTTTTAGTGCACGGCGGCGGTTGGCCACGTTGCCGTGGGTCGTATTCTTGGCGGCCTGGTTATTCGTGCATATCGTATTTGGTTCCAACGGGATGGTGATGTACAGCCAAAAGCATGCCGAGTATCAGGCGCTGCAAAGAGAGATCGATTGGCGTGCAGAAAGAAAACCAGCAATATACACAACAAATCAGAGCACTGAAGACTGATTCGCAGCGATTGAGCGCGAAGCCCGAGAACAACTGCATTATGCGCGTGCCGGGTGAGATGGTTTACGTATCGCCCGCAGGCCCTGCGGTGCAGGCGCCTGAAAATAAAGCCGCTGAAAAAGAGATTTCCGAGTAACTTTTTTGGGCCCTGCCGATCTATGGTATAGTTTCGCTGCACATTTCCAAAAGCGTGGTTAATAACTCCTGTAATTTAAAGCTGTGATATCGAAATCCGGTTCGTTCCGGGTTCCGTTATCGGCCTCGTTGTGGCGAGCAGTCATTCACGGCCCGGGCGTGGAAAGCATCAAGGAGTCCTATGAAGAAAGTATTCGCTATTTGCCTCGCAGTGCTGTCTGCGTTCCTGGTTGTCGCGGTGGCTATGGCCAGCGACGAGATGGGTAAGGCGGAGACCGTTAAAGGATGGGTGAGTGATTCGAAGTGCGGCGCGAAGGGAGCGAGTGCAGAGCCTGCTGATTGCACCAAAAAGTGCCTCGAAGAGGGGCGCGAAATGGTCATCGTTACCGACAAGGACCAGTAGATCGTGACGGTTGACAACCCGGATGCCCTGAAGGGTCATGAAGGCCACTCATATTGCCGGTTACCGGCGCAGTATCCGGCGACTCCATCCATGTGGAAATGTGAAAGATGTTGAAGCAACCCAAGGCGGCAACGCAAATGGGCGAGCACATGTAAGTTTTGCGATTGCAAAGTTTGCAATCAATTAAAAAGGGCGGCCCGATGGCCGCCCTTTTGTTTTGGAAATGTTTCGGCTTTAATAAACTAGCGGACCACACCTTCCAGCGGGGAGCTCGCCGTGGCATAAAGCTTTTTCGGCATACGTGCCAGCCAGATAAGCCTGTCTGCCGGCCAGCACCGCGTTCTTCATGGCTTCCGCCATCAGCACGGGCTGCTGAGCATTGGCAATGCCGGTATTCATTAAAACGGCATCCGCGCCCAGTTCCATGGCGATGGTGGCATCGGACGCTGTTCCCACGCCCGCATCCAGAATCAGTGGGACGCTGGTGATGACCTCACGCAAAATGCGAATGTTAGCTGCGTTCTGAATGCCCAGTCCGCTGCCTATGGGCGCGCCTAACGGCATTACCGCGCTGGCGCCGGCATCGAGCAATCGCTTGGCAAAGACAACGTCATCAGAAGTGTAGGGAAGAACGGTAAATCCTTCTTTCACCAGTACCCGGGTGGCTTCGAGCGTGGCTTGAACGTCGGGATAAAGCGTGGCCTCATCGCCAATGACCTCCAGCTTCACCCAATCCGAAATGCCAACTTCCCGTCCAAGCGCGCCGTGCGGATCGCTTCATCGGCGGTGTAACAGCCCGCAGTGTTAGGCAGAAGGAAATATCTTTTGGGATCGATATAGTCGAGCAGCGACTCTTTGCTGCGGTCGAGGTTCACGCGGCGCACTGCGACCGTGACCATCTCAGCTCCGCTGGCCTCCAGGGCGCGGGCATTCTCCTGAAAAGATTGATATTTTCCGGTGCCCACGATCAGACGCGAGCGGAATTGGCGTCCAGCGATTATTAACGGGTCAGACATGGTTCCATTGTAATGAAAATGGAAGGTGGATGTGCGGGTTTGGTTGCCTTAGGCGTTTGCCGCCAGCAGGGGAGCCTTTTTCTATTAGATGCTTATATTTTTCTTCCACCGTGCGCCGTCGCAATTTCATGCTGGCGGTGAGCATTCCGTCCTCGACGCGAAGTTCTTCGGGAAGCAAAAGTACTTTTCTGAGTTTTTCGAAGTCGGCGAGCTTGGTATTCACCTGGCTCACGATACTCTGGTATAGCGTGCGGACCTTAGGGTCCTCAACCAACTCCTGCCGGGACGCAAACGGCACGTTGTTTTCGGAAGCCCATTTTTCCAGTACGGGAAAACTGGGGGCAATCAGAACTCCGGCGGACTTTCGCTGGTCGCCGAAGACGACTGCCTCCGCGATAAGGGAATTGTGCTTGAGCGAATTTTCAATCGGCTGAGGAGCGATAAACTTTCCACCCGACGTTTTGATCAGGTCTTTTTTACGGTCGGTTACGGAGAGAAATCCATCCGCATCAAGATTCCCGACGTCCCCCGTCTTGAACCATCCGTCTGCGAATGCCGCGGCGGTCTCATCAGGCCTTTTCCAATAGCTCTGGAAGATCGAGGGCCCGCGCACCAGAATCTCTCCGTCGTCCGCGATTCGCACTTCTACATTTTTCAGAGGCCTGCCTACTGTTCCAATTTTGTGGGCGCCGGGAGTATTCACCGCAATCACGGGAGAAGTTTCCGTGAGGCCGTAGCCCTCGTGGATTCGAATGCCCATGGTGGCATACCAATCGGCCAGGTTATAGCCCAAAGGGGCCCCTCCGGAGATGAAAACCTTTACCCGGGCACACATGGCGGAGCGAAGCTTTGAATAAATGAGGCGGTTGGCAAGTTTCCAGCTTAGTGAACGAGGGACAGCGCAGGCGAGAATTGTCTTCTTATGAGAACTTCCAACGGCTTTGGACCAGGCATAAATCCATTTCTTCGGAAAGCCTTTGGTTTTGACTTCAAGTTGTGCATGAATTTTTTCATACACTCGCGGGACGGCGACAAGAAATGTCGGTTGGATTTCCTTAAGCGCCGCTGGCAGTTGATCAATGGAAGAAACGTAGGCCAGGGTGCCTCCGCGATAGAGCACGGCGAAGTCCACGTGGCGCGCGGTGATATGCGACAGAGGAAGGAAGGACAGGCTAATGTCGCCGGGGCCGACAGCATATTCGCGGAGGGAGAAGGCGATATTCGTCGCCAAGTTTTCATGGGTGAGCATCACTCCCTTGGGAATACCCGTCGTGCCCGAAGTGTAGATGATGCTGGCCAGATCGGCGGGAACGATTCTGCTGGCCACGCTCTCAAACTCGGGATCAGGCGAGATTCCGCGTCCCATGATTTCATGCATGGCCGCAACGGAAACAGCGCCTGTACGATCGTCATTAGGCCGATCATCGTAAGGCCGATCATCGTCAGGCCGATCGTCGTTAGGCCGATCAATGCCAACTCGATCGCTTTCTGGCTCGTCCATCACCACAATCTTTTGAATACTTGTTTCGTCCGCGATGGAAAGTAGTTTTGTGAGCTGTTTTTTCGTGGAGACGAAAGCGGCCCGTGCACCGGAATCTTGTAAAAGAAACTTGGTTTGGTCCGCTGAAAGAGTGGGAAACAGGGGGACCACGACCGCGCCGCTCAAGGCGATGGCAAAGTCGGCGATCGTCCACTCGGGACGGTTTTCGCTGATGATGGCGATCCGGTCGCCCGTGGAGATTCCCCAACCGCGCAGCGCAGCCGCGATTCCCGCCGTCATGCTGTAAAACTTACTTGTTGAAATGGAGTTCCACTGGCCCGCCTCCTTGTGCATGAGCGGGCGAGGGCCATTCCGCTCCATAACGCCTGAGAAAATTTCAGCGAGGGTGCGGGGAATCGATGGCTGGGCCGGGGACAAGGATTTCGACATCACCGAAGAGAATGTAATTCGAGGCTAGGGCAAATGCAACTGCGGGGGCTGTCTGGATGTTTCATGATGCGTCCTCATCGTGAACCTGTGTTCTCAATATGATGTAGTTTTCGCGCAACTTTGGTAGCGGAATCCGGGTTAGGATAATCGAGCGCCAGGAGTGCGCAGATCATGAAACGTATCTTGTGGTCCTTTTTGCTGGTTTTTGCGTTTGCGGTGGCCGGACTTGGACAAACTGCTCTTGCGCAATCCGCTACAGGAAGCGGCAATGCAGTCCTGCAGAACGCCGGACTGAATGAACATTCACATCACAGGCACTATCGGCGGCACCATCACCACCATCATCATCACGTTCGCTAGAGCTTGGTTGTTCGGTTCTCGCCACAGGCGATTCCAGAGAACCAGGATCAGCTACTGCTTGTAGGTGGATGTTTGCAGCGCAGGCGAGGCCAACTTGTTTTCTATCCCGCAGCATGCTCCCGGAGGGATGGGTGCGCCGTGCGGGCAAGTGCGCGGGTGGCCGAGAAAGGTGCAGATTTTGTCGGTGGCCTCGTGCGAAAGAATGTGCTCGAACTTGCAGGCCTGTTGCTCGATTTCCGTTTCGCTGTCCATGGCCAGGCTGTCGGTAAATAGCCGCTCCGCCAGGCGGTGGCGGCGAATGATGTCGGCGGCTTTCTGTCGCCCTCGCGCGGTAAGCTCCACAATCATGCTGCCATCGCCGGTGGACATTGCCATCGGCTTTAAGGCGTCGTGACAGGGATTTATGAATGGTTTGTGATTGTGCGCCTCAGGCGGGTGCGGCCGCGCCGTTACCAAGCCCATCTCAGTCAGTTTTTCAACGGCCATGCTAACCGGCAATGCGCCGTGAACTTCCATGCGGCCAACTTCGGCGATCTCGGAGTGTTCCTCCAGCACCCAAAGCTCTTCCAAGACCTCGTCAAATTGCTCGTCGTCGGCCATGGAAAAGAGTTCTTGTGCGATCTTGCCATGGTGCAGTTCAAGGTGGCGGTCGGCCAACCTGGCCACCACAGGGTCGTGCGTGACCATGATGATGGTGCGTCCCTGGTCGTGCAGCTCGCGCAGTAGGCGCAGGACAATTTCTTCATTGGCGGCGTCAAGATTTCCAGTGGGCTCATCGGCCAAGATAATTTTAGGGTCGTTAATTAGGGCACGGGCAATGCATACGCGTTGTTGCTCGCCACCCGAAAGCTGCGCGGGCGTGTGATTGGCCCGATCGCGCAGGCCAACGCGATTGAGCGCGTCGAGCGCCTCCTGCTCATCGGTCATGCTGTGGAAGTATTGCGCCAGCATCACATTTTCCACCGCGCTGAGATAGGGAATCAGATGAAATTGCTGGAAGACAAAACCAATTTTCTCAGCGCGGGTGCGGGTCAAATCGCCAGAGGAAAGATTGGCGATGTTCTGACCATCAAGCCAGATTTCACCGGATGAGGGGCTATCAAGGCAGCCGATCAAATTTACAAGCGTGGATTTCCCGGAGCCCGAGGGGCCCATGATGGAGATCCATTCGCCGGGAGTGACGGCCAGCGAAAAATCATTGAGAGCATCGATTTTTCCGCCGCCAGCCTCCGCTTGCGCGGGGTAGGATCGGCTAACATGCTTCAGTTCAATGACGGCATTCTCCGCCAAGCTCATTCTCCCCTCAGAATGTTAGCAGGTTGGACCTGCTGTAACAGAAGAATAGGCAAGAGGGCGGAAGCCAGGGCAACGAGGACGCTGCCCAGCAAAACAATCGGAAATACGCCAAAACGCGGAACTACCTCCGTGTGAAAACTGGCCTGGCCGATCCAAATAGCGGCGCCGACGCCAAGGCTAAATCCGACGACTGCTCCAATGATTCCGAGCAATGTTGCTTCGCCCGCAAAAAAGCTGTTTATCAAGGTTGAGGAAGCGCCCAGGGCTTTCATGATGGCGAAGTCGCGGCGGCGGTCGTAAACCCATCCGATCAGTGTTGCAAGCATGCATAGGGCGGCGGTGGCGATTATCAAAATGGCAGAATAGAGCATGGTGGAGCGGGTTTTGCCCAAAACGTTCGCTTCGCCCGCCATGATTTGGCGGATGGGAGTTACATCGGCTGAGGGCAGATCCTGCTTTAGCTTTTGCATTGCTGTATTGATTTCGGCAGGGGAACCGGCAATTGCAACTTCAATGGTGGATGCCCCAACTCCGGTCCACTTTTCGAAATCGGAAAGCGAAATATAAATGCGGCTGTCCTCAGAGGAACCGGTCTGCAGAGTTCCGGCCTGAGTCAGTTGAATGTATTTACCCTGAAAGCTGAGCGAGAACGGCTGGCCTAAAGCCTTCAATGATTGTGCCGCGCGCGTACCGAGAAGCGCCTGTTGCTGTTCACTCGGCCATGCCGTAACGGCCCACCAATGATCGAGTTTTCGCACGGCAGGAAAATCTGTTCCCGCCACAACGACGGCTTTACCGGAAGCGGTACGTGCTACGACGTAGGCAAAGGGAACTGCCATGCCGCGGCCTGCGAGAGTGGATTCAACTTTGCTGAGAGCGTTCGCGGGAAGAGACTGTCCATCTTTCGCCACGATAATGACGTTCGCGCCATAATTCCGGAACTCAGTGTGAAGTTTGGCCTGCACATCCACGAACAAGTTGAGCATCGCCGTGGCTGCGGCCGCCGCCACAATGATTGCCAGCAGCGCTGATAGCGTGCGCCCGCGTCCACGAATGATGGAACGCAGTAACATCCGCACGAGCATGCGACGTTTTTTGGGGCTCTTGTTCATGAGATTCTAAATTCAGCTTCGAAAATATGTTTCATCAGACGTTTTCTCGAAGCGCATACACAGGATCAAGTTTCATTGCGCGCCGAATCGCAACGGCGCTTCCCGCGAATGTGACTAATACCGCGATCACCAGAACGATGGGAAACAGCACGGGGGAAATTCCGATTTGCGAATTGAACACCCATTTGCCGATATGTCCGGCGAGCAGCGCTCCACCGGCAAAACCGGCGGTACCGCCCAATATTGCCAGAAGTGCTGCTTCCACAAAAAAGATTGCCGCGACGGAGGTCTTCCCGGCGCCGAGCGCCTTCATCAATCCAATTTCGCGCCGGCGTTCAAAAATCGCCGTGGCCATGGCGGCGGAAACGGCAAGCGCGGAAGCGAGTAAAGCCGCTAAGGTCACCAGAAGCATCAAGCCTTCAATGCGGGAGAGGATTGTGCCTTCGGTCTTGGAAATTTGGCGAATCTGTTCCGCGTGAGAATTGGGAATTGCTTGCTGCAACTGGTAGGCGATGGACTGCGGGTAGGGAGAGCAGTACCAGCGGTCATAGACGTCGGGGCTGAGAGTTTTTGGATCGCTGCGCGCGAAGGCGTCTTCCGGTTTTGTCACCGCACTCACATAGACTCGCCTCACGACGTTAGGGCGGCCGAGAATTTGCTGTGCCAGCGGCATGGGAGCAACAATTTGGTCATCCTCGGTTGAACCCGTGGAAAGGACGCCGGATATGCGATGTTCGGCGCCGCCAATTTCAATTTGATCTCCGGCCTTGCGGCCAAGTTTTGTGGCAAGTCGCTCGCCTAGAAGCACGTCACCAGAATTGTCGCTTGGCCATGCTCCATCTACCTTCCACCAGGGATCGGTGGCGCGGACGCCAGTCACGAAGCTTTGTTTTCCGAAGGAAAGTGTTTTCGCGAAATAAGTCCCTACCAGCGTGACCTCTCCCTGGTTCGGCAAAGTAATATTCACTGGCAGCATGGGGGCGAACCCCACAATATTATTTGCCCAGAACATGCTCTTGATGTTGGGAAGATCAGATTCCTTGAGGTAGTCGCCGTCTGTGGGCGGTTTCAAGTTCACGCCGCCAATTTGCAGGTCAAGCGTGTCTTCCTGAGGAGTGACGACGAGGTTCGCGCCGTACGTGCGCAACTCGCGGCTGATTTTATCGCCAATGCCGGTGGCGACGGCAATCATTGCCGTGGCTACGCTCACCCCGAGGGCAATGGCCGCGCAGGCCAGAAGCTTGCGCCGCTTCTGCCGCCGGAAAGATTCGAAAACTAGGCGAACGAACATGGGTATGAAAAATCCAGGACAACTGAGATTCAGATCGCTTGAAATTCAGTAACTCAGAACCAAGCTTATTTCTCGAACAGGTGCACGCCGGCATCGAGGTCCGCTTCGTGAATGACGATCGCGTCCGCTGTAGCTTTTGATCGCAAGGGAACTGGATTGCAGCCACCCTTCATCCCGACTGACTGAGCGTTGATGGGAGAGGCGCAATTCTTGCAGACGACGCCATTTGCTCCCTTGTAAAAACCGACCGCGCCACAGATTTCACAGGCATCGAATACCGAGGCGATTTTTCCATCCGGCTTCTGATAGAGCCAAAAGCGGATTTCCTTGCCGTTTTCCTTCGCCTGATAGCGGTGGAGATCGCCATCGTAAAGTTGCTTCAGCGGAATACTGACCTGCCCGTTCACAAAAGTGAGCTCGGTGGCCGGTGATAAGGCGCTTACGCTTTTTGCATAGATGAATTCCGCTGTGACCATCAGGATAAAAATGAAAGAGCTGGCATAGACCGAAGCCATCCACAAACGCTCCCGGCGTGCGCTCCATTGCGCTTTGCGGCGCTCGGCGGGAGATGTTGGCAGCGCAGCCGGCTGACGCCGCTTGAATTCGAACAGGACCATTAAAGCCGCCAAAGCGACAATCGTGATAAAGAAGAACAAATCATTGCGGACGATCGGACCGATGAGGGCCATCTCCTCTTTGGACGAGGCGATCACCCCGCTCTCTGAAAGCTCGTGCAAACCGCTGACGATCAATTGCGCAGCGACAAAAAACAGAATCACTGTGGTGACGCGGAAAAATTTCTGCAGGTTGATGCGAACGCTGCCTTTTACGAACATCACTCCAAACAGAATGGCAACGCCTACGCCCAGCAGCGTCCCAAGAAAACTGAGCAGTTCGGTGGTATTAAGGGAAACGCCGGCGAGGATGAGGACTGTTTCGACGCCCTCGCGCAGCACCATCAGAAACACAAAGAAGAATATGCCTATCCACGAACCTTGGCTTGAAACTGGGCCGAGCTTCCGCTCAATTTCTCCCTTCAGCTTGCGGCCGGTTTTCATCATGAAAATAATCATGGTGACCACAAAAACCGCGGCGGCCAGCATGACCCAGCCCTCGAAGCTGTCCTCATTCAACTCGACTCGCGAAAGTACAATGGCCAGGCCGATGCTACCGACAAAAGCTGCGGCTAGTCCCGCATAGACCGGCTTGCGCAGGTCGGGGCGGCCAATTTTTGCGAGATAGGCGAGGACAATGCCGACGATAAGGGCGGCTTCCACCCCTTCACGCAGGGTGACGATAAACGCTTGTAACATCGAAAAACGGGACTCCGGAAGGAATTGTGATTTTGAAAATGAATTTCAATTTCAACTAACAATAGGATATTCGCCGGAGCGCGATATCGTCAACGCTACTTCCTATCCCCGCTATTTGATTACTTTGAGCCGTACCCTTTTGGATATCTGGTTCTTGAATCTATTTCCCTACAATTCATAGAAATGACGAAGTCTTTTCGGTATCCGGTTCCTTCATGCCGATAGCACAGAAGAACTTGAGCAGAAATGCTGGCGCAACATGGCTTTATAGCCCTTCGTTAGACTTAATAGTGGGCTGTGGTGCGTGGTCTCTGCCACTTCTCTCCTTTGCCTATTTCTTCTCCGCTAGCAGCACGCTGACATGGTCTGTCGCTTTTTACGTTCTGGCGTTATTTTTTAACTACCCACATTACATGGCGACAATTTACCGCGCCTATCACACAGCCGCTGACTTCCAAAAATACCGGATATTTACCGTTCACATCACGTTGCTCGTGGCCCTTACGATAATTTTGTCCCATGTTTGGGTGCAGGCGCTCCCATGGATATTCACGATTTATTTGACCGTGAGTCCTTGGCACTACAGTGGGCAGAATTATGGTCTGTTCATGATGTTCGCCCGCCGCGCAGGCGCAAAGCCTACGCCACTAGAAGGGCGCACAATTTACGCGACGTTCCTGATTTCATATGCAATTCTGTTTCTTAATTTTCATACTGGCCATTCCGCCGATCCGCTGTTTGTTTCGCTGAATATACCGAACGCGATCAGTTCATGGGCGCAGATTGGGCTAGCGGCGCTCTTTGTTGTTTGTTCTGCCTTTGCTGTTGGCCGGTTCACGTCCCATACAGGCTGGCGCAAAATGATTGCCTCGCTCACCCTTTTTTCCACGCAATGCGTTTGGTTTTTTTTACCCACGGTGCTGTCGTTATGGGGGCGATTCAGGGTCCCGCAGAGCCGCTACAGCACGGGTGTCCTCGCAGTGATGCACTCCGCGCAATATCTCTGGGTGACCAGTTACTATGCTAAACGGGAAGCTTCGGCGACCTCCGGTCGTTCTTGGCGTCCCTTTGCATATTTCACCATCCTCATTGCCGGTGGTATTGCGCTCTTTGTTCCTGGTCCATGGCTCTCCAGTCTTGTATTCCATTTCGATCTCACGCGAAGCTTTCTGATTTTTACAGCATTGGTTAATATCCATCACTTCGTTCTTGATGGAGCCATTTGGAAATTACGCGATGGACGGATCGCGACACTACTCCTTAATCCCCGAATTCAAATCTCGCAATCTGTTGCGGATGTGAGAACCAGAACCACAGCAATGCTCCGCTGGCTCGTTGGACAGACTTCTGGCGCACGATTTATACGCGTAGGAGCCGTCCTGTTATTGCTCGCGTGGGGAAGTATTGATCAAGTGCATTATTATCTGGCGCTACACAGCCACGATCTCGCCGATTTAAAGCGGGCCGCAGCACTGGCTCCGTATGATGCTCCGTTGCAAGCCCGAGTGGCGCGTGCTTCGTTAGAAGAAGGAAAATCGCAGGATTCGGTGACGGCATGGGAGTATGCGATTAAGGCCGACCCTTCTGATCCTGCGCCGAGAGAGACCCTCCTGCGATACCTGATGCACGAAAAGCAGTTGGACGTGGCCTATCGATTGACGGGGGACTGGCTCAAGGATGCACCCAATGATGCGACTTTGCTTATGAACCATGGGATTCTTGCACAGCAATTCGGGAAATTGGATGATGCGGAGCAAAGCTGGCAAAAAGCGCTGGCGCTTGACCCGTCTCAGTCCTATGCAGACCTTTATTTAGCATTAGCATTGGATCGACAAAACAAGTTGGATCGCGCAATCACATATTACGAGGCATTTCTCGCGAAGATTGCTCAACCGGGGACTTCCAACCCGTTGCCTCCGGGGACCTTGATTACAGTTGTACTAAAGCTGGCGGATTGCAATGCACGCGTCAATCGTTTGGATAGGGCTTTTCAGTTTTACAAAATGGCGCGAACTTTGGCAGCAAAAACGAAAGAACAAAAATTGGAAAGTTTCGCGGCGATAGCCGAGGCCTCTCTCGCAGCAAAGCTTGGACGAACAAGTGATGCATTGCAGTTCTATCAAAGTGCTTTGAAGATCGATGCCACAATGAATGATCCTCACAATGAAGCCGTTGATTGGTACTCCTACGCAATGTTCCTCGGTCAGACTGGATTCCCTGCACGGTACGCTTATGCCGCCTTGCTCAAATCACAAGAACTTTTTCCCCCCGAATCCAGTGACGCGGCCCTGGCGACATCATCACAATCTCGCAAAGCGTTGGAACAACAACTCGGTTTTCAGGCAACACGAATTCGTCGCGATCCGAAGCCATTGCTTAAGGAAGCCATGGAGCTTGAGCGTTAGAGTCATCGTTGTTAATTCCCGACTAAAAGTGAAGCAAGAATCTTTTTGCTTCCGCAGCTTCGGGAAAGAGGTTTTCCTCTGCCTGGAATTCGGCAGAGTGTACGCAACGCCGGCTGCCGCGCAATTTTACGGGATGCTTCAGGTGAAGCATCTCATGATAAACAACGTATTCCAGGACTGATTGCGGCACGCGCGGATGATCGAAAACTCGGCTGATGACAATTGCGTTATGGGCCGGGTCGTAATGGCCAAGGCGGTTACGGGCATTACCCGGGCTCCAGCTCATTTGTGGGCGAGCCAACAGCCCGAAAAAAAATCGGACGTTTAAGTCGTCGAAAATTTCTTCCAGGTTGTAGGTGCGGCCTTCCGGCGTTTGCATTCGCTTTCGGCCTCTGATCTGCCGGATCAGATGTGCCTTTTCCACTATGTGACTCGAGGCAGTATAGCGGCGATAACGCAGCGAGAACTGACGCTCAATGGGTTTGCGGTACATCTTCGCCAGCAGGATATGCGCCAGGGCTTCGATCACGTCTTCAGGCGCGCCTTGCAGCAGATCAGATACCCGAACGTACAGCCGGCCTTCGCGCATGCGAATGGTGTTGTTAAGGTTGGCGAAAGAATAGAACTGAATTTTCAACTCCGGGACCGGAGCGCCCGGGCGCAGGCCTCGATATGCCTGGTGAAAAATGGGGAGTAGTCGTTCGCTCACGTTGTGGCCAGATTAGCATGTCTTATTTTTAAGGCAATGTCAGCCTGGATACGCGGACGCGCAGAAGAAGGCGCAGGTCTTCTACAATGCAAGGGTGAACACGTGGGAAGTAATTATTATTGGCGGGGGAATCATCGGCCTGTCGCTGGCGCTCGAATTGCGTAAACGTGGATTGCGGGTGCTCCTTGTGGAGCGCGGAGAGCCCGGACGCGAAGCTTCATCCGCTGCGGCTGGAATGATCGCTGACTTCGCGCCTGAATTGCCTATTTCGCTTTTGCCGATGGCTGTAGCGAGCGCGCGGATGTATCCGGAATTCGTTCACCAATTGCAGGATGAATCGGGGACGCATGTTGATCTGCGAGAGAACGGCACGCTTTTGCTCTCCGGCCGCGGTGGTTCCACATTGGGTTGGAAATCGGGGTGGGAAGCAGAAGGCGACGTTGAGCCCGTTTCGCCGGAAACTCTGGCGGAGTTGGAACCCGAATTAAAACTTCGTGAGCATGCCGCGTTCTTCCGCAAGGAACGCAGCGTGGACCCGCGCGCGCTCACGGCTGCAGCACTCGAGGCGGCGAAGCATCGGGAGGTGGATTTTGTCTCAGGCAGTGCGGTGGAGCGCGTGTTGACTTCTGGAAAGCAAGCGAGTGGCGTATTCGCCGGCAAAACTGCATATTCGGCTCCGGTGGTCGTCAATTGCGCGGGTGCATGGGCGGGGAATATTCCTCCGCGCCCGTTTCCCACTCGGCCTGTAAAGGGACAGATTCTTGACATGGTCGGCGGACCAAAGCTGCGGCACGTGGTGCGCGGCGCTGATGTCTATTTAGTGCCTCGCACCGACGGCCGAATTTTGGTAGGGGCGACTTTGGAAGATGCCGGTTATGACAAGCGCGTGGAACCCGACGTGGTGCGGCGGCTTCGCCAAGGCGCGGTTGAGTTGGTTCCGGCGCTTGGCGGAGGGAAACTGCATCAGGCCTGGGCGGGGTTGCGGCCCGGAACTGCCGATGGACTGCCCATTCTCGGAGAAACTTCGACTGGCGGATATTTTGTTGCGAGTGGACACTATCGCGACGGAATTTTGCTGGCACCGATCACCGCCGAGGTGATGGCGCAGGTCATTTGTGGAGAAAAGTGTGAGCACGACCTCAGCACATTTTCGCCGCTGCGTTTTGAAGAAAAACAGTTCGCGATAAGATGAAATTCTGGAACAAAGACGCGGCGTACTGCTCGGTTATACTAACTTTCAGTGCACCATCATCAGTTCGTTGTAGCCGGCAGTCGTAGCCGCTTGAGTTGTAGAAAGAGGAGACGTCAATGGCATCCGCCGCTGTAGAGTACGCTCGCCAGAATCAGCAACGCTTCCTGAATGAATTGAAAGACCTGCTGCGCATTCCCAGTATCAGCACGCTCGATGAACATGTTTCGGATGTCCGTCAGGCCGCTGAGTATGTGGCAAACGACTTGCGACGCATTGGGATGCAGAACGTCGAGGTCATCGCGACCAAAGGCCACCCGCTGGTGTATGCGGACTGGCTCCACGCGCCGGGCAAACCGACAGTGCTCATGTACGCGCACTACGATGTGCAGCCTCCCGACCCGTTGAATGAATGGATTTCTCCTCCCTTTGAGCCCACGGAGCGTAACAACAATGTGTATGCCAGGGGCGCAGTGGACGATAAGGGGCAGCTTTGGATGGAAGTGAAAGCCCTTGAGGCATTGATCAAAGGGAATGGGGGAACGCTGCCCATTAACGTAAAGGTGCTGTTTGAGGGTGAAGAAGAGGTTGGTGGCGAAGCCATTGCGGAATATATCCGTAAACAGAAGGCGAAGATGAAGGCGGACTTCGCGCTGGTGTGCGACACAGAACTTTTCGCGGCTGATCTTCCTACTTTGTGTGTTGGCTTGCGCGGCTTGGTCTACACGGAGATTGAGGCCATCGGCCCCAAGACCGACCTGCACTCCGGAATGTACGGAGGCGCGGCGCCGAATCCATTTTTTGCGTTGATTGAAATTCTGAGCAAATTGAAGGACGCCAAGGGCCGCGTACTGATTCCCGGTTTTTATTCCAAGGTGAAAGCTCCGAGTGCGGCAGAATTGAAGGCTTGGAAAAAACTTCCCTTCAACGAAGAACACTATCGCAAGACTGAAGTCGGTTCCACGAAACTCACCGGGGAGCCCGGATATTCCGTGTTATATCGCACCTGGGCACGTCCAACGCTTGAAGTTCACGGGATGCCGGGAGGCTTTACTTCGCCCGGAGCGAAGACCGTTATTCCCGCCAGAGCAGCGGCCAAGGTTTCCCTAAGGTTAGTCCCCAACCAGGACCCTGAAGATATTCTTGAACGCTACAAGAACTATGTAACCAAGCTGACCCCGAAGGGTATCCAGATCAGTTTTAAAATTTGGAGCAAGGGGCCTGCCTGTGTGGTAGGGACCGACAATAAATTTATTAAGGCTGCCACCGAAGCCCTGCACGATGTTTTCCGGAAGAAAACTGTTTTCATCCGCTCTGGCGGATCCATTCCCATTGTTACCGATTTTCAGGATGTGTTGAAGATTCCGAGCGTGATGATGGGATTTGGGTTGCCCGATGACAATCTGCATGCTCCCAACGAAAAATTCCACATTCCTAATTTTTACCGTGGGATTGAATCCATTTGTCTGTTTTTCGAGAGGGTGGGCGGGAAGAGTTAACTGACTTTCAAATTACTCTCATCGCGTTTGCTGCCTTTTCCACGCACTCAGTCAACGGGTGGTCGGTATCAATGACTACCTTGGGAAGATGAACCTCCTGCCATTCTGATTTCATTTTCAAGTACAACGTGTAATCTCGGTTTGCCGCCGGATGTGTGCTGGTCTGTTCTTCCAACCGCGTTCGCGCGGTTTCTGCTCCGCAAGTGCACTCCAGGATTCTCCAATTCTGTCCTAATTGCTCCGCTGTTTTTACTACTTGTTCCAATTGTTGAGCCTTGGAGAAGGGCCGTCCGTCAATGAGGACGGTGCGACTAGGATTGTTCTGCAATAAATACGCGGCCGCATCCAAAAGCACCCTCATGCAGAAGTCGTCTTGTGCGGTTGAATATTCAACCTCTGCCGCGGGAAATATCGCCGCGCGAATCTCATCTTTGTTGAGAACTACTCCTGCAATTTTTAGAGCCAGAGCGCGCGCAAGTGTGGTTTTACCCGTGCCCGGCAATCCGGCCATGATGACAATCATGTCTGGATTATTTTACCGGGTGGGAATGTTTCGTTCCTGTTCGGTTGAAGTCAGCAGTTCAGGAATGATGGAGTCGGTGCGAAGAATACCGGCACTCTCGTCTTTGCGATCACTGTCATTGCTGTGATTGCCGGCCAAAATCTTCGATTCGCGCCAATCGTCATAGTGGTCAGAAACCATAATGTGGAACACCCACTGGTGGCGTTCTTCTTCCGGCTCGATGAGGCCCATTTCCTTCAACGGTACCAAATATTGCTCAACCCAGCGGATCTGGTCATTGGTCATGCCGCGGCGTTGAATGTCCACGGTGATACCTGCTAAATGAGATGATGCTCGGTCGCCTTCCGCGGGCGCCGCATTGCGATTGTGGCGACGAAGCTTCTTCTGCACCTTTACGGTGCGTACGGCGGAGTTGACCTGGATCTGCGCACTGAACTGACTGTAAAAATCGTCGCTGAGGTCGTTCAGAAAATCCAATGTCCAGGGACGGCAATAGCGTCGATCCTCAGGAAGCTGCGGAGCAATGCGTAGAGTCTCACTGGGAACGATTTCCAACAGATCGCCGCTCTCTTCAAGAGACACAAGTTGCGCGTCATCTTGAATGCGTGGCAAGTCCAGACGATCAATTTCTTCATTCTGAATGTAAAGAGATTCGGGCGTAGGCCGGAAGAGCGGATGCCAGAGGACCCAATTCAGGTGCAAACGTCCATGGCGTCGCGCGTGGCGTGCGTGGGCACTGGTCTTACGCACCGCGAACGAAGACCCGCAAAGGGCGACGCTCAACGCAAATAACAAAATAATGCTTTGGCCAGTTTTTCTAATCACGAAGTGGTTCCGATTCCTTGAGCCTGACTGCAAAGACAGTAGGCGGTTATTGTAAGCCATCATTAGAGAATTCCAATCTAAAATCTGCCCTCGGCGTTACCGAAGGTTCCAATGCTTTTGGTTACCCTCTGGTTACCCTGCCGCGGTACATATGAAATAGTGCAATCGATAGGCCGCTTTTTCATGATGGCTAGCCGATATCTAAAACCTTGCGAATCAGTGCGGGTATGTGTGGAGAGTGGTAAGGGAATGCCCTCGTGCGTCAGGGTAGGGAAAACACTTTCCCGAAAGGTCATTTTGGATATTTTGGGAATTGTGCGGGAGGTTTGTATCCGATATTGGGTCCTGATTGCACGAGGAGGGCACGCGAGAAAAATGGAATTGCTACATTACATCGCCGCCGATTTGCGAAATGGGAATACAAATTATTCCAAGACCGGGTAGCATCCTAGCTTGCACTATTCGGTAGTGCGCAGCGCGCAACTTTGAGCCGGTATAGGGCATAGACAACAATAAGTCCGCCGAAAACTACTTTGATTAGTTGGTGGGTGTAAACTCCTTTGCCAACCAACAAGCCGCCAAATGCCGCCAGAAGTCCACTCCGAACCTGACACCACATAATTTGATCTCCTACTGCTCTGCGCGGTACTTCCGTGCTCTTTAGGCCGGTGAGTATTCACTGCTCCGCCACGCCTTCTGCGGCGAATACGAAGCGTTTTATTATGTTGACGAAAGAGAACGCAGTCAAAATTGGACTCGGGGCTAAATTTTCCCATACCATTCCAGAAATGCGCGGAAAGCAGCGCCGCGATGGCTGTATTGCGCTTTTTCCTCAGCGCTTAACTCGGCAAAGGTCTTCTGTATTCGCGGGAAATAAAAAAATGGATCGTAGCCAAAACCATTTGCTCCGCGCCGCCCATCCAGAATAGTGCCCTCAGCTTTTCCATGAAAAACAGCCAGCGTGTGGCCATTGCGCGCGGCGGCGATGATGCAGACAAATCTTCCGGTGCGCTTGGCGGCAGGGACATTCTTCAGGTTAAGCACCAGCTTTGCGTTGTTGGCTTCGTCATCGGTGTTGCCGCCGCCTCGGCTGGGATCATCCGCTGCATAGCGGGCGGAGTGGACGCCGGGCTCGCCGCCGAGCGCGTCCACTTCGAGGCCGGAGTCATCGGCAAGCACGATCTCGTCCGGCGCGGCCAGGCTGTATTCTTCTGCCTTCTTGCGAGCATTGGCCTCAAATGTGAGACCGTCTTCCACTACCGTAGGAAGCTGAGAAAAATTGGGGACTGGCTCGATTTGTACGCCGAGAGCATGTGCAGCTCCGGAGAAATCCCGGAGCTTGCCTGGGTTGGAAGTTGCAATCAGAATTCGTTCAGGGCCGGACATGGCTATAGTGTCCCATCCTCTCTTTCCGCGAAATTTGTTTTTGTCTGAAAACCAATAGCAAAATGAAAATCACAGCTGTGGCGGAAACAATTTCCCCCAGCGTGCGGTCCCATGTCTTCTTGAATCGGATTTCAACCCGGCTGGTTCCCGCCTGCACAGGAATCATCATTTGACCTGTTTTGGCATCGGTCTCAGAAGGCACGACACGGTCATTCACTCTGACTTTCCATGCTGGATAATTGAATAGACGTATCGCTATCGTGCCGGGATCCCTCGCAGCGACAGTAAACGATCTGAACTCCGGATTCCAACGATGAACGGCAATCTGCGACGATCCCGCACCCTCATATCTAACATTTGGAGTTCCGGATTTCGCGGCGGAGGCATCCGCGGCAGCCGGTATGTATTCGTCGGTGCCTTCGTATCCGGCATCGCTGGTTTGATTATCGAGCATTTCTACAATGTCGGCGGTCGTGTCCCACCACGGGGCTTGCACGGCATGCCAGACATAGCCAACAACGGCGAGCAGGAGTAAATATAGCGCGATGCGAGGTATCCATCGCCGCCCTGCACGCGCCACAAAAATAGCCAGAGGCACATTCAGGCAAAGCAGCCAGCGCCAGGGAAACTGCATAAAGCGAAGTTCCGGCAGATAACGCCAGAACAGACCTGAAACCGAAAACATGGAGATACACAGAAGGGCGCCCCAAATTGCCAACACAGAAAAAAATCGCCCACGAGGCCTGCGGCGCAGCAGAACGAATGCGGTGGCGCATAGGACGATCACTTCGGCAAGGGCCACAATCGAAATGAGGTGATTAAAAAGATTGTGATCAGGGTCGGCAGTCATTGCGAAAAGAAAGTTATCTTGTGCGCGATATCCCTCAGAAAGGACTTGAGAAACACTGATCCATTTCTGTTCATAAATAGCAGGCACAAGATAGAATCCCGCCAGCATCGCACCGAGAAGAATTCCAGCCGCCCCACCCGCTAGCACTCGAATAGATTGGCGTGAAACCGCCAATGCCAGAATAAAGAAGGCCGCCGAGTAGGTGACCATGATCGCGGAGGGAACGTTGATGAGCCACGCCGCCGCGACGATCAATGCTAGTGGTAGAACTATTTCACCGGGCTTTTCCCCGCGTCGAAAGGCCGCCAATACCAGCAGCGGGATCAGTGCGCCAGCCAGAAGTTCCGCGAAGGCGCTCCGCCAATAAATAATCACAAGAAAATATGGATTGGCCACATAAAACAATGCCGCGAAAATTGCCTCATTTCTTTCCATCCATTGGCGCGCTAAAAAAAACATGCAGCAACCAGAGGTTGTGAGGGCTATCCAAACATAGGCCCCGGTCACAAGTTTCCACGGCAGGAGTAAGCCCAAAAGTGAGCCGAGAGTACAGGAAATTGGAAAATAAAAGGTGTAGCGGGCCTCCCCGTATCCGTAATGCGCCCCCGCTGCCCATTGCGGATGCAATATCCCAAGTTTCCATTGGCTAAGTACTTCCATCCATGAATTCATGTGAAACTCGAAGTCATGCCCGGAGGGAATGCCACGGAAGAAGAAAGGCACGATTGCTAAAAATGCGGCGCAGGAAATCGCCAAAAACGGCAGCAGGGGATGTTTGGAACCGGGAAAGCCCTCACCGGAAACATTTGCTTTGACTTGGACCTGCCGTGGAGAAAATGAATTCAGTTTGGTCCACTCCGAATCTGCCGGGGATAGGGCAGAGAATACAAGAAAATGCCGGGCGAAGTCTGGAATTTGTGTACCGGAGTATCGAAGACGCGTCAGGGTGGGCTATTCGTCAATTTGTCAGGAAAAATTCACCAAGAATTCATTGTCCTGAAACTTTGTAACCAATGAATCGGCTTACAGTACTCGCATTCGAGGTGGGAACACAGCCCGCCAGGGCATGAATGCCTGCGTGAGAGACGGCACGCGGGCATTTTTTATTGTGTATTAGCGTTAGGAATTTGCGACAGCTTCGGAGTTGCGCTGCTTGCGGAGTTGCTCCAGGAATTCTTCTTGCCCGAGCGACTCATGGCCGCGTAAAAGCTCCAGCAGAGGATCATCGAAATCATCATGCGCGGCGTGGCCTGCCAGCGTCGCATCTTTCGCGCTCGTTAGCGAGCGAGGCGTGATGGAAAGCTCCGGCACGGTACCGGGACGGCTGGTGAGCAGGTTAATAAAGCCGCTTACCTGCTCGCGCTGTTGCGGCGTACGAGCAGCGAATTCGATACCCATGCCAAAACTCGGATGCATGACGCGCACCGTGCCTTCCGCCTGAACCTCGACATCGGCTACTTTCAGGTTCAACACGATCTCGGAGCGTTCCGGGAAGGGTGATTCCGTCTCCACGTAACAGCCGCCTGTACTTAGATCGGTGAGCTGGCAGTGAGCGACAGGCTCAGGTTCGTCAGGCGGCATTTCCGGCGCGTGGGTGCTAAACCAAAACTTCAATGCTTCCCGGGCATTTTCCGTCAAATCTGCGAACCGGACACCGGATTGCCCATTGGGGTTGGCCCAAGCTACTTCGCTCTGGACTTCGAATTGAAAATCGGATTCAGGAAGCTGGAATCGAGCTGATATCACGGCAGTCGGGTACAGCGTTTGCGCCGAGAGAACGTCCATGCCTTCTTCGCTGATGTCGAGCAGAATACCTTCCATCTCAGACCCGCCCTGCACGCGGAGCTGCACGGCAACCTGCACGGGCACGCGGAAGGAACTACGACGCTCACGTTTAATGAGCGCAATGGCAGCGCGTAAAGTGGCCTTAGCCTTGGCAGCCGAGAGAGGCTTGTAGAGCACAAAATTCGCCCCAGCCCCGAATACGCTGCGCACTCTCTTTTTGTCGTTCAGCAAAGCCACGGTGACAACGTGACCAGCGGCGCCCGCATTCTGAAAGACGAGTGATGCGCTGTGTGGATCGTCAAAGTCAACGATGACAGCGTCAAATTTCTGTTCCGTGAGACGAGTAATCGCGTCCGCATAGCTGCAGGACTTCGCCTCCAGTTCAAACTCCGCCAATACCGGAGCCAAAACCGAGGACGTTTGCTCGTCTTTCGTGACTAAGAGCGCCTGGAAGATCATGGGATAACTTTACGGAATGCAGTTTAGGGCCAGCGAGGAGCGCGTGCTCCCTTGGCTCCCGGGTTGGGCGCCGAAGCGCCTGCTTTTGCGGACATAGCGTTCGCCGGCTCGTCCACATCCGCCAGCACCGCGCCGTCATCTTCTTCCATTTCAGCGAGTAAAGGAGCAACTTCCCGCAGTTTTTCCGCGGCCTGTTGCAGCATCTCTATCTGCTTTCCCAACTGGGCGTACTTGGCTTGCTTGCGCCGCAAGACCTCATGAATATCTTTCATACATCCCCCTGTGGTGACTGTAAAAAGCTAGGTGCAATAGCGTCAACGCGAATCCCAGTTTCGGGATTACTGCGGTAACTTTGAAAGCCAGTTACCGCCAGGGAACGGGCAAAGGTTTACAAGCGGAGAATGGAATGGCAACGGGAAGAAGAGCTTCGAAGTGGCCGATTTGTCGAAAAACCGTAACTCGGTTTCCAAAAGCCAGGGATAGCTCGGATTTCTCTGGCGGCGGAAAATCGCTGATTTTCCTACCCGCTTTGTGCCACGTATATAGCACGAAGGTGGAATTTACGGCTTAGGCGGTATCAAAGTATCTTGGCAATGAGCAGTTCTGGGGGAGGGCTGTTCGGGCGCTCTGTGATCTGAAAAGATCCAGGGCGCTTCTTATTTGTGCCGGGTTTATCGTGGAAGAGGCCTTCCAGGAGTTTGCTGGCTCCGCCCGAAGCCAGCCGTTTCAACTCAGATTTGCCGCCAAGTTCCTTAAGTCCGGCCTGATTAGCCAAGCACATCCACACGTTTTCCGGGCTGTTGCAAGGATTGTTGGGCCTTCTGGGTAGTGCGGGCATCCTGGGCCGGGCTCGCCTGCGCGCTCTTTTCCGGTGGGGAAGTAGTGCGGGTGCTCGTCCGGGCATTCTGCCGCGCTGCCTGGGCGGCCGATTGCTTTTCAGTTGTTCGGTTTTTTGCGCGGGAAGCCTGGGAGGCTTGCCCGCCTTCGCGCGATTTCACCGCGTCCTGGTTTGACAATTCTGCCTGTTGGCCGGCCGTGGACTGCTTTACGCTGCTGATACTCATTGGACGTTCCTCCTGTTGGCCTGCACGCCGTCCGCAGGTCTACAAGGGTTGTATCGGCAGACTCGTGGAGAACTTGAGACGCCAAAATGGCGTACTTAAGGCGTTTAGAACGCACGGGAAAAGCGGGAGCCAGGTCGAAACCACGAGCAATGCGAAGGACCGCTAGCGGCGCCAAAATTTATGGTGGACCCGGAGAGACTTGAACTCCCAACCCTTGCGTTCGAAGCGCAATGCTCTATCCAGTTGAGCTACGGGTCCCCGCTTGCTAAGTTTACGCTAACTCGGATTTCCAGGTTGATCCCGCCAACGGATAGTTAACGCTCTTAAAAGCCATCCAACTCAAACACATCCGGGGAACAAGGCCGCGCGGAAGGTAAAATGACCGGATGCGCATCCTCCTGATAGGCGGCACGCTGTTTATAGGCAAACGTCTGGTTCGTCGGTTACTGAATGACGGACACGAGATTACGCTGCTCCATCGCCGGGCAGAGCACCCCTTCGGGCCTGAGGTCCGCAGCGCGGTCGCGGATCGAAACGATGCAGTTTCCGTGCGCGACGCGCTGCAGGGCCAGCGCTTCAACGCAGTGTACGACATCGCCTATGACTGGGAGCGAGGAACAACCGCGCAACAAGTCGAAGCTACTGCCAGGGCCATTCCCGGAGATATTTCACGCTATGTATTTATCTCGAGCGTGGCAGCTTATGGCAATGGCTTAGACCATGTGGAAGATGATCCGCTGGCGCCTGATACGCATCCTGACAGCTACGTTCGCAACAAAAGCATGAGCGAGCGGGCATTGTTTCGTATGCACCGTCAGGAGAATTTTCCGGTGGTTACGATGCGGCCTCCCTTTGTGTACGGTCCGGACAATCCGTTCTACCGCGAGGCATTTTTTTGGGACCGCATCCGTCGTGATCGGCCGATCGTTGTCCCGGGCGATGGCGAGCGGTTGATGCACTTTGTTTATGTAGATGACCTGGTGGCCGCATGCTGCGCCGCTCTTAAGAATCCCAATGCGGTGGGATTGGCTTTTAACGTGGCCAACGAAAAACCTGTTTCACAATTGGAACTGGTACACGAATTCGCGAACGCAGCAGGAAAGAAAGCCTCGGTCATCCATGTTCCGCGTGAAATCATTGAGCGAAACGGAGGCAATGTGTTCCAGGAGCCTTTGTACTTTGGTCAGTACTACGACGTCCATTCAATCACTGAAGTCGTGGACAGGATGAAGCAAGTGCTTCATCTCGAACCGACGCCATTCGCCACCGGTCTTCGAGAGACGTTCGCGTGGTACGCCGCACGAGATGAAAAACGAGATATTGATTTCGGTTTCGAGGACAAATTGATTCGAGAGGCGGAAACGTCGTAGTTTAACAATAGTGCGGCACTCCTTCGATTTATGACCTTGTAAGAATTCCGCGATTCACTGCCGCATAACGAGGCGCCTAAAGACTTGCCCTTCGCCCTGGCTGGGTTGTGGTGGGATGCCAAGGGCGATTGGACGAAAGCTCACGAGTCGGCGCAACGGGATGAATCCTCAGCTGGCGCATGGTCGCATGCGTATCTCCATCGGAAGGAAGGAGATTCCTCGAACGCCGCGTATTGGTATTCGCGCGCGGGAAAGCCTGCGGCGCGAGGCTCATTAGAACAGGAATGGAAAGAAATCACAGTGGCGCTTCTTGACTCACATTGATTTCTCTTCGCGAGGACGCTTACGGAAAATTTAAAAGATCCAGAAAGAAAGTTGAGGAACTGGGCGAGAAATATTGAGTACGGCACGAAACGTTTGTACTCCGCTCAATCCCTCGGCGATGTGCGCCAGTTCGTGAAGAGGCAGTCTCGAATTAAGACGCTTGGCACCCGCCATTGCTTTAATCACATTGCCGACAGCGAGCACTGGCTGCTCTCGCTTGCGTCAATGAATGAGGTAGTCCATCTCGATACTGATAGTGATAATGGAGGTCAGTCTCATGCAGTCACCATCTCCGGGGGCATGAGTTATGGGCAATTGTGCCCGTATCTCCATGACCGCGGATTTGCTCTACACAATCTGGCGTCTTTGCCTCATATTTCTGTGGCGGGAGCATGTGCCACTGCCACACATGGATCGGGCGAGAAAAATGGCAATCTGGCGACGTCTGTGTCGGGGCTGGAAATGGTTACGGCGGATGGGGAAGTACTCAATGTGTCCCGGCGATCGGATCCCCAGAACTTTTGCGCCGTGGTGGTGGGGCTGGGATGCTTCGGAGTCATCACAAAACTCGCCCTTGATATCCAGCCTGCGTTTTTGATGCGGCAATCGGTGTATGAAAATCTGCCATTCAACGAATTGCTGGCGAATTTCGATGTTATTCAGGCCAGTGGCTACAGCGTGAGCCTATTTACCGATTGGCAAAATCACAAGATCAACGAGGTCTGGATCAAGAGCCGCATTCAGGAGCGCGAGGATGCAACCGAGTTTGAATCGAAAGCGGAATTCTTTGGCGCGCCTTTGGCGACACAGAATGTGCACCCGATCGGCAGAATTTCCGCGGAGAACTGCACCGAGCAAATGGGCGTGCGTGGGCCGTGGTATGAGCGTCTGCCGCATTTTCGCATGGGATTTCTGCCCAGCGCCGGGGATGAACTGCAGTCGGAGTATTTCGTTCCCCGCCATCATGCCCTAGAAGCAATTCTCGCAGTAGAGCGGCTTCGCGACGAGATTGGACCTCATCTGCTGATTACGGAAATTCGTGCCATCGCCGCCGATGATTTATGGCTTAGTCCTTGCTACAAGCGGCCGAGTATTGCCATTCATTTCACATGGAAGCAAGACTGGAACGCGGTCAAACAGCTGCTGACTTTGATTGAACGGGAACTGGCTCCTTTTTCCGCACGTCCGCATTGGGGAAAGCTATTCACCATGTCACCATCACAACTCAAGCCACTGTATGAAAAACTCCCGGCATTCGTTAAGCTAAGCAATCAGTTCGATCCCACGGGCAAATTCCGCAATCAATTTCTGAATACGTATATCTTTTGACAGAGAGGCAAGTTCCTCGATTGTTCTCCGCGTTCGTTGCGCATATCCTTGTGAGTCGCTGTTCGCTAACGAATCTCTTTTCGGAGCATGGAAAGTGCGTTATCTCTTTCGCGGTGTCCTGGTAATCATATTTCTCGCATCTACTCTTTCAGCCAAAGTGGTTGTGTTCTCCGAACCAAACTTTCCTTCTGTGGATACTCAGCCGGTAAGAGCCCATACTCTTTCCGCTGCACTTGGGGCGGATGTGACATTTGCCAGTCTTGACGCTCTTCGCGATGAAGTCACTCTTCGAGGAGTGGACTTACTGGTGTTGCCGTACGGATCGGCTGTGCCCGTGGATGCTTGGGCTGCCATAGAACGATATCTGCACGCAGGCGGGAATCTTTTGATAATCGGCGGCGAGCCTTTGCATGTCCCGGTTGAGAAAAATGGTGGTTCATTCGTTAAGGACTCGCCGCAAGACACATACGGCCGCGCGCTGGGATTTCATCATGTCTACGCAGTGCCGCTTATTGGAGAAGTGAAATTCTTTTGGCGCGAAGGGTATTCGTTTTTACCTCGAGTCGCGGTGCAGGCACAACGTTACTTTGCGATTGAAGGAAGGCTCAATGGACTTGGATATGTGGAAACGGCAGATGGGACCAAGGCCGCAGCACCAGTCATTGTTTCTGACCACTTCGGTGATGCGATGCCTGGATCGCGAGTGGTGGCGCTGGATTTCGATCCCAAGCCGGGCTATTGGGATTCGGCGGACGGCATTTCCTTGATTCACGGGGCGGCTGAATATGCGAGCAACGGCGCGACCGAATTTTGGATTGAAGCTCAGTATTCCACGTTGCGTCCGGGGGAATTACCGGACCTGACCCTCCATTTGCAGCGCCCAGGCGAAAAGACGCAAGGTGCGGCGTCACAAGGCCCGAAGGCTGTGCAGCCGGGATCGCAGGACTACGCCATGGTTGAGCTTTTGGCGGGCAGCCAGCGTATTGACAGCGCACGGGTCGCGCTAAGCGATCCGAGAATAGATGTCGCCGTGCAGTTCCGCAAAGCATTGCCCGCAGGTTTTTATACCGTACGCGCTACTTGGTTCAAAAGCGGCAAGCCCCGCGAGTTCTATGCCAACGGTTTTCAGGTCGAAGATATTTCCGCACTTGAAAGCGGGGGCGCGCTCGGAGTGAATGGAGATTTCCTTACTCTTGGCGGAAAGTCATTTCTGCCGGTAGGCACGAATTACTTTTCCACGGAAGCAAATGGATGGGATTTTTCCGGCCCACGCAACGCACTGGTATGGGAAAACGACTTTGCGGACATGGAGCGGCACAGCGTCAGTTTTGTACGCACTGGCGTGTGGATGCCCAACGCAAAATTTGTGGAGCCTTCAACCGGCGCGGTGAATGAACGCTTTTTGCGGAATGTAGAAGCATACCTTGCCGCCGCGCACCGGCACCGTATCGTCGTGAACTTTACGTTTTATGCTTTTACGCCGAAAGTTGGCGAACAGCACGACACTTCAAAGGCTGCCGGGCCGGAACCGCCGTCGCCCAACCCTTGGCTCGATCCACAAATGGTGAGTTCAGAGCAGAAGTATGTGCTCTCAGTGGTCAGGCGTTTTGGCTGTGTTCCCTGGCTCTCCTACGATTTGATTAATGAGCCGAGCTTTTCCAACCCGCGCAGGATATTTCATGGCAATGTGCCGAACGGCGATCCTGTCGAACTGAATGCCTGGCGGCAATGGCTTGAGAAAAAATATGTCAAATTGAGTGCGCTCGCTTCAGCATGGTCTGTGGACCCTGTCCAACTGGGCGGGTTCAATTCTATTCCGTTGCCGGATGAAAAGGACCTCAACTATGAGCGTTACGGCAACCAACATGAGGTGCGTGCCCTCGACTACAACTTGTTCGCTCAGGAGATGTTCGCGGATTGGATCCGCAACATGGTGCGCACGATTCGCGATGCCGGCAGTAAACAATTAATTAACGTGGGGCAGGATGAGGGCGGAGTGACGGACCGCGTGCTAAACCAGTTTTACGCAACCAGCGGGGTGTCTTTCACTACGAATCATACCTATTGGAACGATGATGCGCTGCTGTGGGATTCAGTGGTGGCGAAGCATGCGGGAATCCCCAACATTACCGGAGAAACGGGCTACCAACCTGTGTGGGCCCCCGATGGTTCATGGCGTTATGACGAATTTACCGGGCTGGCTCTGGAAGAAAGGAAGTGGGCGCTGGGTTTTGCCGCGGGATCAAGCGGAGCCATGCAATGGGATTGGGACCGCGAAGCAGATTTTGGAATCGAGCGAAGCGACGGTTCAGCCAAGGTGTGGGAAGACATGATGCGGAATCTGGGGCGCTTTGCCAGTCAAGCAGCGCCTTATGCCACAGGGCATCAGAGGCCGCAAGTCGCGATCGTGCTTCCGCAGTCGCTGCAGTTGTCCGTGTATAACAGCGAGGCTCTGGAAGCGCAGCAGACAGCAGTACGAGTGCTCTACCAGTACAACCATGCGGCGGCGTACGCAGTGGGCGAGTATCAGATAGACACGCTCGGATCGCCGAAGCTGATTTTGTTGCCATCGGCGTACGGACTATCGGACGCCGCATGGAGCGCCATTGAAGAGCGGGTCCGCGCCGGCGCGGTGCTTCTCATTTCCGGTCCGTTTAGCGATGATCCGCATCTTCATCCCACCAATCGCGCCGCTGGCGTGGGATTGGATTATCAAGAGGTCCCGCTTCTTCTGCGGGAACAAACTTTTCGTTGGGCCGGAAGTACGCTTGCGCTGAGTTATGGCGGCCTGAAGACTACGGTGCTTAGCCGTGCCGCGTTCCCTGGCGGAGAAGATTGGATGGAAGAGCCACTGGGAAAAGGCAAGATTCTTTTTTCCGCGCTTCCGCTGGAGTTGAATGACCGGCTTGATGCCGTCGCCGCGGTCTATGCCTACGCTCTAAAAGCCGCGGGAGTGGAACCGCCTTACACGACGACGGCAACGGATCCGGGCCTGCTGATCTGCCCGACCGTGTTGCCGCATGCAACGTTATATGTTCTGACTTCTGAAACGAATGAGGCCGCAATATCGTTCCGCGATAAAAGAAGTGACCGAACTTTCAGCGGGCAACTCGAACCCGGACGCGCGGCGCTCTTACTGGTTGGGGAGGATGGCACGCTGATCACGAGTTACGGGTGGAACAGTCCGAAGAAACCTTGAAAGCTTAAAAAGACCGTCCATCTCACCCTTTTTTGTCGGTAATGAGCTACAATTCTCGCCGCAAATGAGATGCTGTTTTTTGATTGTCAAGATTCGCAGCTTCGAGCCCGCGTAGCTACCGCTGATTTCCTTCGAGCCCACCCCGCGAACTTCCGGCACCTCAGTGTGCGCATAATCAGGAGGGAAAAATATGGCAACTGCTCTGAAATTTACTCGACCCGACGATGAAGCACCAAGTTTTGTTTCCCGAACACATAAGATGTTGATCAATGGAAAGTGGATAGAGGCGGCCTCCGGCAAGACCTTTCCCACCTACAATCCGGCGACTGGCGAAGTGCTGAGCATGGTCGCCGAGGGCGACCGGGAGGACATCGATCGTGCCGTAAAGGCTGCCCGCGCGGCTTTTGAGACTGGTCCCTGGTCAAGGATCACCGCATCCGAACGCGGGCGGTTGATCTGGAAGCTCGCCGATTTACTGGAACAGAATCTGGAGGAATTTGCCGAACTCGAATCATTGGATAACGGCAAGCCCCTCACCGTTGCGCGAGCCGCTGATGTTCCGCTGGCGGTTGATCTGTTCCGCTATATGGCGGGCTGGTCCACCAAGATTGAAGGTAATACGATTCCGCTTTCCGTGCCCTACACGCCGGGAGCGAAATATCTGGCGTACACGCTGCGCGAGCCCGTAGGAGTTGTCGGGCAGATCATTCCATGGAATTTTCCGTTGCTGATGGCGGCCTGGAAACTGGGCCCCGCGCTGGCAACCGGAAACACGATCATTCTGAAGCCAGCGGAGCAGACGCCGCTGTCGGTGCTGCGCCTGGGCGAGCTGATTCAAGAGGCCGGTATTCCGGATGGTGTTGTAAACATTGTCCCGGGCTATGGAGAAACAGCCGGAGCAGCGCTTAGCGCGCATCCTGATGTAGACAAGGTCGCATTCACCGGTTCCACGGAAGTCGGCAAATTGATTCTGCAAGCCGCCGCTGGAAATCTGAAGAAGGTTTCGCTGGAGTTGGGGGGGAAATCGCCGAACGTAGTCTTCGCCGATGTTGACATTGATTCGGCCATCGCCGGAGCTGCCAGCGCCATCTTCTTCAACCACGGACAGTGCTGCTGCGCCGGCTCACGCCTTTATGTGGAAGAGAAAATCTTCGATAAGGTGGTGGAAGGCGTTTCGGAAAAAGCGAAAAACATTAAAGTTGGACCGGGACTCGATCCCTCAACCGACATGGGGCCGCTGGTTTCCGCCGAGCAATTAAATCGCGTATGCGGATATCTCGAGGCTGGCTTCTCTGAAGGCGCGAAAGCAACCGCTGGAGGAGAGCGCCACGGCGACAAGGGGTATTTCGTGAAGCCCACGGTGCTGGTCAACACAAACGAGAATATGAAAGTAGTACAAGAGGAAATCTTTGGACCGGTAGTCACCGCAATTCCATTCCGCGATGCCGACACGTTGGTTGGACAAGCCAATAACTCTAGTTACGGCTTGGCTGCCGGCATTTGGACACGCGACATCCAGAAAGCGCATCGGCTTGCCTCACAATTGCGGGCCGGTACAGTGTGGATTAACTGCTATAACATCTTCGACGCGGCCATGCCCTTTGGCGGATATAAACAATCCGGATGGGGACGAGAGATGGGGCACGAAGTGCTTGAACAATATACCGAAGTGAAGGCGGTGTGCGCGGCTTTGTAAGAATTATTGCTATTGCGTCGTGATCAAAATGCGCCGGGCTGTCACCTGGAGAAATCTGAACCGGTGGAGAGCCCGGCATTTTTATTGCGCGGGCTTAGTAGGTAAAAGAAAATTTGTCATGATGTTTATTCTTTGCCAGACAATTGTGAGCTTTGGTCTTTACAGACGTGCTGGTTAAATTGCTTTAGAAGATAAGCTTGCGCATCCACGGGTCGACCTAACACGTTCATCGGCGCTTTGAATGTGCGGCCGCACTGCGCACAGGACGCTACCGCCGGGGTTGCTCCCAACCATTTCGTCACCGTAAGACGCCGCATGGTCATCAGGCTACGTCTCTGGTTCCAGATTGTTTTTCGGTTCGATGTTTGTTGGCAGATCCGGCTTCTCGTTGACCCTCCACGGTTGGCGGGAAGGGGACCGGTCGCGTTCTCGGCGGAGACAACTTAGTCCTTAACCGCCACAAGGCCCTGCGCAAAAAACTTGCTTTCGGAGGTGTATGAGCATGGGCAAGCAATAAACGTAGATCGTCTAAATCAGGTGAGGACACGGGAATAGCTCCTGGGGAGGGGCAAACGTAGTTTAGCACTGGCCCGCAGGATTTCATCAGCATTTTTTCTTCAACGGGACGAGATCGGGCAAGTGGTCGGGGAATTACCTTAGAAAATTCAAGTCTCCATCATAGCTTCTGCGATCAATCATTCCATCCCCAGCATGAATGCCAAGGATGGAAATTGAGTCAGTTATTGACGGCAAATTTAAATCAGAACATGGGGGTTGCGATGAACCCATGCTCACCGTTGTAGGTTCCGACCACGATGCGGGTGTCGCTGACGCCATATGGTTGGGTGCTATCGGCTCCGGGATAGGCTACCGGAATATAGCTTGGCGCGACCTCGTTCTCGTCATTCGGTCCTTCGTTGAGTTCCACGTGCTTGGCGAAATAGCCGATCGGGCAGGAAAGTGCAAACCCGACAATGTCGGTTGCGCTGTTGATTCCGTAAGTGCCGTTGTCCAAGGAATGAAAGCTCTGGCATTTGTCATTGTCAAAAACATCGTCATCGCCGCCCGCTTTCAGGAACCCCTTGAAGTTCTCTTTGTCGTAAAAGCTGCCGACCATAACGCCGTTGTTTGAAATGCCATTGATGCGAGTAACCGCTGCGCCCAATGCCATCAGTTGGACCAAGGTAAACTTCCCATCCGACCAAGTAAACCCATCGTCGCCAAACAAGCCGACCACAGTCAGTTTGTTATTAATGCCCATGGGAACCAAATATCCTGTGCTGGAGAAGTCCAATAGTTGCACGTTGTTGTTGCGATGCCATAAGAATCCGTGGCTGCTGTTGTCGCCGCTTACGAAATAGTTCCCCACGACGTCGCCCAGGTCATTGATTCCGTTAACGGAAGTGCTGACGGCCCCGGCGATCGCGAGGCTAATGTACTTTCCATTGGCGTATTTAAAGCCCTTTGTAGGACAAGTTGAAGAACTGATGGTGCCGGTGCAGGAAAACGGCTGCTTTACATAGGCGCCCACAACTACCCCGGAACTATTGACGCCGTAGGCAAATGTTTCCGCTGCTCCTGGATAGTCGATTGGAGCGAATTGGAAAGGGGATGAAACGGACTGGGCGAAGATCGTTCCTGAAAACAATAAGCAAAACAAACTGCATCGGGCAGCTTCCTTGACGCGCACAACATCCTCCTATAGCCGACGAATATTCGTGTTCGTGGGCGGCATTTCAATTCGCTCAGAACTCGCGGTGTTGTACGACATCGAACACAAATAGATCTCGGTCACCGAGCTCTTGCTAAATATCTAAGGGTCTTAGGGAATAGCCGTTAGTGCCAGAGAGCACTTGCCAGATCGGCGTACTATCATTCAGAACGCAGTGTTCCAGACGCGATGGCGGCTACTGCCAGCGGATCTTGGCGATTGTTGCGGTTCAGGAAGTACGCCAACAAAATCGTCCCGCCAATTGTTCCCAGGACAACGTCAATGCCCGGCATCCCGCGCGCGCCCCAATGCGCGTACCCAATGCCATCCACCAATACCATGTAAGTGACCGGTACGTTGCCCAGTGAGTTAATAATGGAGTAACGCGCGCTCCCGCTCTTTCCCGAGTTGCCAAGAAATTCCAGCACTACCGCGGTGAATAGTGCATAGGCCGCTCCAACTGTAAACAGAAACAACATCGTGCTTATCAGATAGTTGAAGGGCCGCAAAGGGCCGAGCCACAGCAGCGCCAGCGTGGCTTCATTCACAATGCAAACTGTAAGGTAGGCCACGGGCGCGCGTACACGCGCGGGCAGAAGCGTCGCCGCGAGTGCGCCAGCAGCCGTAAGCAGGGAACCGGCGACGCCGTTAATCCACGCGACCTGGTGACCGCTAATGCGGTAATCCGCCGCGAGACCTGGGAGAAGTTGAATCATGGCTCCGCTGCCCATGGGAAAGGTCATCACCAAGGTGTAGGGAATGGCCTCCCAGCGCAAGAAAGTGGCTTTGAACTCACGCCAGATTCTGGTGCGGGTCTCTCGAAAAGTGCTTTCGCTGATGACTTCCTGCTCGGGGGATGCAAGTGCAGCCAACGACGGCAACGCAATCATCGCCGCCGCAAACCAACCAAGAATTCCGAGCGAAAATCGCTCTGAGAAAAACGCCAGTACGAATACGGCGAGCGCGCCAAAGGCCAGCGATCCGCCCTGGTAGAAGCTGCTTGCCCGGCGGCGGTTTACTTCCAGACGAATCGTCCCCATTATTCCGCCGCAACTGGAAACAATAAGCTGGCCCAGACAGGCGCTCAGGAACATAAGCGCCACGGCCAGCGTAGTGGCAAGACTCGCTTGCCGAAAGGCAACGTACATGACCGCCCCGGCGGCGAATCCAGCAACTAGAAGCCAGCTACGGCGGCGAATCCAGAAGTCGGTGATCGGGCTCCAGAGAAAATAGATCATTTGCGGCAGGTTCAGCAGCGCGATGATCGCGGCCCCGCGCGCCGGCCCAACCCCCTGATCGCGCAGCAGGTATGAAAGCACTCCGCCAATTATGCCGTTTGAGAGCACCGCCATGGGAGCGATGAGGAGTCCGAAGAGCCAAGGGCGTTCGCGAGGGGCGCATGAATACGGGTAAATGGATTGTTGAGTTTCTTGCGCCGACATCGCCCGAGAGTATCATGAGTCAAGTCACAGTTGAATTGAGCTTTCTCACGGTCTCCGGAGGAGGGATTTAGTGCGATCGTCGCTTTCTGCGGAGGTCAGAACAATTATCCAAACATTAGAAAGTTATTTGTTTTGAATTGATTAGAAAAATTCAATTTTGCAAAGCTACACCTAAGTAATGCATGTTTATTCCATTCCCGTTTTCTTTTTAACCAGAATTGCCGATAGTTTCCTATTGTGCGGTTATATTTGCGAATCACCAGGTGCGTATCCTTGCATATGCGGGAAAACGCGCAATTTACTAGGATCAAACGCAAGGCGCCCCACGCGAATGCGCTCACAAAGTTTACCCATACGCGTCTAAACTGTTGTGGACGCATAACGGCTATTTCCTGTTTTTCCTTATTATTTTTGTTTGCTCTTTCCTCGGCGATCGCCGCCCGCATTCCAAGCCCTTTGCCCACGCTTACTAGCGCCAAGCAGGTGCATGATCTAACCTACAGCGAAGCGTTGCGAAAGTATCCCATAAATCTGCATCGCGTACAGGTCCTCTACTACAATCCCGCGCTCGGCAATCTTTTCGTTCTCGGCTCCGGACATGGGGTCTACGTGGATATGCGAGGCGAGCCTGACCTTTCTTTTCAACCTGGTGTCGTTCTGAACGTGACAGGAGAAACCGGACCTGGGGGATATGCTCCAGTGGTCGAGCATCCTTCCATTCACGTCGTGGGACGAGGCGCGTTGCCTTCCGCACCGCGTTACAGTCTCGACCATCTGCTTACCGGTATCGAAGACTGCCAATGGGTCGAAGTAGAAGGGATCGTGCGCACGGTGGAGGAATCAAACCATATTACCGCTTATGCAAACCAGGCTGCTTCGGGTGGAACAACGGTTGTGGTCACACTGGCGACTGGGGTTGGGCGCCTGGACGTAATCGTTCGCGACGCCGATGGTCGTGACTACCACGACTTGGTAGATTCTAAGGTGATCGTGCGAGGAGTCAGCGGTCCACGCTTCAACGACCGGCGACAGCTGACGGGGATCCACCTGTTCGCGCAGAGCCTTTCGCAATTTCAAATATTGCAACATGGTGCCGCCGACCCTTTTGCACTCCCTATCAGGTTGGCGGCTACAGTGATGCGTTACACGCCCGATATGGTGCCCGGCCACCGCATTCGTATGCGGGGTGTGGTCACAGCAAATCGCAATGGACGGCTGATTTCCATTGCAGATTCCAGTCATGGACTTTTTATCCGCACCAACAATGCGCGTGACTTGAAGGTGGGAGATCTGATTGACGTCGCTGGTTTTCCGTCCATGGGTGAATACACGCCCGTTCTCGAAGACGTGATTTACCGGAAGGTCGGCACCAGATCTTTGCCTACACCAATCGTGTACACCGCAAATGATTTGTTTAAGGGCGCCTCGGACGCCGAGCTTGTCGAAGTTCGAGGACGACTCTTAAAGCAGACCCGCACGATGCAGGAATATACGCTACTCGTGGCCGCGGATGACCGCACCTTTGCTGCAGTCCTGCCTGCAGATGAAGTCCAGGAGCTTTCCTCTTTGAGCGATGGAAGCATGCTCGAACTTACCGGGACCTGCTTTGTCGAAGTCTTTCCTGATAAAACGCCGCGTGCGATCGTGATCCTGCTGCGCTCGCCGGAGGACGTGAAAATACTTAACGGCCCGCCGTGGTGGACGGCAGGACATACCATCGCCGTGCTCGGGCTTCTGGTGCTGGTGGTATTGGGTGCGTTGGGATGGATTGCGCTTTTACGGCGTCGCGTCCGCATGCAAACAGATGCCCTGAAAAAAGCGCATGACGAAGCTGCGGCCATTAATGACCTGGCGCGTGCCATGCAAGAAGTGGCAACGAAAAAAAACTTCACCGCCCGGGTCTCTGCGGCTGGCAGCGATGAAATGGCGCAACTGGGAATTGGCTTCAACAAGATGCTCTCTGAGCTGGAAGAAGGCGAACTCGCCAAAAAAGAGGTCGAAGTGCGGCTTCAACAACAGGCGGTGACCGACGAATTGACCGGATTGCCGAATAGGCGGCTATTCTCCGACCGGCTGGCGCAGAGCATGGCCATCGCTCAACGAGAGCTGCGACTGCTGGCATTACTGTATGTAGACCTCGATGGCTTTAAGCTCGTGAATGACAGCTTGGGGCATACAACAGGTGATCTGTTGTTGGTCGAGGTTGCGCAGCGCCTCCGCTCGCGCATTCGGAAAGCGGACACACTGGCACGCATTGGAGGCGATGAATTTACCGTCGTGTTAACTACTCTCCGCACCCCCAATGAAGCGGAGCTGGTCGCGAGAGATCTTCTAGAATCTCTTTCCCAGCAATTCCTGGTTGAAGGTCACGAGATCGGGATCGGAGCAAGCATTGGCTTCAGTGTTTTTCCCCGTGATGCAGCCGATCCCGTAAGCCTTCTTCAGCAAGCCGACAGCGCAATGTATTCCGCCAAGCACAGCGGTAAAAACCAGGTGAAAGGATTCACGCCGGAGTTGGGCTCTTTTGCCCGCGAACGCCTGACTGTTGAAAATCAGTTGCGGGGAGCGATTGCCCGGGAAGAAATTCACCTGCATTATCAGCCGGAGTTTGATGTTCTATCGCACCGCTTGGTACGTTTTGAAGCTCTGGCGCGCTGGGTCCACCCCACACTGGGTACTATCCCTCCAGCAAAATTCATTCCTATTGCGGAAGAGAGTGGATTGATCGTGACTCTGGGTGCCTATTTGCTCGAACATGCCTGCCGCGAAGCGATCAAGTGGCAAGATCTCGCGTCATATCCCATTCAGGTCGCCGTAAACGTTTCCAGTTTGCAATTTGCAAGGCCGGCCTTCGTCGAAGAGGTCGCGGAGACACTCAAACGCGTGGGACTCAAGCCAGAATTGCTGCAGATTGAACTGACCGAATCCATTATGCTAAGCGGCGCTGACCGCGCTGCGGAAACCATGAAGCAGTTGCGTGCACTAGGGGTAAGCCTCGCGATTGATGATTTTGGCACCGGCTATTCCTGCCTGAGCTACTTGCCGCGATTGCCTTTCAACACTTTGAAAATTGATCGCTCATTCGTGCATGAAATGGAGTCACGCGCTGGGGCCAAGGCAATTGTCCGTTCGCTGGTCACGCTTGCCCATAGCCTGGAAATGCAGGTGATTGTCGAAGGAATCGAGACCGTGCAACAGTTACAGGTAGTTGAGAAGTTAGGTGGCAATGAAGTGCAAGGTTTCCTGCTTGGGCGTCCCACGCCTGACCCTGCATCACAACTGCACGCCCAGAAGGAATTACTGAGATTCAACAATAATGCTAAAAAGGTCCAAAGTTCCCATTCAGCCCAAGGCTCGAATGACAACGGAAGTGCGGATGAAAACAAAACGTTGCAATAGCTATTCCGGCCCGGATGATCCTGACCTCAGATAATCTATTTGCTTTTGTTCTCTAATTCCGCCCATCGTTCGTAAAGTGCATCCAGACTTTTCTGTGCATCCTCCAACTCTCCGTGCGCGTTTAGAAGGCGGGGGCCATCGCTGGCAATGGTTGGATCTTCCATTTGCGCGCGCTTAACATGCAACACTTTTTCGGCCTCCGCAATCCGCTGCTCGATGCCCAAATATTCCCGCGATTCCAGATAAGATAGCTTCTGTTTTTCGGATTGCTTACGCTCCACCACTGGAGATGCCAGCGTCTCCTCAGTACCGGTTTGCATTTTTGTCTTCGAGCGGCCGTCCGGTCTGGCCCGTCCCATACTTGACCGTTGATGGTTTTCTCGCTGCCATCGCTCCCACTGGGAGTAGTCGCCGAAACTCTCAGCGTCGCCCTGTCCATTCAGGCCCAGCACTATTGTTGATACGCGGTCGAGCATGTAACGATCGTGCGTAACCAGCACCAGCGATCCGCGAAATTCCAGCAGGCTTTCTTCGAGTATTTCAAGAGTTGGAATGTCCAGATCGTTGGTCGGTTCATCGAGCAAGAGAACGTCCGCAGCCTGAAGCATAAGCTGGGCGATTAACACGCGCGCTCGCTCGCCTCCGGAAAGCCTTCCCACGGGCTGGTTCAACTGCTCCCCTGAAAACAAAAACTTCGCCGCCCACGATGCGACGTGCACAACACGATCCTGATAGACAACTGAATCGCTTTCTGGAGCGAGGGCGCGACGCAAAGTAATATTGGGATCAAGGTCACGCTTTTGATCGAAGTAAACAATGCGCAGCCATTCTGCCCGCCGAATGCTTCCGCTCGCAGGCAAGAGTTCACCACTCAAGAGCCGCAGCAGTGTGGTTTTGCCGCTCCCGTTTGGCCCTACCAGCCCAACTCTCATACCAGCTGAAAGTATAAAGTTGAGGTCCTTGAACAGAATGTGTTTATCTGCCGCATCGCTGTTCCTGTAAGACGAAGCGCCACTGGAAGGGATTGCGAAGGAAACCTCCTCCAATTCAATCAGCCGTTTAGTCTGGCGCTCCGTGGCGGAAAAATCAATTTGCGCGCTGTTGGTACGCGTTCTGGCGTTCAGGTCAGCCAATTCTCCCATCAATTCATTGGCCTTGCCGATTCGCGCTTTAGATTTCCGGGTTCGCGCCTTCGCTCCCCTGCGAAGCCATTCGATTTCGTTGTGGACGAGATTTTCCAGCGCTTCGTGGCGCTTGGATTGTGCGTGCAGGAACTCCTTTTTTTTCTCGAGAAACATGCTGTAGCTTCCTCGTGCCCGCAGCAAGCCATCTGGATAAACACGACTCAGTTCCGCCATGTCAGTTACAACACTCTCCAAAAAATAGCGGTCATGGCTTACCACCACGCAGGCAAACCGCGCCTGCTCAAGCACTCCTTCCAGCCATTCAATCCCAGCGAGATCAAGATGGTTGGTGGGCTCATCGAGTAGCAGAACGTCCGGCGCCTGTACCAGCGCTTGAACAATGGCCAATCGTTTCTGCCAACCGCCGGACAATTTCTCAGCCGGAACCGTAAAGTCTTCAAAACCCGCCTGTCCCAAAGTTGCGGCGAGGCGCGTACCTCGCTCTGACTCAGGGACCGCGCCGCGTTCCAGAGCCATTTCCGCGATCGAACGTACGGTGTCTCCAGACTCAAATTGCGAGTCTTGCTGGACATAGCTTAGGCGGATGCGCTTTGCGAAAGCTATATGCCCGTTGTCGTGGTCGAGAGCGCCCGCAAGGATCCGCAAAAGTGTTGATTTGCCTGAGCCGTTGGGTCCAACGAGTCCAATGCGGTCTCCTGGCGAAACCGTCAGGGAGACGTTCTTGAAAAGTGAATTTACTCCGAAGGCTTTCGATATGCCTTGTGCATTTATAATTGGCGGCAAAAAGTTTCGTTCCCCGTTTATCTCTTTCTCTCAATCATAATAAGTCTTAGTTAGCTAGTGGCGCTTGCGTGGTATCCGGCTTCGCGTAGATCCAGTTCGCGCTCCAGTTCCCGCAAAATTTCATCGTTGATGCGCCCCTGATTGCGTAAACGCACCGCGGTTTGCCGCTCCACCCGCAATAGTTGGTGGGACAAGTGCACATAGCGAGTGTGGTGTGCCGGACCGTTCTCTGGGCTTTCGATTTCCGATAGCGCGGTAAGGCGTTCCTGGTAGTGGCTGGCAAGGTCATCATAAACTGCAGAAAAGTCAGCTTCGTTTTTTTGGCGCGACTCTTCCAGATACGCCAATGCCGCTCGCAACATTTCGCGTCGTGCCGCTTCCTCTTCTTTGTTTGGCCCACGAGTTTCGGCGAGGCCCAGGAGGCGGACCAGTGGCGGAAGCGTGAGACCTTGAAGGACAAGAGTGACAAAAATGACGCTGAAGGCAAGAAAAATAATCAAATTGCGCTCGGGAAACGGCTTGCCATTGGCTAGTGTTTGCGGCAGGGCAATCGCCGCTGCCAGCGCGATCACGCCGCGCATTCCCGTCCAGCCGACGATCAGAATTCCTGACGGCGCCGGCATTTGTACGCGCTGATGAAGAAGGCGCGTCCGAATGAGATGGGCAAAAAACGCCCCCGGATATATCCAAATGAGCCGCAGTGCGATTAGCAGCCCGCTAAATATGGCCCCGTAAAGCACCAATGTCCGCAAATTGTAGTCGCGGATTCCACTCAGTACGTAAGGCAATTGCAGGCCAATGATGACAAATACCAAGCCGTTCAGTATGAAGGTCAAAGCCTCCCAAACCGACCAGACCTGCAAGCGCACCCCCGGCGAAAAAAATTCCGAGCTTCTACGGGAGAGAAAGAGCCCGCAGGCTACCACCGCCAAAACTCCTGAGGAGTGAATTGCTTCCGCGCCAAGATAGGCCACGTATGGCACCAGAATACTGATGGCTATTTCAATCGGGCCGTGATCAATGCGGCGTTCCAGACGGTTCACAATCCAGCCTGTGACCAAGCCGACTAGAAGGCCGGCCACCGTGAGGTACAAAAGCCGCAGCAGGCCGCCGCCTATGGTCGGCGTTTGGTTGCGCACGACCATGGCGATGCCAAATTCCAGGGCCAACAAGCCGCTCGCATCATTCACCAAACTCTCGCCTTCGAGAATGTCCACGATCCTCTTAGGAAGCCCAATGCGTTGGGCGATGGAAGTGGCAGCGATCGCGTCAGTTGGGGCGACGACCGCGCCCAAGACAAATCCCAACTGCCAGTCGAAGCCCGCGAATAACCACTTGCAGCGGATGCGATGCCAAAAACCGTGAAGGCAACCAGCCCGAAAGCGAGCAACAGAATACTCACCATGTTGTAGGAGAACTCGCGCCATGAAGTCAGCCACGCAGCGGAATAAATCAAAGGCGGAAGGACGACGAAAAATACGATATCGGGATTTAGTGTGATCGGAGGGATGGCGGGAACCAATCCGAGAAGCGCGCCGGCGACAACCAGAACGATCGGGTAGGGAACTTTGAGTTTCCGCGCCAGCGCTCCAAAAGCTACCACGAAGAGCAATAGCAACAGGAAAACCAGTTCTACGGTTTGCACACTACTGCTCATGGCAACCAGCGCTCCCGGTCATTTCCGACTTATCTTCGGCAATGGGAAGTATATGTTAGCGATGCTGCTTGCCGGAATCTGTGCAGACCGTGAACCTGTTGGCTGCGACTTGAAATGCGGAATCAATGCATCCAGTATCCATGATCGCTCGGATTCTTCTCACGCAGATTCTTTGTAGAGATATGTGTCGAGACCGGGAGGCCGTCGGACTGCTTCCGTATTTGGATAGACCAGCGGGATACTCAGGCGCATGCTGGGTCGCAACAATCTGGAAACGCGATGGTAACATCGCGTGCCGTCCATGAGCACCAGCATTCCGGCGGTGGGCCATAGTTCGACCACCTCAGCCTTCTGCAAGTCCGGCTTAACGTGTGGCTGACATGCTGGAACAATCTGCATCGCACCGCCGTCGCTCGTCACAATGTCATTGAGATAAAGGAGCATGGTGTAAGCCACGGCATCGAAGTGCCAGCGATAGATCGAATCAGTGCTTTCCATGATGTTGAGATTCACGGCAGAGCGTAACGATGAAGACGTACAGATTACTTGCTCGCCAGTGAGCTCTCTGATCCACCCCAACACGCAGGGAGCGTTGTAAAACGCGAATAATTCCGGCCATTCATCTTGAATGATTTCGCCGGTCACGACGCGATATACAAGTTCGAAGTTTCCCTCTGAGCGGTGAATAGTCAGAGCATTTGCTTTGAGCTGCTCCGCTTTCTGTCGCCATCGCACAATCAGGTCGTGTGGCAGCGCATTCGGTATTGTCACGTAGCCATTCTTCTTAAACACGCGCCGCAGGCTGTTCGGGACTGAAGGCAGATAATTCATGCCACTACTTTTGACAATACGCAACCTACGAAGAACAGGGGAT
>CAWHQK010000100.1:0-3321 GCA_963831435.1 uncultured Acidobacteriota bacterium
GTCCGAATGAGTTTACGCAATTCGCCACTGGAGCTACTGGAGAGTGAACGCGGAAAGACGCCTCGTGAACTTGCGTTCCAACTCTCCTGTAACCGGCGCGATTTTTTACGGACCGCAGCAGGACTGACAGTTGGGGGCGCTCTGCTTGGCCACAGCCCGTTCATGCAGGCGGCGTTACTTCCCAAGAAGAAGAAAACCGTGGTCATAACATTTGGCGGAGGAGCGCGAGATCAGGAGACCTTTGCGCCTGAGGGGCAAGAAAATATCCCTCATCTGATGCGAGAGCTTATTCCGCAATCCAGTTTCTTCACCCAAGTTGTGAATCGAGGAATCCTTGGTCATTACGTTGCGACCGCCAGCCTTGCAACGGGAGTTTATGAAACGTTCAATAATTTCGCCGCGGTCCCTCCTGAATATCCGACCATCTTCGAATATTTCCGGAAGGATTTAAAGCGTCCGGCATCCGATGCCTGGGTAGTGGCGCCCAGCAATGGTTTCAACCGCATCGGCGAAAGCAGCTATCGCTCCTACGGACAGGGATTAGGCGCCAGCGTAATCCTTCCGAAACACCTCTTGGCCGCCGCTATGGAGGGACGAGTGGGCGACCTTGAACCGCTTGTGCGCGACAATTACGAGACGCCCTACTACGCGCCGGAGATTCGTGGCCGCGAATTCGAGTTGCAGCAGTTGGAGAGCATTCTCAAACTTTCCGTGGATGACTTCAAAGCCCATGCGCGAACGCTGGCGAGTCCCGACGAACTCTCGGTGTACATCGCTCGCCAGCTAATGCGGCAAATTGCCCCCAGTCTGCTGTGGATCACGATGCACGACATTGACATCGCCCATGCCGGAACTTATTCGCTTTATGTGGACGGCATTCGGCGCACCGACCGGCTTTGCGCGGAAATTTGGAAGACAATCCAAACCGAGCCGGAATATGCGGGCAACACGACGCTTTTCATCCTGCCGGATTTTGGCCGTGACGGGGATGAAGATTCCGGCGGCAACGGTTTTCAGCACCATCGCACGGGAGACGCTCTTTCCCGCACCACCTGGATGTTGGCTCTCGGTGCGGGAGTGCGCGAAGGCGTGGTTTACGACCGCAGAGTAGATTCGACCGACCTCGTGCCCACGGTCGGAGCAATGATGGGTTTCACGCCCGCGTTGTGTCAGGGCAAGCCCGTGTCTGAGCTATTGTGATCACCATATGCTTCCTCGCGATCTAAAGGCAGAGCAGTTCGCGGCGTATCCGCCAGAGGCGCGCAAGTTGATGCTTTCGGATATTGCCGCGCTGCGACGCCTGCCGCTGAGTTTTTTGCCTAGCCTGTTGCGAGAAGTCATCGAGTATGACTTTAAATTTCCTGCTGAACGATTTGACCTAGACAGAGAGCTGGAGAATTTGAAGTCCCTCGATGACGCGCAAACGGAAGAGTGGTTCGGGTCGTTCGCGCAAATTCATCTATCGCCGCAACTGGAAGAACTCAATTGGGCAAATTCTCCTGGCCTATTCGTGGAACGGCTTTCCGCGCATCTCTGGGCGACACATCAGTTGGACGCATTTCGCGCTGCGGCTACTGGATATCAGGAGCGCCTGCGTAAAGCCTTTCCGCTGCCATTGCCTTCGCTGCCAAGGGTCGGGATTGCGGTCATCGGTCAGGGAGTAACCGAATATTCCGCGCCCATCTTGCGCAAGCTGCGCCCCCATGGGGTATATTTCAGCCGGGTTAACCCGGATAACGGGCTCAAGCAAATCCTCGATGCAGTTGCCGCAAGAGCGAAGTCGCATCCCACAGCGTACGGTCACTGGTACATCGATGGTGGACAGGAAGCCGCCCATGACTCCGCGCTTACTTGTGTTTCTTACAACTTGCTTGCTTCAGTGCGCGCACTACTTTTGCGCAAGATTCATAGTCAAATCGAGCGTCCGGGAATGGGTCCGGAGGAGTTGCGGACACTGCTGGCGAAGATGCGGCCGGAAGATCTCGGTTTTGACAGTAGCGGAGACGCAGTGCTGAACAGGTATCAGATGAAAGTATTGACCGAGGGATCGGGAACGCAGATATTCAGCACTACATTTGCACAATGGGCCGCGCGCGAAGCGTTACGGCGCGCTCAACCGTTGACGCTATTGGTCCGGTTCGCCCCTCGCCAGCGGCAGAAACCGATGAATGAGATGTTATCGAAAGTGTCCGACAAGGAAGATGTGGATCCTGTGGGTTCGCTGGTTGACGCTGACATGGCAGCCTATTACAACTGGCTGAACCAGCAGCGCCTGCCCGGGGCGGAACAATCCTCATTTGTAGCCTGGTTCGAAGGCCATAATCAGGCGGTCGCCATTGGTCCCACTATGCCTCGGGGCACGCAGTCCTCTTCCCCTATTGACCTGAAAGAATTGCTTCCAGCATGAACCGAAATTCGAAAGCTACGCTGTCTCCTCAGGAGCGGCCGCGATTTCAAAGTGTACTTCCTGGCTGCCCAGTTCAGGATGCGTCGCCACCAGGCGAACCGTTCCCGCCTGTTCTTTCGCTCGAATCCAGACCGCGCCCGTGCCACCGATCAACGAAAATGGATTATCGCCGATAAGCGTAGCTGGCCCGTCCAACTCCAATTTGACCGCACTGTTGGCAAAGGGACGAATGGCGCCAAATTCATCTGTAACGCGCAGTACGACTCGAGTCGTATCGGCCCCATCGGCTATTAGGCTCTCATCGTCCGGCAAAAGGGCGAACTTCTGGTCAATTCCCCGGCCAGAAAAATTTCGAGTAATCACTTTATTGCCTTTGAGGTAGCCTTCGATTCGCAAATCTCCCCACTTGTGGAACAACTCGTTAAGCTTAACAACGAAGGGCGGATAGGGAAGATTTCCAAACTCGGTCCGATCGGGATCAGCTTCTACCAGTTGCTGACCAATGTAAATCTTGATGTGATCACAATTTGAGCACACTACGGCAGTCGTGAATCCAATTGATTCGTCGCCGCGCGCCCAGTGGAAGGCTGGCTCCAATACAATTTCTTCCGCGGGGTCGCATTGTGATTTGTAGAACCCGGCGGCGGGCTTGGGCTCGCGGAAAATATCCGTCACGCCGTGGTAACAAATGCGGTCGCCCGATCCGAAATCCCTGTGCGTGTTGTAATCGAACGCGCACCAGCCGATGCCGCCGGCGTACTGCGGATTCGATGCTAGTTGATTGTGGATACGCGCGTGGCGCAGAGTATGCTCGCGAAGCCGCTCCACATTATCAATCGTTTTGGTGGGATACGTGTGTCCCACGAATTCCGTGTTGAGGTAACGGGGATGATTTGGCGGCTTCAGCGGAAATC
>CAWHQK010000101.1:0-6472 GCA_963831435.1 uncultured Acidobacteriota bacterium
GAGTTCTTTCTGGGGCATCTCTCAGGGCAGCAGTGGGTGAATGACTTCACGGCGTCGACGGTATTGGTCGGACCAGGATTTTCGCCGCAACCTTTTATTCACGGAACGAAGCTTAGCTTCAGGCCGACGGCCAATTTGGAAATGGGATTTAGCTTTACCGCGATGTTTGGCGGGCCAGGTGTGCCTTTCACTTGGCACAATTTTGCACGGACGTTTTATTCGCACACATTCTTTATTTCTGATGATCCGGGGAAGCGTCTTTCGGCATTCGATTTCAGCTATCGTATTCCGCGTCTTAGAAACTGGCTGGTTCTTTACTGCAATTCGCTTGTGATTGACGAATATTCGCCTCTAGGTTCCAACCGTCCAGTGATTAATCCGGGAATTTATTTGCCCAAGATCCCCAAGATTCACAACTTGGACATTCGCGCTGAAGGAATGACCAGCGACCTGAATACGCCAGCGCATTTCGGTCCAGGGGCTGTCTATTCGGATTCCCGTTATTTGTCTGGTTATACGAATAACGGTAATTTGTTAGGTAGTTGGATCGGACGTCGAGGGCGGGGAGAACAAGCTTGGGTGAGGTACTGGCTTTCGGCAAGAAATTCAGTGGAGATTAACTACCGCCACAACAATGTAGACCAGGCGTTTTTGCAAGGCGGTGATTATCAAGAATTTGGCGTGAATGCTGAGGTGACGCTCAGTCACAATCTGGGGCTGAGCGGGTCGGCGCAGTACGAGACACGGAACTTTCCGCTGCTTACTCCGGCCGCAAAAAATGACGTTACTACCTCGGTGCAACTAACATTTTGGCCGGGATCGAAAAATAAAAATAGTCAGTAAGATAACTTTAGAACACGAGAAGTTCAGTGGCTACAATTCCAGATCACGATCTTCAAGAGATGGTTGACGCGGTAAACCGAGCATCCCAAAACCATGCAGTTGGTTTGGATACACAGCGCCAGCAACTGCTCGCGCGAGCGCGTTTGTTGTGGGAGCATCGGCGCCTGCTTTTTAAGGCAGGCGTTTACGGATTGGTATTTTTCGCAATCGTTGCTTTTTTGATCCCCAAACGGTACCAATCCACGACACTGCTCATGCCGCCAGATGACCAATCTAATTCCGGCATGGCGATGGCGGCAGCGCTGGCGGGAAAAATGAACGGAGGACTAGCCGGTCTGGCCAGCGGGGTTCTGGGACTGAAGAGTTCAGGGGATCTTTTTATCGGTATGTTGCGAAGCCGGACGGTGGAAGACGATCTCATCAATAAATATGATCTTCAGAAGATTTACAAGGCCCCGGATGAGGAAAGCGCTCGTACGATTTTGGGGGATAACACATCTATATCCGAAGATCACAAGAGTGGGATTATCACCATAAAGGTGGTTGATAGAGACCCTCGTCTTGCGGCCTCGTTGGCGCGGGAGTATGTCGGTGAGTTGAATGTTGTAGTCAGCCAGTTGAGCACCTCGTCGGCGCGAAGGGAGAGAATGTTCCTGGAAGACCGCCTTGCCCAAGTCAAAAAAGATCTAGAATCAGCGGAAAAAGATTTCAGTGAATTTTCCAGCAAGAATGCCACGATTGATATTAAAGATCAAGGGAAGGCAATGCTGGATTCGGCTGCCAATTTACAGGGGCAGTTAATTACAACTCAGTCCGAACTGGAAGGATTGAAACAAATTTATTCCGATAAAAACATCCGCGTCCGTTCGTTGACCGCTCGCGCCATGGAACTGCAAAGCCAATTGGATAAGCTTGGCGGTAAATCGGACAATTCCCAGGCTGCGGTTAGCTCAAACGACGGTTCTCTTTATCCTTCCTTGCGAAAACTGCCTCTTCTGGGGGTTGCCTATGCCGACCTCTATCGCCGCACCAAGGTGGAAGAAGCAGTTTATGAATCGCTCACGCAGGAATATGAACTGGCTAAAGTGGCCGAAGCGAAAGAAATTCCCAGTGTGAAAGTCCTCGACCCCGCAAATGTCCCGCATAAAAAATCCTCGCCGCCCCGCCTCGTCATCATGGTATTAGGGGCAATATTCTCTTTTGTCACAGTCGTCGCGTGGGTTTTGGGCAAGGCGAGCTGGGAGCAACTTGACCCTCGGACTCCGCATAAATTGTTTGTGACCGAAGTGGCGCATACCCTGAATTCTTATATGCCATGGGAGGCGCCGCACGGCTCACGCGTGCAGGCTGCTGTCCATAGGCTCTGGATGCGATTCTCCCCGCGGCATTCTTCACAGAACCAGCAATGATTCCGTTGTTTTGGAATGGGCCGATAGGTTTGACGAAAGCACACACAAAATGGAAGGCGCCGGCTGAATGACAAAAACGGGCATTAATTCGCCTCTGTTGTCCACTATGGGCGCTGCGGAAGATGATGTTCTTGCCGTTGCTGCGAAGGAGTTGGACGCTTTGGGCCTGCCGGATTTCGAGATGCGCCAGATCCCTGCGCCTTTGCCAAAGCGCAAAAGCGGCGCGGCCAGGGCGGAAATTAGCAAGCTATCGCACGCGTCCGTGTACCTGGCAGCGAATGTTCTGAATGCAGCCATTCCATTTTTTCTTCTGCCGATTCTCACGCGCGTGTTGGCACCTGCGGAATACGGCGAGGTTGCGATATTCGAGGCGGTCGTTGCCTGTCTTGCCGTTTTTACCGGCCTAAGTACGCACGGTGCGGTCGCGGTCCACTACTATCGTGAAGATCGCGCCACGTTTTCTCAGTACGTTGGAAATTGTTTAATGATTCTCATTGTCAGCACTCTGCTTACAGTTGGAAGCGTCGGCGCTGTTCCATCCTTGATGGTGAAATTTACGGGCCTGAGTGTTTCCTGGCAGATACTTGCAATTCTGGTTTCGTTCGCCCAGTTTCTGGTCAACATACGACTGATCATATGGCAGGTACAAAATCAGGCTTTTCGTTACGGGGCCTTCCAGATTGGGCAGACTGCAGTCAATGCCCTGGTTTCCCTGGCGCTGGTACTCATACTGCGGTGGGGTGGTGCGGGACGAATTGCCGGCATAGCATTCGCAGTGGTTTTTTCCGGCCTGGTCGCGTATGCGAGCATGCAGGTCCGGGGATGGATCCGTTGGAAGTGGAAGTTTGAGTATCTTCGGGATGCTTTGCATTTTGGCGTGCCTTTAATCCCGCACACAATAGGCACGCTGGCAGTGGCATTTGCCGATCGCTTCATTATTACCCAGAAGCTGGGTATGGGCGCTACCGGATCCTACTTCGTGGGAGTGCAGCTCTCGATGCCTATGCTGATGATGGGAAGCAGTTTTAACCGAGCTTTCGTCCCTTGGCTGTTCGATAAGTTGTCGAGGAATGAAAATGCTGTGGGTGTACTGGTAAGTTACTTAGCCATTTTTGGATTTCTGTTGGTCGGTGTTCTTTATGGCGGCATCGTCTATTTTGGACTTCCCCATATCGTGGGAGAGCAATATCGTCAGACTATGCCAATCGCGATGATCCTGATTATAGGTACCACCTTTCAAGCTGCATATTATGCAGTCGTCAATTACATTTTCTACGCGAAGAAGACCCTTTATCTGTCCTGTATCACGTTTACGGCCGGCCTTCTCTGCGTGGTGGGTGGATGGTTCGCCGTCTCGAACTTTGGATTGGCTGGGATGGCGTTAATATTTGCGGTCATCCAAGGCCTGACTTTTCTGGTGGTCTGGTTCGTAAGCGCCATTATCCTGCCGCAACCGTGGTTTGATTTTTCCGGAATGCGCAAAGCCTTCAACGTTTTGGCAACTTAAGTGCTTGATATTCACACTATGAGCACAAGCAAAATTTTGGTAACCGGCGCCGATGGCTTTATCGGATCGCTTTGACCGAAGCGTTGGTTCGCAAAGGCCATGAAGTGCGGGCCTTCGTTCTATACAATTCATTCAATTCCTGGGGATGGCTTGATTTTTGCGACGAAGATGTCGCCGGACACTTCGAGACGTTTTGCGGGGACGTGCGGGATCCGCATGGTGTTAAGAAAGCGATGCAAGGTTGTGACATCGTCTTCCACCTTGCAGCCCTGATTGCGATTCCGCACTCCTATCACTCGCCAGACAGCTACGTGGAGACCAATGTGAAGGGCACGCTCAACATCGTGCAGGCTGCGAGGGAAGTGGGCGTCAAAAAGGTCATCCATACCTCGACCAGCGAGGTTTACGGTTTCGCCCGCTTTGTTCCCATTACGGAGGAGCATCCTCTGGAGGGACGCTCTTCGTACTCGGCTACCAAAATTGGCGCCGATCAAATCGCCATGTCGTTCTACAGCGCGTTTGACACGCCCGTGGCGACCATCCGTCCCTTTAATACCTACGGACCCAGACAGTCCGCGCGGGCGATCATTCCAACGGTGATTACCCAGATTGCCAGCGGCAGGAGAAAAATTCGCCTCGGTTCTTTGCACCCTACACGCGACCTTAATTTCGTGCCGGATACGGTGCGTGGATTTATCGCTGTCGCGGACTCGGATAAGTCGGTCGGCGAGACCATTAACATCGGAAACAATTTTGAGATCTCGATGGGCGACCTGATCAAAATGATCGCGGAAATTATGGGCGTCGTGGTTGAGGTGGAAACCGAAGAGGTTCGCGTGCGCCCGGAAAAAAGCGAAGTTGTCCGATTGTGTGCCGACAATAGTAAGGCGAGAAAATTGACCGGATGGGAGCCGGAATATCGCGGCAGGGAAGGCCTCAAGAAAGGAATGACGGAAACCATTTCCTGGTTCACCAAACCGGAGAATTTGGCCCGCTATAAAGCGGATCTGTACAACCTTTGATGACTGTCCATGGTATGGCATGCGTGTCGAGTTTTAATCGGGCTGCAGCGATCCACGCCCTGCGCTCGGTGCTGACGGAAAATCGTGATCGGATTGCCCTGCATGAGCCGAGTTTTGGAGGCAATGAATCGGCCTACGTGCAGGAATGTATTTCGAGCGGCATGGTGTCGTCCGTAGGGCATTTTGCGGGTCGCTTCGAGCGGCAATTGGTTGCTTGTACGGGAATCAATCATGCCGTCGCGACCGTGAATGGAACGGCGGCCTTGCATATTTGCTGTATTCTTGCCGGGGTAAAACGGGATGACGAAGTTCTCGTGCCTGCGCTGACGTTTATCGCCACTGCTAATGCCGTCTCATATACAGGAGCGGTTCCACACTTTGTTGACAGCGAAGAGTCCACTCTTGGAGTGGATCCACGAAAGCTAAAAATCTATCTCGACGAGATTGCCGAAGTTCGCTCCGGTAACTGTTTCAGCAAGAAAACCGGACGCCGAATCAAGGCCATGGTTCCAATGCACACCTTGGGCCATCCGGCGGACCTCGATGCGCTCTTGGAAGTTTGCCAGTCATATCACATTACGTTAATCGAAGATGCCGCGGAGTCACTGGGTTCCTATTACAAGGGAAAACATACTGGACATTGGGGCAAGGCCGCGGCACTGAGTTTTAATGGTAACAAGATTGTCACGACGGGTGGCGGTGGCGCCGTACTTACAAATGATGAAGGGCTGGCAAAACTTGCCAGGCATCTAACGACGACGGCGAAATTGCCACACAAGTGGGCCTTCCATCATGACCAGATTGGCTTCAACTATCGCCTTCCGAGCATCATGCGGCGCTCGGTTGCGCGCAATTGGAGCAACTGCCGGACTTCCTCGAGTGTAAACGGAAGCTAGCGGAATGTTACCGGCGGGCGTTTTCAGGAATCGATGGGATGAAGTTTTTCAGCGAACCTGCGTTTGCCGAGAGTAATTATTGGCTCAATGCCATTTTGCTGGACCGTAGTTGTGCGGATCAGCGCGATGCTTTTCTGGAGGAAACCAACCGCCTGGGAATTATGACGCGTCCCATATGGACTCCAATGCATACCCTTCCCATGTACACATCGTGTCCGAGAATGGAAGACATGACATGCGTCACCGATATCGAGAAGCGGCTGGTGAATATTCCTAGCAGCGCAAGCCTCTACCGCACGAATGGTTAGACGGAGAATTGGTGTCGTTACCGGAAGCCGAGCCGACTACGGCTTGCTCTATTGGTTGCTGAAGGAAATAGTCAGCGATCCAGTCCTCGAATTGCAATTGATGGTCACCGGCATGCATTTATCGCCTGAGTTTGGCCTAACCTATAAGGTTATCGAAGAAGATGGTTTTAAGATTGACGCGAAAGTTGAGATGTTGCTTTCCAGCGATACGCCTGCCGGAATCGCAAAATCCATCGGATTGGGGGTGATTGGTTTCGCCGATTCGCTGAACCGTCTCAGGCCGGACATTCTCGTTCTGCTCGGGGATCGGTATGAGATTCTCTCGGCTGCGCAGGCAGCGCTTGTTACCCGGGTGCCGATTGCACACATCGCCGGCGGGGACACAACCGAGGGAGCGGTTGACGAATCCATTCGTACAGCATTACGAAGATGGCGCATCTTCATTTTGTAACCCATCAAGCCGCGGCGCAACGAGTGAAACAACTGG
>CAWHQK010000102.1:0-30344 GCA_963831435.1 uncultured Acidobacteriota bacterium
CTTGTGCGATTCCCCACCAGGCCGCGCCGGCGTCCTCCCGCAAGAACATCCTGTGCGGCACCGAAACACCTGCCAATCTTCGCGGGGAATTGCTCACCGCCAGCGTAAGGTCGCTGGCGGTGAGCAATTCCCCACAATATTGGCAGGTGTTGCGGTCCCGCAGCAGGATGTTCTTGCGGGAGAGCGCGCGCGTCTGGTGGGGAATCCGCCGGTATTCAAGCAAGCGAATCACCGAAGGGAGCCGCACCGCGAAGCGAGCGGCGTGCAGGAAGTGTCCATTCTCTTCTTCCGTCATGGCCACGCCTTTGAGGACCAGCACGATCGCTCGTCGGGCGGCGCATACATTGATGGGCTCGTACGAAGCATTCAACACAAGCACCGGAGCATGCAGCGCATGGCCATCGCTTTCCTGGTGAAGAACAGGCAGAGGGGTCAGCGGCAGAGGGATTCTCCTCGCGCTATCTCGATCTATCGCTCTGCTCACATTCCTCGACATACGCTGATCCAACTTGCAACGATTTAACCTGCAACCGCCAAGCTCTCTGGCCCTTCCGCCATCGAGACCTCAATTTTTTGCGCTTCTGCTTTCTGGGTGCGCGCGACCGTGGCTACACATACTTTAGATGCACCCGAGCGCAATAAAACTCGCGCGCACTCGGACGCTGTTGTGCCGGTGGTGAAAACGTCATCCACCAGAAGAATTTCCCTGCCCGCGATCTCTTTCTTTTTCGCCACTCCGAAAGCCCCACGAATATTTTCGCGGCGCTGGTGCCGCGTGAGGCCGATTTGCGATTCCGTGGCGCGTATTCGTCTCAATAACCCGCTCTTGAGTTGGAAGCGCTTGGAATTTCTTAATTTGAGTGCGGCCTTTGCGATCAACTCCGCCTGATTGAACCCTCTTTGCCGCCGCTTGCCTTTATAGAGTGGCACCGGAATGACGATCGCCCGATCATCTCCGAAATTAGTCTCAAGTCCTGCAATCGCCTCGGCCAGCAATCTGCCCAGTACGTTTGCCGCCGGGCGTATCTGGTCATACTTCAAAAGGTGGACCAAATCACGCAGAACTCCCGTATAACTCCCGTAAGCCGCGGCTTGAGCAAAGGGCGGCGTTTTCTTCTGGCAAAGTCCGCACAATGCCGCGCGGTCGGTTTGCGCCAGCGCTGTCTGAATTTTCTCTCCGCAAATTGTGCAAACGATTCCCTCAACCGCATCGATTTGCTCCAGGCACGCCTCGCAAACCGGCAACCGCGAAATATTTGTAAGAGGGGATGAGCAAAGACGGCAATCGGAGGGAAACAACGTGGCGAACAAGCTTTCAGCTATCCAGCTTTTCGTGATCGAGCTTTTGGCAATCCGAGTGGCAGACGTTACCAGCGAAGCGGTCCGTTCATTCTGCTTCGCTGCGGACTGAGGCGCGCGAATTGGGATCCCGCTACTGCTGAAGACGAGCCTCCCTCGCCCAGCCGGTTCTGCGCGAACTCCGTGCCGGACAATTGCCCCAAGTATAGCGGCCCAGCTTGCAGATACGCAATGCAGCAGGGAGTAACTAATTGTCCCGTCGCGGGAATAGGCAAATGGACACCGGCATTCCAAACCCTGACTTGTAAAATGGCTCACGCCCATGCTAAGGTGCGCCGACTTGCTTTATTCTCCAGCCCCGGCCCGAGGGAAGAAATCATGAGTGCTCCGCCTCCCGTGAATCCGCAAAAACCCAACCGCTATCAACCGTTCGTCCCCGAACACATGGAGATGCGCGAGTTCACCCTTCGCGCCATCCTTATTGGATTGGTCATGACGGTAGTGTTGGGAGCAGCCAACGCTTACCTCGGATTGCGCGCCGGAATCACTATCGCCGCCACCTATCCTGCGGCGGTGATCGGGATGGCAATTCTCCGATCCATGAAGGGGTCGCTGCTTGAGGAGAACATCGCACGAACCGCAGGCTCGATTGGGGAAGGCGTGGCGGCAGGCGCGATCTTTACCATTCCCGCTTTCCTGATCGCGGGAGTCTGGCCCTCATTCGGCTGGCGCCAGGCATACTGGAAATCCTCCGCATTAATTCTGGTTGGCAGCGTCCTTGGAGTTCTGTTCATTTCTTTAGTACGGCGCGTTATGGTGGAAGATCCGGAATTGCCCTTTCCTGAATCTCTCGCCGCTTCCGAGATTCACAAAGCCGGACAGCGCGGCGCCCAAGCCGCCAAATATCTGTTCTGGAATATCGGAATTGGCGGCCTGGTTTACATGCTGGGCCGCTTCGGATTGTTTGCATCGGACAAAGACATTCACTTTAATGTTGGGAGTTTGGGCCACAGCCAGGTAAGCCTGGGAGCAAAGACTGGTACGGATGTTGTTGCGGCCGGAGGAGCCACCACCCTTGCCGCTCCCACGGTGAGCCCCGCATACCTTGGCGTCGGATACATTATTGGACTGCGATTAGCATCCATCCAATTTGCCGGCGGAGTACTGGCTTGGGGATTGCTGGTTCCGCTGATCATTTTCTTCCTTGGGCCGCAGGTGCGGCACTACCTTCCCGCCGACACTCCCGATAATTGGGCGGCGATGGCCATAGCCGTCTGGAAGGTAATTGTCCGTCCCATTGCGATCGGCGGCATGCTCGTCGGAGCAGCCTATACCCTCTTCCAGATGGGCAAAAGCCTTACCGCGGGTTTGGCCAGAGCACTGGCGGATCTAAAGCAGACTGCGGCGGACCGGGCCAAATTGTCGCGCACCGAGCAGTACATGAGTTCCAAAGTTGTCTTCAGCTTGATCGCCATCACGTTCGTGCTCATGTGCATGCTCTATGTTCACATCTCCGGACTGGTCTGGCCGGCAATTCTTGCTGCGGTAGTAATGCTGATCGTCGGCTTCTTTTTCGCCACCGTATCGGGCAGCCTGGTGGGATTGATCGGATCTTCGAATAATCCGGTATCTGGATTGACGCTTTCCACTCTGCTGATTGCAGCGCTCCTCATGGTTGCGCTGGGAGTCTCTGGAAACTCGGGCGTGGCGGCGGTTTTGGGCGTGGCGGCGGTCGTTTGCGTATCGTCGTCGGTTGCGGGCGAGTTGCTGCAAGACTTTAAAGTTGGATACATCCTCGGTGGCACGCCGCGCAAAATTCAGATAGCCGAATTGATCGCCGTCGTCGTCGCCAGTCTGGTGATGTATTGGCCGTTGATGCTTTTGTATCGCGGCAACATCGCAATGGGCGGCACGGGATTCGGCGACCGCCAGCTTTCCGCTCCTCAGGCTGGATTGATGGCGACGCTAGCCATGGGCGTGGTCGGCGGGAATATCGCATGGCCGCTGGTAGTGGTCGGCATCTTCTTTGGAATCGCGCTAATCATGATGGGCGCGAGCAGCCCCATGCTGGTAGCGGTAGGCATGTATTTGCCTTTCGAAACAACCTCGGCAATTTTCGTGGGCGGACTCCTCCGCTCCCTGGCGAATTGGGTAGCCAAGCGACGCGGCTTCAACGACGCGCAAAAAGCCAGAGTAGAAAATGCCGGAGTGCTGACAGCTTCAGGATTGATCGCAGGTGAGGCGATCCTCGGATTACTTTGGGCTGGCTTGCAATTCGCGCCGTCGTGGGCGCGACCTCAGGTATTCAACAACCCGTCTTACGCGATAGGCGGCATGATTGTTCTCGCTGGATTGGCCGCCTTGATGATCTTCCTGCCAGTTTCCGCCGCTGGCGATCCCAGCGAACCCGCCCCACCCACGGGAATGATGTAACAACAATTGCGCTGAGTTCTCCGTGTGGCGCGGACACTCCTGTCCGCGAAAAAGCATGCCCTCGTGGTACTTCTTCGTTGGCTCTGATAGCCTCCAAGTTCAACTGAAATGTCTATCGCTGAAAACATCGTCGCCGTGCGCGAGAGAATTAACGCCGCAGCCCGAAGTGCTGGCCGCAATTCTGACGAAATCACCCTCATCGCGATCAGCAAAACCTTCCCCGCCGAGAGCATCCGCAAAGCCTACGCATCGGGATTACGCATCTTCGGCGAGAGCCGCGTGCAGGAATTCGCGGGAAAGGCGGAAGCCTTGAACGATCTGCAAAATGTTGAATGGCACATGATCGGCCATTTGCAAACCAATAAAGCCGCAAAGGCCGTGCAGCTATTCCACACCGTGGATTCAGTAGATTCGCTGCATTTAGCGGAAAAACTAAATTCTGCGGCACAAGCGGCAGGCAAAAATCTGCCGGCATTGGTCGAAATCAATGTAGGCGGAGAAGCGGCAAAAACTGGAATCGCCCCAGATTCCCAAGAACTGGAAAACATATTGCAGACCGCGTCGCGTCTTACGCATCTCGAAATCCGAGGCTTGATGACCGTTCCACCTTTCACAGAAAATCCGGAAGGCGCAAGGCCAATCTTTCAAAGGCTGCGTCAATTGCGCGATCAAATCGCCGCACGAAATTTACCTTCCGTCAGCATGAAAGTACTTTCTATGGGCATGTCCCATGACTTCGAAGTTGCAATTGAAGAGGGTTCCACTTGCGTGCGCGTGGGCACGGCAATCTTTGGCGAGCGTAATTACGTGTCAGGGGATTAGAATCCGGCGTCTCGTATAGCGTCAAATCTTAGCTTACGAATTAAGGCAAAAAGGGAAAACTCATGTGTGGAATCGTCGCAATGTTCTCGCACCGTGGTCCGATTTCCCCGGCGGTAATGCAAAAGGCCACGCAAAGCCTCTATCATCGCGGTCCCGACGGACAGCGTCACTGGATTTCGCCGGATGGCCGGGTCGCGCTCGGTCATGCGCGGCTCAGCATCATTGACCTTGCAACCGGTGACCAACCAATCGCCAGCGAAGATGAACAGACGCGAATCATCGTCAACGGAGAATTCTACGACTACGAAGCGATCCAGAAAGAACTCGAACAATCCGGACATCGCCTGCGCACTCGTTCGGACAGCGAAATCGCTCTCCATCTTTATGAAGATTTCGGCATGCAATGCCTGCACCGTTTGCGCGGTGAATTTGCAATTGTGCTCTGGGATGCCAGGAACCGGGCCATGATTGCCGTCCGCGACCGCTTTGGCATTAAACCGCTGTTCTATGCCTTCCACGACGAAAAACTTTATCTTGCATCAGAAGTAAAGGCACTTTTCGCCGCTGGCGTCCCGGCGCGTTGGGACGCGGAATCCGTCTCGCATTCTGTTGAATACGGTGGACATCAGCTGCGCACGATTTACGACAGCGTTTTCCAGGTCCCTCCGGGTCATTACCTGCTGGCCACCGACAAACACATCCAACTGAATCAATATTGGGATTTTAATTATCCGAAGGCTGGTGGGAATGCGCCTCAGAGATCCGATGCCGACTACGCCGCGGAATTCCGTCATGCGCTCGAAGAGGCAGTGCGCCTCCGTCTCCGCGCCGATGTTCCTGTAGGTTGCTACCTCAGCGGCGGACTCGATTCCTGCGCGGTCATTGGACTCGCGGCCCGGCACCATCCCGATCCCATTCGCGCGTTCACGCTGACCTTCGACCGTGCAGACTATGACGAAGAAAAAGAAGCGCGCGAGATGGCGGCAAAAGTTGGCGCTGAATTTTTTCCGATACCGATTCGCCAGGACGATCTCGCCGACAATTTTGCAGACGCCGTCTTCCAATCGGAGACGTTCTGCATCAATGCTCACGGCGTAGCCAAATATCTACTCAGCCGGGCTGTGCGCGACGCCGGATACAAGGTCGTAATTACCGGAGAAGGTTCGGATGAAATTCTAGGGGGCTATGCGCACTTTCGCCGCGACATGCTGCTCTACAACCGCGAAGGCCAGGATCCTGCCGTGGTCACGGCGCTTCTGCAAGACTTGGAAAAGCTTAATCCGGTATCACGTGGCTTGCTGCTGCCACATGGCGAAGCCTTGCCCCTCGATAACGTGAAGCGCGTGCTTGGTTTTATTCCTTCCTGGATCGAAACATTTTCGGCCCGTTCAGCGAAGATGCGGGAATTACTGGCGGGAAATTTCCGTGAGAAATTTGGAAATCGCGAAGGCTATCACGCCTTGTTCAGCGACCTCGACGTCCGCGGCCAGCTCACGGGACGCGATGCAGTGCACCAGTCGCTCTACCTGTGGGCGAAGACCCTGCTTCCTGCCTACATTCTCACGATCCTGGGCGACCGCATGGAGATGGCGCACTCCATCGAAGGCCGCGTGCCTTTCCTCGATCATCATCTGGTCGAACTAATCCGTTCCCAACCCGTGAGCCAGAAAATCCACGGAATGACGGAGAAGTACGTTCTCCGTGAAGCGGTCCGCGACGTCATTACCGATACGGTTTATCGCAGACAGAAGCATCCGTTCCTGAGCCCTCCGGCCACATTGAATCCCAAAGAAAAATTAAGCTCGTTTGTAAATGACACGCTGCGCGGCCCGGTTATGGCTTCCATTCCATTCTTCAATCAGAAAAAAATCGTGGCGCTGCTCGATAGTCTCGCTACGATGGATGAAAATGCGCGCGTGGCCTACGATCAGGTGCTTATGGTTTTAGTGAGCGCGTGCGTTCTGCAGGAGGGGTTTCATCTGGCGGCGTGAGCGGAATTTGTAGACGACTCTTGCACGTTTCCCTTGGTTATACGACAGTTGGCGGGGGACCGTAATTTCAACATCCAGGGAAGAATCATGGAGTCAGATGCTGCGAAGCGGTTTCTTATTTCTCGAGTGATAGAGGAAGCTGGTATGGAAGGTGTGCTCTTATCAGATACCGAGAAAAAGATGCTCCACTTTACTGAAGTGCATCCAACAATTCCCGACATATATGAGTTAAACGATGAATTCGAGCGCAACTACGATAGTGACGAATACGAACAGAAAATCGCTCTACTACTGAAGAACGCTCGTAACCGCGATGAACACGGCAATCCGACTCGAGAGCAAGAATGGAAAGATGCCTTGATGGCACTTCAGAAAGAGGACCACTACATCTTGGTGATGGTCAATCAGGCTTTTGGCAGGGATTCAAATGCTTCTTACTTTCTGGGCTTTCGGGTGCGCGATTTGCTAATCTATGTCGCAATCGGTATTGCCGTCGTACTGATTGTTGTATGGTCGGCAAGCCACTAGGCCATCTTGGTTTTTGAGTCTACGTTCGTCACTTTCGCCGTCAAAGTCCATCCGCGCGCCAGGAAGAACGCCATCACTGGCAGAATCGGAGACGCGATCAAGCTATCACTCACTGCTCCGCCGATTGACGGGAAAGCCAACCGAGCCTGCATCGAATTCTTCGCAAATTTTTTGAAGGTTCCACGTTCCTCCATTACCATAGCCTCCGGTAAGAGCAGCTCCAGAAAGACGATAAGGGTCGAGGGATTGTCTGCTTTGGAACTACGCGACAAGCTTGGTGGCTGAAAATTAAACTTGAATGAGCGATCCGAACTTACCACCGGTTAGTTTCTCCCAACGTCTTGGCGAAATTCGTACCGGCTTCGAGCGCCCGTTCTGGGTCGCTAACATTAGCGAGCTCTTTGAGCGGCTTTCCTACTATGCCGCTTTTGCCTCGCTCGCCCGCTACCTGAACGAAAACCTGCACTTCGGAGTCGAGCGCGCCAGCAGCCTCTCCGGACTCTTCGGGGGCCTAGTCTGGTTTCTGGCCGCCTTTGGCGGTGCATTTGCCGATAAGCTCGGTTTCCGCCGTTCTCTTTCTCTAGCGTATTTCATTCTGACGTGCTCTTACTTTCTCCTCGGCTCAATAGGCGCGCCATGGCTTGCTCCCGTGCGCAATGCCATGCCGTTGACGGTGCTAGTCACGCTCGTTTTGATGCTACCGGCCCTGGGAATCGCGCTGGTAAAGCCGTGCGTCGTCGGAACTACCGCGCGCGCCTCCAAGGAAAATGTCCGTTCCATTGGCTATTCGATTTATTACACCCTGGTAAATGTTGGCGGGGCCGCGGGGCCTTTTGTCGCTTCGTGGGTACACCAGCACATGAGCGTGGAGAATGTTTTCCGAGTAGCGGCCCTGAGTGTGTTCCTCATGTTCTTCGCCGTGTTGCTGCTGTTCAAAGAACCCCACGCCGCGGACGAACGTCAGGCGCCGACCCTTAAAGAAACCGCGAAGAATTTTCTTACTGTCCTCTCCAATCCGCGCTTCATGCTCTTTCTCATCATCTTTTCCGGATACTACATCGTCTTCTGGCAGCAATTTCTCATTCTGCCCATCTACATTCACGACTACATTAACCCGAAAACCAACACCGAACTCCTGCTCATGACGGACTCGCTCACCGTGATCGCCTTGCAACTTGTGGTCACATTTCTGATTCAGCGAATGTCCTCCATGCGCGCCATCGCCCTTGGAACATTGATCACGAGCCTCGCATGGCTCCTTCTGATCGAACACCCTTCGGTGATCATGGTTGTAATCACCATCGTTTTCGTGGCCATCGGTGAAATCACTCAGCAGCCGCGTTACTACGAATACATTTCCCGCCTCGCGCCGCCCGGACAGCAGGGCACCTACATGGGCTTTGCATTTTTGCCAATCGGAATTGGATCGCTGGTGGGCGGGTGGTTCGGCGGAAGACTGATTCACTACTTCGGCGAAGTCAAACATCAGCCCGCGCGAATCTGGTGGGCCGTGACGGCGGTCGGCGTAGTCACCGCCATTCTGCTGTGGATTTATGACAAGACCCTCGAGTCTGGCCGCGCCGTGAAATCACAATCGGGCGCGCTCTAGAAATAGCATTCGCGCAAACCGTCATTCGCCGTTTAGAATACTCATTTGCCCATGGACCTCTCAGCCATCCAGGCCGCCCTGCGCGAGCGCAACATTGACGCCTGGCTTTTCTACGATCATCATCATCGCGATCCTATTGCCTACCGCTTGCTTGGACTGCCCGACGGCCAAATGGTCACACGGCGCTGGTTCTACCTGATTCCAGCGGAAGGCGAACCATTGAAGCTTGTTCACAAAATTGAACCGGGTCACCTCGATTCCCTCCCCGGAAGCAAGCGACAGTATGCGGGATGGCAGGAACTCTTCGACCAGGTGAAAGCGCTGCTCACAGGTCATCGTGACATCGCCATGCAGTATTCACCGAACAATCTGATCTTTTACGTGTCGCTGGTTGACGCAGGCACCATCGAACTGATCCGCGGTCTGGGCAAGAACATCGTTAGCTCCGCAGACCTGATCGCTCAGTTTGAAGCTACATGGACAGAAGATCAAATCAAGTCGCATTTCGCCGCGCGCGACGCCATTGACTCAATTACGGCAGCCGCCTTCCAGGAAGTTGGGCGCAAAGTGCGCAATGGCGGAATTACCGAGTGCCAACTGCAGCAGTGGTTCATGGAAGCATTCCATCGCGAAAATATCGTCACCAACGATCCTCCCATTGTCGCCGTCAATGCCCATGCGGGCGATCCGCACTTTGAGACTCGCGCAGCTGACCCCACTCCCATCACCGAGGGTTCGCTGCTCCTGCTGGATGTCTGGGGCAAGAAGGATATTCCGAACTCGGTCTATTACGATATTACGTGGATGGGTTTTGTCGGCAAGGCACCTTCAGATCGAATGCAGGAAGTCTTTAGCACCGTAAGCGGCGCGCGTGATGCTGGCGTCAAGACGGTGCAGGATGCGATTGCTGCCTCGCGGCCCATCGCGGGATGGGAAGTAGACCGCGCCGTCCGCGACCACATCAAGAAAGCCGGATTCGGAGATTATTTTATTCACCGCACCGGGCACTCCATTGGCACCGAGGTCCACGCGAACGGCGCCAATATGGACGACCTGGAAATTCACGATGAACGCCAAATTCTACCGAATTCATGTTTTTCCATTGAGCCCGGCGTTTATTTGCCGGAATTTGGGGTCCGCACTGAAGTAAACGTTCTGGTCCGCGAAAAGGCAGCCGAGGTTACAGGTAGAATTCAAAGAGAGATCGTACTCATCTGATGGCAAATTCCACTACTAGCAAACGCGCAGTCGCACCCCTGAATGTGCTCTCCGTCGTTGCCCCGGCAATCGGATGGCTCATCCCCGGCGCAGGTCACCTGATCCAGAAGCGCTGGATTCGCGGCTTGCTCCTGCTGGCCTCTGTCTTCATCATGTTCATTCTTGGCCTGATGATGCAAGGCCACGTTTACAAACCGAACGGCGGCGACATTCTCCACATTCTCAACTTTATTGGAGACTTAGGGGCCGGAGGGTTATACATCGTCAGCGTGGCCAAGGATTTAGGACAGAGCGCGATTGCCCATGCCTCCGCCGACTACGGAACAGAATTTATGGTTGTCGCCGGATTGCTGAACTTCATCAGCGTCGCCGACGCCTACCATATTTCAATCGGGAAAAAATTATGACCGGGACGCTGACTCTAATGCACTTTAGCGCCGCCCTAAAGTAAACGTTCTGGTCCGCGAAAATGCGGCCGAGGTTACAGGTAAAATTCAAAGAGAGATCGTAATCATCTGATGGCAAATTCCACTACAAGCAAACGCGCCGTTGCGCCCTTGAATGTGCTCTCCGTCGTTGCCCCGGCAATCGGATGGCTCGTCCCCGGCGCAGGTCACCTGATCCAGAAGCGCTGGATTCGCGGCTTTCTCCTGCTCGCGTCCGTCGTCGTCATGTTTATTCTTGGCTTGCTGATGCAGGGCCATGTTTACAAGCCGAACGGTGGCGACATCCTCAACATTCTCGGCTTCATCGGAGACTTAGGGTCCGGCGGCCTGTACATCGTCAGCCTGGCCAAAGATTTAGGCCAGGGTGCGATTGCCCACGCCTCCGCCGACTACGGAACAAAATTCATGTTCGTGGCCGGACTGCTGAACTTCATCAGCGTCGCCGACGCATACCATATTTCAATCGGGAAAAAATCATGACCGGGACGCTGACTCTTACGCACTTTAGCGCCGCCCTGCTCTTCTCCATCTTCGCTTCCATCGTGTTCGGCATCACGCAACGTAACACTGCGCGCGATCAAATCCGCTACGGCTTTTACTGCTTCTTTATGTTCATTGGCGGTGTTTTCGTGGGTGGCTGGCTCATGTGGCTGCTGCGGCGATGACCGCCGCGCGGCGCGAAAATTATTCCTGCCACACAAAGGCGTCAAATACGCGCTTGGTTTCAAAACCGATGCGCCGGTAGAGCTCCACGGCATGGGGATTGTCCTGCGTTACGGTGAGAGAAAGCAGCGAAAAATTTCTTTGGCGCAAATTGTTCACCGTCGTTCCCAGCAACGCCTCGCCAATCCCATGTGAACGAAATTCCGGCAGCACGCAAATTTGCGTCACATGGCCCACGTCGTTGCGTACTCGCGAGCAAAGAATCAGCCCCGCCAGCGTCGTGCGCTTGTGCACGGCCACGAATGACGATTCCGGATCGAACGTTCCGCATCCCGGAAAGCGGACAATGTTGTTCAGAAAACGCAGCGAACCGCTAAGGCTCCGGTATTGGTCGTTAATCTCCGCATCCACATGTCCCCGATAGGCGGCGGTAATCAATGCCGCGGCCGGTTGGTAGTCCTGCTCCGACCACCGCCGCACCTCGATTTCCGGCGGGAACGCAATCTTGATGGGCGCGGCCGCGCGCAGCGGTAACGTCATAAACTGACGCGGATGCCGATGGAACCCCTGCTGCACAAACGGCTCCATGACTCGTCCCGTTTCATGGACCAGCAACTGCGCTTCAACCCTGTGAATTCCGGGCGATTGCTGCAGAGTCTCAATCACATGGGTAAGCAGCCGGGTTTCCGTGCTCTGCTGCTCCGCGAGTTCCCGCCCGTCCGCAATGAACAGATCGCCGATCACGCCTTTGTTGCCTTCATACACAAAAAACGCGTAGCCGATGATCCTTCCCCGCTCTACCGCCGCGTAGCCGGGCAGAATCCGGGAGTCCACATAGCGCAGAATCATGTCCGCCGAGGCCGCATAGTCCCACGAGAGCAGACGGGACCACATCTGGACCTCATCCTGCATTAGCGGACGAAGATCAACAGAGGAAAAGTGTCTTAAATCCAGAACTTCCACGGGTCTCCTGGCGGGTTCGGGCACGGCAGAAAAACAGCTGAAATTGCAGTTTATTCGTTACCTTGATCGTTAGGCAAACTTGGGAACACAGAAAGCCACTATTTCGCGGACACCCAGTAAAATTCCAAGCGTTGCGCGGGAAAGTTGCCCAGGTAATGGACCTTGCGCCCTGAATTTCGCAACGCGACTTCGTCTGCTAATCCCTGTGACGCAACCAGAAGATGCTCTCCGTCGGGCTCCTGACCAAGTTCGTAGCGAAAAATATTTCGATTGAAATAGAACTGCAGCCCATACTCCACCTCGCGGCGCGCCCTTAAAACCGCGACGGGCAGGTTTTCTCCCTGCATATCGATCAATTGGCGGGCTACTGGACGGGCTGAAAATGAGTTGTCCAGCGCGGGCGCTCCCAATCGCAATACCGCTGATACCGCGATCAGCACAGGCACCAGCGTCACAAACCGTAATGCCCGCATGCCGTATTTGGTCAATGCAAACGCGCACAATGCCGCCAGACCCGCGACAATCGCCAACAGAAGCGCCGCCGGACGCCCCCAGGGAAAGTGGTGCGTCAAAACAATCGTCGAAACCAACGCCGCGGGAACAATTAATCCCACCGACAACAGCGAATGGAACACAATCACATATTTTTTGAACGGCTTGCGTTCTTTATTCCGCGCCAAATATTCCACGATCAGTAAAGAACCCGCGGGAAGCGCTGGCAGAATATAACCGGGCAGCTTCGATTGCGAAAGCGAAAAGAATGCGATCGGAACAATCAGCCAAATCAAAAGATAAAGGCCCAAACCATCCGCCGGGAGGGCCCGCCGCTCATTCCACCATCGCCGCGCATTGACGATCACGGCATCCACTGCGAAGGCCGTCCAGGGCAGCAGGCCCAGCAGCGCAACGGGAATATAAAACCAGAATGGTTCCCGGTGGTGATACAGATTGCTGCCAAAGCGCTCGAGATTGTGTTGCAGAATAAACACCCGCAAAAACTCAGGGTTGCGCAGTTGCACCAAAGCGTACCAGGGCAACGCCACGCAGCAGAACAGCAAGATACCGGGGAGCCACAACGTCCGCTTGACCAGATGCAGCTCTCTACGCATCAGGGCGTAAATTCCAATCACCACTGCGGCAAGAAACACCGCCACCGGGCCTTTGGCCAACACTCCCAGTCCGATAAAAATGTAAAAAAACGTGAGCCAGACTTTCTTTGAAGTTTCATGCCAGGCGTACCACGCAAGCATGCCGATTCCGAACATGGCTGCCAGCGGCATATCAGTAGACGCCGCACGCGCGAAACCAATGACGGCAGCGCCGGAAGCCACAATCAATGCGCCATCCAATTGAAATTCGGGACGGAATTTCCGCGAGAAAACAAAAACCGCGACCACCATCAGCGTCGCATCCACCGCGGAGGGCAACCGCGCAGCGAAATCATTCACTCCGAGCGCGGCATAAGCCAGCATCGCCTGCCAATAAAAAAGAGGCGGCTTTTCCAGCCAGGGAACGCCGCCAAGTACGGGCGTCACCCAATCGTGGCGCGACAGCATTTCACGCGCAACCTGCGCGTAGCGAGGTTCGTCCGCGCCAACCAAACCGAACCATGAAAGTCCGAAAAAAAACAGAAACCCGCAGACTGCCGCGACCACCATCCCTTCACGAAATGCGCGATGTCTAAACATGCCGCCTTGGACGAAGCAAAGCGAAGACGCTGATGAGCGCCCAAGTGGTTTCGAGCACCACAAAGCCGATCTGAAATGGATGAAAGGCTATGTAAGCCAGCATTCCCGAACCGGCCGCGTTAAGAATGTTGTACGAGGCGGCGCGCGAGTCCATCCATTTCATCTGGTGGCCGGCGTAAGCGATCAGAATAAGCATGGCCCCGATGAAGGACCCCGCTTGCAAGAAGGAGGACATGTGCATGGAAAGTTATTGTAACGGCAAGTTATTGTAACGGCGGGTCAACGGGTAATTGCGCAAGGATTTTTTCCACTGCCGCAGCCAAAGGTCCATCCAGGGAGAGTCCACTCGCGCATTGATGGCCCCCGCCCCCAAAGCGTTCCGCCACGGACGCTACATTCAGGCTCCCTTTGCTGCGCAAACTTACCCGGTAGCGTCCATCCGGAATTTCGCGGAAGAATGCCGCGACCTCAACGTCCTGAATGGAAAGCGCGTAGTTGACCAGCCCCTCGCAATCTTCCTCTTTAGCGCCACACTGTTCCATCTGTTCACAACTCACCGAAATCCAGGCAATCGGGCCTTCACGATGCAGATTGGATAGCGCCGCTCCCAGCAATCGCATCTTCGCAGTGGAATGTCCAAAGTACACATTTCGCGCGCAATACGCCGGATTGGCGCCCGCCAGCACCAACTCGCGCGCTAACGCAAAGGTGCGGTCATTCGTCCCTTCAAACATGAACGAGCCGGTGTCGGTAAGCAGTGCCGTATAAAGGCAGGTAGCGATCTCCGGCGAAACCTTCACGCCCGCTTCGCGTGCAAGTCGGTAAATCATTTCCGCCGTGGCAACCGCTGTTGGATCAATCCAATTGACGTCTCCGAAGGGCTTTCCGCTGAGATGATGGTCAATGCTAATAAGAAAGTGATTTTCCAGCCCGGCAAGCCGCGTGCGCTGAATGCTGTCGCACTCCAGGACAATCGCCGCCTCGTAGTTGCCGTTCACGCTCTCTGCCTGCACGACCGCGCCCGCGAACGGAAGCGGCTGGTAAATCCGCGGCACGCCATCCCGCATCACCACGTCGGCGTGTTTTCCCATCAGCTTCAATACCTGGCAGAAGGCTAGCGCTGAGCCAATGGCATCACCATCGGGGCGAGCGTGAGAGGTCAAGACAAACCGCGCACGCTCTTCAATGCTCCGCAAAACTTCCTTCATCATGACTGCATTCCCTGCCTAGCCGGTCTTCTTATTTTTCTTCGCGTTTTTCGTTCGCTTCAAAAGCTCGTCCACCCTTGCCTCATATTTCCGCGAGCGGTCAATTTGGAAATGCAGTTCCGGTGGCTTCCGCAAGTGCAACCTTTCCACCAGTTCATGGCGGACAAACCCGATGGCCGCCTGCAACCCTTGCAGGGAACGCTCCGCTTCTTCGTCATTTCCGTCAGTCGTCACCAACACATGCGCCGAACGCCCATCTTCCGCCAACTGCACCTCGCTCACGCTCACCAAGCCAATGCAGGGATCGCCCAACTCCCCCTCCACAATGGTCTGTATCTCTTCGCGAAGCGCTTCATTCAGCCGCTCCCGATGGTACTTCTGGCCACGCCGTTCCACGGCAATCACCTCAGATAAAACTTATGAGGATATCAAACAGATTGCCTGGGCTGAATAAAGAAAATGCGCCGGGGACGGTACGAATTCGTAACCCTCTTGTAAATATTGGCTTACGCGTTCAAAAGCACGATTCTGACGATAATTCGGCATCCTTCTGCCCAAGGCTCGTCACTCATCCCTAATTCTCTAATGTTTATAAACTCATAAACACCTTGTTCTCAAGTGATTGCTCGCCAGGCGAGAGAAAACTCGTTTGGCCTTTGCGTTGCACTTAGACCAAGCACCTTGCACCAACACTGTTGAATCGCTTGGGGGGTTACTTGCTTCATAAATGCGCAAATCCAGCCTGCGCCGTCTCGTTCCGCGACATCCATGTCGGAAAACTATTTCTCGTTGAAACCAGCGCGATCACCGGCGCGAACAAAGTTCGTAACCGGTTTCGGACCATCCATCAACACTATTGGCTCTGCGACCAATGTTCCCGCGGACTGACTTTAATGTTTGAAAAAGAGCGCGGAATTATTCCCATCCCGCTTTCCGCCATAGCGGCCTCGGAAGCCGCCAATAGACCCTCTCTGATGCTGCCTGTCATCAACAACGTGATTGCCCAGAAAGGTGCGATGAAATGAGTTCATGTGTATGTGCGATTTGCGGGAGCCAGAAGATCGGACAACAAAACTGGTATCTAATCGCGACAAATCTCTGGGAGGACCGCATCAGAATTATGCGTTGGGAGAACTGCCTTGCCCTTAACCCCGGGATCCTGTCCGCCTGCAGCGCCGCGCACGTTGGCGAACTTCTTATCCAATGGCTCAATTCGGAAATCTTGCCCGCGAGTCAAAAAGGCCTTCCCCCAATTTTCGCGAGCGAGCAATCTGACTTCTTCCCCTCCCCGGCTTGGGAGGTTGCAGGACGCATGCCACCGATCGGGGAACTCGCGGTCCATCGCTGCGCGTTGCAGGACAGTCCAGCAACGCTGCGGTCTGTAATCAATGCGGTTTTCCGCACCCTCCAGAATGAATCGCCCGATTCTGAAATCTTCACGGAGCCGAACGTTTTGTCCTATACACAAGAAATGATGACTCTGGCGCGGTCCGCCTCGGCATAAACCCATCAAAGCTCGAAATCTTTTCCACTGTATATTTTCCTAGGAATATACAGTGGATACTGTATTGGTTTCTTTTTCCCAAGTTATTAAGGTCTCCTTAGGGGTTTCGTGTTAGGGGATCGCTCTCTTCACGAAGAGCCTGCAAGAGAGTAGGATTTACCAGACCCTAAGAATTACGAGCATTGTAAGTCATTAGATTTGCACCACGTCCTGTTATGGCAAGGCCCATGCTAGGTTCTTGTCATTGTTAGCTCTCAGGGTAGATTCGCATACGTTAGGGCAGAGATAGTTGTCCAAAACGAGAATTCCGTTGGAGGTGGGCAGTGGGTATATTCCGCATTCTAGTTGCTGATGATCATGAAGTAGTGCGTAAAGGTTTATGCGCGCTCCTGCAAGCCCAGTCCGATTGGGAAATCTGCGGAGAGGCTGGCGATGGCCGCGATGCCGTGGACAAGGCGCTTAAACTCAAGCCCGACGTCGTGATCCTCGACATCGGCATGCCCAGCCTGAATGGCCTGGAAGCCACGCGGCAGATTTTGCGCTCGAATCCCAGTAGCAAGGTTCTGATCCTCACGCTGCATGATTCCGACCAGGTCGTTCGCGAGGTTCTAAACGCTGGCGCGCGCGGCTTCCTTCTGAAGTCTGACGCCGCGCGCGACCTCGTCGTTGCCGTGGAAGCCCTGCGGCGCGATAAAACCTATTTCACATCAAAGGTCGCCGCCATGGTGCTTGAGGGCTATTTGAAAAGCGGCACAAGCAATCCCGCCCAAATTGCCCCGGGCCGCAACCGCCTTACTCCGCGCGAACGCGAAATTGTTCAACTGCTCGCGGAAGGAAAAAGCACCAAAGAAGTCGCCGTCGCTTTGGGCTTAAGCGTGAAGACCGCCGAAACTCACCGCTCCAACATCATGCGAAAACTGCAATTGCATTCAGTCAGTGATCTCGTGCTGTATGCGGTGCGGAACAATATTGTCCACGTCGTCCAGGTAGGGATGGAAAGTAACTAGCGCACAACTTTAGTTATCGAAAAGGTCAGCGTGATTGCGCTGGCCTTTTTTCTCTTCACCGAAAATTTTTTACACTCATTCCATTCGACGGATACCTCACCCTTTTCCGCTCCCGTTCTCCAGCACAGATCTTTCACTTCTCGATTGAACATCTTGGTTCCTGCTCTAGTCATTAGTGCAGCCCTAGTCAGATGGAGTTTCTAAGGTATGTCAATCCGCGGATCGCTTCACTAGACTTCACCTAATGATTTTCTGCTTGTTCTTATTCAATGATCTTTTGTCTGACGATCCATAGCGAGAGTACACGTCGCGATTCGCAGTGATCATCCATTTTGCTATCCGTAAATCACCGTATTTTATTCCTCAGGAAACCGTACCTTCCCTCAGTCATCGGGGGGGCTTGCATTTCGTCTTTTACTCGCAAGTTCACGCGGTACAGCAACTCCTGAGAACGGATACAGACAGCACCGGATGGTTTCATAAGTCCCCACCCACTACTCTCGTCAATGCAACGAGATGGTTTGTTACGAGCAAGAGTTGGCAGGAAGATTCAAAATTCGAAGTTATATAAGGAGATTCCAGTGAGCTGCGACCCTACTAACACCACCGCCAAATTAGAATCCGACCTAGATCTAGTTAGGCGCGCTCAAGAAGGCGACTCCGATGCGTTTGCTTCCCTCTTCCATGCGCACAAGGCCCGCATCTACTCCGTGTGCCTGCGCATGACCAACAATACCGCCGAAGCCGAGGATCTGACCCAGGATGCATTCCTGCAGGTCTTCCGTAAGCTCGCCACCTTCCGCGGCGACTCCGCTCTCTCCACCTGGCTTTACCGGATAGCGGTCAATACTGTGCTCATGCACTTCCGCAAAAAAGCGCTGCGCCAGGTTTCTCTCGATGAACCTTACAATCAGGATGCCCGCCAGGTGAAACGCGAGTACGGCAGCCGCGATGACCGTCTCACCGGTTCTGTGGACCGCATCGCATTGGCCCGCGCTATCCGCGAACTGCCAGATGGCTATCGCACCATCTTCTTATTACATGAAGTCGAAGGCTTCGAACATCAGGAGATCGCGCAACTCCTCAATTGCTCGGTGGGAAATTCCAAGTCCCAGCTTCACAAAGCAAAATTGAGAATCCGCGAACTCCTTGGTTATCCGCGTCCCGAAGTTGCCGAAGCCGAAACCGCTCGGCCGCTGGCTGACGCATCACCCCGCAAGTGGTCGGTGGAACAAAACAACGTGCTTCCTCTGGAACCAGCGTTGGCCCGCGCGGCAGTAGCTGAGTTCGTTGAGACTCGCGCATAAATGACGCACTCGAAACGCAAGTGGGGGAGCCGATGATCGGAGTCATCATCACGTTGGGGGAAGCGGAAGATGGAATTGTACCGCCCTCCCCTTCGCGTGCTAATCCCGGCACGGACCTAATCAAGTGGGACGTTCTCGGTGAGAGCGTCCTGCAAAGATTTCTCCGGAATCTGGAAGCAATTGCTCCGCGCCATGTAGCATTTCTTCCTGACCCCTCTAACGTTACCCATGCAAACAGTTTGTATGTTTCCAGTTCTACCCTGACGCAATACGCGCCTTTTCCTTCTTGGGAGGAAGCGGCGCAAGCCTTTCTTTGTCTCGGAATTCAGACGCTCTTATTGGTAAAGCTCAACCAGTACGTCGAAGTTGATCTGGCGGACTTCGTCAGGTTTCACGACGCCACCGCCAGCAAGCTGACACAAGTTTTTCTAGGCAATCAGCCCATCAGTCTGGTGCTCGTGCAGGCATCGGAGTTGAGAGCCAAAGGAACTTCATTGCGCAGGCAGTTGGCGGAAACCATTCCGCAACGCCGGCGCTACCAATTCAAGGGGTATTTGAATCCGCTGCGCGGCCTCGATGATTTTCGTCAGTTGTGCAGCGACGCATTTGCCGATCGCTGCCGCCTTCGTCCTATCGGTCAGGAGATCGCTCCGGGCCTGTATGCAGGGGAGGATACGGTCATCCATTCCACGGTCACCGTCACCGGTCCCGCTTACATCGGAACGCGCGCCACCGTCGGTGCAGGATGTGTAATCACCGGCCCTGTCGCTCTAGAACATGGCTGCCATATTGACTGCGGGACTTCTTTGCAAAATTGCTTTGTAACTCACAACACGTACGTGGGTCCGGGTTTGAATTTGAAGAATGCGCTTGCCGGCCCCGGTTGGTTGTACAACCTGGAACATAAAACTGTGCTCACGATTCATGATCCCAGACTGCTTGGAGAAACTCGCTCCCTCAATTTTTTGAACCGGGCGAAATCTCTGTTGGCGCAGACGTGGCCGCAGCGTTCCGTGTCAACCTTCCGTTAACAAAGTGCATCTCAAAGGTACGCCGGATGCCGCTCCAGAGCGCCACCCGAAAAAGCCGCTTCAAAGTTTCATTGGTGCAGAAAGAAGCAACAAGGAGAGACCGTCTCGATGATTATCAGGTTGCCAGAAAAGCTTACGCAAGAAAGTGCGCGAAACCTCAGGGCGCGATTGGAGTCTAGCCTGGCCTCCAAGTGCCTCAATATTGTCCTTGATTTTTCCTGCGTACGTGAAATGAACAGCTCGGCGCTGGAAACGCTTCTACATTGCATGAACCAGGTCGCGCAACACGATGGCACTATTCGCGTCTCGGGAATGTCTCCGGAGGCGGAAATATTCCTGGAATTCACCCGCATGGATTCGATTTTCGCCATGTTCCAGGAGCAGCCGGTGGTTCTGCCGCCGCTTGCGGTCCCCGAATTCGTGGGAGCGCCGGTGCGCGATCAAATGCAAGTTACGGCTGCGTAACTGAGGGTCCCAACGCGAATGGCACGTCATCGAAAATTCGGGTCTTATAACGCTGGCATTGTTCTTTTTCTCGTTTGCTCCGGAGTTCCGCTGGTGGCCCAGCAAGTAACGCCGCCAGCACAAACGAACACGGCGCCGCCCTCGCAAACCGTTGCTCCGCCCGCGTCGCAATCGGTTCAAAAACCAGAGCTTCCTGATAGTCCCGGTGCCACCGCGGCGCAGCAGCAAACGCAAAATGCGGCCCCGGTGCAGCAACCCACCGGAACCGCTGCCGCGCAACAGGGCAAGATCAGCGGAAGCGCTCTTTCCGAGCCGGCCGGCGTTGCTATTGCTCCCGCAAAACAGCGAAGAGTACGCTCCATTCTTATCAAGATGGGATTTATCGCGGGAGCGGGGATTGCTTTGGGCACCGTCGCCGCGCTTTCTGCGGCAAGTCCGTCAAGGCCGCCTGGCGCACAATAAATGCTCCGCGGCATTCAATCATCGTCACCGTCATCCATGAAAAATAAAAACACATCTCTGGCTAAGGGGGCTAAGGGCGCTCCCACTCCAATCCTGCTAAGTTTTTCGGGCATGGATGGTTCCGGCAAAAGCACGCAAATCGAACAGCTTTGCAACGACCTTGCCAACTCTGGATTCACTGTCAAGCGGGTGGAATTTTGGAACAATGTGGTGGCGTTTTCTTCCCTGCGCGCCGATTTCAGCCGCAAAGTTCTGCAAAGCGATGGCGAAGTCGGTCATCCCGACAAACCCGCGCAACGCAACGATAAGAACGCGCGCAAGTGGTATTTGATCGCAGGCCGTCACGTCCTCTATCTTTTCGACGCCATCAAGCTGCGGCGTGTCGTAAACAGACTGCTCACTCGTGAGACCGATGTAATTGTTTTTGACCGTTACATTTTTGATCAGCTGGCCACTCTGCCGTTAGAGCGATCCTTTACGAACGCCTATGCGAAGTTCATTCTCAATCTCGTCCCCAGGCCACACATTTCTTTTTTGATTGATGCCGTGCCCGAAGTCGCCCGCGCCCGCAAACCCGAATACCCGCTTGACTTCATGCATCGTTATCGCAAAGCCTATTTGCAGCTCTCCACAATTGCGGGCCTCACTGTTGTTCCTCCGCTCGATATTGAAGAAGCGCACCGCGCAATTTTGCGAGAGGTCGAGCCGCAGCTCCGGCGGCCTCTTACTGGCAACGACTTTGCGTCCGTCGTACCCGCCTGAGCGTGTCTGCTTAAATCTTCAATGCCCTCATTCGCCTGCCTCTCGCACCTTATTTCACCTAAGGCGTTTGCCTGAACTCCCCATAGGGAAATGCCTTTGATTACTTAGGAGAACCAACACCTTAGATTGGTGCGCCATCGAACATTTGCTCTTCGGAATTGTTGTTGCAGAAGGGAAATACGGATCGCCGCCAATGAGAATTTCAAGTCCCGCCGAGAAACTCGCCGTCGTTATACCCACGCTGAATGAAGCTGGAAACATTCCCACTCTAATTGACCGCCTGCAAATCGCACTTGCCACGACCAATGTTAATTACGAGCTTATCGTAGTGGACGACGACAGCCACGATGGCACGGGCGATGTGGTGCGGCAATATGCGCGGCGTGATCCGCGAATTCGCCTTCTTGTCCGTACTGGCGAACGCGGCCTGGCGGGCGCTGTTCTTCACGGATGGGCCCATACCGACGCCACGCTCCTCGGAGTCATTGATGCTGACTTACAGCATCCGCCTGAGGTGCTCCCCGAATTGCTCAATGCCGTACGCGAAGGAAATGATATTGCCATCGCCAGTCGCTACGCAGTGAAGGAACTGGATTGCGTTGGGAACTGGAATGCGGCGCGGCGTCTTATTTCCAAGGTAGGCACCTTGGTGACAATGCCGTTGCAGCGCAGCAATGTCCGCGTGAAAGATCCTCTATCCGGTTTCTTCGTGGTCCGCAGTGCTGCCATCAGCGGTCTGCATCTGCAACCGGAAGGCTTTAAGATTTTGCTGGAGATTCTGGTCAAGGGCAGAATTCAGAAAGCAGCTGAGATACCGTTTCACTTTGCAACCCGGCACTCCGGCAAAAGCAAGGCCGATGTGCGCGTAGCGCTGCAATATTTCTCGCTGCTGGGAAAATTGTCCCGGCATGCGATTTTCCGGCTCAACTCATGAACGTTTGTCTGGTAACGGCATTTCCCCCTAGCCACCAAGCATTAAACGAATACGGATTTCACATTGCCAGCGAGTTGCAGAAAATACCTGGCATATCTCTCACTATTCTGGGTGACGATCTGGCCCCCGGCGAGCGTGAACTTCCGGAATTTAATGTGCTTCGCTGCTGGGCGTTCGACCGTTTGAACAACGCTAGCCGGCTTCTGCGGACTATCAAGCATTTGCAGCCTGATGTGATCTGGTTCAACCTGGCGTTTGCCAGTTTCGGCGGCAAAGCCCTTCCCGCGTTCATGGGCGTTTCTTTGCCTGCGATGGTGCGCATGCGCGGACACTACACGCATGTGACGTTGCACCAGCTAATGGAAACCGTGGACCTGAAGGACGCGCAGGTGCGCTTCCCGATCTTCTACCGTGTTGGCGGATTTCTGGCCACTCAAGTTTTACTTTTCTCCAATTCCGTTTCCGTGCTGCTTCCCGCGTACCGCGATGTTCTGCGAAAAAAGTACGGACGGGGTGTAGTTTATGTGCGCAAGCACGGAATCCTCACCGGGAAACCGGAATACCCCGCCTTCGCGCAGCGCGGCAATCCAACCCATCGCGTTTTAGCCTTTGGCAAATGGGGGACTTACAAAAGACTCGAACCCATGATTCAGGCCTTCTGTATTGCCTCGAAGAGAGTCCCCAACATGGAATTGTTGATTGGTGGCATGGACCACCCCAAGGCGCCAGGATATTTGAATTCCGTCGCGGAACAGTGCCGCGACCTGCATAACATCAAGTTTCTTGGATACGTTCCCGAGGATGCCGTAGGCCCGCTTTTCCAGAGTGCCAGCATCGCGGTTATGCCGTACACATCATCAGCAGGATCCAGCGGCGTGGCCCACCTGGCCTGTGCCTATGGCGTTCCCATGATTGCCTGCGACATTCCAGACTTCCGCCAGCTTCGCGATGAAGAAGGAATCGCCATTGATCTTTTCGAGCCTGTGAATGTGGACCGCCTAGCCGAGCGGTTGGTCAACTTGCTGGAAAATCCAGTCAAACAACGCGAAATGGCATTACAGAATTTTTCCGCTGCTCTGCGAATGAGCATGCCGGAAATCATGCGCGAATATTTAAGAAGCTTCCAGCTACAAAGAAATCTGGACGGCCTTACCACCGTTTCCAAGCTGCGCCGCCTGCCCCGCTGGTTCCCTTTCCGTTCGTTCCTGATGCAGCGTGCCGTGCGCAAACTGGCGCGCATCCATACAACGTACGCGCAGCCCGAAGACTTACCGTTTGATGACCAACGTCAGCATGGCGGAAGCATGCTGGGAGCCGGAGTCGCCGTTGACGGCGATGTTGAAGATGCCATTCGGCGCGTTGAGCGCGGAACCGCTCCCACTAGCGGCGCCGCATGACGCCAGGCAAGTAACCATTATTGCCAGGATCGCCACCGTAAACAGTCGATGGATCCGCTTACTGGTTCCATCCCCGCCAACGATCGTTAAACCCGCAATGCCAAGCCCCGGAAACAGGAAGATCATTCCCAAATTGCCTTTCGGTTCAGGGCCGGGAGTGTTCTGCGAAACAAGCTGCTTTGACGACAGCGTCAGCGTCGAAACCACCCCGCCGCTGCCCGGGACAACGTGACTGGGGCTGAACGTGCAGTCCACCCCCGCCGGTAGGCCGGTGCAGGAAAGTGCAACGACATCGCCGAACGAACCTGATATGGGAACTACCGTGACCTTCGATGCGACAATGCTCCCCCACTTCATCGTCAATGCCGCGGGCGTTGCGCCAACGTGAATATTGACTGTCGCTCCTGCGCAAGTGGATTGAAACTCCACCCGGCTCGACATCTGGTTCCGGATTGTCGGCTTACCCACAGCTTGAACAAACAGCGAATATTTTCCGTTTGCTGGCGAAAAGCTGCATACATTCAGTGAATGTACGCCGGTTTCCACTCGTTCCAACGGCATCAGATTTTTCCCGTCAGCGCTGATGTAGACCTGGTAATGGTCAACCGTGTCTTCGCTGCCTTTGCCGCTAAGACTCCACTGCAGGGATTTTCCGGACATCTTGGCAGAGACAGAAAGGCAGTTATCAATGCCTGACTCTACTTCGGTCGCCTCTTCATAGTCATTCCACGTAGGGAGCTGCAGCATTTCCAGTTGGTTCGTGGAATTGTAGAGACTGTTGATCTTGACGAAAGTCTGTAGCCAGGTCGCTCCACATTGCTGGCCCATAATGCGGTCTAGCCCCCACGATGCCCTGGTATCGTTAAAACCTTTGTACGCGGCTCCTACGGTGTGCATTCGCGGATGCGCTAACCCAGCCTCGTAAAACTTGTTCATATAACTCATGCCAAAATCATGCGTGGACGGCCGCACCCAGGAATAACTGCCATCGGTCACCGTATGAGTAAAGCCATTCGCGTCCTCGAAAATCATGATCGGATTGGAGGTCATGGTCTTCACCGCTGCTTTCCAGTCCACGGGGAAGTGCAGTTCAACATCGAAATTGGTGACAACCGGCCGCCCGTCAATGCGCATGTAAGAGGGCGACGAAATAAACTTCTGCTCCACATATTGCAGCAGCAAATCCAGCGTCTCCTGCGGCGTGCAGCGCAGGCAGGGGCGCAACTGGATCGCTCCCTTGTCCACCATAATGGCGAAAGTGAATCCGGGATGCTTCTCCACTTCGTCCATCACGCGCAAAGCTGTAATGTTGGTGTCGTCCGCCGGACCATACCAGTCAATGATCAGCCCATTCACTCCACGGCTGATCATGTCCGTGACTTGCCGGTGAATTTGCGCAGGGTCCCACGAGAGATAGCCGACCTGCATGTGCCGCTTGTCCCCAAACCACGGCATTAGGTGGGCGATGACTTTGGTCCGCGCGCCCGGATAGAGCAGCGAATGAATGTCCAGCTTGCTGATGTTGGCAGCGCCGGAATTGCCGTTGCTCTGCGTCGTGAAGTTATCGGCCGCGCTGGTGTTGTTGGACGTTAGAGCCTGGAGGGTGGTGCTGGGAACGATCTTAAGATTTCCGGCGAAAACCACACCCGGAAAAAACAACAGAACACTGGCAATTGCAAGGATCCCCTTTCGCATCTCTTCTCCTGTGCAAATGGCGGCGGACGTTGCGGGGATCTTTGGCCGCAAGCGTCAACCGGCAAGCAGTTTTTACCTTGCTTACAGAACTCACGCGCTCGCTGCCCTCGTTTTACGAGGCATCGAATGCGTGCGGGAGAGGAATGCGTACCCCAACGCGAATCGCGGTACGCTAATCAATCTTTGTCTTTGCTGATCTTTTTTTGTTTCTCAAAAGAGCTTCAGGGTCAAAAACGATATTTGCTTTTGAGAAAAACGACCTTAAATGGAGGGTACCCAGATCACCTGACGAGAATCAATAAGCTTAAAGCCCTAACTGACTAGTTCATTATTCATTGATTTCAATAGTTTACGCCGAGGACATGTACCAAGGTGTGTACTAAGTCAGCGTCGAAATCATCGCTATTGATGGGGCGGCGTATCGGGAAGCGACGTTCCTTCGGGAGGAGGCGTCATCTGTTCCGGTGATGCGCCCTGTGGACGCGGCTTGAGTTGTGGTTCGGGGATTGGCGTATTGTCTCGCCGCTTCAGGACGATGGGGCCGGTCTGTGCTTTTTGTCTTTGTTCTCGAGCCACATTCAAATCGTGCTCTGAATCTTGACTGTTGGCGCTGGCCACTTCGCCCAATCTCATGCCTTGCATATGCCGGTCGGTTGCCAGCGTTACGGCATCTCCCGCACCGCCCAACGCCGCGGCTTCGCGATACAGTTCCTGCGCTGTCTCTTCGTCGCCGTTCATCTCGGAAACATACCCCATATTGTTCAGCGAAAACGCGTTGTGCGGATCCAGCTTATAGGCCTGTTGGAAATAATCGCGTGCCGCCGAAACATCATTGCGGTTCAACGCGGAAACGCCCTGCAGATTCAAACGCGCCGTGCGGGCTTCTACCGATTCTTCAGTTTCAATGCGCTGCCGCACTGCCTGCGCATTTTTATCGGCTACTTCGCTAATGGGTTTGCCCCGCCATTGCTTGTCAGCGGAAACCACAATTTTGTCGGATGAATGCACGTCCGCCGCTTGCTTATAAAAACGGAAAGCGCCCCCTAAATCTCCTTCGGCTTCCATCGTGTAACCGAGATTGTTGAGCGTGAATGGATTTCTGGAGTCCAGCTTCAGTGTCTGCCGCAGCATCTCGTCCGCTTCCGCAGTACGACCCTCTGCCAGCAGGCTCATGGCATGAATGTTTCCGCGGTTCACGCGCAGGTCACGGCTGGCATAACTGCCGGTTACCTCTCGAAGCGAATGCCCTTTCACATCGTCCACGCTGGCAGATGCAACTTCCGATTCCGATCCCTGACGCGAAGCCAGTTCATAAAACTTCTCCGCCCGTTCCGCATTCCCCTTTAGCTCTGAAATGTAACCCAGATTATTCAACGTGTAGGGATTGTCGGGATCAATAAGATAAGCTTTATAAAAAAGCTTCTCCGCTTTATCCAAGTCACCTTTTTTCACCGCTTTGACGCCCTGTTGATTCAACGATTGCACGGGCGTCGCCTTGCTGTGGCGGGGCAAGCGAATATGCAGGTCCCCGGCCCAGGCCGACGATGACAATAAAACCAGCCCAATGAAAAGCGCGGCGGCGAAGTTGGATTTAGGCTTCATTCTTCGTAACTCAATCTTGCGACCCAACAGACAATTCCCATAGCTATTTGCGACAAATCTTGGATGCCACTTAAGACCTTAGCGTTGGTACGATCCATCCTCCTGAAATCTAAGGCCCGGCAGCCCACCTCTTGCCCTGGACACGCATCCAAATCGGCGAATTTAAACACTTTACTATCGCAAATGGCCCTTACCTTCAAACTCTCCTCGGCGGTGCTGGCATTGAGTGCTCTGGCAGGCGCTCAGAGCTTGCCCAGCGTTGCTCCAATACAACAACCTCCCGCGAACCCCTCAGCTTTAGAGCCAGTGCACTCCAAAAATTACGATCCGCTGCTTGACCTGCCCCCCTGGCTCAAAACAAGGTTTCCCTGATGGGCGGAACGGTCACCAAACTCGATCGCGTGCGCGATTTGATGGCGCTGCGGATATTCGGCGGCGATGAGACCAAGATTGCCTTTGATGTGCGCACAAAGTTCTACCGTGACGGCACTGAAGTAAAAGACCGCGAGCTGCAACAAGGGCAGCGGATTTATGTGGATACCATGCTGAATGGCACCACTGTTTTCGCCAAGAACATCTGGATTCAGAATGGCCCCGTCTCTGGCAATGGCACTGGGCAAATCGTCTCCTTCGATGAAAAGCGAAGCATTCTCAAGCTGCGCGATGAACTGACCAATCAGACGCTGGACTTTCAGATCACGCCTAAGACAACGATTCAGGAAGGAAACACGGTCCGCGCCACCAATTTCCTCGTACCCGGCTCACTCGTTTCGCTCACCTTCGGCCCTGCGCAAAAGAATCACGGCGTGGTACAGCAGGTCACGATATTGGCGCGTCCAGGGTTTTCTGTTTCGTTTTTTGGAGCCGTTACGTTTCTCGATCTCTCAAGCGACATACTTGCCGTGCGGAACAACAACGATGGCAAGACTTATGAGATCCGCATTGATGGCATTCCCAAAGACACAATTCGCCAGTTGCATCCCGGTTCAGTGATCGGTGTTTCCGCTGTCTTCGACGGCAAGGACTATATGGCCCGTAGTTTGGGAATCGCCCCCGTAAACAATTCACAATAGATTGGTTTCAGAAATTGCGCCCGGAATTTTCGTTTAGCAGGTTCCATCCAGAAGCTTGCCGTCCAGTTAAAATCGCAAGCCTTGCCCCTCGCCCGCATCGGACAACTGTCCTTCAAAAAGATGCGGCATGGCTTTGGCAATGACGCTGTCCGGGTCTTCAAAATAGAACGCCATGGTATTTTTCGCATAGCGCCAGAGCGTGGACAAATCCGTCTGGTACCAGCAGCACTCCGTCATGCGTGGTGAAAAGCCGCAGAGGAAGGTGAAATACTGCGGGACCTCCATCGGCGCCAGCAAACTCGCTGCGGCCATGCGATGATTGCCCTCGATGATGGTGAGCGGATTGTTTTCATCAATGCCGATCATCAAAATCGAACTAGGCTTGGTTCCCTGCGTCAATGCCTCGCGGACTTCGTTCAACTTCCGTGAAAAGGGATTCTCCGGGTCCGAACGCCACCTTTGGCCTGCAGGCGTTCAATGATGTCGGAGAGGTAATAGCTGTCATCGGCGACTTTCCGCCACTGCGAGCGGGGAAATACGCGCAGCTGGTACATATCCTCGCGTTGCAGTTGAATTTCCCACCACTCCGTGTCCACGGGGAGTTCGCGCCACATCCTGCCTCTGCGCTTGAACAGAAACGCTTTGCGAATGACATTTTCGTGGTGATTGTTCAGGTCTGGAAAATTGACGACATTATCAAATTTTTTCCGGTACTTGGAAAATTCCGGCATGTAAAACTCGCTCTTCAAAAACTCAGCGATCACATGGTCTTCAGAAACTTTCCGGCGCTTAACAATTCCCGCACTCAGGGATTCAGCGTTGCCGCCCACGGTTCGGCCTTGCCACCCGATTTAAGGGAACGAAGAAATGGAATAGAGACAATCGCCAGCAGCAGGGACATTAGAACCAGTTGCACTTCAATCACGCTTTGCAGCTTGCCGTGGAACATGTAAATGCCGCCGATAATGGCGCCGCTAAAACCAAGCTGCAACCAACTTACGTTGCCGATTTTCCGCGAAATTTCATAACTCATCAGCACCACGCTCAGCGAATAAATGCCGGTGGTAGCGGCGTAGAGAACAAGTAGTGAAGCGTAGGGGTTCTGCGCGCCCAACGGGAATCCCGCGCCCAGCACGGCGTGCCAGAGCTGCGTCGGCGCAATCCATACGCAGAACGTGAATAAAGACGTCACGCCGATCACGATCAGCATTGTCGCGCGCAGGACTGCGCGGCCGTCTCTTTCCTTCGAGCGTACTCCCGCAGAAATCGGGAACATGCTGCTCACCACCGACCACGAGAGCATGTAAACGATGCGGCCCACCAGGCAACCGCAGCGTAGACTCCCGCCTCAGTCGCGCTGAAGAAGTGCTTTGCCAGCAGATATCGAGGTTGTTGATGATGACCTGGCCAATGAAAAATACCGATGCCTGAATGCCTTCGCCGATGGCCAGGTTCAAACCAAGCTTGGTTTTCGTCCGTCGCAGTTCGCGCGGCGGACTGGCCAGGAAGTACGGCACAATGATGGACGCCACTATCGCCGCGATGACTCCCGGCACCCCATACCCCATGTGGATGAGCACCAGCGTGCCGACCAGCTTTACGACAACTTCCAGCACGTAGTTGACTCCCAAATGAAAGAAGTCATACATGCCCTGCATCAGGCCGCGCCGGACTCCCAGCGGCACATAGAACGTAGTGCCGATGCTCAACAGCACCACGTAATTTCGAGTGGGAAGATTCAAATATCCGGCAAGCACGCCGCTGGCAACCACAAGGAGCACGCTTATGCCAATGCCCCATAACCAGGAGCGCTTGAGCAGCAGCCGGTAAATGCCCGCTTTGGCGTCAAAGCTGTCGTTTTGGGGGACCAGTTTTGAGCACAAGAGTTGGAAGGAAAGAGTGACCGCTAAAGCAGCATCAGCAGCGTGTAAACTGCCGTCGCGTGGCCAAAACTCGCCGCGCCCAGCGTATGAGCAATGGCCAGGTTGTAAACAAGATTGATTGCGCCCACCAGCGCAGAGCTGATCAGCATGATCATGCTGCCGCTCACCAGCCGGGCGCGGATGGCGCGTGACGAACTCCGCCCCCAGCGTTGCCGGCCTGTTTCCTGCATAGACTCCGTTACTATGAGCGGGTCAGTTTCCACTAGTCGTCTGGTCCCTTTTCTCGCGCAGCCGTCTCTTGCGCAATCTTGGATGGCAATGTGTGTCATTCGGGCTTTCCAGCGCCAGCGATAC
>CAWHQK010000103.1:0-9249 GCA_963831435.1 uncultured Acidobacteriota bacterium
ACCTCGGCGAGACACAACAACACGAAGCTCGAGGCGACCATCAGCGGCGCATCCGGCGTCACGATCATCGTTCCGACCGCAACCATCAGCATCACGTTCAAAAAATGGTTGCCGTGACGGCGACGCGATAGCCGCCGAACAGAAATTGGGCCGTGCGGTACACCGCAAAACTCATCGGCAGCGCCAGCAGGATCGAGACGAGCCGAACGCCGAACTCAGTATCGCCGGCGATCATGGTGCCGAGACGGATCACCATGCGCCACCACCGAGGTGATCGTAATAGCCAGCCGCGAGATGTTCGACCAGGTCCAGTAATAGGCTTCGTCGAAAGTCAAGGGCGTAAGCGCCGCGCAGACCAGGCGGATCACCACAAGCGCCAGGATCGTGAGAACATGTGTCGCGGACGGGCGACGTCCTCGAGCGGCGCATCATGGTCGATCATCGCTTGCGCCAGACGAACAGGCTGGACATCGCGTAGTTCCAGACCACGCCCATCAGCGCGCCGGCGCGCCGGCTAGCCACCAGATCGGCTGCTGATCGTAGACCGAGAACGCAACGCCGACATTGGCGAGCAGACCGACGCTGCATACCAGATAGAACAACAAGAAGGCCGCGCAGGATCCCGAGCCCTTTCAGCCGCTGGTCGCGATAGGTCAGAAAATTGTTGAGCAGGAAATTGCTGGTCATCGCCAGGATCGCGCCAAAGGCCTGCGACTGCGGTGAAACGGCCATCGCAGCGCGTCAAGCGCGACAAACAGAGCCGGTGAAGATGACGACGACAGGCCGACCGATCCGACCAGCGCGAACAGCAGGAACGCAACGAGACCGCATCGCGCGTCAGCTTCGCCAGGATCGAGGCCGAGGAAGTCCAGCGCGACCATCGAATCCAGCTTGCTTTCGCCATGCAGCCGCGAGCCGAACGTGAAGGGCATTTCGCACGCGCAAGTGACCGCGCGCGGTTGCAACCACGTCGAGCAGAAATTCGAAGCCTTGGGTCGAAAGCTGCGGCGCGAGCTGTTCGAAGCGGTCGCGACGAATCATGAAAAACCCGCTCATGGGATCGGCAATCTCGACCCGCAACAGCCGCTTGGCGACCGAGGTCGCGAGCTTGCTGAAGCCGCGCGCGCTGGCGGTTGAAACTGTCGGCGCTGCCGCCTTCGATGTAGCGGCTGCCGACCACGAGTTCGGCGGCGCCGCTTTCCAGAAAGCGCCAGCATCTTCGGCAACTGGGTCTCGTCGTGCTGAAGATCGGCGTCCATCACCGCGGCGCACGGCGCGCTCGACGCCAGAATACCCTCGATGCACGCGCCCGACAGGCCGCGCCGCCCGATCCGCCGGAGGCAGCGAACGCGCGGATCCTGCTCGCAGCCAGCTTCCGCACCAATCCAGGTCCCGTCGGGGGAATTGTCATCGACAAAGATGACTTCCCACGACGATCCCGTCAGCGCGACTTCGAGTCCGATACAGCGCAACCACGTTGTCGCGTTCGTTGAACGTCGGCACGATGACCGAAAGCTGGCGCGGCATTGCTGGTGTGATAGATCGACCGGCTCGCCGGTCTGATGGCTTCATTCATGGCGCCAGCATATATCCGTGGCGTTGCCGATGCCAAGGCGCACCTGCGCCGACGGCACGGGCAAATCGATTCAAAAGCGGGGGAAAATGGCAAGAATTTGAGACCAAAAAATGCCCACGACCACGAACAACATAGTGCGCGTACATCCGGCGCAGCCAATGCATCCGTGGTCGTCCCGGCGATGGAGCGGGGAAGCTTCAACATCGCCGTTAAACAGCAGATAGGAACCCTCCGGAACTATCGCAAGAGGATGTCAATGGACAAAGACGAGGCAGGTAAAATCCAGATCGGCATCGGCGGCTGGACCTTCGAGCCGTGGCGGGGCGTGTTTTATCCCGAAGGGCCTGACGCAAGCGAAGGAACTCGAATACGCCGCGCTCCAAGCTCACCTCGATCGAGATCAACGGCACCTATCTACGGATCGCAGAAGCCGGCGAGCTTCCGCAAATGGGCGCGACGAGATGCCGGACGAATTCGTGTTCTCGGTCAAAGGGCCGCGCTTCGCCACCAACCGCCGGGTGCTCGCCGAAGCCGGCAAATCGATCGAACGCTTCTTCAATACCGGCGTGCTCGAACTCGGGCCAAGCTCGGACCGGTGCTGTGGCAGTTCGCGCCGACCAAGAAATTCGACGAGGACGATTTCGGCGCGTTCCTGGAACTGCTGCCCGAAAGCTGGAGGGGCGCGAGTGCGGCAAGTGGTGGAAGTTCGCCACGACAGCTTTTGCGCACCCGCCTTCATCGCGCTGTTGCGCAGCTTTTCGATTCCCGTGGTGTTCTCCGAACACGGCAACTACCCCGCCATCGCCGATGTCACCGCGCCATGATCTCCGCCGAGCACCGCCAGAAGATGGGAGTGACGGACCAGCTGATCCGGCTATCGGTAGGAATCGAAAATGCCGGCGACCTGATCGCCGATCTGGAACAGGCGCTGACCGTCGTGGCCGGAAGCCGGCAACACGCCCTGTCATCCTGAGCGGCAAGAACTGTGTGGGGCGGACACTCTTGTCCGCCGCTTTTGACGTGGACTTTAAGTCCTCGAAACTTGTTCCACAAAAATCAACTTCAAAATCAACGTCAAAAGCGGCGGAAAGGAGTGTCCGCCCCCACATGACAGCTCTCTAGAAAACGAACTTCGCTCCCAGTTGCAGAATCCGTGGGCTGTAGACAGCTCCGGTCTGCAGGAAATTTATCCCTGGAAATGTTCCGGTGCCGGAAGATAACGCCGCGCCGGCGCTCCCAGCGTCGCCGGCCAACGGACCCCACTGCGTGTGATTGAACAGGTTGAAAGCTTCCGCCCGGAACTCGAAGGCCATGCTTTCCCGAATCGCGAAGCGCTTGAACAACGCCATATCAAAGTTCCAGCGGCTCGGGTTGCGCAGAAAGTTTCGTGCTGTATCCCCGAGGGTCAAGCCCTGGGGGGTAGTAAAAGCGTCCGGATTTGCAATGAACGGTCCAAATCCCGAAGCCGGATCGAACTGAGGCACGTTCTGGTGTGGATCAGAAATCACGTCGGCGTATGACTGACCCGCGCCCGCGCCCGACGACACCCCGTTGCCGAGACCGGCATTGTCGGGATTCGCCGCAGCGTTGTACACGCTAAATGGCGTTCCGGTCTGCCAGTTGGCGATGCCCGAAAGCTGCCACCCCCCCAGCAAGCGGTTCCCTAGTCCCGTTCCCTTGAAGAATGGCAGATCATAGACGTAACTCACGCTGAACAGGTGCCGCTCGTCAAAGTTGGAAGATGCGCGGAATGCAGAGAAGTCGTATGCATTCAAAATGCCGCCGTCACCGAACAGGCCGCCGTCGGACGCATCGTCGATGGAATGGCTGTAGGTGTAAGACACATTCAGCTGAAGCGACCCAACGCTGCGCCGCAAGGAGGCCTGCAGTGCGTTGTAATTCGAAGTGGAGCCGTTATCCAGTCGAGTGATGTCGCCAAAGCCGCGGAAGGGCCGGAAGGGATTCGCGTCGCCGCCGCAGGCAACGAGCAAATTGTTTGCCACCTGGCCGATTACCGGTGTTCCATTCACAATCAAGTTGTCGCAGTCAGTGTTGAAAGTCGGAGACGCGGGATCGCTGTCGATCGGTTCGCCCGGGGCATAGGGATTCAGGCTCGACGGCACCGGATGCAACTGGTTGAGTTCGAACTTCCGTCCTAAATGCGTCCCCTTGCTGCCGACGTAGGAAACGGTGGCCACGGTATTCGGCAATACCTCGTGCTGAATATCCACGTGCCATTGTTGGACGTATGGCCAGGTTGCTTTACTTGGAATCGAAATCACATTGAGCGGAAATAACAGCCCCGAGGCGCCTCCGATGTTGCCATATCCGGTAATGTTGAACTGAGTGGGAGTCTGCACCAGCGGTGGCGCGCCTTCCAGTGCTTCAGTCGTGGATTCGTTCCCGTTGGTATGCTCGAAAAATATTCCATATCCGCCGCGAATGGCGGTTTTTCCGTCACCCTTGGGATCGAAGGCGAAACCGATGCGTGGGGCCGGATTGAATAGGTGTCCTTTCATGCAACCCGTAGGAACTCCGCCAACTCCGCATTGCACTATCCCGTTAAAGGGGTCGCCTGTCCCCGGCACAATGGCTCCGGGTTGACCGGTGAGGGTACCATCGGAATCATCCACCTGAGGCGCGTTCGCCGGGTTCCAGGTCGCCGGATCAAAGTTATAAGCCTGCTTGTAGCGTTCGCGGTAAGTGCCAAACAGACTCAGCCGCAGTCCGAGGTTCAACGTAAGTCGCTTGGTGACGTGGAAATCATCCTGGAAGTAGGGCTCGAAAATCTTGTAACGGTTGTAATACTTGGGCTGCGCGCTGGCTTGTCCGAAGCTGGCAACGTTGCCCAGCAATAAATCGGCAAACGGGTTGCCGCTCGAGATGGGCGACGAACTATCGAAGTTGAGAAACCCGCCCACTGACGGCTCCGTGGCACTAAGCTCGTTTTTCTGCGCCGCGACGAAGTAAGCGCCGAACTGCAGGTTGTGCCGGCCTATGATCTTGGTCACGTTGTCGCGGTATGTGTAAGTGGGATTGGAGTTGTAAGGACCGTTGGGAATGTAACCCGGATCCTGCCCGAAGCCGTCGCTGCCATAGGCGCCGCCATTGCCACCGGAGACTTGGAATCCTGGTAGTTTGCCGCCATTGTCGGTGTCAGGAAAAAGGCTTCCGATGCCCAGGCCGGCTGGGCGCTTCCAGGCATTCGCATCTGGAGTACCAGTGGGCGTCAATACGATGTGATCGGTGGTGTAGCTGAAAACGAACTCGTTCAGCAGTGTCGGCGAGGCAGTAGCCGTTAAGCGTGCGACCATTGATTTCGCCGGTCCAACAAAATTCGTCTGGACCGTTGGAAAGCTTCCCACGTTCGTCCATAAGGGAGTAGCGGTTACGGTATCCCATGAATCATGCGCGTAGCGGAACATCACACGCATGCTTGGAATTGAGATTGTGGTCCACGCGAATCAGTTCCTCGCGCCAATTGGTGGCCTGTGAGGGTGCGGCTACAAAGAGATTCGATCCCGACGTGGGAAGGGGAATCATGCCGAGCAGGGGCGCCGCACTGGGATCCACGGGGATAGGTCCTAGGCTTCCATCGAACGGATCTCCCGTACGAGGATCAGTCGGACAGTCCGCGCCGGGGCAAACATCGGTGAAGTCCCCGCCTCGTTCTGCCACTGACGGCACGATCTGATTGAAGTTCTGTCCCGGAACCCTGTCCCTGCGCCACTCCTCAGACCAGAAGAAGAAAGTCTTGTCCTTGTTCTGGTTGTAGAGGCCTGGAATATAAACCGGACCACCGATGGTATAGCCCCAATCGTTTTTCTTGTATTCGGGTACTGTCGGGCTGGAAGTGTGGGGCAGCGTTGAACATATCATTGCGCACGAATTCATAACGTCGCCGTGGAACGAACTGGTTCCTGATTTGGTCTCGGTTTCGATGGTGCCAGAGCCGTTGCGGCCATACTGCGCGCCATAGTTGGACGTGAGCACGCGCACTTCGGCGATGGCGTCGACACTCGGAGTGACATTCAGGGTGGCATTGCTGCCGTTATCCATGTTGTCACCGCCGTCCAGTTCCCAGTTGTTGTATTCCAACCGGCCGCCATTCACGCTGTAGTTTGTGTTTGCGGTGATGCCGTACTGCCCCTCGGAGGAGCCCGTCTGATTGCTGACCCCAGGGGTGAGGGTAATGAGTTGGGTGAAAACACGCCCATTCAGTTGCAGCTGGCTGATTTCCTTCCCTGTAACCGTTCCGGCGAGTTCATTAGTCTGGGTCTCGACCGCCGCGACAGGAGTTCCTTCCACCGTCATTTCCGCGTGGCTCCGTACCAATCTGCAATGCTGCATCGGCCCGCGCCTTTTGCGCCACCCGCAGAATGATTCCGGCCGGCCTCATACTTCTTAAAGCCGGGCGCGGAAATCGACAATTTGTAAGGGCCCGGCGGCAAGCCCCCGGCCAGGTACTCGCCTTCGCCGTTCGTGCCTGTTTCACGGCTGATACCACGTTCGGGACTGCTTACAGTGACCTCGCGCGTTAGGGACCGCAGCGCCGCTCGGGTCGGTGACCGTACCCGTAATGGAAGCCGTGTCCTGACCCCAGGCCGCCAGCGAAAGGGAGCAAGAAAAATACCAGCCAAAGCACGCGGGACTTCATAGATACCCCCGAATATTTTTCACCGCCAATATTATTGAAACCGGGTCCTGTAAAAAAATCCTAGTTTCAACTAATCCTACCTGCCTAACCTTCGTAACCGGCGAACCTGTCCGGTAAACTCAAATGACCTCCGCCAAACCCAGCGTCGGGTAAAAGACCTGCCGTCCTCCCGTGGAAACGGGAACGCGCGCAGCGTTATTTGCATGAAAGGGTTTATTAAAACGAATCAATGGCTCGAATATTGCGTTAGTTCGACAGTCAGTGTCAAGGAAAAAAGGCGGAAAATGATACCGATCGGCTTTTTAAATGACCGGGCAAACCCCGGTTTTTGACCGGGTTTCTGCCTAGAGCAGGCTTCGGGTGGACTCTCGCACCGCCAATTCCGGTGCCATCTTGCGGTGTACTGCCGTTATTTCCCGTTTCTCCAGTACGGCATTGATCCGTTCGATCGCCAGATTCGCCGCCATCGCCCCCATAGCTTCCATGGGTTGGCGAATGGTGGTGAGCGGCGGGGTATACAGACTGCAAGCCGCTACATCATCAAAGCCGATCACCGAGCAATTTTCCGGGACACGCAGACCCGCCTTCGCCATTGCACGTATCGCACCAAACGCCGTCATGTCGTCAAAGGCCATCAACGCAGTAAAGGGCCGCTTCCGTTTGATCAGTTCCTCCGTTAATTTGTAGCCCGCTTCAAAACTTGAAATCGGATCACCCGATTCCGGGAGGTCCACGATCAGCCGCGGATCGAGTTCAAGACCCGCGCTCTTGGCAAACGAGCGAACGCCCTGCCAGCGAGGCGCGCTGTCGCCCAGAGTCTTGGGCCCGCGGATGAATGCAATCTTGCGGTGTCCCAGCGAGTGCAGGTGTTCGACCGCCGAGTATCCTCCCATCTCGTTATCGACGATGACCGAGCTGACGGAATCGGTTTGTAGCTCGCGCGCGATCATGATGCTGGGAATGCTGCTCTTTTCGAGGTCCGCCAAGACATCAATATCCACAAACAACCAGTTGGCCAGGACGATCAGGGCTTCCACGCGGCGATCCAGCAGCATCTCCAGATAGCGCTCAAACCGGCTGCGTTCGTTGTGCACATCAGTCAGAATCGGCAGGAAGGATGATTGGTAAAGAGAGTTTTCAATGCCGCGCAGGATCAGGGTGCAGTAAGGATCGGTCATGTCGAACACCATCACGCCGACCGTGTGGCTACGTTTGCTGCGCAGCGACCGGGCAAACAAATTGGGACGATAACCGAGTTTCTTAGCTGCCTTTTCAATTCGTTTCTTCGTCGCCGGCGGAATGTAGCGCGCCAAAGGAGCGTCATTGAGGACGATGGACACGGTGGTCGAGGAAAAACCACTCTCCTTGGCCACATCGCGAATAGTGATCACTGAAGTCTTGACCATAGGGAATACTGCAATTAGCAATTAGCAATTAGCAATTAGCAATTAGCAATTAGCAATTAGCAATTAGCAATTAGCAATTAGCAATTAGCAATTAGCAATTAGCAATTAGCAATTAGCAATTGGCAATTGGCAATTAGCAATTAGCGACGCCTAATGGCTTTCTTTGTGGCTCTGCACCAATCAATCTACTACCCATGCGTAATCCTGAAGGAGCTCAGTCCTGAAGGATCTGCGCGAACCACCACAACTGCCATCAAAGTACAGATCCGCTGCGCGCCAGATCCTTCGCAAAGCGAAGGATGACCCATCATAGGGCACGCCAAACTGCACCGCGATCAGCAACTGGCAATTGGCGCTTTAGCCAAGTGCTAAGTGCCAATTGCTAATTGCTTGAATTTCAGGCCTCGCTGGCGGACACTACAGCAGAGTGAAATCACTGTCAAGGCTCCTTGCCCCGGTTTTTTATGTTCGTCCTGTTCGCGTTCTCGTCCAGCGTGAAGACTCAGACTGCGCCCGCGCAGGCACCTACGGCAAGCCCTCAGCAACTATTTCAGCAGGGCGAAGCCGCTTTGAAGAAGAACAATCTCGATTTGGCCGAGCATTCTTTTCGCGCGAGTGCTGGCCCAGGATCCGCGGGCCGCCGGGCGCATACGCGAACCTGGGCGTGATTTACATGCGGCGCAAGCAATGGCCGCAGGCGATGGAAATGCTGCGTAAGGCCGAACACCTGGCGCCGGAAATCCCCGGCATCCGTCTCAACGTCGGGCTGGCCTACTATCGGCAAAACAACTTTCGCGCCGCCGTCACTCCCTTTGAATCGGTGGTGCACGACGCGCCGGATTCCTATCAGGCCCGCTACCTGCTCGGGCTTTGCTACTTCTTCACCGAGCGCTATGCCGATGCCACCAGCGTGCTTGAGCCGCTCTGGGCACAGGCTTCGAATCAATTGAACTATCTTTACGTTTTGGGAATTGCCGCCGGCAAATCCGGGCGGCCCGAACTGGAACAGCGCGCGCTGGGCAGGCTCGCTGAAATCGGCCAGGACTCCGCCGAGTTGCATCTGCTTCAGGGCAAGGCGCACATTAACCGCGAAGAGTATGACGATGCCATCAAAGAGCTCGAACTCGCCGCCAAGGCCAATCCAAAACTTCCCTTCGTTCACTTCAATCTTGGAATTGCTTACTACAAGAAACAAGAGCTGGAGCGGGCCAAAGAGGAATTCCTCGAAGGACGCAGCTCTCGAACCTGACGTGGCGTACAACTACGACCAACTGGGACTGGTGAACTCGCTGCTGGGAAACAACCAGGAAGCGGAAAGCAATCTGCGCAAGGCGTTGCGTCTTGATCCTTCGCTGGCCAGCGCCCGCTACCAGTTGGCGCAAATTTATCAGCGTGAAGGCAAGTATTCGCAGGCCCTGACCGAGATCGATGCCGCGCTCAGACTCGATCCCCAGAACTCCAGTGTGCATTACCTGCGTGGGCAACTGCTGCAGCGCCTCGGCCGGACCGAGGAGGCCCGCGCCGAAATGGACGCCACCACAAAGATGATGAACCAGCAACGGGACAAGCGTCAGAAAGAGCTCTATGGCGGCCCCGTGCCCAATCCCGAA
>CAWHQK010000104.1:0-13155 GCA_963831435.1 uncultured Acidobacteriota bacterium
CGGGAGACGATCCTGCACTTTGCCTCGCGGCATGTGATGAACATTGAAGGCATGGGCGATGCGCTGGTGGCGCAACTGACCGACCGCGGGATGGTGAAGAACGTCGCCGACATCTACAAGCTGACAAAGGCGGATTTGCTGTCGCTGGAGCGGATGGGCGATAAGTCGGCGCAAAATGTTCTGGATGAAATTGAAGCGTCCAAGACGCTGCCACTGGAGCGGGTGATTTTTGGCCTGGGCATTCGGTTTGTTGGCGAGCGCACAGCGCAATTCTTAGCAGAGCATTTTGGGGCTTTGGACGCAATCGAGAAGGCGAGCGCCGAAGAATTGCAGCAGGTGGATGAGGTCGGGCCGAGGATCGCGGAGAGCATTGCGGAATTCTTCCACGAGCCCAAGAACCGTGAACTTGTTGATAAGCTGCGAAAAGCAGGCTTGGCGTTCACGGGGAAGAAACGCGAGCGCGGAACAAAGCTGGCAGGCAAGACGTTCGTGCTAACCGGAACTCTGGCGCATTTCAGCCGCGATGAAGCGAAAAAGATGATTGAAGACGCAGGCGGCCGCGTGTCAAGCTCGGTGAGTAAGAAGACAGATTATGTGGTGGCCGGGGAAGAAGCGGGATCGAAGCTGGACAAGGCCAAGGAGTTGGGCGTGAAGGTGATTGATGAAAAGGAGATGGAGAGGCTGCTCAAAGGGCTTCAGTGATGCGAGGAATAGCCTTGCTGGTGAAGAAGATCACATTTGGTGCAGCTATTTCTGTGGCGCACAAATGACTCGACATCGGGGTCAATGCACAAGGGCTGATCTAAATCCTTCGATAAAATTGGTAAAAGGGATAAAGCACCTGAATCGGTATCGTGCCACTTTTTAAGCAATACCATGCCTTCCTCGCAAGCAGGCATCTTTGTCCATAGATCATTGAACTGCGCTTGAGTCATAAATAAATTATGTACTGGTTTCTTTGGAAGTCAAACTGAAGAACTGATTATCACTTTCATTGCATCCTTAATGCTTGCTATCTATCAAACTTTCTCCATCGCCCCCTTAATCTTCTGATACGTCACCTCGAGCGATTCCGGCAAAACCCGCGATTCCCCAGTGGTCGTCATAAAGTTCGTATCCCCCACCCAGCGAGGAAGGATGTGCATGTGAATGTGTCCGGCGACTCCTGCTCCGGCGGCCCGGCCAATATTCATTCCCACATTAATCCCATCCGGACTATAGAGCGTGCGCAGCACACCTTCCATCCTCTGCGCCAGCGCCATCATTTCGTTCGCCGCACCTTCCGGCAGCTTTTGCAATTCATCCAGATGCGCATAAGGCACAACCATCACATGGCCCGAGGTATAGGGATAGGTATTCAGAATCACGAAGCAGTGCTCGCCGCGATGCACAATGCCGACTTTGGCGTCATCGCCTTCTTTGGGCAGATCGCAGAAAACGCAACCCGAGACCTTCGCAGCGGTCGCAATGTAGGCGTAGCGCCAGGGCGTCCACAAATAGTCCATGGAACGGCAGGTTAGCAGAAATGGCGAAAATTTCAGAATTTCGATGGTACTTGTCAACCCTTTTTGTGGGGTTTCCAGGCATTGGAAAACGCTTCCTTGCTGGCTTTTCATGCTGCATAAACAAATGCCGATTGGTGTTTGACACCCTTTACGGGCCATTGCTATAGTCGAGAAGTTCCCTTGGGAGACGGGCCGCTTTAAGGAACATCGGCCTCTGGAATTGTCCTAGTTCGTCCGCCAGGACGGGCTCAACATAACCTAAGACCACGCCGGCAGTAGCCGCAGTCTCCGCGCACCGGGTAACAACTATCACTGAGAGGCCACAACCTTGTTTGATGACAGCACAGCCCGTAATCTCGACTCCGCGATTACGACCCAGGAACCTGAACAGACTGCGACTTCTGTTGAGGAATCGGCCATCCACGCCGTTTCTTCCCAGCCAGCCGAGAATGACAACATCCAGCCAGCCGAAGGCGAGCAATCCGCGCCCTCCGCTCATGACGATTTCGCCGCCGCGCTTGAGAACTTCACCACCGAGACCGAAGAGGCCGTGGATGATGACAACATTCTCAAAGGCACGGTGCTAAAGGTTACAGCCACGCATGTCGTGGTGGACATCGGAGCGAAATCGGAAGGCATGTTGCCATTGTCTGAAGTCCTGGACCACGAGGGCAATTCCAAGGTCAAACCCGGCGACGAAATTGATGTAATGCGCGAAAAAGGCATGAGCGAAGAGGGCTACATCAACCTCTCGCACCAAAAGGCGCAGAAGCTCCGCGCGTGGGATGAGATCGAAAAGGCCTATCACGAGAAGAAATCCATCTCTGCGCGCGTGATTGAGCGCATTAAGGGCGGTTTGACGGTCGATATTTTCGGCGCAAAAGCGTTCCTGCCCGGTTCGCAAGCCGACCTTCGCCAGGTGCATAACCTCGACGCCCTCAAAGGCCAGATGCTGGACGTTGCCATCGTCAAGCTGAACAAGAAGCGCGGCAACATTGTCGTCTCGCGCAAGCAGATTCTGGAAGAAGTGCAGAACGAGAAAAAAGCCAAGACGCTCGAGCATCTGGAAGAAGGATCTATACTTACCGGCGTGGTCAAGAACCTCACCGAGTACGGCGCGTTCGTGGACCTGGGTGGAATTGACGGCCTGCTGCACATTACCGATATGTCATGGGGACGGTTGACGCATCCTCGTGACCTGGTGAATGTGGGCGACCAGATCCAGGTGAAGGTGCTGAAGTTTGATTCTGAAAAGCAGCGCGTGTCTTTGGGATTCAAGCAACTCACGCCTGATCCCTGGCTGGACGCCAGCCACCGTTATCCCGTTGGCGCGCACGTCAACGGACGAGTGATCAGTGTTACCGACTACGGCGCGTTCGTGGAACTGGAACAGGGCATTGAAGGCCTTGTCCACGTAAGCGAAATGACGTGGTCAAAGCGCATGAAGCATCCCTCCAAGCTGGTGAATGTTGGCGACCAGGTGGAGTGCGTAGTGATCAACGTCAATCCGCAGGAGCGGCGCATTTCGCTCGGCATGCGCCAGTTGGCCGCGAACCCCTGGGACGCGCTTCATGAGAAATTCCCCGTGGGAACAACCGTGGAAGGCAAAGTCCGCAATATGACCGATTTCGGCGCCTTCATTGAAATCGAAGATGGAATCGACGGCTTGGTCCACGTCAGCAACTTGAGTTGGACCAAGCGCGTGAAGCATCCTTCCGAAGTGCTGAAAAAAGGCGACCGCGTAAAAGCGATTGTGCTGGCAATTGAGCCCGATAAGCGGCGGCTTTCGCTCGGCGTGAAGCAACTTCAGCCGGACGCCTGGGAGTCGTTTTTCGAGCAGCATCACATCGGAGATGTTCTCCATGGCAAAGTGCTGCGAGTGGCCAGCTTCGGCGCGTTTGTGGAGATCGCGGATGGCATCGAAGGCCTGTGCCACAACTCTGAGGCCCAGGACGCTAACGGCCAGCCAATTCATCTGGAAGTCGGTCTGGAGCACGACTTCAAGATCATCAAGATGAATCCCGAGGAGAAGAAGGTCGGCCTCAGCATCAAAGCGGTGGGCGAAGAAGCCTCCCGTGCCGATGTAGAAGCCTATAAGCACCCTGCTTCCAGCACCGGCGGTTCAACCATCGGCGATCTCATCACCTGGAAGCGTGCCGGGAACGACAACAACTGATACTCTTCACGACTCCCAAAAATGGCCGTCATTGATTTTCGTCAATGACGGCCATTTTTATTGGCGAACAACTCCGAAGGTCTACTTATTTGGCGTCAATTTTTAGATTGATGCTTACCACTGGACGATCATCAAACTGGCTGAGCGTTTTGGTCTCGCTCTTCAAACCTTTGTGTTGGGCGTAGACTTCGTAGTCCACGTTTGGGGTAAGCGCGGGAAAATGATACGCCCCGTCCACGCCGACGATGTAGCTTTTGACCACCCTCGTGCGCATATTTGTCAGGTAAACCACCGAGTCGGGTAGTGGCGCGCCGTTGTGGTTGAAAATTTGCCCATTCAACAGGCGGCCGGCATCGTCTCGATGCTTCGGCGCGGCATTCGCAGCAACGACCAGCAGGACTGTAAGGGCAGCGATAAGTGCAATACGGCTGTTTTTCATAGTCTTTATCTCAATAAAACTGTGCCTCGCTAGAATGTGCATCTTGCGAAAATCGAGGAAATGACTACCGGCTGAGATGGACGCCTGTATCTTCGCGTTCGTCATTATAAACGTGCACATTGACCTGGGGGCCGGGCTTCAGCTTCAAATGGCGGGGAAGCTGCGAACTTTTCAAGTCCGCCCACAATACATAGTCGGCCTGACCGGCGGGCACGCGCTGCGCGAATTCACCACTGTGATCGGAGAATACCTGCCAACGCGCTTTCTTTTCCGTCGCGCGCCGAATCTTCACATTCACGCCGTACACCGGCTGATTATCCGGGCCCCAAACTGTCCCGTAAATCAGCGCATAGTTGGATGCCTCGTGATCACGGGCGTTCACTGACGAGAGTGGTCGCACGGTCGCGCAGAGCGATACAAACAACACAACTGCCAATGAGACGTGAAGCAGGGAGACAGGCCTCAACCGCGGCGCAGATGGAACAAGGGAGGCCATGCTAGGCGTTGTCCTCGTCTTCCCCGTCCTCGTCATCTTCGTCGTCGTCCACGTATCCTTCTTCTTCGAGCACCTTCAATTCCACGGGATTCGTAGTGATGATCTCAAAATCCGTCCCGCACTCTGGGCAGGAAACAACTTCGCCCTCATCAATATCGTCTTCTTCAATGCCGAGGTCCGTTTCGCATTCCGGACAGTTAACCATGAAAAGCCTCCGTTAGAATATCGCCTCTTGATAATATTTATTGCGACCGGGGTTGAGTCAAGTACTCCGGCAATCTTTTATATCGTTCCCGTGACTCGTTCAAAGAGAGTGTTCGAGATGAAACAGTTGCCTTTGGTGAAATTTTACTTATTTTTTTCGCTGCTTGCCGCAATAGCGGTGCTTTCGTTCGCCGTTGGCAGCGCCGCCCAAACGACATCCAAACCTGACCCGCAGATCGCCCACGCCTTGCGGCAAATTTCCTCACAACGTATTCAATCGAACATAGAGAAGTTAGTGCAATTCCGCACACGCTCAACCATCTCAGCTCAAGACAGTGGATCCATCGCCGCAGGTAAAGGAATTGGCGCGGCCCGGGAATGGATCAAGAGCGAATTTGAACGCTACTCCCAGGAGTGCGGAGGCTGCCTGGAAGTAAAAACTGACAGCTTCACCATTGGCCCCGCGGAACGCATCCCGGGCCCAACCGTCATAACGAATGTCTATGCCGTTCTGAAAGGTACTGATTCCAGTAACGCAAACCGGGTTGTTCTGGTCACGGGACATTATGACTCCCGCGACACCGATGTCCTGGATGCCAGCGGCTTTGCTCCCGGCGCCAACGACGACGCCAGCGGGACTGCCGTAAGCTTGGAATGCGCGCGGGTCTTAAGCAGGCTGAAGTTCCCGGCCACGATTATTTTTTTGACCGTTGCAGGCGAAGAACAAGGACTCGACGGAAGCCATCATTTCGCGGAACTGGCCAAAAGGTCGGGATGGCAGGTCGAAGCCGCCCTCAACAATGACATAGTGGGCGGCGATCGGAATCCGCGCCAGGATTCGCGCGTGGTGCGCGTTTTTTCCGAAGGAGTCCCGCTCACGGTCAATCAGAACACTCTTCGAAGCCTGCAAGATATCGGCGGCGAAAACGATTCCCCATCACGCGAGCTAGCGCGCTACGTCTCCGAAACCGCACGGAACTACGCTACCGCAGTAAAGCCCATGCTGGTGTTCCGCCTGGACCGCTACCTTCGCGGCGGAGATCATATCTCTTTTCTGGAGCAGGGATTTCCGGCGGTGCGCTTTACCGAATACAGCGAAAACTTTAACCATCAGCATCAGAACGTTCGCACCGAACACGGTGTGGAGTATGGCGACTTGTCTAAATTCGTGAATTTCGACTATGTGGCCAATGTGGCCCGGATCAACGCGGCAACCCTGGCGTCATTGGCCGCCGCGCCCGCGCCGCCGCAGAATGTACGCGTGCTGGTGAATTCGCTGGAAAACGGTTCAACGCTCACCTGGGATGCCCCCGCCGGCGCTAGCCAGCTTCATTACGAAGTCGTGTGGCGGCTGACCACTAGTCCAGAATGGGAACATCGCGAGGACGCAGGAAACGAAACCAGAATCTCCCTTCCACTATCCAAAGACGATGTAATCTTCGGCGTTCTGGCATCCGATGGAAAAGGTCACCGGAGTTTGCCGGTCGTTCCCGCGCCAGAACGATGATCCTGAAAGCATGACCTTCAAACTGGTAGGATAGGCTTTTCAAGCCAGGGCGGAGTGGATTGAGGCTATGCCCAGAAACGTTTCTTTCGACATGGGATTTCCGCCGCTTCGCGGTGCGGTGCGGCAAATCATTCTCGGCAGCGTCGCCATCTATGTGGTCATTCTGCTGCTGGTCTCATTCGCGCCTGTCAGCGGGCAGCAGCTCCTTACCTACGGCGTATTGAACCCCGAATATATCCGGCATGGCTGGCTTTGGCAGTTCGTTACCTATGCCTTCATGTATGTGGATCCGCTGGATTTTGTGTTGTCGCTGGTGGGGGTCTACTTCCTTGGCGCGGCGGTAGAAGACCAGATCGGCTACGCGCGTTTCTATAACTTATTCTTTAGCACGACTATTCTTTCCGGCGCGGCGGGATACGCGCTTTCCCTCACGCATGTCGTTGCCCAGGGCAGCGCGCTCGGTTCCGGCGCAGCGGTAAACGCCATCCTGATGGTTTTTTATCTGCTGAACCGCAACGCTCCCATCATGCTGTTTCCTATTCCCATCCAGATACCGGCCAAGTGGATTGTCATTGGGATCGGAGCGATTGAAACCGCCTACCTATTGCTTTATCACTTCCATATCCTCTATTGCATTCTGCTGCTGGGCCTGGGTGCCGGTTACCTTTGGTATCTGATATTTGCAGGACGCAGGACGTCGCTCGGCATTTCCGAACGTTTTTACGGCCTTCGCAACTCGTACTACCGCTGGAAGCGCCGTCGCGCCGCCCGCAAATTCGAAGTCTACATGCGCAAGCATGACCGGACCGTCACCTTTGACGAGCATGGAAATTACGTCCCCCCTGACGACGACACGAAAAAGAATGGTGGATCGAAATCGGGCTGGGTGAACTAGGTTGGGTGAACTAGATTGGGCGAACTAGATTTCGAAAAACGCTCGGAATTTCTGCAAAACTTCTGAAGCCAGTTGTGGGTCCTGCTTTTTCCCTTGAAATCCTAAATCGTGGCCCGCCCCTTCTATGTGCACAAGCTGCTTCTTCCCGGGAATTTGTTCTAGAGCTGCTTCCATTTCGGTAGTTAAACCCAGCGGATCGCGAGTACCGTGAATGAATAGAGATTTCGTCTGCAGGTCCGCAAAATGTTGCGTGCGCAATTGCTCGGGCTTGCGCGGAGGATGCAACGGATAGGAAAGCAGAAGCAGTCCACTCACCAGCGCCGGTTCTTCGGCACAAAGCATCGTGGCTTGGCGGCCTCCATAGGAATGACCTCCAAGGAAGACTTTGCCGGAGACTTTTTTGCGAAGAACTTCCACGGCGCGCTTCAATCCCTCCCGGTCGCGGGCAGCCTGCGCGGGATGGGGTGGACCAAACGGCCGTGCTTGGCGAAAAGGCAGGTCGCAGCGAAGCACAGCAAATCCGTCGTTGGCGAAACCTTCGCTTATTGCGATCAGCAATGAAGAGCCGCAGTTCGTGCCAGCGCCATGGGTCAGGACCAGTCCGATGCCATTTGGATTCGTTGGCTGATGAAGGAAACCGCGGATGGGCGGATCGACGGTGTTATCGATGAAGCTTTCGTAAGTGCTGCGCATATTTACTCGCAGGTTCGTCGCACCACAATCCCATCCTAACCGCGATGCCCTTGACGGTGCACCATTGAAGATTAGTTTCGCGTTAGGAGTTTTTTAATATGGGTTTTTCCGCCCTTGTAGTTTTCCTTCTTCTTTGGCGATCACGTGCAGCCGCATGAAGTTTGTGGAACCCGTGGACATTTTCGTGCCGCCAACGACTCCGACCACGTCGCCGGTCTTTAGCAGGCCGCGTTTGACGAGCGATTGCTCCGCGGCACTTACCATTGCTTCGACGGTTTGCGCGGGGGGATGCTGCAGCGGATACACGCCCCCACAAAAGGTTCATGCGATTGCACACCGCGCTCGAGTGGCTGAATCCATAGATCGCGGCCTTGGGGCGATATTTCGAAATAAGGCGGACGGTCGTCCCCGTGTCTGTAAACGATGCAATCGCTTCCATGTGGAGTTCTTCCGCAGCATGCGCTACCGATTCGCAAATGGTCTCGGCAATCGAAAGCACGCGTGCATCCCGCCGCCTTTTCGGCTGTTCGGTTTCCTCCATGCTCGCTTCCGCCTGCACGACGATTTTCACCATCATGGCAACAGCTTCGCGCGGATAGCGCCCACTGGCGGTTTCTCCCGAGAGCATGACGGCGTCAGTCCCGTCAAAAATCGCGTTGGCTACGTCGCTGGCCTCAGCCCGCGTGGGGCGCGGGTTTTCAATCATGGACTCCAACATTTGCGTGGCGATAATCACTGGCTTGCGCCACTCCGCCGCGCGCTGGATCACATGCTTCTGGATCACCGGCACTTGCTCGGGGGCATCTCCACCCCCAAATCGCCGCGCGCGACCATCACGCCATCCGAGGCGTCCAGAATTTCCTCCAGATGCTCCAGCGCCTGAGGCTTTTCCAGCTTGGCAATCACCGGAACGTGTATGCCATGCGCCGTCATAATCTGCTTTACCTCGCGAATGTCTTCCGCGGAGCGTACAAAGGAAAGCGCCACCGCATCTACCCCATGCTTAGCCCAAATTCCAGGTCTTCTTTGTCTTTCGGAGTAAGCGCAGGAATGGAAAGCGCGGCCCCGGGCAGATTGATTCCCTGGTGCTCGCCCAGCGTCCCGCCATTCACAACCACGCATTCAATCTCTTCCGTCCCCACCGTGACCACGCGCAGCTCGATCAAGCCGTCACAAAGCAGAATGCGTCCACCTGCATGGATTTCCTTGGGCAGGTCCTGAAAGGTCGTCGAAATGAGCTCTTCCGTACCCTCAATGTCTCGGATGGTGATCCTGACCACCGACCCGGCCTTCAGCAGCACCGGCTTGTGGTCGCGAAGAGACCCGGTGCGGATTTTCGGCCCCTGGAGGTCCTGCAGGATGCAGATCGTCCGCTGCTCGCTTTCGGCGATTTCACGAATGCGCCGAATGTTTGCGGCGTGCTTTTCGTGCGTGCCGTGGGAAAAATTCAGCCGAGCAACGTCCATGCCAGCGCGCATCAGTGCGCACAGCATTTCTTCATCATGCGAGGAAGGACCAATGGTACAAATGATTTTGGCGCGGCGGTTCTTCGGGTTGCCGGAAGAAAGGGAAAAGCTTGCGCCCGGAGAATCAGGCTTGCTGGTTGTCAAAATTGGACCATCCCATGGAATTTTATGCTGTCGTCATTTTACACAGGCCGGAAGATTTTGAAGGTGGGACTCTTAAGCCAGAGTGCTTCAGCGAAGGCACGAGCACGTCACGGGCGTGAGAACATGCCAGGGCTCCCCAACGCATTGAGTTCCTTCCCCAGCATTGCGCGCGGAAAGATCAGCGCATTGAACTCAGCGCCAATCAAAATGACCAGGGAAATGAGGTACATCCACACCAACAGAGCAATGCCGACGCCCAGTGATCCGTAAAGAATGCTGTAGTCCGCATAACGCTGCAAATACCAGCCGAATACCATGGTGGATGCAAACCAAAGCGCGGTCGCCAGCACCGCTCCGGGAAGAACGCTGTGCCAGGGTTGCGTTCGCGGCACGGCGTTGTGGTAAATGAGCGCGATGACCGCGATGCTGGTGAGCATAGCGATGAACCAGCGAATGACCGCCCACATCAAAAAAATCAGCGCACTGAATTCGTGGCCCAGGTGAAGCAAAATTGTTGTTTCAATCCGGCTTCCAAAGACAACCAGCGCGGTAGCAAACGTCAGGGGAATGCCAGCCAGAATGACCAGCGAAAACGAGATCATCCGTTCTTTGAATAACCCCCAGGTCTTGGGCAGTTCATAAGCCCGGCGGAAACCGTCCATCCAAGAAACCATAACGCCGGAGGCGAGCCATAGCGTCAGCCAGGAAGTCGTGAACAAAAGGCCAGCCGAATGCTGGGTTGTTCCCTTCAAATAGGCCAAGGCGGTTCCCCGCCCCGCTGGCATGATCTGGCCTAGCGCGTCAGAAATTTCGCGCAAATAAACTTTGGAGGTGCGCGTGGTGGCAAGCACCGAACCAACTACCAGGAGTGCCGGAAAAAAAGTAAGGATGGCGGAATAAGCTGACGCCTTCGCAATGGCGAGCGCATCGTGCTTAAAAGCGCGCAAAGTTGCGTCGCGCAACAGATAGCAAGCGTAAGATCAATGTTTTCAGAGTATTACGCGGATGCGGACTAAAGCGCAACAGGGAAATCTTGCCGCGTTCCTGATTAGGTAATCGCTGGGGAGAGGCATTCATAGGATCGGAGCAAATTAAAAAGGGCGGAATTTCTTCCGCCCTTCGTTGAATAGGGCAATTACTCCGCTGTCAGTTCTTCGGTTTCGCCTTCCTGCCGCATCATCTCCAGCGCGCGCTCGGCTTCCTCGTACGCTTGGGAGACTTCCTCTTGTACCTTGGCAGCGGCCTCTTCCATCTCTGGCGAGAGGCGCACGTTGCGGTAGTACTCCATGCCGGTTCCGGCAGGGATCAGGCGTCCCACGATGACGTTCTCTTTCAGACCGCGCAGGTGGTCCACCGCTCCGTTGATGGAGGCTTCGGTGAGCACGCGCGTGGTCTCCTGGAACGAGGCCGCGGAGATGAACGAATCCGTGGAGAGCGATGCTTTCGTGATACCCAGGAGCAGCGGACGGCCGGTGGCCGGTTTGCCGCCCTGCGCAATCACCCGCTCGTTCTCTTCGCGGAAGCGGAACTTATCAATCTGCTGTTCCAGCAGGAACTGTGGTGTCGCCCACGTCTTCGACCTTCACCCAGCGCATCATCTGGCGGACAATCACTTCAATGTGCTTGTCCGAGATGTTCACGCCCTGCAAGCGATAGACTTCCTGGATTTCGTTCACCAAGTAAGCCTGGAGTTCCTTTTCGCCCAGCACGGCAAGAATGTCATGCGGGTTGAGCGGGCCATCCATAAGAGGCTCGCCAGCCTTGACGCGTTCGCCTTCCTGCACGTTGATGTGTACGCCGCGCGGTACCGAGTATTCCTTTTCGGTGCCATTGTCGGCCTGCACGTAAAGTTTGCGCTGTCCTTTGCGAAACCTCGCCGAACTTCACCGTGCCATCGATTTCGCTGATGACGGCGGTCTCATGCGGCTTGCGGGCCTCGAACAGTTCAACGACGCGCGGCAAACCACCGGTGATGTCTTTGGTCTTGGTGGTTTCGCGCGGGATCTTCGCCAGCACATCGCCCGGATGAACGGTGTCGCCGTCCGGCAATCATCAAGTGAGCGCGGGAAGGCATCAGGTAACGCTTGCTGCTCTTGCCCTTGATCACCAAAGCCGGCTGGCGCTTCTCGTCGGGCGAATCGCCCACAACGTGACGCGACAGTCCGGTGACTTCGTCCACTTCTTCGTGCAGGGTAATGCCTTCCTGCAAGTCTTTGAACTGGACCGTGCCGCCGATTTCGGTAACGATGGAGAAGGTATACGGGTCCCACTCGACCATCACCTGGCCAAGGTGTACCGCATCGCCATCGTTGACCTTTACCTTGGCGCCGTAAACCACAGCGTAACGTTCGCGCTCGCGGCCCTTGTCGTCAACAATCGCAATGGATCCCTGACGATTCATGACAACCAGATCGCCGGACTTGGCTTTTACCGTCTGCAATCCGATGAAGCGGACCGTGCCGTTGTTTTTGGCATCAAGACGCGACTGTTCGGAAACTCGCGATGCCGTACCGCCGATGTGGAAGGTACGCATCGTAAGCTGCGTTCCAGGTTCACCGATGGACTGCGCCGCGATCACGCCGGTCGCCTCGCCCAATTCCACCAGGCGTCCGGAAGCCAGGTTGCGGCCGTAGCACATGACGCAAACGCCGCGCTTGGATTCGCAGGTAAGCACGGAACGGATCTTGACCCGCTCAATGCCCGCCGCCTGCACTGCGACGGCAAGTTCTTCGGTGATTTCCTGGTTGATGTCCACGACCACGTTGCCTTCGTAGTCTTTGAGTCTTTTCCAGCGAAACGCGGCCTACGATGCGGTCGCGCAGCGGCTCGATAATTTCGCCCGCTTCCACGATGCCGGAGACGAAAATTCCGTCCACGGTGCCGCAGTCGTATTCGCTGATGATCACATCCTGCGCCACGTCCACAAGACGGCGGGTCAGGTAGCCGGAATCGGCGGTCTTCAGTGCCGTGTCAGCCAGACCTTTACGAGCGCCGTGGGTCGAGATGAAGTACTGCAACACCGTCAATCCTTCGCGGAAGTTCGCGGTGATCGGCGTCTCAATGATTTCGCCCGACGGTTTCGCCATCAAGCCGCGCATGCCGGAAAGCTGGCGAATCTGCTGTTTCGATCCGCGAGCGCCGGAGTCGGCCATGACGTAAATCGGGTTGATGTTGCCTTCTTTGTCCTGCTGCTGCATCTCGCCGAACATTTCGTCGGCAACTTTTTCCGTGATGCCCGACCAGATTTCGATGACCTTGTTGTAACGTTCGCCGTTGGTGATGGCGCCGTCCAGGTATTGCTGCTGGACTGCGACCACCTGCTTTTCGGCTTCCTTCACAACGATCTTCTTGTTGTCAGGAATGACCATGTCATCAATACCGATGGAAAGACCCGCGCGCGTCGCAAAACGGAAGCCGAGGTCCTTAATTCCGTCGAGCATCTTGACGGTGATTTCCAGGCCAAAGCGCAGATAGCTGTAATTCACCAACTGGCCAATACCTTTTTTCTTCAGCAAGCCGTTGATGAACGGCATGCCCTCGGCCAGGTGATCGTTCAAGATCGCGCGGCCCACGGTCGTGTTCAGGAACCCACGATAGCAAGACGACTGTTCGAAGGTAGCGGCAGGCACC
>CAWHQK010000105.1:0-7150 GCA_963831435.1 uncultured Acidobacteriota bacterium
AAGAAAAATCCTGTAGATCGCGGCTACAGTGTTTTGGTTTTTCCCGAAGGTCACCACACGACCGACGGCAAGTTACGGCTCTTCCAGGCCGGCATCGGAATCCTCGCGAAAAGTATGGCTATCCCCGTGGTCCCTATGCGGATTGATGGATTGTTCGAAATAAAGAAGCGCGGGAAGAGGTTCGCCAGGCCATATCAGATTCACGTCAAGTATCGGTAGCGCCAATCCAGATTGATCTAGGAATGGAACCTCAGGAAATCGCCTTATTTTTGCAAAGACATGTAGAAAATCTCTAAGAGTGTTAATCGCGTAATCGCGTCTGCGCGGGTCCAAATTCTTTTGCGCGTGAAACAGTTGAATCTTGCATCGCATCATAGATGGGACGCCCCACCTAGATTTCTGATTCGCGGCGGAGGATTTTATGTTTCGGGCATTTGTTGCACTGCTACTCGTCACGGCCTTTCCAGCTCTTTCAATGGCAGAGACCAACCATGTTGTGAGCCAATCCGATTTGCAGACAACAGCTAGTCACAGCTTCACAGCTGCGGGCGCAAAATATCCAGAAGGTTGAACAATTCCTCTCCACTGACGTTGCCGCGCAGGCCATGCGCTCCGCACGCGTGAACGCTCAACAGGTCAAGAATGCTGTTCCATCATTGAGCGATCAGGAACTCGCGCAACTGGCGTCCCGCGCGAACACGGCGCAATCGGCATTTGCGGCTGGAAATCTTGGGACGCGGGACATTGCTATTGTCGTATTGGGAATTGTGATAATCATTCTTATTATTGTCGTGTCGCATTGATCATTTTCACGAATGGATCGTGAAGCAAGGGAAAGCCCCGCAACGCCGCGGGGCCGAAGCCTGTATTACTATAAATAGTGCCGTGGAATAGAACTCTAAGGAGGTTTCTACTTATGCGCTTTGACTTGAAACTGGCGATGCGGACAGCTCTTGTTTGCCTGCTCGCCGCGACCTTTGCCCTACCTCAGAATATGTTTGCTGACTCGCACGTGGTAAGCAGCGCAGACCTGCAAAAACAGGCGGTCGCCGCCTCCCAAACGCGGCAACAAAATATTCAGGACGTGCGACAATTTCTTTCAACCCCTGCCGCTCAAAAAGCGCTCAGCAATGCCAAAGTGAATTCCGAGCAAGTGAAGACAGCAGTTTCGCAGCTAAATGATGCGGAGCTGGCGCAGATGGCTGCGCGCACTCACAAAGCTCAAGCTGATTTCGCGGCGGGAACTTTGACGGACCGTGATCTGGTACTGATTATCTTGGGCCTGGTCGCGTTGATTCTAATCATTGTGGCAGTTCGCTGATTCGTATGTTTCGCAACGCGGCAAACGTGGCGGCCATGGCCCTTTGCTTTTGCTTTTTGGGTCTGGCCGCCGACGTGCCGGGCGTCTGGCTTGATGTCCCTTTCGTAAAGCAGTCACGGGATGGCTGTGGGGCGGCCAGCATCGCCATGGTCATGCAGTATTGGTCGCATCAACCGGGTTCCTCCAACATAAGCGTTGATCCATCAACAATCCTGCGCGATCTGTACTCCGCGAAAGCGCATGGAATTTTCGCCGCCGACATGGAGCGTTATTTTCAGCAACATGGCTTTCGCACTTTCACGTTTCGCGGCGACTGGGACGAGGTAAAGCATGATCTCGAAAAAGGCCGGCCTCTGATTGCGGCACTCAAGCCATCCCGCGGCGACCCTTCGTTGCATTATTTGGTGATTGCGGGCTTGAATTGGCAAGATGGCACGGTCCTGGTGAATGATCCTGCGCAACGCAAGTTGTTGAAGGAAGATCGCTCAACCTTTGAACGCGAATGGAATGCCACGGGAAAATGGACTCTGCTCGCGGTGCCGCAAGCTGCAAGTCGGTGAACCTCCGCTTCGTTTTCTTTGTCTTCTTATTACTCTCGATTTCCGCTACCGCGCAGGATAGCGCGCCTGCTTCGGCCAGTTCGGCGTCAAGCGAGTCCGCTTCGCACTCGGTTTCTTCTGGCGAGCCTTCTTTGCTGGAATTATTCAACGCGCACCAGTGGCAGGAAATAATTCGCCGAGCGAAGGTGGATACTCATCCCACGCCGGACGTTGATTTCTATTATGGATCGGCTTTGGCGCAATTGGGGAGGTGGAATGAGGCCCGGAAGGCGTTTCAGCAAGGGCAGCATCTCGATTCGCGCGACGAACGCTTCCCGGTTGAATTGGCTGGCGTGGCTTTTAAGCAGAAGCACTATGCGGAGGCCGCAAAAAATCTTCACCGCGCGTTGGCATTGGAGCCCGGGGATGAATACGCCAACGACTTCCTGGGCACGGTTTTTTTCCTGCAAGGGAATCTGGAGGCTTCGCTCAAGTATTGGAACCGCGTCGGCAAGCCCCGCATCGCCGGCATTGAATACGATCCAACGCCCAGGCTCGACGCCGCTCTTCTGGACCATGCCTTCTGCTTCTCCCGGGCCAGCACGCTCCAGTTGCCGCAGCTACAAGAGACTGAGGATCGTTTGCGAAGCTTGGAAATCTTTCCCGATTTCAGCTTTGACCTCTCGGCCCGCCCCGATGGAGATTTCGACGTTGCATTCCACAATCGCCAGAAGCAGGGGTGGAAGGAGAATAAGTGGATTGCGGCATTCATGCTGTTGCGCGGATTGCCGGCGCAGACAATTTATCCGGAAGCCTTCAATCTTAAGAACGAAGCGGTGAATTTCACTTCCGCCTATCGCTGGGACGCGCAAAAACGCCGTGTACAGGCAAATTTCTCCGGCCCGCTGGGCAAAGACCCCAGGCATGGCTTTGGCCTTGGAGTGGACCTTCGCGATGAAAACTGGGCGGTGCTTAATTCGTTTACCGGCCCCGCAACTTTGCTCGGCGGATTGAACCTGCGGCGCGAGGCTGTTTATGGAAAATACTCCGCTTTAGCCGGGGGCTCGCCTGCACTGGTCGGCGGAGGCGGAGCTTTCGCATCGCGATTTTCGCAGTGAAGTCCCTGGCCCGGCTTTGGCTCCTTCGCTCCTTTCCAAGGGTTTTCAATTGAAAGAGGAGATTGAGGCGCAATCGGCGCTGTGGCAAGACCCTGACCGTAGAATGCGGTTGGATGTGGACGTGAATTCCCAGACGGGACGATTGTGGTCACAGGCAGGGCAAGCTTTTGAAAAATTGCAAGGCACCGCGCAATATCACTGGCTGCCGCGCCCCACTGGCGAAGATTACGCGGTGCAGGAGCGAGTCTCGGCGGGCAAGACTTTCGATAACCTGCCGTTTGATGAACTGTGGGAATTAGGACTTGGCGGCGACAACGATCTATGGATGCGCGGACACATTGCAACCCGCGATGGCCGCAAGGGCAGCGCTCCGCTGGGTCGCGACTATTTTTTATCGAACCTGGAGATGGATAAAAATATTTACACCTGGCAGATGGTGCGGCTCATTGCCAGCCCCTTTGTGGATACGGGAACCATCCGCGATGATGTCGCCGGGCTTGGCTCTCACAAGTGGCTCACCGATGTCGGGGCTTCGCTCAAAGTAAAAGCATTTGGATTTGGCGTGGCGCTCTCCTATGGAAAAGATCTTCGTTCGGGCAATAATGCGATTTATGTCACGATGCTGCGGTGAGCTTTATTTCGAGATTTTTATCTGCGAAAAGACTTCAGGAACTCTTCCATCCGGCTGGAACCAGAAGATTGAAAGCGTCTGGGACCATAGTGATGATCGCGGGCAAAGTTCCGAGCAGTTCGCCGTCCGCTTCAATGTAAATATTTTGCACGTCTTGTTGAACGTTGTTGAGTGTCGAGCAACTAAGCTGGCTGCTAAAGGCGAGTTCAATGCCTCGGACATTTCTTTGCCTGCCACTAAGGCCTTGAAATACATAATGAAGATATGCCGCGCGTTTGGCTGTCTTACATAAAACCAAGCGCAAGTCGTGGCGATCGAGTGAAGCGCCAGGGGCAAGGGAGCGCAGCACGCCTCCAAAGTTAGCGATTCTTACTGCCAGCACTTCCGTCACATCTTCTTTCCGAAGCTCGCGGGAGCCAGCACTCCATTCGACATGAAAGTACGGCATTTTATGCGTTGCCCACAAATGCCACGCCTTTGCATAGTAGGCCGCCATGCCGTGCCGCTGTTTGAATGCCGGCGTCAGGTTGTAAAAAAGATGGGCATCCACGCCGATTCCTGCCGCCACGGTGAAATATCGGGAGCTGCGATTGCCGGAAAAATCTTGGAACTCAACTTTGCCGACGGCAGTCCGTACAGGGCGAGCCAGCAGTGCGGTTTTCGCGGCGCGGGTTGCTGAGAGGGGAATTTTTAAATCATGCGCAAGAGCATTTGCTGTGCCAAGCGGAATGACGCCGAGCGCAGCCTCTATTCCTACCATGCCTTGCAATACATCGTGAATAGTACCGTCACCACCGCAGGCAAAAACCGTGTCGCAACCAGCAGAGATCGCTTCCCGCGCTTGCGAGCCAGCTTCAGTGGAAGAACGCGTTGGCTCGGCTGCGATTTCTATTCCCGCGTCCCGCAAGACCTTCGAGGCGGCTTCCACATCGGCAACGCGCCGGCTCTGGCGGCGGCCGGAAAGCGGGTTGTAAAGAAGCGTGGCCTTGCGCATGGACATGCAGGATTGTACTGGAAGGCCAAGCCTTCCAGGTTTCAGGAAGATGGATCGTTAACCGTCGAGTTAGCGAGAGACATTTAGACACTTGAGTTGCTGCGCTGAATTGCATAAACCAGGTGCGGAAGGTTGGCCCATGTAACTTCTTTCCAGATCGTCATGCCGTTTTTTTCGGCAACACGGCGGGAGGGGATATTTTCGGGGCGGATCAAGGAAATCAAGCGTCCGGCTTTGAGTTTCGCAAAGCCGTAGTCTCGGCATGCGCTGGCGGCTTCGGTGGCGAATCCTTGCTTCCAGAGATCGCGGCGAACGTGGTATCCGATCTCGATTTCGTTTTGTCCTTCAACGTTCTGCATGGCCAGTCCGCAATCGCCGATCAGCTCGCCGCTCAATTTCAGAACCATCGCCCAGAGGCCGTGCCCATCTTTCTGATAGCGGCGGCGGTTGCGCTCGATCCATTCGGTGACTTCCTCTCTGCTGTAAGGCGCGGGATAGTGCTGCATGGTGATGGGGTCGGAGAGGATTTTTTCCAGCGCGTCAATATCCTCGGAGACAAATTCCCGCAGTTGCAGACGCGAGGTTTCGAGTACGATGCGGCGATCTTGCATATAATTTCCTTGTCATTATGCCAGCCAAGACTCCCGAGAGCGTGAAATACACCGCGAAGAACATCGAAGCGCTTCGCGACCTCATCCGCCATCACGAGTACCGATATTACGTACTCGACGATCCAGAAATTTCAGACGCTCAGTTCGACCAACTCATGAACGAGTTGAAAAAGCTGGAAACGGAGAATCCGAAGCTGATCACACCGGATTCTCCCACGCAGCGGGTAGGCGGCAAGCCGCGGGAAGGATTTCTAAAGGCGCGGCATTCCTCGCCGATGCTCTCGCTCGACAACACCTACAACGAAGAAGACCTGCGCAACTGGGAGCATCGCGTACATGAGTTGAGCGGGCGCACGGACATTGATTACGTGTGCGAGTTGAAGCTCGATGGCATGTCCCTGGCATTGCAGTATGAAGATGGACAGCTCGCACGCGGGATCACGCGCGGCGACGGGAGCATTGGCGAGGACGTCACACTGAATGTGCGCACGGTGCGTTCCATTCCGCTTTCGATTCCCAAGGAGAAATTGAAGAAGGCTGGGATCCCGGCGACGTTCGAAGTGCGCGGCGAGATGCTTATGCCGCTTGCTTCATTTAAAAAGATGAATGAGGAGCGCGAAAAGCAAGGGTTATCCACGTTTGCGAATCCACGGAATGCGACGGCCGGGACGGTGCGGCAACTGGAGCCGAGCATCACCGCGCAGCGCCGGCTCGACTACTTCAGTTATTCGCTGCTGGTGAATGGGCAAACGCACTTCGAGCGGCATTGGGAGACTTTGGACGCGCTCGAAACGGCTGGATTCAAAGTGAATCCCGACCGCAAGCAGGCCGACAGCTACGAAAAAATCTGGAAATTCATAGAGCAGGAAGAGACCAAGCGCGAGAAGTTGCCCTATGAAATTGACGGCATCGTCATCAAGGTGGACCGTGTAGCACTGCAACGGGAGTTGGGTTATACGGGCAAAGCTCCGCGATGGGCGATTGCGTATAAATATGCCGCGCGTGGAGGAGTCACGCAGATTGAAGACATTTTGATTCAGGTTGGACGAACGGGAAAGCTGACACCCGTTGCCGCGTTGAAACCTGTACCCATCGGTGGAACGACAGTAAGCCGCGCCACGCTCCATAACATGGACGAGATCGAGCGCCTGGGCGTGAAGATCGGCGATTGGGTGGAAGTGGAGCGCGGCGGCGATGTGATTCCGAAGGTCGTCAGGGTTATAGATGACGATGACCATCCCCGCGGACATAAGACGTTTCACATGCCGGACGAAGTGCCCGGTATGCGGCGGCGAAGTGGTACGGACCGAGGGCGAGGCGGACTACCGCTGCGTGAACGCGAATTGCCCTGCGAAATTGCGGGAGACGATCCTGCACTTTGCCTCGCGGCACGTGATGAACATTGAAGGCATGGGCGATGCGCTGGTGGCGCAACTGACCGACCGCGGCATGGTGAAGAACGTCGCCGACATCTACAAGCTGACAAAAGGCGGATTTGCTGTCGCTGGAGCGGATGGGCGAAAGTCGGCGCAAAATGTTCTGGACGAAATTGAAGCGTCCAAGAAGCTGCCACTGGAGCGGGTGATTTTTGGCCTGGGCATTCGGTTTGTTGGCGAGCGCACAGCGCAATTCTTAGCAGAGCATTTGGGCTCATGGACGCACTGAGAATGCGAGCGCCGAAGAATTGCAAGCGGTGGATGAGGTCGGCCCGAGGATCGCGGAGAGCATTGCGGAGTTCTTCCACGAGCCCAAGAACCGTGAACTTGTTGATAAGCTGCGCAAAGCAGGCTTGGCTTTCACCGGCAAGAAGCGAGAAACGGAACAAAGCTGGCGGGCAAGACGTTCGTGCTGACCGGAACGCTGGCGCATTCAGCCGCGATGAAGCGAAAAAGATGATTGAAGATGCAGGCGGGCGCGTGTCAGGGTTCGGCGACGC
>CAWHQK010000106.1:0-56398 GCA_963831435.1 uncultured Acidobacteriota bacterium
TATGGTTAACGCGGCAATGTTTCGCCGAAGGACTAAAGAGGCGCTATCGGAAATTACGCGGGAAGCAATCAAGCGAAACTACGCCGCCGAGCACACGATGGAAACCAATTTCGCCCTCGTCGCACTTCTCGACGAGGCGATCTTGAGTTCGCACGATCCTAGCAAAGAAGAATGGGCCCGAAAACCACTTCAGGAAGAGCTGTTCAGCGTGGCGACAGCGGGAGAACTATTTTTCACCCGCATCGAGAGACTGCTGACGCGGGCGGATTCCCCCGAGCTGGCGGACATATTGGAAGTCTTTTATTTGCGCATCTTCTCGGGTCTAGGGCCAGTATGTAACTGGTCCGAAGACTGACTTGCATCTCCTTGCGGATCGCCTTCGGAGAGAATCGAACTGATTCGTGGCAGTGACGCCCGGCTATCGCCCCAAGGCTTGTTGCCGAACGAACCGGTTCCGGTTCCGCGCCCTCCCGACATCCTGGCGGGCAAGCTGAAGATCACCGCCGCCGCAGTCGGCGCCGCCGCGATTTTTCTCCTTCTGGTTGCCTACTTCAATCTTTTCCTTGCAGGTACCGACGTGCGTGGTACTCTGTCGAAGGCGTTGTTGATGTGACTCGGTTTAGGAGATAGCCGACATGAGAAAGTCGAGATACCTGATTCCGGTTCGACCTGTTCCTGCTTTATGCGGGGTTGGTTTTTCTGGGTGCGCGGTTTCTAGCGCTGGCGGCAGTCTTCTTTCTGGTGGTCTTCGTTCTCATCGCCCTGGGCCTGACGGTGTTGGTTGTATACCTGATCGTGGCTAAGCTGAACAGGCTCGCCAGCGCCGGCTCTGAATCTTCGGTCGGGCAGCGAAAAGGTTGTTCCATCGCGCCCGGGTACCTTGGATGATGCGGACCGCGCAAGCTTCGTGGCGCTGATAGAATTCGGCGAAGCGAATCAGCGGCTTGCCAAGTCGCCGAAGCTCGCCAGCCGCGGCGTCAAGACGAATGTCACCAAGTCTCCCGCTGTATCTGCATCTGGTGGAACCGAAGGCGCGGGAAAGACTTCCACTCTTTTGAGTCGGGATCCAGCGGAGGGACGATGGGTAAAGGACGGCTTGAGGCGTTTAGCGACGGTGTAATTGCCATCATTATTACGATCATGGTGCTGGAGATGAAGGTGCCCCATAGCGGCACTTTCCAGGATCTCCGGCCGCTGGTGCCGATATTTTTAAGTTACGTTTTGAGTTTCCTGTATGTCGGGCTGTACTGGAATAATCACCATCACATGCTGCACACGGTGAAGACGGTGACCGGGGGCGTGTTGTGGGCCAATTTGTATCTTTTGTTCTGGTTGTCGCTGTTCCCTTTTACTGACGGGCTGGATGGGTCAGAACCACTTCGCCATGGTTCCGGCGATGCTCTACGGCGTTGTTCTCTTCATGGCGGCCATCGCGTACTACGTCCTCCAGCTAACAATCATCCGGGCGCAGGGGCCGAATTCGCTTTTAAGGAAGGCAATTGGACAGACTGGAAAGGAAAACTTTCGCCGGTGTTGTATCTATCGGCGATCATCGTAACGGTTTGGTCGGCGTGGATTGCGCAGATACTCTATGCGACGGTGGCGCTGATCTGGTTTGTGCCCGACAAAAGGATCGAACACGTTCTGCCGCGCGAGGGAGCATGAGAAGAGGCGGCCAGGAACACTCCACGTTGAAATGTGCTGAACCCGGCTTTTGAAAAACATCTAGGCGGGCTTAAATAGGCTGTTCGCCCGCTTGAGCAGCGTATCGGATTTCAGCTTCCTGCAATAGTCTTTGAATCCATCTTGCGGGCCCAGCCAGATGAGATCATTTGCATCTTCACAGACTGGCGCGTTCGGTACGCAGCGTGGCCAGCCTGCGAAACAACAGCGCGTCATCCCACGCACCGAATAGTGATTCTGAAAGCTTACGCGCACGCTTAATGGACGACGCCCACGTCTGCCAGTCTTTCGGGATGTCTTCCAGGCGAGGATATTGCGACAACACTGCGGCGGCGGCTTTTTTCCCCAGCCGTTGATTCCCGGATATCCGTCGGCACTGTCGCCAACCAGGGCCAGATAGTCCGGAATGGATTGCGGGGAGACGCCGAACTTCTCCACTACGCCGGCTTCATCGCGAACGATGTCTTCTTCGATCGAGCTGGACAATTCTGTTGCCCCGCACCATTTGCGCAAGATCTTTATCCGGCGTGCAGATTAAGACTTGTTCTACACGCGGATCGAATGAAGCTTTAGTCGCAGCGGCGGCGAGGGCGTCATCCGCTTCAAATTCCACCATCGGCCAGACGATAACGCCCATCGCCTGAAGGCCTTCTTCGAGAATTGGGAATTGCGAAAGCAGGTCCGGCTCGATACCCTCGCTGGTTTTGTATCCAGGATAAAGATCGTTGCGAAATGATTCGATCACGTGGTCGGTCGCCACGCCAATGTGGGTTGCGCCGGCCTCAATCATGAAGAGGACGGAATTAAGCACGCCCCGGACCGCACCGACTTCCTGGCCAGTCACATCTTTTGAAGAGGAACCGCGAAATAGTGGCGAAACAACTCATATGTGCCATCGACCAAATAAATATTCATGGAGTCCACATCTTTGAGGTACCACAATAAATGATTGGAACTACTTTAGGGATCGAAGCAGATGTCAGTTGAATTCTATTTCTCGCAAGAATTGCGAGAACGGTGCAAGTAGTGGTGCACGGGCACGCAATATAGCACGCAGAGAAATCTCGTTTTGGTGCTGTTACAAAACTGTGACAGGATCGTTTTCTTATACATCACGCAGCCACGGAGGAGCATCATAGGGCCCGCGTGGCCCAAGATGCCCGCGAGAGAAAGGAGATCTCAGTATCTGAAAAACTTTTCAATGTTGGAATGCTGGGAGTATTTCGTCCGTGTTATCGTTCCGTCTGAAACAGGCAGTCAAATATCCAAACCATTTGCCGGCTACCGCGCGAACGCACGTGATTCTTTGATCGGGGTCAACGGCAAATGATCAAGGGGAGCGGAATATCCTAACCGAGAAAAGAATTCATCCCGGCGGTAACCTGCCCAGACGCGCCGTGACAAGCGAGTCAGCCGATGGTAATTTTAGCGGCGGCATGGAGCATGACAAAGTTTTGGGGGAACACACACCGCAATATCTTATCCCGGCGCTTTGTTCCACGCCCAACCCGCAGCACGAGAAAGTCCTCGAACATCTCGAGTGCATCCTTTCTCATACTCTTTTTCGTAACAGCAAGCGATATGCGGCGGTCCTCCGTTATATCGTCGAGGGCACCCTCAAGGGAAACAAATCGCAACTGAAAGAGCGGACCATCGGCATTGAAGTCTTCAGTCGCACCCCCGATTACGATACCGCGAATGACCATGTCGTACGTAGTGCCATGTCTGAGGTTCGCCGCCGACTCGCGCAATATTACAGGGAAAATGGAAGCGAATCGGAAGTAAGGATCGAACTTCAACCGGGCTCTTACGTGCCCCATTTCAAGCGCGTCCTAGCGGCCGGATCGGAACATATTATTGCTTCCACCGATACATCGCTGACTGCGCGAAGTGAAGTCCTGCCGCTGCTAACACCTCACACGCAGACTCGCATTCGACGCCGAACCGTGCTTTTGGCAACCATTGGTCTTGTTGCCGCGGCTGCCATTTTGCTTTTGAGCGGATACTCGAGTGATCCTCTGCGAACCTTCTGGGCCCCTGTCCTTTCCGCGCGAGGGCCCGTGCTGCTTTGCGTAGGAACGCTGGGCAAGGGCCGCCAATCCGCTGGCGGTACTACCGACGCTAAACCGTTAGTCACGTTGGCCGATTTTCATTCCGCCGATGCCCAGCTAGTCCATATCAGTGATGCCATCACCCTCTCCAGATTGGCTGGCTTGCTCGGGCAGGACAAGAAAGCATGTCGTCTGGCTTCTCAGTCGGAAGCGAATTTCTCGGACCTTCAGAACGGCCCCACCGTCCTTGTTGGTCTCATGAACAATGATTGGACGGAGCGGCTGATCTCGAATCTTCGTTTCACGGTCGGACAGGATCCTGAGCGCCGAGTCATGATAATTCAGGACCACAAGAATCCCGCGAACAATAATTGGACGATAGACTACGCGACACCTTACCTGGACATCACCAAAGACTACGCTTTGATTTTGCGAATGAAAGATCCGAAGACGGATCAGGTGGTCGTAGTGGCGGCGGGCCTTTCCGTGTTTGGGACATCAGCAGCGGGCAAATTTTTGACCGACCCCGACGACATGAAAAAGCTGGCCGCCATCGCGCCCCGAGACTGGAGCAACAAGAATATGGAAATCGTCTTGTCCACTGTCGTGATTCATGGCACGGCGGGGCACGGCACGATTGTCGCTAGCCAATTCTGGTAAAAACCGGACGAAATCGCCTTGTTTCGCAAATGTTTCAAGTGGAATAACGTTTTGCCAATTCGAATTGCGAAAAGCGATGAGCGAATATTTTGTTCTGCTGCGCTTGCGTTTTGAGGTTTTGCCGCAAGCCTGGTTCCTGAAACAGAACAGAAATGACAGGCATAGACTGTCATAGGACTGTTCTCCACCGCATTGTTCAGCTTCAAATCTCCCTGCAAAAGTATTCACTTTTTTCGGTCAGATCAAACTAAGAAGGAGATTCGGTATGCATTCAATGCGGTTCGTTTTGTCGCAGATTCAAAAAGTAGTCCTCTGCGCTACCGTAGTAGCGGTTGGTGCAACCATCACGGTAAGCGCCCAAACGATTCACAACAATGGAACAGGCACGAACCAGGGCTTCTTCTATTCGCTGTTCACCAGCGGCGGATCCTCAACCATGACGTTTTCAACTCAATATGCCGGTAACTACGCTATCAACTGGTCAGGTGTGAATGACGTGGTTGGAGGCAAAGGCTGGAATCCTGGCGCCGCGAGGAATATTGGCTATAACGTCGGTGCCGCCAGTGGCTACAACAATATTTCTATTTACGGCTGGACCACAAACCCGCTCGTCGAATATTACATCTGCGAATTTGGGTCCGTTGCGAGTGGAAGCGTAAAGGGCAGTGTTTCCAGCGATGGACACAACTACACCACGTATGAGCATCAGCAAGTAAATCAACCTTCCATTCAAGGCACTGCTACTTTTGAGCAGTATTTGGACAACTGGGGCGGGTCCTCGATCGGATCGAACCATGCGGTTACGACCAGCAACCACTTTAACCACTGGAACAATATTGGCATGCACATGGGCAGCTTCAATTACCAGATATTGGGAACAGAGTCCTTTGGTGGCAGGAGTGGAAACGTCAACGCAACTGTGTGGCAACAGTAAGTCATCTATGTCGCTGGCGCCGGTCGGTCTCAACCACCGGCCCAGCGTTACGCGTTCAAAAACGGGAGGCGCTTTCTTAATCGAATGAGAAGACAATCCGTTCTGGCAATAATCGCACTTGTTTTGGGTTTAACGGCAGTAGCGGCCGTTGCCAGCAGTTCTGCGACAACAGCAACTGAAAATTTTGTCCTCATCAAAGGCGGAAGCTTTAAAAACACACAGTCCAATTACTACGGAAAAGGCGTAACCGTCTCAGATTTTTATATCGGCAAATATGAAGTCACTCAAAAAGAGTGGGCCGATGTGATGGCACATAATCCTTCAAAATTTCAAGGCGACAATTTGCCGGTGGAAATGGTCAATTGGTACGAGGCCGTGGAGTATTGCAATCAAAGGAGCCTTAAAGAAGGCCTAAAACCTTACTACAACATAGATAAGAATGATAAAGACCCGAATAACCTGCCCAACCCAAAATTTGGCGATCTGGACAAGATCAAATGGACTGTGACTATCAACGCAGGAGCGAATGGCTACCGGCTGCCCACCGAAGCAGAGTGGGAATATGCCGCAAGCGGAGGCCAGTTGAGCAAGAGCTATGCATACAGCGGAAGCGATGAGGTAAATGACGTCGCATGGTATTGGAGGAACGCTGGAGATAAAGAGCTAACAGGCGCGTGGCTTTGGTCTGCCATACAGCAAAATAATGATCAAACCAAACCTGTCGGCGCCAAGAAGCCTAACGAGTTGGGGCTCTACGATATGTCAGGCAACGTAAGAGAGTGGTGTTGGGATTGGTTCGGAGACCAAGTGCCGACGAAGGTACCTGATCCGAGAGGAAGTGCCAGCGGCTTTGGGCGAGTTTGGCGTGGTGGCGGTTGGATGGGGGATGCTCCTTTCACTGAAACGGCTTTCCGGGGCAGCCTGGCGGCGAATGGCGCGGGGCCGGATCAGGGCTTTCGATTGTGTCGTAATAAATAGTTGCTTCGTGAATAAAGCGTGTTTGCATGGGTTTCAGCAGGTCAATGCTCGGTCACAAGATTCTCCTGGGCGCAGCACTTGTTCTGTGCAGCTTGCAGGCTGCGGCCTTCCCTGTCCGCCTAGAATTTGAATGGCCTGCGGGGATGCCCGCGACAGTACTTACGCGCGTTCACATCCGCGCAATTCAGACGGCCAGTTCAACCGATAGCGCCGTCCCCGTAGAAGCCTCCGCTGCGCTGAATGGAGCGGTTCTCAATCTCAACAATGGGGTCTGGCAAGTACAGGCTTCTGCGCCCGGCTATTGGAGCCAGGAAAAGGAAATTGCAGTCGGGCGCCAGTCGCCCGACCTCCAGCTCTCGTTGTGGCCAGCGGCGTCTCTCCATGGCGAGATCCTTACGACCGAAGGCGATCCGCTTCCCCGCGCTCTGGTGGTTCGTCTTAGCGCCACTCCGGCTTCGATTCCTCATAGTCCGCCCCATGCGGAGCTTCTCTGCCCTATTGAAAAAGGAAGCTGGAGTTGCGAGGGGCCGGTTGGCCTTTTTGACATGCGGCTTGACGCATCGGGATACGCTCCCGCGCTATGAGTGGGGGATAAATTTGAAGCCTGCGGAGGACATGGATTTGGGCCGGACCGTGCTGCGCCGGGTTGCGTCCGTCTTCGGTCGCGCGATTCGAAAGGACGGCACGGATCCGCCCGGACCCTGCCGCGCGATTTTGCGGCCGGACGTTGAGCGGCACGGCCCGGGTGATCCCGACGCGCCAACGAGCGACGCGAGTTTCTCCGTCCCTCTGACCCCACGCGGTTATTTTCAAGTGGTGGGTGTGCAGCCCGGCCCCCACCTGCTTGATGTTGTATGCGCGGGGGCGAGCGGCCTCCGGGAGCTTGGCGTGCAGGCGGAGGGTGAAACTCGAATTGATCCTCCGATGAGGCTCGAAGATCTGACGCTGGACATTGCCGTTGCGCCCAAGGTTGATCCCGAGGGCCGGCCATGGTTGCTCACGGTGGACATGACGGCCCCGCGGTACAGGCGGGTCGCGAACAAGGCTGCCACGACAGCGGATGGAAGTTGGCTGCGGCATGGGCTAATGACCGGAAGTTACCGGGTTTCCATCAGCAGCACCGATGGCACGCGGTGGTTGCAACGCGATTTCAATCTAGCCCCGGGAAACCGGCCATTGATATTGCGCCTGGCGTCCGTAAGAGTCGCAGGCCGAGTGCGGCTGAGTTCGCAGCCGGTAGGCGCGCGACTCGTCTTCTTTAATGATGCGGCCGGGGCGTCGGTGCTGCTGAAGAGCAACGCCGATGGTCGCTTCGAAGGGCTGCTGCCGGTCACGCCGAACGTTCGGGAGACGAGCAACTGGACCGTGGAGGCGCACGTGGCGCGACCTCCAGTCAGCCAGCGCCTGCTGGGTGTTAGCGTACCGATTGGTAGCGCAGCTCCGATCTGGCTCGACCTGGAACTGCCGACAGTTGCCGTGCGCGGTAGCGTAGTCTCAGCAGAGGGACAACCACAGCACGACGTTCAGGTCACCTTCGAAAACTCTGGCGGAGTCCGCACAACCACTTCTACCGATGACGCAGGCAACTTCGAGATGCCCGACCTGCCGCCTGGCAAATACGCCGCACGAGCCGATTCGCCGGAGGGTTCTTCCGACCGCACGCCGTTCGAAGTGGTGGAGGGCATCGAGAGCGATGTGAAGCTCGTTCTTAATCCTTCGATGCACGCCACCTTCTACGTGGTTTCGACCAATGGGCCCGTGTCGAATGCGGCGGTGCAAGTCTGGATCGCGCCGGGGGTGCCGCGCGCGTTCGCACACACTGATCAGGAGGGCCGCTTCGAGGCGGGCCTGCCTCCTGGAACCACGGAAGTGGGTATGACGGTTGGAGCGGCGGGGTATGCGCTCAAACTGATTCGCATGAAAGTTCCGAGTGACGACAATGGATCGCCTGACAGCGCCAATACCATTACTCTCGATGACTCCGGCGGAAAGCTGGTGATGAATGTGCAGCCCGCGGGGCGCAGCCGCGACAGTGCTGGAACGCTCTATCTTGTGCACGATGGCGCAATCCAGGAGGCCCTTACGGTTGCAGGCTGGGGAACCGACAAGGCTGGGAGCAGCGGGAATGGGCCCGCGGTGGTTGGGGCAATTGATCCAGGAAAATATGCCCTCTGCCTGCTTACAGACCCGGCACAGCTGTCGGCGCTGTGGTCCGGCCCATTGCCGTCGGACCGCTGCCGTATTGGGTCAGTTGAGCAGGGCGAGACGCTGACGTTGTCGCCGCGTTGAGGGGGCAACGATAGAGTTTCGGCGTCCGAGCATTCCAGGTTTTGTCTACCCGTTTTGAAAACTGCAAGAGCCTACACAGAATGTCCGTCAAAAGCACTCTTCTTTTGGTATCTTTGTAAACGTTTACTCAGGCAGACTTACGGCAATGATTCAGAGTCACAAATAAACGGGGCGCGCCTCGATCAAACGGGACCAACATGAAAACAAAAGTCACTCTTGCATTTCTATTCGCACTGGCGCTTATGCTGTCAAGCGCCGTCCTGGCGACGGCACAGTCTGCAGCAGGAGCCAACGCTTCTGCATCCAGACCGAATGGTCCATGTGACATTTATGACGCGGCCGGTGATCCCTGCGTGGCCGCCCATAGCACTACGCGCGCGCTGTACGCGTCTTATAACGGGCCGCTTTACCAGGTTCTCCGCCAGTCGGACGGCAAAACGTTAGATATAGGCGTGGTTCAAGCGTCTTCTTCGGATGCGGGCGGAAACGCCAACGCGTCCGCGCAAGACAAATTCTGCGCCGGCACATATTGCTGGATCACCACCATCTACGATCAATCTCCCAAGCACAACAACCTTACGCAAGCGCCTCGAGGGGGATTTCACGGCCCCGCGATGGGCGGCTTCAACAACATTCCGATCGCCGACATGGCGCCAATCACAATCATGGGCCACAAAGTTTATGGCGTTTTTATCGAGCCGGGCATGGGGCTTCGCATTGACGACCCGAACGGAACGGCGGTGGATGACCAGGCCGAGGGGCAGTACTGGGTGATTAACGGACGCCACTTCAACAATGGTTGCTGCTTCGACTACGGCAATGCCGAGACCGACAGCCGCGACGACGACAATGGCACCATGGAGACCGCGTATTTCGGCGACGCCATGCCGTGGTTTCATGGAACTCCTCCCGGGCCCTGGGTCATGACCGACCAGGAAAACAATCTTGTGGGCTGCGTCAATCAGGATGGTTCGAAGGGCTGCAATCTGCCGAGCATCACCTGGCGCTTCGTGACCGCGATGGCAAAGGGCGAACCGCATCACTGGACGTCGATGGGCGGCGATTCGCAGCAAGGACCGCTGCAAGTCATGTTCGACGGCCCGCGCGTGAACGCTACTTATGATCCGATGCGCAAGCAGGGAGCAATTCTTTTAGGGAATGGCGGCGATAACAGCAATGGATCGCAAGGCACATTCTATGAAGGCGCCGTGACGGCGGCGAACACATTCCCGACTGACGCCACGGACCAACTCGTGCAGGCTAACGTAGTGGCTGCAAAGTACGATGTGCAGCCGCTGACGTTAGCGCCAGCTTCGGCAAGCGCCACTCCTCCCGGACTCCAAACCTTCACGCCGGGATCCTCGCAGGACACCGCATTGAGCTTTACGAACACGACTGGCGCACCCGCCGCAAACGTCACGCTGAGCATTTCCCTGCCCGGCAAGGGCTGGACCTCGCAAGTTGCGGGCGGTAGCGGGACATCGAAAACATTTTCTGATCCGGTCGCGCCGGGTACGAGCGTGAGCGCGACATTTAAAGTGAAGTCGGGCCTGTCGTCCTTCAATGGCGATTTAGTCGGCAACGCCCGGTGGACGAATGCCAGGGGTGAGAAGCAAAGAGAGACAACGGCCGAGAAAGTACGCAACGTCAGCCCGATCAAGATCAATGAATTCCGCATTAGCTCGGGCGCTTCCCGCAATTCGACCGACTCTTTCATCGAACTCTATAATGCTGGCTCTCGCAGCGTGGACATCTCCAACTGGACGCTAACCGAGCATCCCGCACAGCAGGTCATCTTTTCGAGCGTGAAAATTCCTGCTGGAACAAAGCTCGCATCGCATGGCTTTTATCTGCTCGGCCTCTCCGACTCCGGGCTTGTTACCTCCGTGCAAGCGGGCGATACCAATATTCACGTGAGAAGCACAACTGACATGTCGGTCGGCGACAGCATAAGCATTGACACAGGAGCAGGCGCGGAAACGCGGAAGATTGCGACTCTCGGCACAGCGGCCAGTAACAGTACAACACTGTGGCAACCGCTTCCCGATGGGCCGGTGATCACGGTCCCTGTCGGTTCCACGAATGTGCCTGTCACGAGTGTGTCTGGTTTTGTGGTGGGTGAAAAGATCGCTCTCGGCTACGGCGCTACCTATCCTGCAGTTTCAAGTTCCAGGGAGCATTACGAAGAAGCCACGGTCACTGCGGTCGGTAAGCCGGGTACACAAGGCTACCTGGAAGCTGATGCGCCCGCCGGATCCACCAATATTAAGGTTACGTCGGTGGACACTATTTCGGTGGGCGACAAGATTCGGTTGGATATTGACAGCGTCGGTCATGGAATTGAGACCGTCACAGTCACGAGCGTCGGCACACAGGCGGAGCGTACAAATCTTTCGGCGAATGTGAGCGCCGGTGCGTCGGAGATCAAAGTCCGCAGCGCGAACGGATTCAACGTAGGCGACAAAATCGCCATCGGCACTCCCGCGAATACGCAAACTGTAACCATCAGCGCGGTCGGAGCCGCGAATCCGGCCGGCACCAGCATTGAGTTCACACCCGCTCTCACGCAGGCGCACATCGGCGATGAGACGGTGGTGAATCCAGGAACAGGCCTCGACCTGGCTGCGCCGTTACAGTTCAACCATGCCTCCAACCTTCCCTTCAGCGATCGCGGAACTGGCATTACCTTCGAACCGGCAACGGCCTTTGCTCACTCGAGTAATGAGCCCGTTCAGGCGCTGGGTAGCGGCATTACGCTCGACAGCGCACTCGGAAAGAAGCATGACATCAACTCAGTGGTGCGAGATGCCGCGGTCAAAACCGCCGGTTATCAAGGGATGCCAGAGCCCAACCAGTGGTTTGGAGGCCCTGAGTTCACAACGAATATCGTAATGTTCGGAAGATTCAACGTTTCCGTTCGCGATGGCAACATGGTACTGCGTGACGGTTCTGGCTTGGTTGTGGACAGCCTCAATTACGGAGGACTTGTTGATCCATGGGCCGCGGAAGGATATCAGGCAACATCCGGTCCAGAGCAGAGTGGATGCCATGCGCCAACTCCCGGCCCTGCCGGCGGCTTTTTCGCGCGCGCGACATCAGCAACGAACCAGAGCGCGGGACGTTTTCCCGACGGCGCCGATAGCAACAGCAACTGCAATGACTTTCTGACGCAGGCCGCCGCAACATTGTCGGCAGCGACGGAAGCGGGCGCTATGAACATCAAAGTCGCCAGCGTGGAAGGCTTTGAGTCTGGCGAGAAAGTGGCGATTGATTCAGGCGCAAATGTGGAGGACGCCGTCATCGCAAATGTTGGCACGCCTGGGGGCACCAGCGTGAGCACCGCAACCGAGGCAGGCGCGAAAGCCATTCCCGTTGCCAATCCAGCTGGTTTCCGGGACGACGAGACCATCACGATTGATAGCGGCGAGAATGCCGAGACGGCTACAGTCGCTGGCGTTCGCAGGTTCGGTGGGGGTTCCATCATCGTTACTGCGCCGCTCGCTCACGCACATGCGGTCGGTGCAGAGGTTTCCGGCACTGGCATTACACTCACGACTGCATTGACGCACACGCATGCCAGCGGAGCGCAGGTCAGCGACAATGTTCCCACGCCGGGGGCGCCGAACCGGTACAGCAGGGCGAAATAAAGAAGGAGTTCGGGTGGTTGTCCGGGAATATCAGAGGTCGGGAGACTGGTTCCTATTGATGTTGAGAAAAAATCGGATGCGCTCCATTTCCGCCTCCAGCTGACGTTTGAAGACGCGGTCTTTGGGCGGTGATTTGACGTAGCCGAAATCTGATTTGAGCTCGCCATTTTTTACTGACAGATTGCCCCACCCTATAACGCGGTCGCGCCAAAGAAGAGGCATCGCGTAGTATCCGAGCTTGCGTTTGGGCACGGGGGTGTAAGCTTCGAAGCGATAGGCCCATCCCCATAACAATTCGAAGCGGCGGCGATCGAAGACGATGGGATCAAATGGCGCGAGAAGGCGCACCGTGTCTTCTGGCTCATATTGTGCACTGCTTTCCACACCGTTCCTTTCATCTGCCAAATACCAATCAATCTTGTCGAAATGCACACTCGAATATCGGTGCTTTGCCCGCTGGGCAGCGCTCGCCAGTTGATCTTCCCATTGCGGCGCAGCGGCGCGTATGCGACGAACAAGCGATACAAGGCTGGCGCTCGGCAATGGCGCATAAATGCAAACGGCGACATCAATCAGCGCGTCAAGCCGGGCGCGGCATGATTCCTCATCGCTCGGCCCTGGCCCGTGCTCGTGCGTTGCATAGACGCGAATGCCATTTTCGCGCCGAGCCACGCGCAACAGGCCCTCGTAGTGCATGGCGTCCAGCAGATGCGTCGTGGCGTTCGAATTCCCGCCCCAATAGTTCTTTACCTTGCCGTGAGAAAAATGATCGTCCGCATCGCGCGGATGGACTTCGCCCCGTTCCCGTACGAAGTCCAGCAAGAGCTGCACTCGCTTGCTTTTGGCAGCGGACCAAGGCATTCGGCTTTGCGCAGGATAGCGGCAATCCGTTCGCGGGTGCATCAGCGCCTGGAGAGATTTCGTCACGAAACCGTAATTGATGAAGAAATCTTCTTCGACACCAAGCGTTGCATAGCTGCGCTCAAGGTCGCCGGCGCGATAGTTAGCCACTCGGTGACGCAGAATTAGATCTTGGGCGCGCGCAGGCGATCGAATGGGATCAGCCTGCACAAATCGAAACTTCCGCAGCGCCAGCTTTAGCGTCGTAGGCCGGAAGAGCGTTTGCCTGACGGCAAGATGACGTAAATCATCCAACGTGGTGGGCATTTTAGAGTTCCTATTTGCCAACTAGGACCACGTTCGCTTTGTCCAGTTCGTCCGAAGCTCCACCCTCGTGCTTCAACTTTTGCGCTCGGTCGTCCCATGTCAACTTTGTGATGGAACCGCCACCCTTTTCATAGGCGTAGGTTTTTCCGTCGTCCTCAAAGAGCGTGAAGGTGCCATCCGCTCCTGGATACACGCGCAGCGAAGCAATTTTTTGTGGTTCCTGCGTGCTCAGCACTTCCGAACCAAGCGGCAGGATACTTCCCGCTTTCACAAACAGTGGCAGCGTATCAATGGGAGCATTGGCGACAATCGTCTGGCCGCCGTGCAACCGCTCATTCGTCCAGTAGTTGTACCAATCACATCCTGCGGGCAGATAAACCGACCTGTGCGTTGCCCCCTGCTCGGTCACTGGGGCTACCAGAAACGCCGGACCATACATATATTCATCGGGGATGTCCGCGACCCTGGGATCATTTGGAAAGTCCATAAACAGCGCCCTCATGTACGGAGCGCCGGTCTGGTAGCTGTGGAAAGCAAGCGAATAGGTATAGGGCAAGAGCTGGTAGCGCAGCTTCAGGTATTTCGCCAGAATCGGCTCCGCCTGCTTGCCGTAAGCCCAGACCTCGTTGTGTTTTCTCTCTCCGTGCGCGCGCATCACGGGTTGAAACGCGCCCCATTCGAACCAGCGCACAAACAGCTCGGGATAATCCTCATAGTTTGCGATCGTGTCTCGCGCGTCGGAGCCATCAATGAGGGGTTTGCGCTCGGCGTGATAATCCGCGGGAATCTGCGGCGAGAAGAAGCCTGCGATATCGGTGTCCCAATACGGAAGTCCCGTTGCCGCAAAATTCAGCCCTGCTGGAACCGAGCGCTTGAGCATGTCCCAGGTGGAAACGATATCGCTGGACCAGAAGACCGTACCGTTGCGCTGCGCTCCCAGATAGGCCGCCCGCGCCAGAATCATTACTCTTTTGCTGTCTCCGAAATCGCGGCGGAACCCGTCATACACAGATGCAGTGTGAAACAGCGGATAGACGTTGTAGTAGCGAATCCCCGAGCCAACCGAGAAGATGTCTCCCGCTGGATCGATGTCGGGCTCTGTCTCATCCAGCCATAAGAAATCGAATCCGTAAGGATTGACGTAACGGTCGCGAATTTTTTCCCAGAACCACTTCGCGGCTTCGGGATTGGTAGTGTCAATGTTCGGTCCGATCACATTCTTGAACCCTCCCGGATCAGGCGTTCCGTCGGGCTTGTGGATCAGCCACCCTTTTTTCTGCAACATATCGTAGAACTGCGTGCCGCGCGCGTAGTGAGGCCACACGCTCAAAAGCGTGTCAACGCCCATGGAGTGCAGTTCGCGATTCATGCCTGCAGGGTCAGGCCATCGTTTTGGGTCCAAATCCATTTCTCCCTGCTTTGTCATGTTGAGGAAATCCACAACCATGACATCCAGGGGCAAGTTCTTTTCGCGATATTCCTTGGCCACAGCTATGAGCTGCTCTTGCGTTGGATAAATGGCCTTGCTCTGGATGTATCCGTATGCCGCCTTGGGCAGAATGTGGGTCACTCCCGTGAGCAATCGGTAGCCCTGATAAATTTCGTCACTGGTATCTGCGGCGATTACGAAATACGAAACACGATCGCCGACTTCTGACGACCATTGATTGCGCTGATTGAATCCGAGCGTGACCGTAGTTTTGGAAGGATTGTCCCAAACAAATCCGTAGCCGCGGCTTGAAACCATGAACGGAACGCAGACATCTTCGCCCCCAACGGCAGAGTAGTCATGCCAGCATCGGACCTCATGATCGCGCAGGTCCATCCAGCCCTTCTGCTGCTGCCCGAGCCCGTAGTAGTGTTCGTCCGCAGGTGAGTCAAACGTGGCACTGATGGAGTGGCCCTTCGCGCCTGTGTCTTGCCGCGCAACGTCGGGGCGTTCTGGCAACATCGTCCAATTGCGCATGCGCAGCAGCGTCTTGCCATCCGGCGCAGTAATTTCAATTGCGTCGTTGTAAGGGCCGGGCCCGCCACCTCCGCCGAAGTACACCTCACGCAACTGGCGATTGAGAGCATCCAGAGGCATTGCTTGCGGCCGCTTGTCAGCTGGAAGATTTGCCGGAGCGACGCGGACCGCCATCCGAGAGGATCGAAATATTTCGTAACCGTCAGCAGTGTGCTCGTGCGTCCATCCTTCGTTTGAGGGCTTCGCCACAAAACCGTAGCCCGGAGCGCTGGTCGCGATGGAGTTGTCTGTACTCATCGTGACTCGCAAAATGTTCGCGGCATAGGGCTCGAGCGAAATCACCCTTCCATCGCGTTGCAATACCAGCGGGGTACTTTGTGCTGACGCGAAAACCACCAACAAGGTAAGCAGAAGCGAGACAAACAGTGCATGCCTCAGGAGCTTGTGTATAAAGATGGGCCGATTTCGAAATTCCAGTCCAACATAGCTCCAATTATTTCCCCCACCCGGAATGAGCATTGATTTGTCTCCCTTTTGCAAAGCCGAACTTTTATCACCGGCGGCTTCGGAGTTTTTTGTTCACAGGGATTGTAGTTGGCGGAGGCGGAAGGAGTCGAACGAGGAAAACAGATTTCTGCTTTTATGCTAAGTTGACGCCACTCAGAAATCCGCCAATATGCGCGGCGAGGCCTAGAATCGCGGCGGTAAAGACTTCCAGCGACAACAAGTAGCGATGTGAAATTGTACCCTGGCGGAAATGAAGCCATGCCGTCAGGCAGATCAGAGATCCGGCAGCGGTCCCCAGAATCAAATGAAGCTCGACCAGTCCCTTGAGTGGCGCGCCTTGGAGTGCCCATTGCCATGCGAGGACCCCGCTCAGGATTGTCGGCAATACAAAGACAGCCGCGGCGATTATATTGATGCGTGCCGCGGCCATCATTGTGGTGCGATTTGCAGATTGCCTCATCCATCGGGCCGCAATGTCGAAGCCAGTTCCCGCCAGAAAAAGCGCGATTGGGAAGTGGATCAACACCACATGCTGTGCGTGCTTTGCCAGCAAAGCCGATTTTAGATTGAACGGATCCATCACTCGACCACCAATTTGCCTGTCATCTTCGGATGAATCGAGCAATAGTACGTGTAGGTGCCGGGTTTGCTGGCTGTGTAGGTGAATTTCTCGTCCGTATCGAGCACCTTGGACTTGAAGGTCTTGTCTTCGCTTACCACGTTGTGGGGAATGTCATCTTTATTCGTCCACGTAACTTCAGTGCCTGCTTTCACCGTGATTGTTGGCGGCGTGAAACTGAAGTTATCAATTTTGATTTCAACCGCTGTTGGCTGTCCAGCAACCGCCGGTTGTTCCATCATCGGAACGACCGTCAAAATCAACGCCATCATCAGCATCGCAACAGCAAAAATCCAACTCAGTTTTCTCATTATTTTCTCCCGTGATTTAAAGTATTTTGTATTTGTGCGTGACTTATTCGAGCGTGGAATCAGTAAGCGCCAGCGAATGGCGTTTGCGGACATAGTTCACGTCTGTCACTCCCAGCAGGCTGCGCAACTGTTCCGCTGGAACCTTCATCGGTCCCGGCGAAGGCGCCGCGCCTGGATGAGGTTGTGGGAAGGCCGTGGAAGTTGCCGTGTGGAACGTGATGTTCCCTTCCACCTTCTGCATGGTCTGATGAATGTGCCCGTTGAGCACAGTTACCGATCCGAATGGCTTGAGATACGAGAGCGCCTGCGCGCTGTCTTCGGTACCCCAACCCCACTCCGGATATACCGTCCATAGCGGCACATGGGCAAAGACAACGATAGGAGTACTTTTTGAGAGATGGCGGACGTCATCTTCCAGCCACTCAAGCTGTTCGCGTCCGAGCGAACCCATGCCCCCGGCTTTGAGGTTCATAACGTTCACCAATCCAACAAAGTGCACGCCTTTCTTGTTGAAGCTGTACCATCCATCGCCCTTGGTGTTCTTTCCATAGCGATCGCGATATTGCTGGCCGTTATCTTCAAGCACATCGTGCTCGCCGGGAACAAAGAACACGTCTTTGGCCCGCGCGGACTTCAAAAGCTGGTCAACGGTGTCGAACTCCGACGGCTTTGAAAGGTGTGAGATGTCGCCCGTGTGAAGAATGAACTCCGGCGAGACAGGCATGGCGTTGATTTTGTCTATGGCGATCTTCATTGTGGCGACAACGTCCGGGTTCGCGGCCTTATTGAATCCCATATGACTGTCGCTGATCTGCACAAAGCTCAAATCGCTTTTGGCCGCCTTATGCACTACAGAAGGATCGTCGAGGGCGAAGGATTTAAGCACGCCGCCCTGCAGCACGCACAGCGCTCCCGCGCCTGCCCACGACATGCACTTTAGAAATCCACGGCGGTCCACGCCGTCGTGGTTATGATCAAACAAAATAATGTTGCGGTCGTTCTTTTGGTCAGGCATGTTGTTGTTTCTCCTGATCTGAATTGGGTTTCGTTTCACCGTGCAGAACCGCATGCCCTGCTTTTTATTCCGAACAATATTTTTTCGCAAAGCGGGAATAAAACGCGGCCTGGCTGGTTTACTCTTGTGTGCGTGTCGGAGGAGCGCTATTTATCAGGGTCGTTCGAGGAGCTGGCGATGCCGCTCTTTGACCGTCTTTACAATTTCGCGCATTGGCTCACGCAGGACCGCGCCGAGGCTGAAGATCTGGTGCAGGAAACGTACGCGAAAGCCCTAAAAGGGTTTCGCTCGTTCCAGCAGGGCACGAACTTCCGCGCCTGGATTTACCAGATTCTGCGCAATACATTCCTGACGTCGCGCACAGGCTTGAAGTCAGCAAACTCCATTTCGCTGGACGAAGAAGCTTCCCCCGAAAATCTCCCTGTCGCAAGCGGTACGCCGGAAAGCATCCTATTGCAGCGCTCAGACCAGGAGTTGGTGCAGCGCGCGTTGGAGAAATTGGCGGTCCCTTATCGTGAAGTGTTGCTGCTTTGCGAGTTTGAGGAAATGTCTTATCAGGAAATTTCGTCAACGCTGGCCGTACCGATTGGCACAGTGATGTCGCGGTTATCTCGCGCCCGCCGCGCTTTGCGCGATACGCTGCAAGAAATGCAAAGGAATTGAATATGTCCTGCGATTCCTGGACGCAAAAACTCGACGCTTACATTGACGGAGAACTTCCGGTCGCGGAAGCCCGCGCCTTGAACGAGCATTTGAAACAATGCGCGAGCTGTGGGGCTGAAGGCCTGCTTCGTGTGCAGCAAAAACGGATGGTGCAGGCAGCCGCGTTTAGGTTCAAGCCGGAAGCAGCCTTTCGGGCGCGGATTCAAAAGCAAATCGCCACGCGCAAGCGGCTTGGCTGGGGCCCTCGTTGGTTTCCGGTGGTTGCAACGCTCGCCGCGGTGCTGCTGGTGGGTACATTTGCTTTTACTTTTCACCGTGGCCGCAGGAACGAACAGCCGCTGCTAAGCGAATTGGTGGACCAGCATGTGGCGACGCTGGCCAGCGCCAACCCGGTGGACGTGATTTCAACCGACCGTCATACGGTCAAGCCGTGGTTCGCCGGGAAGATCCCATTCACCTTCAACCTGCCCGAACTGCAGAACACGCCATTTACCCTCGTCGGAGGGAGGGTCGCATACCTCAGGCAGTCGCCGGGCGCAGAACTTATTTTTCGCGTTCGCCAGCACCAGATTTCCGTCTTCATCTTTCAGGAGCAGGGCTTACCGGGCACTCATGAAGATCGCAGCGCGCAGACTTCCCTTTCCTTTGAGACCCGGAGCTGGCAGCACAACGGACTTCGTTATTTTATGATCAGCGACGCCGGGGCCGCGGATTTGAATCAGTTAAGCCAATTGATCAAAGCCGCCGATTAAAGGGCCAGGGTAAGAAGTTAAGAGAGATCAGATGAGAAGCTTAATCTACGCAATCAACATTACCCTGGATGGCTGTTGCGAGCACACCAAACAAACTGTAGATGAAGAAGTACTTGAATTTTATACGCAGATGCTGCGAGGCGCTGGCCTGCTTGTTTATGGGCGTAAAACCTATCAATTGATGGTTCCTTATTGGCCTGATGTCGCAAAAGACGCGTCCGCAAGCAAAGCGGACCGCGATTTTGCTCAGGCATTCGAATCCGCCAATAAGGTCGTCTTTTCACGATCGTTAGACAGCGCTGAAGACAGTAAAACTAGAATTCTTCGTGGGAACCTTCACGATGAAATACTGAAACTGAAACAAGAACCAGGAAAGGATATTTTGGCAGGCGGCGTAGATATTCCTTCTCAACTAATCGAGCTTGGCCTGGTGGATGAATATCGTTTTGTCATTACACCAGTCCTTGCTGGAGAAGGCAGGCGGCTGTTGGAAGGTGTCAACCTGCCGGACAAATTCCGATTAACACTTGTGGAATCGAAGATTTTTAAATCAGGATGCGTTGCGCTTCGATACTTGAAACAGTGACGAACAACTTGCAACTATATCAGCCCGTCGCCTGCGGGAGGTGGCCCATTCAAGCCTGCTTTTGGCTGAGTGGGAATAGGAAGATAGATCGCCTGGCGGAAAGACGGTAAAGAAATACATGTATGGGATTTAATATGTCTGTCATTCGGGAAATTGCACTATAGGGGCTTCACTACGGCAACAGACGCCATAGCTTTGCCACAGCCGGAACCAGGGGCTTGAGGCGAGTGCTTCATCGTGCCTTCGATTGGCTGCAAGGATGTCGGCTTCCTTGAATGGCCGAATGTCGGGGCTTTCAAACATCTCCTCGAGCTGCTCGATATCATGAATGACGCGCTCAATATCCATCCGCAACAGTATAGGCGTATGCCCCACTTCTGCGTCAAACGTTAACTCTGCAATTTCCGGTTGTGCATTGCAAACGTTATCGCGCTGGGGCCGGAAGCTTTCCTTACGGCATCTTCTTTGAGGCGCAATGATCTGGAATTGTAGTGATCGCTTGGTTGCATGACCGGCGTGATCCTCGACGCTAGAAATTGTGCGGTGATTGGTGGGCCTCCAGTCTGCCCCTGATTTTTCCCTAATTTCCGCGTCTCCCGTCCCCTCACCCGTGCGCCCATACTGCGCCCCAAAATGGAACCTTTCCCGTTTCGCCGTCATTCGTTACGTATTGTGACCTTCGTTAGCGGGCTGCAATTCTTTGACTCCTTGAAAATATTCCTAGCAAATCGGTATCTGGAGGGAATTTGTCTTGTCTGGATTTCGAATGGTACTGCTCTGGTTGTCGGTGGAGGATTGTTTGCGCTCATGCGTTTTGACGCCACTCCGCAGAAGCACGTGCAATTAAGAATTTCCTCCGAATTTCCGTGCCCGAATTTCCCCGCAGCCTGTTTCGAAATCGAGAAACCGTCCGCGCCGAAGATCGTTCATGGAACTCGCCGCGATTGACTTGCCTTCCACGGAATCTTGTAAACGACGGAGTCATATTCCGGGCTTGTGCGATTTTCGATGATCTCGCCGCCCAGGCGTTCAGCGATACGCCTGCTTGCCGTGTTTTGTACTGCCACCGGGTAAATGAAACTTCCCTTCCCTAATGTTTTATGCGCCCATTCGGCGACCGTCGCTACGACCTCACGGCCGAAACCCTGGCCGTGCGCGCTTTCCTTGATCCAGAGCCCTAATTTCGGCGATTCTGTGTCGCACGCTTCGACCGCCGTCATGCCCAAGCATTCCTGATTGTTTTGCCGTCTGATGACGAAAGAAAACGTATTTGGCTCTGGAGCCCGCATACGTTCTTCGCATCGTGCAAGGTATTCGCTCCAGGACGGGGGCTCCCACCGCATAAATCGGGCAATCGCGGGCGTGATGCACGCGAAAACTTCTTCTGCGTCCGTCATTTGAAACTGGCTGAGCTGCAATCGTGGAGATTGGATTACGATCATTTCGTTTGTCTGGATTCCGGGCGCCTGGATTCCGCTCTTCTGGATTTCATTCGGCAGGAAAATGACGCATAGTGCGCCAGGAATCAAAATTATGGAGCGAAAGCAAATTCCTACTGTCGATCATAAACAAAGATATCCGGCTCGTGCTGGCCGACCCGGCGCGTGGTCCAGGTAAACGACTTGAGGTCAGGAGAGAGTTCGATCTGCTCCGTCCGAATGATCTTGCCCTGGATCTTGTCGGTGATCTCCAAGGTCCGCTCATCCTTCCGTCGCGCGGATGAGGTCGCGCCTTCGACAACAACGCGGCCGCCAATTGGATAATCTTTGCCATCGAATTTTATGTTTCGAGGAGTTTGTTGCGAAGAACGAATGACCGAAAGCGCATTCCCTTCATAAGGCTGAATCTGAAGCGTGGACGCTGACTCAATGGGCATGGTGCTTTCCCAAGTCCCGGCAAAACCTTGCCCGCCGGCTGTTCGCGTGTAGTGGTAGACCACCGTGGACGGCGCCGCGTTCGGCGGAAATTCCGTGTAGTTGTCAGTCAGGCTGTTGCCGTCCTGGGAAAGCTTCCATGTTGCCGAGAGCATCATGCGGCCACCGTTCTTGCGCATCACCTTCCACGCGTCAGGCCCCTCAATCGTCACCGCGAGCATCGTCCCGAAGTTCCCCGGCTGGTCCGTTCCATCTGCCACGATCTTCTCCGCGGCGGCACCAAAATCAAAGGCGTACTTGCTCCCGCCCAGGCTCTCAACTTTCATCACATCAGTCTGTTTGCTTTTCGACGGATTCAGTTTCCACTCCCCCACAAACGGATCCTGCGCCGCCCATAACGTGCCCGTAACAGCGCAGAGCGCCAGCAGCAAGAGAAAATTGCGCTTCGATATTGAGGACGGCATTTGGATGCTCCTTGAAAGAATTGTCTTAGGTGATTTACTTGTGACGATTTAAACCTGGAATGGTTAGCTTCGATTGAGATGGCGGGAGTTGAATGGACCGGCAGATGCCTATTCCAGGATAGCGTCCAACCACATGCGCATCGCAGTGAAGCACGAAGGGAACCTCACGACGAACATTTGTCAGCGGTCCGCGGGCAAGTTATTCCCGCAGGCTCCAATCCCCAACCGGCGGTCGGCCATCTTGATCAACGATCCTTCCCTGCACTCCTCGTCGATCAACAGCCCCACGCCTCCCGATACCGCTCATACAAACCGCTTCCCTTTTTGTATCTCTTATTCTTCGGATATAAGCGAATGCTTTTCTTCCGCCCCACCAGTTCCATCGGAACCAGATACCATGCTTCGCATTTGGCGACGAAAGCAGCAATGAAATCAATGTCCCCAATCTCGTAGGTGATCTTGCCATGTCCCCGCGAACGCGCCACCGTAATGTTGAACCCGTTCACGCCGTTGCGCTCATCCGTAAAACAAGACTTCACCTGCACGCGCAGCACCCGCTTGCCATGCTGCGTAAGAAAGTCGTAGGGAAAGCTGTCGCCGTAGGGCTTGGCCACTCCAATGCCGTAACCCGCGGCGCGATACATAAATCCCAACTCGGCCAACTCCCCCCTGCGCTTGCTATGGAAAGCGCCCGCAGGGACGTGAGCCTTGCGTGATCTCAAGGTCTGCTCCAGATGTCGCTGAATATTGGTGTTGCTGAATTTGATCGTGTTGCTGAATGGAAAAAGAAAAAGCGCGGAGAGAATCCGCGCCTTTTCGCTATCTATATTCATGCTAGCAAACTGGAAGGGGGAAACGGGACATGCTCCCCAACTTTATAGTTCGTGTGGATTCAGCGAGTTAGCTGAGAAAGACACTTTTGGACGTATTGACAGGAATTGGTGATTCACCGGATCCGGCGCAATTGGCCGATTTCCGTAGAACTCGGCAGAGGAGTTTCGCTCGGAGAAAATCTGGTGAACGTTCCGTCTGTCCCCGAATTTCCGTCCCCGAATTTCCTCCCGAATTTCCGTCCCCGAATTTCCTTGTTCCCGAATTTCCCCCGAATTTCCGGCTTCGCTGCTTAGTGGCCCAGCCATGTGGGAACAAGTTTGCCCTTGAACACCACCGCTTGCACCTGCTTGATGGCGCTCATATCCGTCAAAGGATCGCCATGCACCGCGACCAGATCGCCTTCCATTCCCGTGGCTACGGTGCCAAGTTCAGGCAGACCAAGCAGATCGGCATTGTTCTTGGTAGCGTCGGTTAGCGCCATCTGTGCTGACATGCCGTGATCCACGAGGGTAATCAGTTCGTCCAGAACGGTAGCTTTTCCGGGTTCATATAATTGGTCTGAACCCACGGCCATCGGCAATCCCGCTTTCAGGGCCATGGCAAAGCTCGCGTAGTGTCTTGCGGCGAGCGCGGACGCTTTGCGAGCGACGAAATCGGGCATGGCGCCGGCTTTCGCCATGCGCTCGATGTTTCCAATCACGAAGAGCGTGGGATCCAGATAGACACGGCGCGATTTCATTAAATCGATTGCCTGCGGGTTCAACTCTGAGCCGTGTTCGATCGAATCCACCCCCGCATCGAGAGCGGCCATAATGCTGCGAATGTTCTCGGCATGTACGGCGACTTTGACATTGGCCATATGCGCCTGTTCAACAATCACCTTGAGTTCTTCAGGCGACACCTGCTCGGCGTCGGGAGAATCAAGCGGCGAGATCACGCCTCCGGAGACAAGGACCTTAATGACTCGGGCACCATACTTCAATTGCAGATGGACAGCTTCTTCGGCTTCGGCGGGAGAGTTGATGAATCCGTGCAGGGGGGTGTAGTAGTCCTTGAGCGCAAACTGCCACGGCATGTCAATCAGGTCCCCGTGACCGCCAATAGTCGAAATGGCGTGACCAGCGGGAATGATATGGGGACCAATGATCGTTCCTTCATCGACTGCACGCTTCAGCGACACGTCAACAAAATCCCAACTGCCAAGCACTCTTACCGCCACGATACCTTGCGAAAGGCCGTATTGGATGGCCTTTTGCGAGCCCAAAGCTGTGAGCCCGACGGGCGGACGCTCATAGAAAGCGCCTCTCCACAGATGAATATGCGCATCGATCAGGCCGGGCAAAACTGTGTCTTGAGACAAGTCCAGCATTTGCGCACCGGCGGGAACTGGCAGGTTCGGGCCTACAGCCGTTATCTTGCCATCAGTAATAATCACGTCCGCATCTTTGATTGCTGGCTTCTGCGCATCTGCTATGAGCGTTCCGCACCGCACGTAGAGAGTTTGCGAAGCCACGGGTCGTTTTTGGACGGAAGGGCGTTCCTGAGCGATTGACGCAATGCACGTGAACAACAGTACGCAAATTGCAAGAGATCTCTGCATGGCTGATGTTCTCCCTAAAACGGTGTCTGCAATCTATAGGCGACCACCGCAGTTTGCTGTCGCGGTGGCTTCGGGGAAGGTACGACAGGAGAGGCACTGGTTCAATGGCGCCAGGATTCCCGATATGTGACCAAATTCTTCCCTGCGGCGGATGCTATATTGCAATCACCGAGGGTCAGCCTTGATTGCATACGCCCGAACATTCCGGTCGGCGGTCCTCTTCGGTCCCTTCGAAGCAGATTTTGCAGGGCGAGAACTGCTCAAATCAGGCTCGAGAGTGAAACTGCAGGAGCAACAGTTTCAGTTGCTGGCAGCATTGCTGGAACATCCTGGCGAAGTTGTTACGCGAGATCAACTGCGGCAAAGAATTTGGCCCTCTGACACCTTCGTTGACTTCGAACGTGGACTGAATAAGGCTGTTAACAGGCTTCGCGAATCATTGGGCGATCCGGCTGAACATCCCAAATTCATAGAAACCGTGCCGCGTCGGGGGTACCGGTTCATCGCAAAGGTCACGCCAAAGATCGGCTCCCTTGCTGTGCTTCCCTTGGAGAACCTCTCAGGAGATCCCAACCATGAGCATTGGGCGAACGGCCTTACCGACGAACTTATTACTCATGTCGCCAAAATTGCGGGTCTTCGGGTGATTTCGCGAACTTCCGCCATGCAGTTCAACCGTAGCTCCAAGCCTGTGGCGGAGATCGCGGGTGAGTTGGGCGTGGATGCTCTCGTTGTAGGATCAGTCGTCGTATCAGACCGCGGAGTTCGGATCAGAATACAGTTGATTGATCCATTCGGGGACCAGCATTTGTGGGCGGAAAGCTACGAACGCGAGTTGAGCGAAATCGCGAGCCTGCAAACTCAGATTGCGCAGGCTATCTCCCGCCAGATTCGGGCCCGATTAACGCCCGCCGAACACAGTTCCCCGATAGGAAAGCGTCGAATAAGCCCCGAGGCGTACGAAGCTTACTTGAAAGGGCGCTATTTCTTGACGAAGGGAACTGGGGTTGAGAGAAGTCTCGAATATTTCAGCAAGGCAATTGCTGCTGACCCCGATTATGCCGCGCCCTACGCGGGGCTTGCGGATTGTTACGTCCTGCTCGGTGTGTTGTATCTGCGCCCTCCGCATGCCGTTTTTCCAGAGGCAAAAAAATTTGCTGAAGGGGCATTGGAGCGCGACGGCGCAGTTGCGGAGGCACATAAGTCACTCGCCGTCGTAAGGAACTTGTACGACTGGGATTGGGCGGGTTCCGAGGAGGAATTCAAGCGGGCATTTGAATTGAATCCCTCTTTGAGCGATGCGCACCAGGCTTACTCCATCTTGCTCAGCTGTTTACGACGATATGAAGAGGCTGTGGAGGAAGCGCTAAAGGCGCGCGAACTCGATCCGCTTTCAGTGACCATTAACGCCTTGGTCGGGTTTATATATGCGCGGGCGAGTCAGTACGATAAGGCGATTGAGGCTTGCCATCAGGCCATCGAACTTGACCCGAACAATCCCTTTGGCAACTGGCTCCTCGCGCGCAGTCTCGACGCAGCAGACCGCACGGATGAGGCGCTAGCCGTATCGCAGAAAACCGCGAAACTATCTGGCAACCGCTCTCCGTATGCAGGACACTTGGGCTATGCCCTTGCCAGGGCCGGGCACCGAAGCGAAGCCTCGAAGGTTGTCGAAGATCTGCATAAACGCCAGACAACTGAATACGTCTCCCCCTACGAATTCGTAAACATCTACATCGCTTTGGGTGAGACGGATCTTGCACTCGAATGGCTTGAAAAAGCATATGAGGAGAGAACACCGCGCCTGTCCGGCGAACTCTGGGACCGGCCCTTCGACGCATTGCGCCCCGATCCTAGATTTCAGGATCTGATGCGCCGAATCGGGCTTCGGACTTGCGATCGATCTCCTTGACATTCGGGTCGAACGGAGTGGGAGGCATCCAGGTTCATTGCGACAGCATCCCCTTCCAGATCGCCAAGTCGCCTTGCTTACCCTTGAGCCCACCGCGCGACCGCAGGGCCCGATTACTCATCCTGAAGCAGCAAGGGGAACCAATCCGCAAACGTTCATTCATCGGTTGGATTGCTTTCGGATGACGGGCAAACCTGAAGTTGATCGAAAACGACTGATCAGCCGTAATTCCCAAGTCCAAACCAGTCCCCAAACTCCGGCACACAACTGGCACACAACCAATCAAGAATGATCAACAAAAATGCGGCTGTTCCCTGCCCGGGCGGGTGAAAGATGAGTGGGTTATCAGTATGCCTGGCGGGTCGATTGAAACTCGAGCCGGCGCGGATGTTGTCAGTAGAACGAGCGCTGTATCTCCCGGAAGGAACTATCGTTGGAGGATTCTGTCCGGGATTGGTCAGGCAAGTTCGAAGCTGGGTAGACGTGTCGCCTTTCGATCGAATGTTAGAGTGCGACTACAACCCACCCGTGCACCGAGTTCTGCGATCAGAGCATCCGCAAATGATCCGCGTTCCTGTTTTAGAGCAACCATCGCAGTAAAGACTTCCTGCTCGTTTTCGATGGCCAGAACGTCAACCTGAAGAAGTCTCTCGATAGCAGTTGCAATTTCCTGAGCAGTTAAGAAGTAAGCGCGATCGAGCACCCATACTGTTTCAACCATTGCTACGACGCTGACAAACCCTGGATTTTTCTCTGTCAAGCGACGTTCAAGTATTTCCGTCGCCCTAGCTGACTGTTCTGGGTCGTCCTGGACGAGATAGCGCACGAGGATATTGGTATCGAGTCCGATCATCGGTGTCGTCGCCGCGAATTCCGGCTCAGAGCACTCTGGGCAACTGCTGCGGTCATCTGTTCGGTGGTCACAGGCCGCTGATTCCGGGATTTAAGCATACCCCGTACCGCCGAAGCGGAGAGTTTCGGCAACAAGACAACGCTGCCATCAGGGTGCACGAAGAACTTCACCCGATCGCCAGGCTGTAGTCCGAGATGTTCGCGGATGGATTTCGGGATGGTAGCCTGACCCTTGACGGTAATTGCGGATTCCATCGTTCCTCCATTACATTTATAGAAATGTAATACCACGCCTGCGACCGGCAAGTCAAGGCCCTGCCCCGACTTCCCCCCTAAAACCGGCCTGGGCATTACCTTGTTAATCGCGGGCCGGCCTTACCGCGCTCGGAAATGAGGGCCCTGGGGGGCCCGCGACAATTACTTTGCGGCGTATCTGTGTCTCAATACGTCATTTCGCATCAAAGATTACAATAGTTGCAGCTTCAGGCATTCGGATGGCTCAATTCACACTCAAAGTAAACGGCAGCCAGCATATCGTTACGAGTGATCCAGAAACTCCTCTTTTATTTGTTCTGAATGATGAGTTGGGATTGCGGGGACCACGCTTCGGTTGTGGTTTGGCACAGTGTGGCGCTTGCACGGTTGTTCTACGCGGCCAGGTTGTCCGCTCCTGTGTGATGCCGCTTAGTACCGTCGGCGAAAACGAAATTACTACCCTCGAAGGACTTGGCGCTGAAGGAAAATTACATCCTATCCAGCAAGCCTTCGTGGACGAAGGCGCAGCTCAGTGTGGGTACTGTCTGAGCGGAGTAATCCTAACAGCCAAAACTACTCTGGATGCAATGCCCAATGCTTCCGACGAAGAGATCCGTAGTGCCCTTGGCGGGGTATTGTGCCGCTGCTTTGCCCACATTCGGATGATGCGAGCGATCCGTAAATATGCTGATGGCAGGAAACGTAATGGCATCACGTCGTGATTTCCTGAAAAGCTGTGGGGCGCTAGTGGTTGCATTCAGCAGCGCGTCATTCTTTGAGCCGCTTTTGCATGCTCAAGGCCCGTTTGACACCCACTCTTCGCACATCGATCCCAAACAGCTAGATTCCTGGCTGGCAGTCAATTCTGATGGCACGGTCACTGCATACACAGGTAAATGCGATTTTGGGCAAGGCATCTTTACCGCCCAAACACAACTTGTCGCGGAAGAACTTTGTGTGTCGCTGGGACAAGTCAAGCTCATCCAATGTGACACCGATGAAACACCAGACCAGGGAACAACCTCAGGAAGTCAGTCCACCCCCACAAACTTCAATCATGAAGGACTGGCGCTAGCAGCGGCAACCGCTCGGGAAGCATTACTGAACATAGCAGCAGCAAGATTAGGCGAATCCGTTGAGTTGCTGGCAATGAATGATGGCCGTATCACATCGACGAGTGGTCAAACAGTAACCTATCAGGAGTTACTCAAAGGCCAGCATTTCAACATTCCATTGAATGGCAATGCCAAGCGGCGGGCAGCAAGCCAATGGACAATTCTCGGCAAAGCTGTTCCCTCTTTGGACCGACAAGCGTTGATGGCTGGACAATTTGAGTTTGTCCATTCCGTGCGACTTCCCGACCTTCTTCATGGACGTGTCGTGCGGCCACCAGGAATGGGAGCTAAGTTGGCGCACGTCGATGAGAGTTCCATTCAGCATATTCCGGGTGTAGTAAAGATTGTCGTCCGCAAAGATTTTGTAGGCGTCGTTGCTGAAACCCAACATCAGGCAACAAAAGCTGCAGAGGCATTAAAGATTGAATGGGATCCCGGCCCGGCTTTACCTCCACAAGAAACGTTCTTCGATTATCTCCAACGTCAGCCGTCACGAGATGTTTTGAGCGTGGACTCAGGTGACACAGAGCGCCAACTCGCAAATGCCAACAACATTCTAAAGGCAAGATATACATATCCTTATCAAATGCATGGTTCCCTGGGGGCCTCATGTGCTGTGGCAGACGTAAAAGCCGGCCACGCCACGATCTGGTCCGCTACTCAATCGGCGTATCCCACTCGAAATGTTATTGCAAAACTTCTTGATCTGCCGCCGGACAATGTGCGGGTGATTTACACACGAGGGTCCGGATGCTATGGACTGAACGGCGCCGATGCAGTTTCCTTTGACGCAGCCGTGTTGTCACATGCGGTCGGCAAGCCTGTGCGCCTTCAATTCTCCCGGGAAGATGAAATGAAGTGGGAAAATCTGGGCGCAGCCTGTGTCATCGAGCACCGTGCTGCTCTATCATCGGATGGAAACATTGTTGTTTGGGACCGGGAAAACTGGGTTGCTTCGCTGGGAGGCAGGCCTGGTTATAATCGTCCGGAAAATATCATTAGCGGAATGTTGATGGGATATGAACTGGAGAAATTTACTCCGTCCGCAGCAAAGCCTCTTCAAGGAAAACTGCGCAACCAAAGCAACCATGTCCCTTCGTATTTCGCTGGCTGTATCGGGGACTCTTGCGATGGCGGAGGCACGATTCGCGCCGAGCGGGCACTCACACACACGGTGCGATCTCCGTTCTTCACTGGTCCGTTGCGTTCTCCCCTTCGCATCCAGAATACTTTCGCCACCGAATGTTTTATGGACGAACTTTGTATTCAAGCCAAAGCGGATCCGGTTGAATTCCGATTGCGTCACCTGCGTGATAGTCGTGTCATCGCGGTGTTGAAAGCGGCAGCAAAAGCAGCGAACTGGAAACCGCGACTATCTCTCCTACCTTCCCACATAAAATCTCAGGAACGCATTGGACGGGGAGTCGCCTGTCTGGCTTACGAGGGAAAAAATGGCTATGCGGCGCTTGTGGCAGAGGTGAGCGTAAACATGGAAACAGGTGTCGTTCACCCCACCCATTTTGTCATCGCCTCCGATTGCGGACCCATTTCAAATCCCGATGGATTAAGAAATCAGATCGAAGGAGGTTTACTTCAAGGCGTCAGTCGTTCCTTAATAGAGGAGATCTCTTGGGACGAGAGGCACATCACTTCAACCGACTGGCAAACTTATAAGACCTTATACCTGGATTACATGTCGCCATCCATCGAAATCGTTTTTGTTACTCCCGAAAACGTACCCGCTACTGGAGCAGGCGAAACCGCGATTACCCTGGTTCCCGCGGCGATCGGGAATGCCATCTGTGACGCTACCGGTGTGCGCCTGCGGGATGTGCCATTTAGACCTCAGCGAGTTCTCGGCGCTCTTCACAAATCCGGATCCAGTCTCTCATAAACGCGTCGGGGAAATTCTGCGCGCGCGAAACCCGTTCCAAGCCAAGAAGTTGTAGAACGCTGAAGGCAAGGTCTAGCTTGAGCTTTGCCGAGGTTCGTCTCGATGAGCGGCAAACTTTCGTATGCGTTTCCCGGTCGCGGCGTAAATCGTATTGCATAAAGCGGTCCCAAACAGCGGAACTTCCGATCATGCCACGGCAGCACGTCGCACGCGCCCAAGCAGCATCTCGACAGAATGATTGTTGACGCCGAATGGATGCATCGTCAAGCACGCCCTCGACCCAGGGGCTACAATATTTCGTGTGTATTCCGACCAAGTCCTTGATCATTTCCAAAACCCACGAAATGCTGGAGATATTCTTAACCCCACCGCCTCCGCGCAAATCGAAAACCTCGCCTGCGGAGATATCATCAAGCTCACTGTGAAAATTGTGAATGGGAGGATCGCCGAAATAGGTTTTCGTGCTAAAGGGTGTGTGCCGGCAATGGCATGCGGCTCAATGTTGACGGAGCTAGTAAAAAAAAAGACGACATCGGAAGCGCAAAAACTGACCCGCCAAGATCTAACCAATGCAATCGGTGGGCTTCCGGAGGCATCAGGCCACGCAAGCTATTTAGCGATCGACGCCTTAAACGCTGCTCTACGAGGATTGTGAAAGGCGAGCGTAGTCTTCGGGGGTGTTCAGGTTAATTGAAATCCCGAGATCATCGACCTGCACGTACTGAATTCGGGCGCGGTTCTGATGTTGCACTTCTCGCGCATTAGATGTTACTGGGGCTTTGAGAAAAGCTTCGATCATCTGGCGTCCGATCACGATAGGGTGTCCATGGCGACCACCACACTCGGGCACTACCGCCCACTTACCCGGAGGCAATTGAGAATTGAATTCCAAGTACAGCTTTTCAAGGGTGGATTTTTTCACGGGTGGCTTATCCACCAGAGTGACCATCGCGGCATCAAAATTCAAATCCCAAACCTGCTGCAGGCCGCACTGTAGAGAGCTGAATTGTCCGCATTGGGGCGCGGAGTTTAGAGCAAGCGATCCGCCCAGTGATTGAGCGAGAGGACCAATAGTTCCCGCATTTCTCCCTACCACCACGATGATCTGCTGACAGAAAGTGGAAAAAGCGCGAATCGCTGCCGACAACAATGTGTCCTTCCCATTCGGCGGCCAAGGCAAAAGTGCTTTGTCGCGGCCCATACGAGTCGACCCGCCAGCGGCAAGAATCAATCCGCACAATTTAGAGGAATCAATCATCTGGGAAGATATCAGTTCGCGAAAAACCTGGAAGCAATCGGGTTAACAGAAGAGAGCGAAATTTAATTCGTACAGCCATCGGGTTCAGGGTTCAAGGTCATTCTCGGCAAGAGAATCCGTTTCTTCCCGCTGCCCCCGATGAAACCAGCTCATGTGCGGCATCTCACGCTCTACATGTCGCCGATGGGCGATTAACTCTGCGGTGATTGACACTGCTATTTCTTCAGGAGTGACCGCACCAATATCCAATCCGATGGGTGCATACACACGTTTAAACAGTTCAGCCGGAACCCCTTCTGCAGTTAATTCGCGAAAAATAGTGATGGTCTTTCGCTTTGATCCAATCATCCCGATATACCTCGCTGATGTCTGGACTGCCCAGCGTAGAATTCTCATGTCGTCGCGATGGCCGCGGGTCAGGATCACAATGTAGGCGGACTCACTTGGCGACAAGCGCGCCATCGCCTGATCAAAGTCCTCCGCAACTACCGCGTGCGCGCAGGGGAATCGCTCCCGGTTGGCATAAGCATCCCGATCATCCACAACGGTCACGTCGAATCCGGCATTGCTCGCGGTCTTGTAGACATTAACGGAGATGTGCCCGGCTCCAAACAGGTAAAGAGCCGCTGATGGCAACACCGGCTCGACAAAGACATCCAGTGTCCCCCCGCAAACCAGCCCTGCATCATATTTAGGATTCTGATTCAAATTGAACTTCAAGGTACGCGGCTTCTCGCTTTCCATCACCTCGCGAGCGGTTTGCCAGACCTCAGCCTCCACGCATCCCCCACCGATGGTCCCGACGATTGAACCATCATCTCGAACCAGCATCTTGGCGGTCTTGAACGACGGAATGGAGCCTTGGGAACCGACAATGGTCGCCAGCGCACCGCGACGGCCCCCGCGGCGCAACTGGACAATTTCTTCATAGATATCCATACACGGAGATTATTCGACCTTCCGAAGGCCGAGTCAATCCTGTTCAGAAAACATCAACGCTACGATTGCACAAGTGCCAGATGAAAAGACGGCACCAAAGCGAAGGACGGAGCAAAGTCGTATTACCCCGCATGTCCATCGGAGTGATTCGGCAAATAGCTGGCAGTCCGATACCTATTAGGCTGGTTCTACCTTGGTTTACTGCTCGCAACCGCCGCCTAGCGCATTGTAAAGCCGGACGAGCGCCAATTGCTCATTCAACTGAGCTTGCGCAAGATTGAGTTGCGCTGCGAAGGAATTAGTTCCGCTGATCAGCGGAAACGCGGCACACGATTCGCACACAGAGGGGCGCGCACTCGCACGAATACAGCAGCCGATAACTCCGCCCAAAGTTTTGTGTTGGGTGATCACCGAGACGGATCAGCGTCCGCTCCGCAAGAAGTAAACTTGGTTGGTCCAGTCCATTTCCCCGGTCTCGCCAGCGAGCAAAATCAGCGGCCGGACGAGGCCTCCAATGTTTGCTGGCGAGATTGTCTTTTCATCGACAAAGATCACATCGCCGTGGGATCGCTCTTCCTCTGCCCAGAGCTTTAGCAACGGAGGAATCGTCCGGCGATCATAAGAGACCAGGGTTAATCGTTGCTTCGCCACTTCTAACAAGCAAACAGAATCATCTTTCCCGAGAAAATTTCTACTCTCCCACTGCACCATTGAGCTGAGCGCCCGTGCGCTCCGCGATTTTTCTGCTCTCGGCCCGCAAACCCTCTTCAGTTGACGCTATTTCTTAACCCAAACTGCCGCCAACGCAGGCGAGATCAGTGTCCGAAAAAGACTGTCGATTTGCGCGGAAGGCACGGGCATTTTGCAGTCGAGCCACCAATTCAACACTAGGACGAACGTGGAAGCACCTTGTCACGAAAGGCCTGCTCTTTCCCCAAAGATGCAAGCCACGCGCGTATCCTGATAATGATCCATGGTCGCGTCTTCAAATGTCGCAGGGATCGAGAGCGGACTCACTGACGCCGAAGCGGCTGCCCGCCTGCAACATGACGGTCCGAACGAGCTGCCCACTGGTAAGCCACATAGCCTAATCGCCACCGCGTGGGAAATTCTGCGCGAGCCCATGCTCCTGCTTCTGGTCGGAGCAGGATCAATCTATCTATTTCTTGGCGAGTTGCGCGATTCCATTGTGCTGCTGGTATCGATCTTCGTGGTGATCGGGATCAGCCTGTACCAGGAACGGAAGACGGAACGGGCTTTGGAGGCGCTGCGTGACCTCTCCAGCCCGCGCGCACTGGTCATTCGTAACGGGCTGCGGAGGCGCATTGCCGGACGCGAAGTGGTCCGAGGAGACTTGGTCGTGCTTTCCGAAGGCGACCGCGTGCCAGCGGACGGGGTGGTGTTCTCGGCGGGGAACCTGTCCGTTGATGAATCGTTGTTAACGGGCGAATCTGTCCCAGTCCGCAAGGCGCCATGGGATGGTCGAGCGGAAATGGGCCGCCCTGGAGGTGACGATCTTCCCTTTGTCTATTCCGGCACTCTGGTCGTGCAGGGGCAAGGCTTCGCGGAGATTAGGGCTACCGGTGCGCGAGCCGAGTTGGGCAGGATCGGCAAAGCTCTGCAGACGGTTTCTGCGGAGCGGACCCGCTTGCAGGCTGAAGTAAGCCGGTTAGCTGGAATCCTGGCTACGCTCGGCATCTCCCTGTGTTCCCTGATAGTGGTGGCCTATGGCCTCACACGCGGAAACTGGATCGACGGCTTACTCACCGGAATCACCACGGCCATGGCGCTTCTGCCCGAAGAATTTCCCGTCGTGCTGACAATTTTCCTTGCGCTTGGGGCATGGCGCATCTCGCACAAGCGGGTATTAACGCGTCGAAATAACGCAATCGAAGCGCTGGGTTCGGCAACGGTTTTGTGCGTGGACAAAACCGGCACGCTTACGCAGAACCGTATGGCTGTCCAAGAGTTGTCCGCGAATCGCCAATCGCTTGATCTGTCTGCCTTGTCGTCGGGTCCATTGCCGGAACAGTTTCACGAGGTGGTGGAATACAGCATTCTCGCCAGCAAACTAAACCCTTTCGACCCAATGGAGATCGCATTCCAGCAGTTCGGTGCGCGGTTTCTATGCGAAAGTGAGCATCTTCACTCGAAGTGGAACCTGGTTCGCGAGTATCCTCTATCGCCTAAGCTGCTGGCAGTTTCGCGCGTGTGGGAACCTTCCCAAGCTGGGCCGCATGTGCTAGCCGCCAAAGGCGCGCCTGAAGCCGTTGCCGAATTGTGCCGCACCCCCAAGCCGGACATGGAAAACATCACCCGGGCCGCATCGCAGATGGCCGGCAGGGGCTTACGCGTTCTTGGCGTTGCGAAGGGCGAACTCCAAGATAGTAATTTGCCGGATGATCCGCATGCTCTACCCTGGAAATTTGTTGGACTGGTGGGCTTGGCTGATCCGATCCGTCCCGAGGTTCCGACAGCCGTGCGTGAGTGCTATGGAGCGGGCATTCGTGTGGTGATGATCACAGGCGACTACCCAGCGACAGCACAAAACATTGCGCAGCAGATTGGCATGAAGGTGCCGGAACACGTGCTGACTGGGAAAGAAATCCAGGCCATGGACGACCAGCAACTACGCGAGCTCGTGCAGGCGACCAATATCTTTGCCCGCGTAGCCCCCGAGCAGAAGCTACGGCTGGTGAATGCGTTGAAGGAGAACGGCGAAATTGTCGCCATGACGGGCGACGGTGTGAATGATGCTCCCGCGCTGAAAGCCGCTCAAATTGGCATTGCCATGGGCGGGCGTGGCACCGACGTTGCCCGCGAAGCCGCCGATCTCGTGCTTCTGGATGATTCCTTCACCTCCATTGTGGATGCGATCCCCTTGGGTAGAAGGATTTTCGACAATCTCCGGAAGGCCATGTCGTTCGTATTTGCCGTCCACGTGCCGATTGCGGGATTGGCGCTCATTCCCCTGCTTTTCAAATGGCCGCTGGTGCTCATGCCGGTACACATCGTATTCCTTGAGCTGATTATCGATCCGGCCTGTTCCGTCGCGTTTGAAGCCGAACGCGGAGAGCCTAGGCTGATGCAACGGCACCCGCGCCGCGCAGGAGAGCCGCTCCTGTCGAGGCGCCATCTCACGCTCAGTTTTTTTCAAGGGTTGAGTGTTTTGGTGACGGTGATCGCAGTTTTCACGGTTGCGCTATATCGCGGCGAACCGGCAACGAATGCACGCGCGCTCACATTCTCTACGCTTGTGATTGCAAACCTGATGCTCATTCTGACAAACCGCTCCTGGACGCGAACCATTATCTCCACCTTGCGAACTCCCAATTCAGCGCTGTGGTGGGTTGTTAGCGGAGCCATCGTTGTCCTCGCGCTGTCGGTGTACGTTCCGTTCTTATGTTCGCTGTTCAGGTTTTCCGTTCTTCACCTCACAGATATTGGAATCTGTCTTGCCGCAGGAGTCGCCAGTCTCCTTTGGTTCGAAGCCTGGAAGGTCGCGAGGAACTGGAGGACAGCCATGCGAAGTGTGTAGCAATGCGCAGGACCACAGCCGTGGCATGTACGCGGAAAGAAATGCGAGGTCACATCGGCCCTACTGCTCGGCTCCGACCTGCAAAACGCCGCATTGCGGAGAGATAGTCACTGGCGCTCAACACGGGAGTTTCAACGCCAAAGACTGCGACACGACAACCGAAGTTACTCGGGTTAACCAGGGAACGCGCCTGTACCGATCCAGAATTTCGCGAGGTATTTGAGATTTTTTTTGTAAGTGCGTGTGACGGTGTATTCCTTCCCACCGTCAACTCGAAGACTATATTCTCCCGTGGAAAGCCGTCTGATTTCTTCTACAAACGAGGTGTTTACGAGCACAGATCGGTGGATGCGAATGAATCCATAGGTTTCGAGTTTCTCCGCCACATCCGAGATAGACTCACGTAGCAAATAGGAACTTGCCTTCCTTTGGAGATGAACGCACTTGCCCTTCGCCTGAACCGCGACCACGTCGCCCAAATTCATAAAGAGAATCTTTCCCATGATTTTGACAGCTACCCGGAGAGACTGTGGTTTTGCAGAGGCCTGCAAGCCAGGTAATGTATCCTTCGATCCGGCGGTTGGTTCTTCCGTTTCACGAGCAATGCCCAAGCTTGCGCACGAATGCTGGGCCATGTCGTCAAGGAGGGAATTGCTATCGCCTCCTGGGTTCGAGACAGCACGTTCGGCTGAACTCATCTTCTTCAGTTTGTTCATCGTGATGTCCCACATTACTGTGTCGGCCCCAATCGCCGAATTAACCTACTTATAGAACTGAAGCGTACTTCTCTATAAACTCCTCCACCATGCCCGGCCGTTCGTCCGCGACATAATGGTTGCTTCCCTCAATCACCTTGATCCTGATGTTTGTGCACCCGTGTGCTCGCAATGCTTCCGCCATCGTCGGAAGATACTTCAATAAAAACGATTTACTACCTGCCGCTAATACCAACGGCACGTCGATCCGGCTCCGCTGTTCAGCATTGAACTTTTCGTTGGCGGGAAAGGCGCGGTAAATCTCGAAGGCCGCATGCAACTGTTCTGGGGCTGCATAAGATTCGGCGTAGTGCGCCACGTCGGCGTCGCTAACGTATCGAGGATCGAGGAAGTAGCGGAAGTAAACCGCCTGGCGGCCCGCCACCAGTTCTTCAGCGAGGCCAGGCACCTGTTGAAAATGAATATGCCAGATGAATGGGTTTGCGGTGATTTCCTTCCAGGGCGCCAGACCGGGAAGCGGCACATCAAGAATCATCGCCCCACGTACAGCCTCCGGGTAACGGCGGACAAACGCATAAGCCAACATGCCGCCAATGTCGTGACCGACCACATAGGCATGCTCCAAGTGGAGTTGCTCTTGAAGTTGATGAATGTCATCTGCGACGTCCGTAGCAGCATAGCCTCCAGGTTTCCCCATCGATCCGCCAATGCCTGGCAGGTCAACGGCCACGACGGTGAACTTCCTCGCCAAACGCGGCATCACCTTGTGATACTCGTACCAATCCTCAGGAAATGCGTGTAACAAAATGACGGCGGGTCCGGTTCCACCCCGAACATAATGGAGTGTTATTCCGTTTACCTGCGCGTCAGCCGAGGCAAACTCCGGGCCCAACTTCGCCACCGCCGGATCCGTCGCTTGCTTTGAAGAAGACTGCCCAAGAGCAATGCCGCACATGGCCAACAAGAGAATGGCCAGAATATTTAGGACTCGGGGTGATGGGTTCGCAGCTGTTGCACTCATTTTCATTGCGCGTCCTGCATTACCGGTGCAGCCGTTCCATCCGACCACTTGCCCACTGGTACAAAGAAGACGGTTTCAGGCTCCGGAACTAAGCGGAGATCCAGCATGACCGGGGAGCCGTCAAGGTTCGCACCCCAACTCGCGCCATCTGTCTTCGGAATATGAAACATCAAATGGGGAACCCAATGCCCGATTTGATCGTTAAGATACGACTCCTTCGACAACATATAGGACATCGCGCCAGGCTCCGGCGTCGGCAGTTCTTTCCTGGCAACCGCGGCCTTGATCTGCTCAAGCATCTGCGGGTTGGTCAATCCGGCCAATACCAATTCAGTCCTCTTAAACGTGTATGGCAGAACAGATCGCGCGGCGGCCGGGTTGTAGCAGATCGGACTTCGATTTTTAGGATTCCAAAACCCCGGGTCGTCGAAGGGAGACATCCACGCTCGTTCCACGATGCACACGAAGCCATTGTTGCCTTTAACGGCAGTCTCGTAGCCATGGCGGTCGAGAGCCATTACCGTGGCGTCCTCGGATATGGATTTCGGAGCAGCGGTTCGCGCCAACGCGATCTCAGCATTTCGATCGGTCATCAAGTACGGGTCGAGGGGGGCCATCCTGGGATACGGTGATCTGATATCCTGTGCCTGAAGCTGCCACGCGGCGCCCAGCACAGCAACCAATACGAGATTTCCCCACGTGACCGCCTTGCCGATCTTTCGGGTCATTGTTTTTCCCCTGGTTGATATGAGCTTCCTCTTTGAGAGAGCTTTGAAAAAAATAGTCGAATGTCCTTTACCATCAGATCGGGCTGCTCGAGGGCGGCGAAATGGCCACCTCTCGGCATCTCAGTCCTTTGCACGACGTTGTAGGTCAGATCAATCCAACGCTCGGGCGCAGCGACCACTTCTTTTGGGAATACGGCGAGCGGGTCAACACTTTAGTCGAAGCTATGCTCGCGTCCGCTGTGCCTGACGAATATCAACTGCGTCCCCCATCAGGGGGGATTCGTTCGAATGCGTAATCGGTCTAACATACGTACCGGTTGGTACGTATAAAGTGGCTGATGCGATCACTTCCGCTTGTGGTTGCCCGGCGGACGCAGGGACCTCAACCAGTCGACTATATTTCTGATTCCCATATTCCACACATTCATATCTTGAGAATTCTTTGCCAACACTTCGTAGCCTTCGACCATCGCGATCAGAAAGCTCGCCGTCTCTTCCGGGACCAACTCGCGGCGGACTGTTCCCAGAGACTGCCCCCTCCGCAAAACCATGGCAATACCTTTTTGCCAGGCATGAAAGATTCTCTCCAAACGCTGACGGAATTGTTCGTCGAGTCGAGACATCTCCTGCGCCAAATTGGCCAAGGGGCAGCCATTCTTTACGTCTTTTGGCTGATGTGGTATCGCCCGGACAATGCCAATCAAAGTGTCAATGGGATCTTTGTCCTTGCCGCGTTGCAGAGGAAGCATCCACCTGTCACGGGTGAGTTTCGCGATGATCTCTTCGACAATGGCATGTCCTAGAGCTTCCTTGTTTTCGAAATGGTAGTACAGCGCTCCCTTTGTGACCCCAGCCTCGGCCAGAATCGTGTCTATGCTGGCACTCTGATAACCCGATCGGTAGACTTCGCGGAATGCCGCCTGCAGCAAGCGCTCGCGCGTATGCTCGGCGTCGCGCAGCCCGGCCACACTACGTCTTGGGTTTTTGCGTGCAGTTAACATACCAACTAGTATGTATGGTGGCCTTCGCAGCGTCAAGCGAAACCTATTCATACTCCAGTTTTTGGTAGGCAATTATCGCGAAACTTTTAGTTTTAGTAGATTCAAGCATCGACTCAGTCAATCCGCGTTTTTGCGCCAGTTCCCGAATCATGTTTGTCCGTTGACTTGCGGTTGTACGTTCATTCCCGATTTCGCCACGCTCATTGGTCTGTCTTCAAACCGATGAAACCGATGGTCATCCGAATGCTTATCCGAACACAGAGTGTGTGCGGAGAGTCCTCTATTTGAGGAGCGCTCAGAAAATGTGTTATCTCCGCGCCCGACTTTACATGAGGAAAAGAGGAGAGATGAGGACGTTTAGATGGTTACGGAATTTCTGGATGCTACTGGTTACGACAATCGTTCTGGCTTGCACGAGCAATGCGGTCGCCCAAGTGAGCTACAAAATTATTGATTTAGGCATTAACAAAAGCAGTGACAACTTCAGTATGGTCATGGGCCTCAATAATCAGGGCTGGGCAGAGAACATGGACGGGTTCGTGAACCCTCCCGAGACTAGCACCTCTACGACAATTGCAAGGGCCCGCGCGGTCATAAGCATTTACGGAATCAACATCGATCTAGGCACACTTGGAGACCCACGGCAACAGTTGGAATAACTATGGCGGGATTAACGACCGCGGAGAAGCCGTTGGTATGTCCGAAACAGCTGATCTAGATCCGAACGGCGAGGACATTTGCGCTTTCGGCACGCACCTAACGTGCGTTCCGTTTCTTTGGCGAGACGGCCACATGAGCGCTCTTCCGACGCTCGGCGGAAATAATGGGGAGGCCGGCGCCATCAATAGCCGCGGAGAAGTCGTGGGAATTGCAGAAAACGGCGCCGTGGACTCCACATGCCAAGCCGGAAAAACTAACAATCGGATTCAGTTGCCGGTGTTGTGGGAAAAAGGCGAAGCCAATGCTCTGCCTACGGTCGGTGACGATGTAGACGGGTTCGCATTAGCGATCAACGATCGAGGCCAAGTCGTAGGCGACACGGGAAGCTGCGCCGGAGCGAATCACGCGGTATCGTGGGAAAATGGCGCGGCCCACCGCTTGCCAGCCTTGGAAGTTGGGCAGTCGCCCAAAGCCTTAACGAGCGGGGACAAATAGCTGGTTACGCCAGCAACCCTGGCGGCGCTTTCTCTGCCGTTTATCGGGGGAACGGCGCGAACGGCGCAGTCACAAACCTCGGCATTCTGCCGGGAGATTCTGCCACCTTTGCCACCGGCATTAACAACAAGGGCCAAGTAGTAGGAAGCGGCTTTGACTCGCGCGGAACTGGGCCAACGGCTTCATCTGGCAAGACGGCGTGATGACTGACTTTAACAAGCTAATCTCCGGGGATTCCAACCTCTTCATAATCGCGGCTAGCAATATCAATGAGCGCGGACAAATCTCGGGTATGCCAATCGTGCCAGGCGGGCCCATGCCGGCAACTTTCACGCCATTCTGTTAATACCCGTTGAGGGACGCATAGGCCTTCAATGGCAGAATTCGCACGTACGCACCCACATTCCACTTTCCCCAAAAGGTTGCAGTCAACACGTGCAGAGATTCGGACGTATTCCATAAAAACGGTAACAGGATTCGTTTCCGAGTATGTGCATGGGTTACTGAAATTTTCGGCACTACCACTTTACGAGAGGAAAAAAGGAGATATGAGTATGTTTAAACAGTTGCAGAATTTCTGGCTACTGTGGGTCACGACAGGCCGTTGCCTTGGTTGTATGGCAATGCTTGGCGCGGTACTTTTAATCTCTTCGTCACATGCATTCGCTCAAGAAGCGACCATCGTTGGGACAGTTACAGATCCTTCTGGATCGGTACTGGGTGCCGTCACAATCACAATTACCAACAATGCACTGGCAAAGTCACGACATTTGCCACAAACGACGCCGGTCAATACGTAGGGCCTGATCTGCTATCGGCCACTACACCATCAAGGCGGAGGCATCAGGATTTAGTACCGCAATGAAAGAAGGCGTCGTTCTCAACGTCGGCGCACGCGACCGTCTCGACTTTGTTATGAAAGTCGGCGAGGTCCGAAAAAGTGACGGTCGAAGCGAACCCGATTGCCGTGCAATCGGATTGGGGTGAAGTGAGCAGCGTCATCACTGGTCAACAGGTACGCAGCTTTCCACCAACGGTCGCAGTTTGTGACTCATGTTTGCTTTGACGCTTGGAGCTTCCAGCGTACAGGGCGACTTCGTTACGCCGACGCTAGCGGTGACAGCAACGTCAGCATCAGCGGTCAGCGCGCGGGTCATAACCTGCAGTTGCTCGACGGCGGTGGAACCTTGACCGTGGTGGAGCAGCGAGCGTTATGCTTTCGCTCGATGCCATCGCTGAATTCCGCAATATGACTTCCAACTACAGCGCCGAGTATGGGCTGTCTTCAGCCGCGACAATTACAGAGGTAATTAAGTCAGGATCGAAGCAGTTTCATGCTTCTCTCTGGGAATTCAATCGCACCGATGCTTTCGATGCGTGCAACTACTTCAACCGCGCACCTGCTAAGGTAGCTGAATTCCGCTTTAACACCTATGGCTTCAACGTCGGCGGCCAGTGAATCCATCACAGCGACAATCCAAAGACATTCTTCTTTTACAACATGGAATGGCGCAGACCTAGTTCAGGGTGAACTGCTGAACCGGGTCGTTCCTCTAACTAGCCTACGGCGGAAATTTCGGAACGACTACCATCAATGTTCCAACAGCCGCTCAGCTTTCTCCTGCGGAACAGGCGCGCTTCACCGCCGATCGTTTGACTTTGGGATTGCCTTTCCCGAACAACACCATTCCCACGAACCTGTTGGATGCCAACGCGCAGACACTTCTCGCGGCTGGAATCTTCCCAGCCCCAACGAATGGAAACGCATTCTAGGGCGGCAACAATTCACCTACGACCGTTCGTGAAGAGATTGCCCGTGTGGATCACACCTTCAACGATAAGTTCTCTGTGTTTGGACACTGCATTTCTGAACAGGTGTCTCAAACTTACGGAACAACTCAATGGAGCGGTGATAACGTACCCACGGTTAGCGACGTTTTCAATGTTCCTGGATACAGCGCAGTCGTTCACGCGACGTATGTTGTCAGCCCCAACCTGTTGAATGAAACTGCATTCAATTACAACGGCAATCGCATTGATATTATTCCGCAGGGTTTTGTGCTACGGCGCCTGCGCTTGGGTTTACCTTCAACCGGTTGTTCACAGGACCTAACCTTGATACACGCATTCCAATCATCAACTTAGGTGGCAGCACCGGAGCTCAGTACAGCTCGAACTGGACCCCATGGAACAACAAAGCGGACGATTATCAATTCCGCGATGACGTTTCGTGGACCAAAGTGGCGCACCAGATCAAGATGGGTGCAAGCTGGGCCACGTATAACAAGACCCAGCACGTGCCTTCGCTAATACACAAGGGGCGTGTTCACCTTTAACGGGTAAAGCTTGCACGGGCAATGACTTCGCAGACTTTTTGTTGGTTTTGCCCAACAATACACCGAAGATGCAGTGAAAATTACCGGTCAATGGAACAACGTCTCCTACGCTACCTATATTCAGAGAAACTGGCGCGCAACGCACTCTCTTGACCTTGAACCTTGGCCTGCGATGGGACGGCGCTCCGCATAACTCACGAAGCGAATGATCAACCTTCCAACTTCTTCCCGAACCCTACAACCCTGCGAACGCAGCTACGTTTGATTCCAATGGCAACATTTGCAGCGCGAACTCTGTTCCTGCTCGCGCAGGCGGTCCGAGCGCAGGTCTTAGCACAAGCCCGAACCCGATTCTCGCTGGTGTTCAGTTCTATACCAACGGTATCGGTATCGGTGGCGTGAGGGGCATCGCAAAAGGACTTGTCCCGGGTCATTGGGCTGACATTGGTCCTCGCTTGGGTTTTGCATATGACCTTACTGGTCAGGGCAAAACGATCCTTCGTGGTGGATTCGCAACCATGTAATCAAACGTATTCAAGGCAACGACATGCCCAACGGTGCCGTGAATCCTCCGGGAGACTTGAACCCGACCTTGCACAACGTCTCGCTCTCGAACCCTGGATTGAACGTTGGCACAGGTGCAACCATCACTGCTGCGGCGCTTCCGGTATTCACTTTTGGCCCCACAGGCGTCAATGCAAATAACTACAAGGAACCAGTTACCTACCAGTACAGCTTGGGCGTCCTCGAGCAATCCGTGGGACCGAACTCCAACGCTTTGTCGTACGTAGGCAGCCAGAACCGTCACCAGAATGACTTACCAGAAAAATACCTTGCTCAATGCCGCTCTGCTGCCTGCTCTTGTTGCATCCGGTGGCGCTGGCATCAACCAGGAAAACAACTTCGCTGGTTACGGCGGTATCCGTTTGTGCTCAGAATGAAGCCAGCGGAAACTATAACTCATTGCAGGCTGATTTCCACGGCAACATCCGGAACCATCTGCAGCTTCAATTTGGTTATACCTATGCCAAATCGATCGATTCAACCAGCAACAGTGGCAGCGGCGCGGACCTCGCCGCCGTGACCAATCCGTACGTCGGATGGAGATACGACCTCGGTCCATGTGTACTAGATCGTAGCATTTCGGTTTTTTTCGCGAACTTCGTGTACCAGATTCCGTTCCTGAAGAATAGTGGACAATCGCCTGATGAAGTCGGTGGTAGGTGGATGGTCGTTATGAGGAATCATCACGATGGAATCCGGTGCGCCGATCAACATGAGCGTCAGCGGAAACTCACGCGCCCAAGCGTAATTCCGAACTCTGGCAGCCGTTCTGAACCTAGTAGGCAAGATCAGCTATCCGAAGACGGCAGCAGAGCGGTTCAACCCGGCTGGGGCATTTGCGGCTCCGGCGTGTGGTGAAGCGCACGGCGACCTCGGACACGATGCAGTGCGTGGCCCTAGCCGCGATGACTGGAACCTGTCGCTCTTCAAAAGCTTCGTGATTAGCGAAGCAGGCCCCGAAGCCGTTCGAGTTCCGCGCCGAGAGCTTCAAATACCTGGAACTATACTCAATTCAAGGGCGATTACAACAATTGTGGAATCTAGCACCAACGTTGGATCCAGCAACTTTGGTCGAGGTGACGTCAGCGTTCGATCCTCCCAAATTCCAACTCGGAGCCGAAGCTGATCTTCTAAGTTCGCTAAATAAAATCACTTCTAACTCCAAGGCCTGCCCCACTCGCCCCGCTGCGCGAGTGGGGCATTCTTTTCTTGGACGGAAGCCATTGGATCTGAGCTCTGTGTCGAAGCGAAAGATCAAACCTGCGCTTGCAAGGGCGGGACTCGAACCCGCCGCTGATGCCGGTTTGGATGATTGGATTTCTTATTGGATCCAAAACGGGCCCAAATTGCTGATTGGTTTTGCTGGCATGCCTATATCTTGTTGAAAGACATGGCAATAATGAACAGTTGTTCACTAAACTGTAGAAGAATTGCGAGAGTCTTGCAGAACTTGATGCATCGATGGAGATGCTTCCAAGAGCGGAAAAGGAAAGCCAGGAAGGCTGGCGTTGAGGTCTTTTTTTCAAGAGTGGTGTGGCAGAAACACTTCCATTTCCCGACGCCCTATCCAATGTGATACTCAGCACCCTCATGCTTCACCATTTGCCACAGAAAGCACGGCAGGAGGGTGTAACTGAGATCCGCCGGGTTCTTAAACCGGATGGAGCGCGTGCGTCGTCGTTGACTTCGAGGTGATCGAAAGAGAAGTCTTCTGTCTCACTTTCACCGTCCCCCGACGGACACGTTCGCGCGCAGGATATCGTTGCCTTATTGGCTGAAGCTGACAATTGGAGCGCGGGCCTGTGGGAATCCGAGACCTTCAATTCGTCCTAGCGACACCTTCTTGCTGTTCTTAACAGCATCTTGCCCCTCGGAATCGGATGAAACGAGACAATCTGATATCGCGCGGCTCAAGGGACCGGAATTCGGCCATCGGTCGTTTTACACATTTGGGGGCTTCGCTATCTTTTGTCCCATGCCCGGCTATCAACTACGGTTCTTACGGGCGCGCTCATCTTGATCGCGATCAAGCACTGGGGTTTGCTCGGCTCACTGTACGGGCTGTTGCGACGTCGGCCTCCGAATTGAGGTCAGTACCAGGGTGATTTTGCATGGAATTTTGAATCCACGTTTGTGGCATCGAATTAGAAGGATGAATCGATTGACCGCTATAAGGGTCCCCCTTGTGACAGGAATGTTAGTGGTCTTGGCACCGCCGCTGCTTGCGATGACCATGACAAACTCCGCCCATTTCGGTAAGGGCTGCCGCGGACAACGGAAAGCAGGGGCAGTACCAAGACCACTAACATTCCTGTCACAAGGATCTTTATAGCGGTCGATCGATTCATCCTTCTAATTCGATGCCACAAACGTCGATTCGATACCAAAATTCCATGCAAAATCACCCTGGTACTGACCTCAATTCGGAGGCCGACGTCGCAACAGCCCGTACAGTGAGCCGAGCAAACCCCAGTGCTTGATCGCGATCAAGATGAGCGCGCCCGTAAGAACCGTAGTTGATAGCCGGGCATGGGACAAAAGATAGCGAAGCCCCCAAATGTGTAAAACGACCAATAGGCCGATTCCTACCAAAAGGGCCGAATGGCGCGATATCAGATTGTCTCGTTTCATCCGATTCGGGTGCTCAAGATGCTGTTAAGAACAGCAAGAAGGTGTCGCTAGGACGAATTGAAGGTCTCGGATTCCCACAGGCCCACACTCGATTGTCTTTAGGCCAGCTTCAGCCAATAAGGCAACGATATCCTGCGCGCGAACATGTCCGTGGGGACGGTGAAAGTGAGACAGAAGACTTCTCTTTTGATCACTGAATCCCTCGAAGTCAACGACAAGCACACGTCCATCCGGTTTAAGAACCCGGCGGATCTCAGTTACACATTGTCGCCGTGCTTTCTGTGGCAAATGGTGAAGCATGACAGTGCTGAGTATCACGTTGAATTGGGCGTCGGGAAATGGAAGTGTTTCTGCCACACCACTCTTGAAAAAGACCTCAACGCCAGCCTTCCTGGCTTTCCTTTCCGCTCTTGCAAGCATCTCCATCGATGCATCAAGTTCTGCAAGACTCTCGCAATTCTTCTACAGTTTAGTGAACAACTGTTCATTATTGCCATGTCTTTCAACAAGATATAGGCATGCCAGCAAAACCAATCAGCAATTTGGGCCCGTTTGGATCCAATAAGAAATCCAATCATCCAAACCGGCATCAGGCCGCGGGTTCGAGTCCCGCCCTTGCAAGCGCAGGTTTGATCTTTCGCTTCGACACAGAGCTCAGATCCAATGGCTTCCGTCCAAGAAAAGAATGCCCCACTCGCGCAGCGGGGCGAGTGGGGCAGGCCTTGGAGTTAGAAGTGATCTTACTAAGCGAACTTAGAAGATCAGCTTCGCTCCGAGTTGGAATTCACGAGGATCGAACGCTGACGTCACCTGACCAAAGTTGCTGGATCCAACGTTGGTGCTGATTCCGCCATTGTTGTAATCGCCCTTGAATTGAGTATGGTTCCAGGTATTGAAGCTCTCGGCGCGGAACTCGAAACGGCTTCCGCGTGCTTCGCTAATCACGAAGCTTTTGAAGAGCGACAGGTTCCAGTCATCACGGCCAGGGCCACGCACTGCATCGTGTCCGAGGTCGCCGTAAGTTCCAGGCGCCGGAGCCGCAAATGCCGCCGGGTTGAACCACTCTGCTGCCGTCTTCGGATAGCTGATCTTGCCTACTAGGTTCGGACGGTTGCCAGAGTTCGGAATTACGCTTGACACGTTAGTTCCGCTGACGCTCATGTTGATCGGCGCACCGGATTCCATCGTGATGATTCCTGATAACGACCATCCACCTACCACCGACTTCATCAGGCGACTGTCGCTATTCTTCAGGAACGGAATCTGGTACACGAAGTTCGCGAACGCGACGTGCGTACGATCTAGTACAGATGGACCGAGGTCGTATCTCCATCCGACGTACGGATTGGTCACGGCGGCGAGGTCAGCACCGCTGCCATTGTTGCTGGTTGAATCGATCGATTTGGCATAGGTATAACCAAATTGAAGCTGCAGATCGTTCCGGATGTTGCCGTGGAAATCGGCCTGCAATGAGTTATAGTTTCCGCTGGCTTCATTCTGAGCCAAACGGATACCGCCGTAACCAGCGAAGTTGTAATCCTGGTTGATGCCAGCGCCGCCGGATGCAACAAGAGCAGGCAGCAGAGCGGCATTGGGCAGGTTCACTTCCTGGTAGTCATTCTGGTGACGGTTCTGGCTGCCTACGTACGACAACGACAATACCGCCTTCGGTCCCACGGATTGCTGGACGCCCAAGCTGTACTGGTAGGTAACTGGTTCCTTGTAGTCATTTGCATTGATGCCGGTGATTCCAAGAGGTAGTACTGGAAGCGCCGCAGCAGTGATGGTTGCACCTGTGCCAACGTTCAATCCAGGGTTCGAGAGCGAGATGTTGTGCAAGGTCGGGTTCAAGTCTCCCGGAGGATTCACGGCACCGTTGTACATGTCGTTGCCTTGAATACGTTCGTACATGGTGGCGAATCCACCACGAAGGTGGTTTTGCCCTGACCATAAGGTCATACGCAAAACCCAAGCGAGGACCAATGTCAGCCCAATGACCCGGGACAAGTCCTTTCGCGATGCCGTTCACGCCACCGATACCGATACCGTTGGTATAGAACTGAACACCAGCGAGAATGGGTTCGGGCTCGTGCTAAGACCTGCGCTCGGACGCCTGCGCAAGCAGCAAGAGAGTTCGCGCTGCAAATGTTGCCATTGGAATCAAACGTAGCTGCGTTCGCAGGGTTGTACAGGTTCGGGAGAAGTTGGAAGATTGATGATTTGCTTCGTAGGTATGCGGAGCGCCGTCCCATCGCAGGTCAGGTTCAAGGTCAAGCGGTGCGTTGCGCGCCAGTTGTCCTGAATATAGGTAGCGTAGGAGACGTTGTTCCATTGACCGGTAATTTTCACTGCATCTTCGGTGTATTGTTGGGCAAAACCAAGCAGATAGTCTGCAAAGTCATTGCCCGTGAAACTGCCGTTAAAGGTGAACGCGCCTTGTTATTAGCGAAGGCATCCTGGGTCTTCCTATAGGTGGCCCAGCTTGCACCCATCTTGATCTGGTGCGCACCTTTGGTCCACGAAACGTCATCGCGGAATTGATAATCGTCCGCCTTGTTGTTCCATGGGGTCCAGTTCGAGCTGTACTGAGCTCCGGTGCTGCCACCTAAGTTGATGATCGGAATGCGTGTATCAAGGTTAGGTCCTGTGAACAACCGGTTGAAAGTAAACCCAGACGGCGCCGTAACCAAACCCTGCGGAATAATATGGATGCGATTGCCGTTGTAATTGAACGCAGTTTCATTCAACAACTTGGGGCTGACAACATACGTTGCGTGAACGACTGCGCTGTATCCAGGATTATTGAAAACGTCGCTAACCGTGGGTACGTTATCACCGCTCCATTGAGTTGTTCCGTAAGTTTGAGACACCTGTTCAGAAATCCAGTGTCCAAACACAGAGAACTTATCGTTGAAGGTGTGATCCACACGGGCAATCTCTTCACGAACGGTCGTAGGTGAATTGTTGCCGCCCTGGAATGCGTTTCCATTCGTTGGGGCTGGGAAGATTCCAGCCGCAAGAAGTGTCTGCGCGTTGGCATCCAACAGGTTCGTGGGAATGGTGTTGCGGGAAAGGTGATCCCAAAGTCAGACCATCGGCGGTGAAGCGCGCCTGTTCCGCAGGAGAAAGCTGAGCGGCTGTTGGAACATTGATGGTAGTCGTTCCGAAATTTCCGCCGTAGGTGCTAGTTAGAGGAACAACCCGGTTCAGCAACCCACCCTGAACCAGGCTGCGCCATTCCATGTTGTAAAAGAAGAATGTCTTTGGATTGTCGCTGTGATGGAACTCCACTGGGCCGCCGACGTTGAAGCCATAGGTGTTAAAGCGGAATTCAGCTACCTTAGCAGGTGCGCGGTTGAAGTAGTTGCGCGCATCGAAAGCATCGTTGCGATTGAATTCCCAGAGAGAAGCATGAAACTGCTTCGATCCTGACTTAATTACCTCTGTAATTGTCGCGGCTGAAGACAGCCCATACTCGGCGCTGTAGTTGGAAGTCATATTGCGGAATTCAGCGATGGCATTGAGCGAAGGCATAACGCTGGCGCTGCTGCCACCACGGTCAAGGTTCTCACCGCCGTCGAGCAACTGCAGGTTATGACCCGCGCGCTGACCGTTGATGCTGACGTTGCTGTCACCGCTAACAGCCGTCGGCGTAACGAAGTCGCCCTGTACGCTGGAAGCTCCAGGCGTCAAAGCAAACAATGAATACAAACTGCGACCGTTGGTGGAAAGCTGCGTTACCTGTTGACCAGTGATGACGCTGCTCACTTCACCGGAATCCGATTGCACGGCAATCGGGTTCGCTTCGACCGTCACTTTTTCGGCAAACCTCGCCGACTTTCATAACAAAGTCGAGACGGTCGCGGTCGCCAACGTTGAGAACGACGCCTTCTTTCATTGCGGTACTAAATCCTGATGCCTCCGCCTTGATGGTGTAGTGGCCGATAGCAAGATCAGGCCCTACGTATTGACCGGCGTCGTTTGTGGCAAATGTCGTGACTTTGCCAGTGTCATTGTTGGTAATTGTGATTGTGACGGCAGGAAGTACCGATCCAGAAGGATCTGTAACTGTCCCAACGATGGTCGCTTCTTGAGCGAATGCATGTGACGAAGCGATTAAAAGTACCGCGCCAAGCATTGCCAAACAACCAAGGCAACGGCCTGTCGTGACCCACAGTAGCCAGAAATTCTGCAACTGTTTAAACATACTCATATCTCCTTTTTTCCTCTCGTAAAGTGGTAGTGCCGAAAATTTCAGTAACCCATGCACATACTCGGAAACGAATCCTGTTACCGTTCGAATCGGAGACGTCCGAATCTCTGCACGTGTTGACTGCAACCGTTTGGGGGGAAAGTGGAATGTGGGTGCGTACGTGCGAAATCTGCCATTGAAGTGCCTATGCGTCCCTCAACGGGTATTAACAGAATGGCGTGGAGGTTGCCGGACCCGGTCCGCCGGGCACTATTGCCATACCCGAGATTTGTCCGCGCTCATTGATATTGCTAGCCGCGATTATGAAGAGGTTGGAATCCCCGGAGATTAGCTTGTTAAGGTCAGTCATCACGCCGTCTTGCCAGATGAAGCCGTTGGCCCAGTTGCCGCGCGAGTCAAAGCCGCTTCCTACTACTTGGCCCTTGTTGTTAATGCCGGTGGCAAAGGTGGCAGAATCTCCCGGCAGAATGCCGAGGTTTGTGACTGCGCCGTTCGCGCCGTTCCGCCATAAAACGGCAGAGAAAGCGCCGCCAGGGTTGCCGGCGTAACCAGCAATTTGTCCCCGCTCGTTAAGGCTTTGGGCGACTGCCCAACTTCCAAGGCTGGCAAGCGGGTGGGCCGCGCCATTTTCCCACGATACCGCGTGATTCGCTCCGGCGCAGCTTCCCGTGTCGCCAACCACTCGGCCTCGATCGTTGATCGCTAATGCGAACCCGTCTACATCGTCACCGACCGTAGGCAGAGCATTGGCTTCGCCTTTTTCCCACAACACCGGCAACTGAATCCGATTGTTAGTTTTTCCGGCTTGGCATGTGGAGTCCACGGCGCCGTTTTCTGCAAATCCCACGACTTCTCCGCGGCTATTGATGGCGCCGGCCTCCCCATTATTTCCGCCGAGCGTCGGAAGAGCGCTCATGTGGCCGTCTCGCCAAAGAAACGGAACGCACGTTAGGTGCGTGCCGAAAGCGCAAATGTCCTCGCCGTTCGGATCTAGATCAGCTGTTTCGGACATACCAACGGCTTCTCCGCGGTCGTTAATCCCGCCATAGTTATTCCAACTGTTGCCGTCGGGTCCTCCAAGTGTGCCTAGATCGATGTTGATTCCGTAAATGCTTATGACCGCGCGGCCCCTTGCAATTGTCGTAGAGGTGCTAGTCTCGGGAGGGTTCACGAACCCGTCCATGTTCTCTGCCCAGCCCTGATTATTGAGGCCCATGACCATACTGAAGTTGTCACTGCTTTTGTTAATGCCTAAATCAATAATTTTGTAGCTCACTTGGGCGACCGCATTGCTCGTGCAAGCCAGAACGATTGTCGTAACCAGTAGCATCCAGAAATTCCGTAACCATCTAAACGTCCTCATCTCTCCTCTTTTCCTCATGTAAAGTCGGGGCGCGGAGATAACACATTTTCTGAGCGCTCCTCAAATAGAGGACTCTCCGCACACACTCTGTGTTCGGATAAGCATTCGGATGACCATCGGTTTCATCGGTTTGAAGACAGACCAATGAGCGTGGCGAAATCGGGAATGAACGTACAACCGCAAGTCAACGGACAAACATGATTCGGGAACTGGCGCAAAAACGCGGATTGACTGAGTCGATGCTTGAATCTACTAAAACTAAAAGTTTCGCGATAATTGCCTACCAAAAACTGGAGTATGAATAGGTTTCGCTTGACGCTGCGAAGGCCACCATACATACTAGTTGGTATGTTAACTGCACGCAAAAACCCAAGACGTAGTGTGGCCGGGCTGCGCGACGCCGAGCATACGCGCGAGCGCTTGCTGCAGGCGGCATTCCGCGAAGTCTACCGATCGGGTTATCAGAGTGCCAGCATAGACACGATTCTGGCCGAGGCTGGGGTCACAAAGGGAGCGCTGTACTACCATTTCGAAAACAAGGAAGCTCTAGGACATGCCATTGTCGAAGAGATCATCGCGAAACTCACCCGTGACAGGTGGATGCTTCCTCTGCAACGCGGCAAGGACAAAGATCCCATTGACACTTTGATTGGCATTGTCCGGGCGATACCACATCAGCCAAAAGACGTAAAGAATGGCTGCCCCTTGGCCAATTTGGCGCAGGAGATGTCTCGACTCGACGAACAATTCCGTCAGCGTTTGGAGAGAATCTTTCATGCTGGGCAAAAAGGTATTGCCATGGTTTTGCGGAGGGGGCAGTCTCTGGGAACAGTCCGCCGCGAGTTGGTCCCGGAAGAGACGGCGAGCTTTCTGATCGCGATGGTCGAAGGCTACGAAGTGTTGGCAAAGAATTCTCAAGATATGAATGTGTGGAATATGGGAATCAGAAATATAGTCGACTGGTTGAGGTCCCTGCGTCCGCCGGGCAACCACAAGCGGAAGTGATCGCATCAGCCACTTTATACGTACCAACCGGTACGTATGTTAGACCGATTACGCATTCGAACGAATCCCCCTGATGGGGGACGCAGTTGATATTCGTCAGGCACAGCGGACGCGAGCATAGCTTCGACTAAAGTGTTGACCCGCTCGCCGTATTCCCAAAAGAAGTGGTCGCTGCGCCCGAGCGTTGGATTGATCTGACCTACAACGTCGTGCAAAGGACTGAGATGCCGAGAGGCGGCCATTTCGCCGCCCTGGAGCAGCCCGAACTGATGGTAAAGGACATTCGATTATTTTTTTAAAGTCTTCAAAGAGGAAGCTCATATCACCCAGGGGAAAGACAATGACCCGAAAGATCGGTAAGGGGTCACATGGGGAAACTCGTATTGGTTGCCGTGCTGTCCGCAGTGTGGCTGATTCCGGCGCAGAACGCTAAGGGCCAAGACAATAAATCACCGTATCCGACCATGGCCCCGATTGAACAATACCTCATGACGGATCGCAACGCTGAGATCGCCTTGGCACGAACCGCTGCTCCGAAATCCATCTCTGAAGACGCCACAGTCATCGCTCTCGGCCGGCGCGGCTACGAGACTGCCGCCAAAGGTAAGAACGGCTTCGTGTGCATCGTAGAACGAGCCTGGATGTCGCCATTCGACGACCCGGGGTTTTGGAATCCTAAAAATCGAAGTCCGATCTGCTACAACCCGGCCGCCGCGCGATCTGTTCTGCCATACACGTTTAAGAGGACTGAATTGGTATTGGCCGGATTGACCAACCCGCAGATGCTTGAGCAGATCAAGGCCGCGGTTGCCAGGAAAGAACTGCCGACGCCGGAGCCTGGCGCGATGTCCTATATGTTGTCGAAGGAGTCGTATCTTAACGATCAAATCGGGCATTGGGTTCCCCATTTGATGTTTCATATTCCGAAGACAGATGGCGCGAGTTGGGGTGCGAACCTTGACGGCTCCCCGGTCATGCTGGATCTCCGCTTAGTTCCGGAGCCTGAAACCGTCTTCTTTGTACCAGTGGGCAAGTGGTCGGATGGAACGGCTGCACCGGTAATGCAGGACGCGCAATGAAAATGAGTGCAACAGCTGCGAACCCATCACCCCGAGTCCTAAATATTCTGGCCATTCTCTTGTTGGCCATGTGCGGCATTGCTCTTGGGCAGTCTTCTTCAAAGCAAGCGACGGATCCGGCGGTGGCGAAGTTGGGCCCGGAGTTTGCCTCGGCTGACGCGCAGGTAAACGGAATAACACTCCATTATGTTCGGGGTGGAACCGGACCCGCCGTCATTTTGTTACACGCATTTCCTGAGGATTGGTACGAGTATCACAAGGTGATGCCGCGTTTGGCGAGGAAGTTCACCGTCGTGGCCGTTGACCTGCCAGGCATTGGCGGATCGATGGGGAAACCTGGAGGCTATGCTGCTACGGACGTCGCAGATGACATTCATCAACTTCAAGAGCAACTCCACTTGGAGCATGCCTATGTGGTCGGTCACGACATTGGCGGCATGTTGGCTTATGCGTTTGTCCGCCGTTACCCGGAGGCTGTACGTGGGGCGATGATTCTTGATGTGCCGCTTCCCGGTCTGGCGCCCTGGAAGGAAATCACCGCAAACCCATTCATCTGGCATATTCATTTTCAACAGGTGCCTGGCCTCGCTGAAGAACTGGTGGCGGGCCGCCAGGCGGTTTACTTCCGCTACTTCCTCGATCCTCGATACGTTAGCGACGCCGACGTGGCGCACTACGCCGAATCTTATGCAGCCCCAGAACAGTTGCATGCGGCCTTCGAGATTTACCGCGCCTTTCCCGCCAACGAAAAGTTCAATGCTGAACAGCGGAGCCGGATCGACGTGCCGTTGGTATTAGCGGCAGGTAGTAAATCGTTTTTATTGAAGTATCTTCCGACGATGGCGGAAGCATTGCGAGCACACGGGTGCACAAACATCAGGATCAAGGTGATTGAGGGAAGCAACCATTATGTCGCGGACGAACGGCCGGGCATGGTGGAGGAGTTTATAGAGAAGTACGCTTCAGTTCTATAAGTAGGTTAATTCGGCGATTGGGGCCGACACAGTAATGTGGGACATCACGATGAACAAACTGAAGAAGATGAGTTCAGCCGAACGTGCTGTCTCGAACCCAGGAGGCGATAGCAATTCCCTCCTTGACGACATGGCCCAGCATTCGTGCGCAAGCTTGGGCATTGCTCGTGAAACGGAAGAACCAACCGCCGGATCGAAGGATACATTACCTGGCTTGCAGGCCTCTGCAAAACCACAGTCTCTCCGGGTAGCTGTCAAAATCATGGGAAAGATTCTCTTTATGAATTTGGGCGACGTGGTCGCGGTTCAGGCGAAGGGCAAGTGCGTTCATCTCCAAAGGAAGGCAAGTTCCTATTTGCTACGTGAGTCTATCTCGGATGTGGCGGAGAAACTCGAAACCTATGGATTCATTCGCATCCACCGATCTGTGCTCGTAAACACCTCGTTTGTAGAAGAAATCAGACGGCTTTCCACGGGAGAATATAGTCTTCGAGTTGACGGTGGGAAGGAATACACCGTCACACGCACTTACAAAAAAAATCTCAAATACCTCGCGAAATTCTGGATCGGTACAGGCGCGTTCCCTGGTTAACCCGAGTAACTTCGGTTGTCGTGTCGCAGTCTTTGGCGTTGAAACTCCCGTGTTGAGCGCCAGTGACTATCTCTCCGCAATGCGGCGTTTTGCAGGTCGGAGCCGAGCAGTAGGGCCGATGTGACCTCGCATTTCTTTCCGCGTACATGCCACGGCTGTGGTCCTGCGCATTGCTACACACTTCGCATGGCTGTCCTCCAGTTCCTCGCGACCTTCCAGGCTTCGAACCAAAGGAGACTGGCGACTCCTGCGGCAAGACAGATTCCAATATCTGTGAGGTGAAGAACGGAAAACCTGAACAGCGAACATAAGAACGGAACGTACACCGACAGCGCGAGGACAACGATGGCTCCGCTAACAACCCACCACAGCGCTGAATTGGGAGTTCGCAAGGTGGAGATAATGGTTCGCGTCCAGGAGCGGTTTGTCAGAATGAGCATCAGGTTTGCAATCACAAGCGTAGAGAATGTGAGCGCGCGTGCATTCGTTGCCGGTTCGCCGCGATATAGCGCAACCGTGAAAACTGCGATCACCGTCACCAAAACACTCAACCCTTGAAAAAAACTGAGCGTGAGATGGCGCCTCGACAGGAGCGGCTCTCCTGCGCGGCGCGGGTGCCGTTGCATCAGCCTAGGCTCTCCGCGTTCGGCTTCAAAC
>CAWHQK010000107.1:0-4564 GCA_963831435.1 uncultured Acidobacteriota bacterium
TACGACCTTCTCAGACATGTGTGCTCCTCATGGTGTGCGTGGGTATGCGGGCCATATCGCCGCCCAGCAGTAAAAATAAAATTGCTTTCTGAACGTGCATGCGGTTTTCCGCCTGATCGAACACGACGGATTGTTCGGAATCAATGACCGCATCAGTAACCTCCTCATTGCGATGCGCCGGAAGACAATGCAGGAAGATCGCATTGGGCGAAGCCTCGGACATCAATTTTTCATTGACCTGATAGGACGGGAATATTTGCGCCCGCAGGTCGGTCTCATGCTCCTGCCCCATGCTCGCCCAGGCATCGGTGTAAACCGCGTCCACTCCGGCAACTGCTTTCTGCGGATCGTTCATCACTTCGATGGTCGCACCAGTCTTTTTGGAATCGCCAAGGCATCCGTCAGATATCCGCGCGTTCGGCTCGTAGCCTTTGGGCGTGGCGATGCGGACATGCGATCCCAGGCTTGCGCCAGTCAGCAGCAACGAATGCGCGACGTTGTTTCCATCGCCAACGTAAGCCAGCGTAACTTTTTTCAGGTCGCCGAAACGTTCCTGCAGCGTGAAGTAGTCGGTCAACCCCTGGCAGGGATGCTCCACGTCACTCAAAGCATTGATCACCGGCACCGAGGCATATTCGGCCATACCTTCAATCGTCGCCTGCGAAAATGTGCGCAGAACGATCCCATTCACCCATCGCTCAACGTTGTGAGCGATGTCGCTCAGTTTTTCCCGCGCGTCGAGCCGCTCCTGCCTCTGATCCACAAACATCGTGGTGCCACCGAGACCCGCCATGCCCGCTTCAAACGTCAGACGGGTGCGGAGAGATGCTTTTTCAAAAAACATTACCAACTGCTTCCCTGCCAGCGCGCCACGAAAATCGGCGGGACGGGCCTTCATCAGTCCGGCAAGATCCAGTATCGCAGCGACTTCCTCCGGCGTTAAATCGCGCGTTGAAACCAGATCGCGCGACCAGAACGTCTTCGGTTCCGGCTTGATGGAAATTTCTTTCCGGCTCAACGGCTGAATGCTCATTGCTTTCTCCTTGTGGCAGACTTGCCGGCGGTGACCGCCCCCGGCTTTCCAGAACCGGCGCCCAGAGCCACGTCGAGCGCGCGAACCAGTTCATCCACATGCTTTTTCTGAATTATGTACGGCGGCAGAAAACGCAGTACTGTATCGTGCGTGCGATTGATCAAAATGCCGCGAGCGAGTAATTGATTGAGAACTGACTTCGCGACTTCGGCGGAATCCAACTCCATGCCGAGCATCAGGCCCATCCCGCGAACTTCTTTCACGCAGGAATGCTTAAAACGAAGATCGTTGAGCTGGCCCTGGAAGTAGTCGCCCATTTTGTTTACCTGCGGCATGAGCTTGTCGAGGACACGTAAGAACTCAATGGCCACCGCACAAGCAAGCGGGCCGCCGCCGAATGTCGTGCCATGCATTCCCGGATGCATCCCGCCTGCCACGCGATTGGTTGTCAGAATCGCGCCCAAAGGCAAGCCAGCCGCCAGTGGTTTGGCTACGGTAACAATGTCAGGCTTGACCGCGAAATGCTCGTACGCAAAGTATTCGCCGGTGCGGCCCAGTCCGCACTGGATTTCGTCGAGAAGCAGCAACGCCCCTGTTTGTCCGGTCAACTCTTTCGCGGTCTGCAGAAACTCGCGACTGAGCGGGCGAATACCGCCCTCGCCCTGAATCGTCTCAAGGCAAATGGCGCAAACACTGCCGTCAAATTGCCGCTTGAGATCGTTTACGTCATCAAACGCGACAAAGCTCACGCCCGGCACGAGCGGGGCGAATGGATGCCGGTATTTTTCCTGCCCGGTGGTCGAAAGCGCCCCAAACGTGCGTCCGTGAAATGAATTTTCCAGCGCCAGCAAACGCCACTTTGCCTTGTGCCCATTGTTGTTATTAACTCGCGCAAAAGCCCGCGCCAGCTTCAGCGCGCCTTCCCAGGCTTCGGTGCCGCTGTTGCAAAAGAAAGCACGGTCGAGGCCGGAAATTTTAGTAAGGCGCTTTGCAAGTTCTGACTGGTATTCGTGAAAAAAAAGATTTGAAACATGGATCAGCTTTCCCGCCTGGCGTTTGATCACTTTCTGGATCGCGGGATGTCCATGGCCCAGCGCGTTTACACCGATGCCGCTGAGAAAATCCAGATACTTCTTCCCACGCGAATCCCACAGATACACGCCCTTGCCGCGGGTAAACAGCACTCGCTGCCGATCATAGGTAGGTAACAGCAATTTCTCTTCAGAACGGGAAACCGCTTCCAATTTTGAACTCGCAGCGCTCATGCCGAAATCACCTCCGTCCCGCATTCCAGCTTGGTGAAATAAAATTGCGGCAAAATCTCAACCTGGGCCGCGGGCAAAATCCGGACGCGTCCCACTCCTTTTTTCAGTGCTTGTGTGCAGGCTTCGAGCTTTGGCAGCATGCCTCCGCCGATGACCGCTTTCTCAATCAGCGCCGGCATTTGTTTTACAGTAAGCCACGGAATCACTTCCCCGTCCGCGCCCTTCACTCCCGGGACGTCAGTGAGAAAAATCAAAGTATCTGCGTGGCAAGCCGATGCGCATGCGGAAGCCATCTGGTCCGCATTCACGTTGTAATACTCACCGTCCGAACCTAACGCCAGCGATGAGAGCACGGGAATTCCGCCCTGGCCCCAGATGGCATCCAACCAGCGCGGTTCCACCGAACAAATTTCGCCGACAAATCCTAAATCATAGCCCTTAGTCTGTTTCTTTCGAGCGCGGAAGGTCATGCCGTCGCCGCCGCAAAGGCCCACAGCAGGAACACCCGCAGCCACAATCGCGGCAACAACGCCTTTATTCACCATGCCCGCAAGTACCATCAGAGCTACATCGCGCGTTTCGGCATCGGTAATTCGCAGGCCGTCCACAAAGTCGGACTTCTTGCCGAGCAACTGAAGGGTCCGCGTCAGCGTGCTGCCGCCGCCATGCACGACAGCGATCTGATGCCCGTCGTGCGCAAGTTCAACAACCGCACGAGCGCATTTTTGCAGCGTCGGCTTGTCTTCGATCGCTTTACCACCGATTTTGACGACAATTTTCAATTCAATCCTTCCTCTTCGCCCCAGCCGTACATCACATTCATGTTCTGAACAGCCTGGCCGGCGGCGCCTTTCACGCAGGTTGTCAATGCAGGAAACAACGATCAGCCTGCGTCCGTCTTTCGCCAAAGCAAAACCAATGTCGCAGTAGTTCGAATTCACAGAAAACTGAATTTCAGGAAGTTTAGGGTGTGGCGAAGATCCGCACCCATGGCTTACCGGCATAAAACTTCCGAAACACTTCTTCCATGTTCGGACGATTTCATCTCTCGATTCAGATGAACATAAATCGTAGAAAGAATTCCGCGAGGAATCGGCAGAAGATGCGGCGTGAAGGTGACTTCACCAGCATTCAGGTCCAACTGTTCCAGCATCTCGCCCAAATGCCGGTGCCCGAATACTCCATACGCCGAAAGATTGTCGGCCACGGAAACGAAATGCGTTTTCGCGGTCGGCTCTTTTCCCGCGCCTGACACCCCGGATTTCGAATCAGAAATAATCCCTTTTCGCGATCAATGATCTTGGCCTGCACCAGCGGGGCCAAACCAAGAATCACGGAAGTTGCATAGCATCCCGGATTCGCCACGATTTTTGCAGAAGCAATTTTTTCGCGGTGCAATTCCGGCAGTCCGTACACAGCCTGTTTCATGAATTCCGCAGCCTCTACCGAACCTTCATCCTGAAATTTATAGACTGCGCGGTTCTCGGCATTTTGCAGCCTCCACGCGCCGCTTAAATCAATCACGCGCAGTCCATGATTCAACGCCTCGGGCGCCAAAGCCCGCGAAGCTTCATGCGGCGTCGCCAGGAAAAGCAATCCCACACCTTGCTCTTTCAATGCCTCCCACGACAACGGCTGCAAGGGATACGATCCATTTCCATTGCCAGACAGAGCGGGGAATATGTCCGCCAGGTTCGCTGGAGTTTTTCCATCCGCGCTCCGGCTGAGCAGAACAGGCTTCTCCACCCGCGGATGCCGCAGCAGAAGGCGCGTCAATTCGAAACCGGAATAGCCAGTCGCGCCCAGCACCGCCGTTTTAAGCTTGGCCGCCATTACGCCGTCATCTCCTCGATTCGAGCGGCGAGCTTCGTAGCCGCCTTGTTTTCCAGGCAAACGATCAAAATCGTATCGTCACCGGCGATGCTGCCCACCGCCTCCGGCCAGCCTTCAATATCAAGCGCGGCCGCAACAGGTTGCGCGCTGCCCACGGCCGTTTTAATTACCAACAGGTTCTGCGCCGGCCGCACATCCAGAACAAACTCACGCACCAGGCGCGAAACTGGCGGAATGCAGGATCAATCTGCAGGTCGCCGCTGGGCAACTCATAACCTCCGCCGGTTTTTGCAAGACCCAACTCCCGAATATCCCGCGAGAGGGTGGCCTGCCCCACGCGGAAACCGCGCTTTTTCAGCGCGCGCTGCAAGTCATCCTGACTGGCGATTGGGCCTTCTTCCAGCACTTCCAGAATGGCCTTTTGTCTGAGTGG
>CAWHQK010000108.1:0-41464 GCA_963831435.1 uncultured Acidobacteriota bacterium
TCAGCACGAGCACGATCAAGGTCGCGAGCGGGGCATTGTCGCGCAGCCCGGGCCTGCGCCTCGGGGAAAGCCGCATCGTCAGACCATGTGACCGATCAGGTCGAGCTGCGCCGGCTTGTTGCCCGGCTGGCGTCGAAGCGCTGCGTCATCGACACCGTCGCGCATCACCAGCACCGGGTGCGAGAGCCCGATCGTTTCTTCCAGCGTGTCGGCAATCAGAAGGACCGCCACGCCCTGCGCTGAGAGGTCGCGGACAAGATCGTAGACATCTTCCTTGGCGCCGACATCCAGTCCCCGTGTCGGATGGTCGAGCACCAGCATGCGCGAGCCCGCCTCATCCAGTGCGCCAGCACCACCTTCTGCTGGTTGCCGCCAGACAGGTTGCCGCACGCCTTCGGTCGAACTCTCGCCTCATCAAATCCCGCTCCGGGTTCGCTCCTGCTCGGCCATCGGGCACTTGATCAAGCACGTCATAGGGCTGGCCTTCAGAATCCACGGCCACCGGAGCGTCTTTCCTCCCGCACCTGCTTACGGCGTAGATGGTCGAGGCACAAATTGGTTACGATCCGGTAAATCCACGTATAAAACGAACATTCAAAGCGAAAGCTCCCAATATTCTTGTAGGCCTTCAGGAACGCGTCCTGATAAATGTCCTGCGCCTCGTGCTCTGATCCTGTAAGGTGCATAGCCAGCCGCAGCACGGCATGATCGTATTCGCGCACCAATTCCTCAAAGGCGGCACGGTCGCCGCGCTGCGCCTCGCGGACCAAAATAGCGTCGTCAGTGCGTTTCAGATTTTCCCCAGCCATGTGGCCCCGCCATGAGCGGTCCTGGGTTATACCATCTAGAACCTTCGCCGCGGCTTTCACCGCCGGGAAGGAACACTCGCCAACCGCAAAGCTTAAAGACCATGCATCGGCTGGCATAGGTCAAGTCCTCGAGTGCACCGGATGCCTCTGCCATTCCCGTCCGGTTGCACTGTTTTGGACGTATCAGTCTGAGAATCGTGAGCAGGTTGGCAAAGCCCGCCAAAATGCTGATTATCCAGCCTCCAGCAGCCCGTAAGTCTTTTGCCAGCGTGTGCGCATAATCCGGAGTGCAGCATCAATTTCGGTCTGCGAGATTTCATGATTTGGGCCGGCAAGAACAGCCGCTGCCTCGCGCTTGGCCACCTCCAGAAGGTCGCGGTCGCGGATAAGATTGGCCACGCGAAAGCTCGGCATTCCTGCCTGACGCGTGCCGAAAAACTCGCCGGGACCGCGCAATTCAAGGTCTAGTTCCGCCAGTTGAAAGCCGTCGTTGGTGCGCACCATCGCGTCCAGGCGTCGCTCGCCATCTTCTGAAACTTTGCCGCCCGTCATCAGGATGCAATATGACTTCGCCGCGCCCCGGCCAATACGTCCGCGCAGCTGATGCAACTGCGCCAGCCCGAAGCGCTCGGCGTGTTCCACCACCATGACCGCGGCGTTCGGCACGTCCACGCCTACCTCAATCACCGTGGTCGAAACCAGAATGTGCAGCTCACCCTTCTGGAACATCCGCATTACGGTCTCCTTCAGACCGGATTCGAGCTTGCCGTGCAGCAACCCAATGCGAAGATCCGGAAAAATCCGCGAGGTCATCTCCTTGTACATTTTCAGCGCGGCCGTTAGTTCGGTCGTCTCATTCTCTTCAATCACTGGATACACCACGTAAGCTTGCCGGCCTTCTGCCACTTGCTTGCGAACGAACTTCCAAACTTCGTCGGAGCGCTCATCGGAAACGCGGCGTGTAACGATTGGGGTGCGGCCCGGCGGCAACTCGTCCAGAACGCTCACATCCAGATCGCCGTACAAGGTGAGCGCCAGGGTGCGAGGGATGGGCGTCGCCGTCATCACCAGCACATCCGGCTCGGGGGCGAGTTGGTCCGGTGATTCGTTGGCGGGCTGAACCGGGTTTCCAGAGGTCAAATGAGCAGCAGTTTGCGATGTTTTCAGGTCAGGCTTCTTTGGTTCAGCTTCGCTGGACTTCCGCATCAGCTTGAATCTTTGCAACACGCCGAAGCGATGCTGTTCGTCCACGATGACCAGGCCCAGCTTGTCAAACTCAACTTTTTGCTCAATTAGCGCATGGGTGCCAATGACCAGTTGCGCGTTCCCCTGGCGGATGTGGCGTCGTACCTCGCGTTTGCGATCTTCTTCCAGCGAGCCTGTGAGCAGGACAATACGATACCCGGCGTTTTCCAGAATGCGCCGCGCGGAAAAATAGTGCTGCTGCGCCAGAATTTCCGTGGGGGCCATCAAGGCGACCTGATATCCGTTTTCAATCGCGATGATGGCAGCTTCAAACGCCACGATAGTTTTGCCCGAGCCTACATCGCCCTGTAGGAGTCGCCGCATGGGAACGGGCTTCTCCATGTCAGCCGCGATTTCCTTCAAAGCGCGTTTTTGGGCAGCGGTGGGATGAAATGGAAGGATCTTTTTGATAGCTTGCCGCGATTGTTCATTGAGTTGAAACGCCACACCCGTTTCGGCCTTCAACTGGCGGCGCTTCAGCTCCAATCCCAATTCCAGCAAAAACAACTCCTCGAAAATCATGCGGATGTGCGCCGGCGTGCGCGCTTCCTGCAGATCCTGCAAACTTTCTCCAGCTTCCGGCCAATGCACTTGCCAGAGAGCTTCGCGCGGTGCCATCAGCGAAAGTCTTTGACGAATAACCGCCGGAACCGGATCCGCGATGTTCGCGGGAAGATTTTCCAAAGCCTGCCGAATGGTCCGCCGGAACCAGCGCGAGGTAAGGCGGCCCTGCCCGGTCGCTTCGTAAATTGGAACAATCCGTCCGATTTCCAGCGAAGCCGCCGCTTTTTGTTCAGAAGCTTCCGCAGACCCTTCTTCAGCGGGGTCTCCTAAAATTTCAAATTGTGGCTGAACAATCTGTAATTCACCGCGCTTGTCCTGCTCCACTTTGCCGTATAAGGCTACAATCTGTCCCGGCTGAAACTTGTCTTTCAAATATGCAGAGTTGAACCAGATGCATTTCAGCTTTGCCCTTCCTTGTCCCGCAACCATCTGAAAAAGTGGCATTTTGCTCGTACGGAAAAGTCCTGAATTGCGGACTTCCGCAATCACGGTAGCCATTTCCCCCGGCCTCAATTCCGCGACCCCGCGCGGATTCAAGCGGTCTTCGTATCGGAATGGAAGGTAGTACAGCAGGTCGCCAACGGTGTTAAGTCCTTTGGCTGCCAGTATTTCCGACAGGCGCGGGCCGATGCCCTTTACGTACTGAACGGGAGTGCTGAGTTCCAGCATTGCAGGGATGTTAGCAGGTGGAAATTATATGCGGCGCGTATAAAGTGCTGCGGCACGCGGCATGTGTATTCAAGGTAGGAATTCTAAAACGGATCACGTTACTTTGGGAACTTCGGTAACCCCAGCAGAACCAGTAGAATCGCGCTCACGCATGCAGAAGATCGCCATTCTCTATGACGCCAGCCAGGCGGTGCTTTCCACCTTTGAGCTGGATGAGGTGCTGAGCCGCATCCTGGTGATCGCGCGCGATTTTTTCCATTTGCAGCATGCTGCGGTCCTGTTGCTCGACAAAGAAAAAGAAGATCTGTATGTTCGCCGCCAGATTGGTGGTACGCCGGAAGTTGATCATGCGCGGTTGCCGCTGGGCAAAGGAATTGTGGGAATCGCGGCGCAAAAAAAACGTCCCATCTGCGTGCCTGACGTGAGCAAAGACAGCCGTTATGTCAAAGCAATTGCCGGCACGCGCTCGCAGCTTGCTATTCCCTTGATCGTGAATGGAGAAGTTGCCGGGGTGCTCGATTGCCAGAGCGAAAATCCCGGACATTTCGACTCTGAAACTACGGACTTGCTGGCGTTGTTTTCTACCCAGGCTTCGATGGCGTTACAAAATGCAGGACTCTATACCCTGGAGCGCCAGCGCGCCGCGCAACTCCGCGCCATCAACAGCATCGCGCAGGAGATGAACGCCGTACTGGACCTGAAAGAGTTGCTGGGCAGAGTAGGCCCGCTTATTCGGCAGGCATTTCTCGTCTCCCACGTATCTATCCTGGTGAAGCATGAAGATGATGTGATGCTGATGGCCAGCAGTGGCGAGCTGACATCCACGCTCGAAGAGGGAAGTTTGATCCCGGGCGAGCGCGCCCCTTGCGCGCAGGCCTTCGCCACCGGCAAAACCGTCATTGAAAACGATGTAAAGACATTGCCGGAATATGTCGCTCTATGCCGCGAAACGGCTTCCCGCATCAGTATTCCGCTGGTTTCGTTTGGTCAGGTATTGGGCACGCTGGTCTTGGACAGCGATAAATTGCGCCGCTTCAGTGACGATGAAGTGCAGCCGCTGGAATCAGTAGCGGGCATCTGCGCTACCGCGATCCAGAATGCGCATTACGTGGAACGCGTCAAGCAGCTCGCTTATCTCGATGGGCTTACGGGCATCTTTAATCGCCGGTATTTTGAACTGCGCATGGCGGAGGAGATTGAACGAGCGCGCCGGTTTAACAGCTCCATGTCCGTCATTATGATTGATATTGATCATTTCAAACGCCTCAACGATGAATTCGGGCATTTGTTGGGCGACGAAGTATTGCGCCAGGTCTCATCCATTTTCAATCAGCAATTGCGAAAGATGGATGTGGTCTGCCGCTACGGCGGCGAGGAATTTGCAATTCTACTTTCGCTGACTGATCCGCAGTACTCGGTCGCGATAGCGGAAAAACTACGCACCACGGTTGATGCCTGGTCTTTCCCTGGTGTGCCCCAGTCAGTGACCATCAGCGCCGGAGCCGCTACTTATCCTGCACATGGTACGACCCGCGACGAGCTGGTGAAGGCTGCCGACTTCGCGCTCTATGCAGCGAAGCAGGCCGGCAGGAATTGCGTGCGCCTGGCTACAGTCCCGGATCGCGGCGCGGCCCGCTCGGCCGGCAAATAAAACATTGCGGTTACCCGCCCCGGCTACCATTCCCTTATAATTCTCCACAATCGGTTCCGCGCAATTGGAAGGAGATTAACTATGTCCCAGGCGATTCCCGAAAAATATCACGATCTTTTCAGCAAGCGAGCCTTTGCCAGCCTTGCCACCCTCATGCCGGATGGCCGGCCCCAGGTAACGCCGGTGTGGTGCGATCTGGAAGGCGACTACGTGGTTTTTAATTCCGCGAAAGGACGCCAGAAGGACCGCAATGTGCGCCGCGATCCCCGCGTGTCATTGGCCATTATTGATCCGGAAAATCCTTATCGCTATCTCGAAGTCCGCGGACGCGTCGTCGAATTTACTGAACAGGGCGCGGACGCGCACATTGATAAACTGGCAAAAAAATATCTTGGCGTGGATAAATATCCATACCGCCAGGCGAGCGAAGTGCGCGTCATCTACAAGATCCAGCCGGAACACACTACGATGATGGGCTAGCTTGGACTTTGTGACCCGATAGGATCACGAATCTCTAACTAACCGACCCCGGACGCCGCAGTTCCTTTACGCCCGAGTCGGTCGCGATCAGGGCGACGCTGGCAATGTTTATGAATAGGCCATGTTCCATGACACCAGGCATGGAATCAAGCACGTGGGCCAGCGCTGCGGGATCGGGAATCTGACCAAAGACGCAATCCAGAATGTGGTGCCCTTCGTCAGTCACGAAAGGATTGCCGTTTGCGGACTGCCGCAGTTTCACCTTCGCCCCCAAATCTGAAATCTTTTTGCTGACAAGAGTTTGAGCGAAGGGCACCACCTCCACCGGCAAGGGAAATTTGCCCAGCACTGCAACCTGTTTAGTGGAATCGCCGACCACGACCATTTGCCGCGTGGCCGTCGCGATGATTTTTTCCCGCAGAAGTGCGCCGCCGCCGCCCTTGATCAACTGCAGCTGCGGATTGATTTCGTCCGCGCCGTCAATCGTCACGTCAATTTGCTGATATTGATCGAGCGTCACTAAGGGGATGCCAAGGTCCTTGGCCAGTTCGGCTGTCCGCCTTGAAGTCGGAATGCCCTGAATTTTCAGTCCCGCCTTCACCCTCTCGCCCAGCAGGCTGACGGCAATGGTGGCCGTGGAGCCCGTGCCCAGACCCACGATCTGCCCATCCCGGACAAATCGCAGCGATTCGTTCGCGGCGGCATGCTTCTGCTGATCAATAGCGGTAAGGTCAACGCTCATAAGTGAATTTTCTGATTCTACAAGATACCGTAGCCGGGAATCCGGTCAAGCGCACGGAACGGAATCCGATGAAATCCGGGAAGTTTTCCAGAGGTCTTGATGCTTTTGTGCGCCTTGAATCCATGCACGCAATGCGATCATCCGTTATTCTAGTAGTGGAATTATGGCGACTGGATTAACGAACGCTCCGGGGAAGACCGGCAATCATCGAACAGGCCATTCTAATGATCTTGAACGGGAACGCGTTTTTGATTTGTTCCGTCATTGGGGATATTTAGAAGCGGACCTGGATCCTCTCAGTTTTTTCCAACCCGTTTTGCATCCGGAACTGCAGATTGATACCGACGTGGCGCAGGAAGCGCGACGGGTGTATTGCGCCAGCGTCGGCGTGGAGTTCATGCACATTTCCGATCCCCAACGGCGTCGCTGGCTTCAGGAACGCATGGAAGGCACGCCGGTCGCTGTGGAGCAGGGTCACGTGCTCGATTAATTGGTGCGCGCGGAACTGTTTGAGCAGGTCCTGCACCAGCGGTATCTCGGCACCAAACGCTTTTCGCTGGAAGGAGTCACCGCTCTCATTCCGCTTATGGACGAAATTATTGAGCGGCCGGCGGAATATGGGGCGGGCGAACTCGTCATAGGACTGAGCCATCGCGGCCGGTTCAATGTAATCGTGCAAGTGGCCAAGCGTCCGCAGGAAGAAGTGTTTGCCGGATTCGAGGATGTGGACCCGCGCAGCGTCCTCGGCGGCGGAGACGTGAAATACCACATGGGCGCGACCGGCGAGTACGTTACTCGCAAGGGATTGCAAGATCCACATCCACCTGGTTTCGAATCCCAGCCATCTTGAAGCGGTAGATCCGGTCACCATAGGACGTACCCGCGCAAAACAAGACCGCTCCGGTCAGAGACGGCGCCAAAAAATATTTGCCGCTGCTGGTTCATGGCGATGGAGCTTTCGCCGGGCAAGGCATCTTCGCTGAAACCATGAACTATGCGATTCCCGGATACACCGTCGGCGGGACGGTGCATGTAATCGTCAATAACCTGCTCGGCTTCACCACGCTCGAAGGAAGAGCATTCGTCGCGCTTCGCGGCCCAACTGGCCCGCCGCCAAACCATTCCCATTTTTCACGTGAACGCTGAGGACGTGGACGCAGTTGTCCGGGTCGGCCGTCATGGCGCTGGAGTATCGCTATCGCCTTCGGAAGCGACGTGGTCGTCGACCTCATCGGCTATCGCCGCCACGGCCACACCGAAGTGGACGATGCCACCATCACCCAGCCGCTGATGTATAAGGCCATCAAAGATCATCCGCCGCTCTGGGAAATCTACGCCGAGCACGCCGGGATCGAAGACGTCCAAACCAGGTGGAGGCCGTCGCGAAGAGCTGGAGAAGCGCAAAAAGCGCGATCCCGATCAACAAGAAGCAGCTGATCCGCGATTTCCGGAATATTGGGACAACTATTACGGCGGGCGTTACAAAGCCGAATTCGAAGTGGAAACCGGGCATTGTCGCGCGAAGAGCTGTCCGAGATCACCGCGAAACTCACGTCCTATCCGGCGGGCTTTCACATCCATCCCAAAATCAAAAAGTTGCTCGAGCAGCGCGCCGAAATGGGCAACGGCAAGCGCGACGTGGACTACGGAATGGCCGAAGCGATCGCTTTCGGCAGTCTGGTGAAGGCGGGCACCCCGTGCGCATGAGCGGACAGGACAGCCGTCGCGGCACATTCAACCAGCGCCACTCGGTACTCGTGGACATTGAAAACGAGACAGGAGTACGTGCCGCTCCAGCACATCGCCGAAGGTCAGGCGCGCTGCGAAATCTACAATTCGCCTTGTCGGAAGCCGGCGTACTGGGTTTTGAGTACGGATACAGCCGCGATTATCCCGAAGCGCTGGTCCTGTGGGAAGCGCAGTTCGGCGATTTCGCCAACGTGGCGCAGGCTATTATTGATCAGTTCGTGAGTCCGGAGAGGACGAAGTGGGCGCTTCTCTCCGGCGTCACGCTGCTTCTTCCCCATGGTTATGAAGGGCAAGGGCCGGAGCACTCAAGCGCTCGCATCGAGCGGTATCTGCAACTGGTGGCCTTCGACAACATGCAGATCTGCCAGCCTTCAACGGCGGCGCAATACTTTCATCTGTTGCGGCGGCAGGTATGCGCAAGTGGCGCAAGCCGCTGATGGTATTCACTCCGAAGAGCATGCTGCGCCATCCCGACGCATCTTCGCCGATCGAGGATTTCACGCGGGAACGCTTTCTGAATGTCTTGCCCGATAACGAAGTCACCAATGCCGAGCGAATTCTGGTTTGCAGCGGAAAAATCGGCCACGAGCTTCGCGTGGAACGGAAGAAGCGGCAAGGACACTTCGACGGCCATTATCTTTATGGAGCAGTTCTATCCCTTTCCGGAAGCCGAGTTAACCGCGGCACTGCAGCAACACGCTTCCTGCGCACGAAATTGTCTGGGTGCAGGAAGAGCCTTCCAACATGGGGGCCATGTCGTACATTCTTCCCCGGTTGCGGCAAATAGCAGGGAACCGTCCGGTTTTGGCGATCAAGCGCTCCGCCAGTCCCAGTCCGGCCACAGGCTCCGGCAAGGCGCACGAAGTCGAACAAAAGACGCTTTTGACGCTCGCGTTTACGCAAAACGGCAAATAAAAATATTTATATTGCACACAACAGGCGTTATGGTTTTATTAACCAGCCGTTAACCTATCGGCGCGGCGAATATTCTAAAATTGTTTATCCGTGCTTTCCTGGTGAGGCTTGACGATCACGGGCCAGCGCAGCTCCCAAGATTGGATACTTATGAGCACAGCCAGAATCCAGCCCCAATCCGAACGGCATTACGCTCATCTGGTCGAGCAGACCATTGAGGCCTGTCGCGTGGCGCAAGGCGCGGCGGCTGTGGCGGCAGAGTGTGTGGCCACGGGTTCTTCCGCATTGCTCAACACCTTGCGTGAGCGGGAAAAAGAACTCGACAAGCTGGACATGGAAATTGATGCGGGAGTAACTCAGGCCATTACGCAGGTAAGCGAGGCGGAAGCCCGCGAGTTGCTGGCCTGCATGAAGTTCATGATCGGCTTGGAACGTATTGGCGACCTGCTGCTCAGCTTTGGCAGCAGCGCGCAAGCGGCCGGCGCTCGCGTGGATTCCCAGGATGTGCGCGATCTTACGCAAATGGCCACGATCCTCGAGAAGATGCTGGGCGATGTGGGCATCGCGTTCGCGTCGCGGGATGTCAAGAAGGCCATTGAAATATTGCGCGCGGACGCGGAGATGGACCGCCTGCGCAATCTCATCTTCATGCGTCACATTGAAAATCCTGAGAGCATTCAGCGGCAGGCAAGCCTGCAGGTCATCTTCATGACGCAGTCGCTGGAGCGCGCCGGGGACCACGCCAAAAATCTTGCGGAAGAAATTTGCCACTTTGTCAGCGGACACACGGTGCGTCACGTGTTGATGGATTACGACAAATCATTTGAGCAAATGTTTTTGGACTGGCTAAAGCAACGAGACAAGCGCTAGATGCGACCAACGCTTCCGGTATCCAACAAATCTTTACATTCTTTTACTCACTCTTTACTCTCTACAAAACAATTATCACGCGAGGATATTATCTTGCCGCATCACACTATGCGGCAGTGCCAAATCTTCAGTTGGGATGGGGAATAGGGGAAATGGGGAATCGTCTGTTCAAATACAGCTCCACGTTCATAGCATGTTGGGCAATTTGTTTTGCTTCGGGTTGCGGAGGTTCTGGTACTTCCACCGGGACGAATGGCACCAATTCGCCGGAAATACGTTTCGTGCAGGCGTCACCCAGCGAAGGCGAATCGAACGTGCTGGTAGACAGCGTGACGGCCGCGACAGTGAACTACGGTGCGGCGACCGGGTACTTAACGGAAACCACCGGGTCCCATCACATTCAACTCGAGCCCAACGGTTCTTCCAGCGCCTATGTGGACCAAAGTCTTTCTTTATCCACTGGGGGATTGCAAACCATGGTGGTAACAGGCTCGTCCCCGAACATCACCGCCACCGTGTTCAATGATCTCAACACAGTTACAACCGCGGGTGACGCGGGTATTCGCATCATCAATGCCGCGCCGGCGATGGGTTCCGTGGATGTGTATATTGTGCCGTCGGGAACCAATATTGCTACGGTGTCCCCGACGGTCGCCAACCTGGCTTTTCAGGCAGGTACCGACTATCAGGATGTGGTGCCGGGAACCTATGAAATTTTTCTGACCGCTCCTGGATCAAAATCCAGTTTCATCAGCACCGGAACGGTGACCTTTAACGCCGGTCAAGTCAGGACGTTCATCGCACTGGATGCACTCGGCGGAGGCTTTACACAACTCACGCTGGCTGATGCAGATTAAGCCGCGATTTGAATCTTGACTGCCTCCACAATTTCCGTTGTGGAGGCATTTTTTTCGTCGTGTTGCTTCCCGGGGATGTCCTTTCGGTACAAAGGGCTCCTTGACAGTTGGTATGGAGGGAGCGAAACTCCGAATATCGGTCATGGATCAGTTGGGATTATTAGGACAAAACGGCCCGTCGAGCCAGACTTCTGGTGCGGAAGCCGTGGGTAAGTTTCCGCCCGCAGTGTTGCCACAAACGCCGCGGGAGCGAGTGCGTTTTCCTGGCGATGACAACCACAAATCGCTCGCGCAAATGGCGAAGAGCGATCTTGAAGCTGCGTTGCAATTGCTAGTGGATCGCGCGAAATACATTACGGGCGCATCCGGGGCCGCCATCGCGCTCGTCGAAAATGGAAAAATGGTATGCCGTGCTTCCACGGGGATCTCCGCTCCGGAAATTGGCGCCTACTTGCAAATGGATTCAGGCCTGACCGGCGAGAGCGTTCGCCTGAAAAAACTGCTGCGCTGTGACGATGTTGAGACCGATCTGCGGGTAAACCGTGAAAGTTGCCGAGCGCTGGGAATTGTTTCTGTCGTGGTCCAACCACTGGTTCATGACGCAAAGGTCATCGGTATTTTCGAGTTGTTGTCCGGCAAAGCGTATGCATTTGAAGAGCGCGACATCAGTGCTGTAGAGCGTTTGGGAGAAATAATCCAGACGGCCCTGGAGGTGGAGCCTGACATCGGACTTCAGGACACCGCGATTCAGAACTGGCCGCTTCCTCAAGCGCCCGCTGGCAATGCCGTAAAGAACAACTCCGCGCTACCGGTTAACTCGAGCGTTGGGCAATCAAATCCTGCCGGGAGCGATTCGAGCTTGACCGGTTCGAATGCAGGTTTAGATTCGACGCCGCTGGTGCCGATTGACCCGGAAATCATTGCTCAACTGCATGCCAGCGTCGGGAAATGCTCTGCCTGCGGGTTTCCGGTTTCTGGAGGACGAAGTCTTTGTCTGGATTGCGAGGCATCGAACGTTTCTGAGGCCGCAACGCCGGTGAGCACCGGCGCTCCTTCGTTTCTTGACCACTATTCTGACGCGAAGCCGGGAAGCTGGTTCAGCCGCAACATTTACTGGATCGGGATCGTTGTGATGTCGTTGGCTACGATCGCTCTGCTGGCGCTCAAATCGCGATAAAAATTCAGGGAGCGCGTGGGCGCTCCCTGCACTGCGAATCCCCATCAAGCCGAATTAATTACTTCGCCATCCACTCTTCGGCCATCTAGTATTTCGCCATCTTCGGATCAATCTTGTCTGCCCAGGCCAGAATTCCGCCTGCCAGGTTGTGCACGTTGCGGAACCCGGCGTTGCGCAGGAAATCCGCGGCCTTGGCGCTGCGAGCGCCGGAGCGGCAATGGGCAACGATCTCTTTGTTCGGATCAAGCTCATTCACGCGCTTGGGCAGATCACCCAGCGGGATAAGGTGTCCGTTGATATTGCAGATCTGGTATTCATGAGGTTCACGGACGTCGAGAACAAATAGATCGTCACCGGCATCCAAGCGCCGCTTCAATTCTTCTACTGATATGTCGGCATTAGTTGTTTCCACTGGCATCTCCTCGCCGCGAATTCCGCAGAATTCATTGTAATCAATCAATTCTTTTATGGTTGGGTTCTTGCCGCAAACGGGGCAATCGGGGTTCTTCCGCAATTTCAGCTCGCGGAACTTCATGCCCAGCGCATCTACAAGCAGCAGGCGTCCAATGAGCGGATCACCCGTCTTCAAAATCAGCTTGATGACTTCCGTAGCCTGAATCACACCCAGAAGCCCGGGCAGAATTCCTAGCACGCCGCCCTCGGCGCAGGAAGGGACCAATCCCGGCGGTGGCGGCTCAGGATACAGGCAGCGGTAGCAAGGGCCGTTTTCGGTCCCGAAGATACTGGCCTGCCCTTCGAAGCGGAAGATGGAAGCGTAAACGTTCGGCTTGCCGCTCAGCACGCAGGCGTCGTTGGTCAGATACCGCGTGGGGAAATTGTCTGTTCCGTCGGCGATGATGTCGAATTCTTTGAACAGTTCCAGCGCATTATCACTGCTCAGCCGGGTATCAATTTTGCGGATGTTCACAAATGGATTGATCGCTTTGATCTTTTCCGCTGCTGAATCAAGCTTTTTCCGTCCCACATCCGAAGTGGTGTGAATGATCTGCCGTTGCAGGTTGGTGAAATCGACCACGTCAAAATCAACAATTCCCAGTGTTCCAACTCCGGCCGCTCCAAGATACAGGGCTAACGGCGAGCCCAGGCCGCCGGCGCCAACGCACAACACCTTCGCTGCCTTCAGCTTGAGCTGACCCTCCATGCCGACCTCGGGCATGATGAGATGGCGCGAATAGCGGAGGATTTCGTCGTTATTCAAAGTCACGGCTTCGGGTTTCACGTCAATTACGGTGGCCATTGCAACGCCTCTAAGATTGTATTTGTAACGCTATGCTTGCGGGAAACTGCCAAAAGCCTAAAGCAGGCAACAACAGGAGGAGCAACAACAACGGTGGAATGTGGCGAGGAAATTCATGTTTTTACCGGCCCCCGGCTATCGAAGGCACTATGGAAATATTATCACCATCGCTGACCGAGGTCGCTTCCTTCTGCAGATAGCGCACGTCCTCGTCATTCAAATAGACGTTTACAAAAGCGCGCAACTTGCCCTCGTCGGTGTAAAGGTGGCGGCGAAGGTCAGGATGGCTCGTCACCAGGCCGGAGAGCGCCTCGCCAATGTTGCTTGCCTTCACCTCCACCGCGGCTTGTTTTCCAGTGTATTGCCGGAGCGGGGTGGGGATGTGGATTTTGGTCATAGGCTATACATGATGCCACATCCGCGGCCTAAGATTCAGCAGCATGGGTAACCGAAGTCGGCCGGGGCGCGTTTTGGCCTGAACTTTTGACGCCGCCGATTACCCGGCTTGCCTTTAGGCCATCTATAATCCGTTCTCCGGTGGAACTTGCGCATCCTTATACTCAGCGACATTCACGCTAATTTGCAGGCTTTAGAGGCTTCTTTGGAGGCGGCCCCTGCCTACGATTTAGCGGTCAATCTTGGCGATGTCGTTGGTTACGGTGCGAACCCTGATGAAGTGGTGAAAATCAGCCGGAGCCTCGGAAATATCTTTGTGCGCGGAAACCACGACAAGGCTGCCAGCGGAATCAGCGACGCCCGTGATTTCAATCCCATCGCATCCGCGGCCATCCGATGGACGGGGGAAAACCTGTCGGCGGAAAATCTTGCCTGGCTGAAGGCGCTCCCGCAAGGCCCGTTGCCAGTGGAAGGAGAAACCGGAATTCAACTGGTGCACGGTTCCCCTCGCGACGAGGATGAGTATTTGATGTATGAGCAGGACGCGCACGCCATACTCGCCAGCATACAGGTGCCCGCGACGTTCTTCGGGCACACGCACGTGCAAGGTGCGTTTGCCGGAAATGAAGGTCCAACACGGTTCATTTCGCCCCGCTACAAGGACGCGCGAAAAATCGAGACATTCGAATTTGAATTACAGACCGATAAAAAATATCTGATCAATCCCGGCTCGGTCGGCCAGCCTCGCGACGGGGACTGGCGTGCCGCTTTTCTTGTTTTCGATTCGACGTCGCGCATGGCCACGTTCTATCGCGTTCCATACGACGTGAAAAGCGCGCAGCAAAGCATTCTTGCCGCGAAATTGCCGGAGCGGCTTGCTATACGCCTGGGCGAGGGAAGATGAGCAGGGTGTCTTTGTCCGCGAAAACGAATCTAAAAATATTAGGCTGTCTACTGCTTTTGTCGGCGGTCGTGAAAGTGGCCGCGCAAGAAAACAGCGTTCCCCCGCGGATTGTAAAAAGCTTTTACCAAGTGGCCATTTCGCCGGACGGCAAACAGCTGGCGTGGGTCCAGCCACTTTACAGTCAGAGCCGCCAGAGCATCACGGGCTCAGGCGTTTTTGTTCAGCCTGCGGATGCGAGCGCTCCTGCGAGGCGGATATCAGCGGACTCTTCCGCTGAACATCTGGATGAGAACAGCATTGCCTGGTCGCCGGACAGCGCACGCCTTGCGTTCTTATCGAACAGCGGCGCTTTATCACAACCCCAGCTCTATGTTGCGGATGTGAAGTCAGGCGCGCCCCGCAAACTTACCAGTCTAACCGGAGACTTGTCGGACCCCGCATGGTCGCCGGACGGGAAGAGCGTGGCGTTTCTCTTTATCGAAAACGCTCCCCGCAGCGCTGGGCCGCAGATGCCCATGACCGAAGAAACCGGAGTTGTTGAGAGCCAGGTGTATGAACAGCGTTTGGCGATCGTGGATGTCGCCTCAGGAAATATGCGACAAATTTCTCCAGCCGATAGGTATGTCTACGAATTTAATTGGTCTCCAGACAGCAAGAGCTTCGCTTTGATTGCGGCGCAGGGCGCGGGTGATTCCAATTGGTATATCGCGCAGCTGTACACGTTGCAAGTGGGTTCCGCGCAACTTAAATCGGTTTACCGCCCGCATTTGCAGTTTGCAGCTCCCCGCTGGTCGCCAGACGGGAAGCAGATCGCGTTTATCGGCGGCATCATGAGCGATGAAGGGGTAATAGGCGGGGACATTTTTGTTGTGCCTGCTTCCGGTGGCGTCGCGAAGGACATTACTCCTGAAATCTCTGCCTCGCCATCGGATTTGTACTGGCAGCGGCCTGCCAAGATCACATTCGCGGAAAATATTGATGGCAACACAGGCGTGGGAGAAGTTGACGTTCCCAGCGGGAAGGTTTCACAAATCTGGAATGGGCCGGAAAGCATCAGCACTTCGTATTCAGGAGAGCCTTCAATATCGCTCGCGGCTGATGGCAACTCCGCGTCCGCCTTTATCGCTAATTCAGCGGCGCACGCTTCGGAAATATGGGTGGGCCCGATGGGCCATTGGCGGCAGTTTACCCACGACAATGACGCATTCCAGCCGAACTGGGGAGCCATGAAGAGCATTCACTGGATGAACGGCACTATGCGCATCCAGGGCTGGCTGATGTATCCGAAGGATTACGATGCGCGCCAGAAATATCCGATGATTGTCGTACCCCACGGCGGCCCGGCCTCTGAATTCCGTTCCGCGTGGCCGAGTGATTTCTTTAACACTCATGAGCTTTCCGCACGCGGATATTTTGTTTTCTATCCCAACCCTCGCGGCAGTTACGGGGAAGGCGAAGCATTCGCGCAAGGCAACGTAAAAGACTTCGGCTATGGGGACTTCCACGACATTATGACGGGCGTGGATGAAGTGGTACGCACGCTGCCCGTGGACAAAGATCGCATTGGTATTACTGGCTGGAGCTATGGCGGTTATATGACTATGTGGGCTGTTACGCAGACCCATCGCTTTCGCGCCGCTGTATCCGGGGCGGGACTGGCGAACTTTCAAAGCTATTATGGCGAGAACGACATTGATGAATGGATGATCCCGTACTTTGGCGCGTCGGTGTATGACGATCCAGCGGTCTATGCGAGAAGCTCGCCCATTACGTTTATTAAGAATGTCAAAACTCCCACGCTGCTGCTTGTGGGAGAGCGCGACGGAGAATGTCCGGTGCCGCAATCACGTGAGTTCTGGCATGCTTTAAAAACGCTGGGAGTGGAAACGCAATTGGTAATCTATCCCGGCGAGGGGCATGCTTTTCTGGTCCCCGACCATCGCCGAGACTTGATGGTACGCACCATTGCTTGGTTTGACCGTTATTTGAAGTCGCAATAGGGTCCGCGCACTTTGCGGTTGTCATTCTGAGCGGAACATTCGTTCACGGAAGTGAACGAATGTGGAGTCGAAGAATCCCTATAGCTGTTCCAATTTAGATGTGCAATGGTAAGGGATGCTTCGACTGCACATTCTTGCTTTGCAAGAATGCTCCGCTCAGCATGACAAGAGTCAGCATGACAACATTGAAATGATCAGACACGGTGTAAACTCTCACGATGTCCAAAATCATTTCGATACTCCATGATTAAGCCTCCTGAACACCACTTGATCGCCCACAGCGATGGCGGAGCGCGCGGAAATCCCGGCCCTGCGGGCTACGGCGTCGTTATCAAAGACGAAAGCGGACGCAAAGTCGCTGCCCTCAGCGAGTATCTTGGCCACCAGACCAATAACTTCGCCGAGTATCAGGGACTCATCGCGGCCCTCGAATATGCGCTCGCGCACGGGCCGAAGGCGCTTAAGTTAATCAGCGATTCGGAACTTCTGGTGCGCCAGATCAAGGGAATTTACAAAGTAAAAAATCTCACGTTGAAAGATCTGCACGGACGCGCGACAGAATTAATCGCGCAAATGGATTGGTTTTCCATTGACCATGCACTGCGCGAGCACAATCAGGACGCCGACCGACTGGCGAATGAAGCCATGGACAAGGGGATGGGACGGAAAGCTGCTGCGCCTCTTATGGCACTCGCGAATGCTCCCCAGGAATTTGAGGGAGTAGTGCAGGATGGCATGATCAGATTGCCAAATGGAAGTTTGCCAGATGGCACGAGAGTTCAGGTCAGAGTCAAGAAGTAGCTGCCGATGAGGAATGCAGCAAAGGTCGGCGCTTTTGCAGCATTCTTAAAATCCAGTATCCCGCCAATGCCGCAGCAAGATGTTTTAACGTATGTCCGCTAACGGCGTGAATGGCCTGGAAAATTTTCCGGTCCGTTAATTCAAGAATTTTGGCCAGAGCATAGAATCCCGCGATGACTGCATAGTCCCAGCTTCTCGTATATCGGGCTGGCAGCGCGAGCATCAACAAAAGAACCAGGCCAGCATAAACTTGAACCGCGGCATACAGTCGGAGATCTCCCCGCCCTTGCAATTCACTCCAATACCATTGCAGAACACTGCCAATTCCGATCACAAGAAGAACCGGCAACAGAATCAGGCTCGCGCGGATGCTGATTCGCTCCCCAATGATCGCAGCGACGAGTGCCATAAAAACAATCGTCATGGGCAGCCGATCCCACACAAGTCGGGCGTTATTGGGGGCAAGATGGTAGTAACTTGAGCCAATTGCGGTGAGCAACAGTCCGAAGAAGATCAGAAAATAGGAGATGCGTTCGCGCTTATCAGCAAAGCTTCGTTCCGATTGATGGCTGAACAGAAAAATGAGCCCCCAAATGCCGATGAACGCAAAGGGAGCGTTGGAATTTACGTCGCCGAAGTTGGGAATGCCCAGCCACGCGCGTTGATCAGCGAAGTTGTGATAGGAGAGGGGTTGCGGGACACGAGGTGCAAGAATGATAGCGGCAACGACGAGAACGGTAAGGCAGCAAAGCAGAATAATGCCGGACTTGCGGGAAACTAATCCTCGTTGGTTCCTCGCCATGGCAGACGAGTATAGGGTACGAGGGGGACGGCGTGTCGCCCATATTCCGCAAAAGAACCCATGCAGATAGAATGAATGCCTCTTATGTCCGTCACCGTCCGCTCCTACGCGAAAATTAACCTCGGCCTGTACATCGGCGCGCGCCGCGCGGATGGCTTTCACGACCTGCGAACTGTGTATCAGACGATTGCTCTGCACGATATTGTTCGCGTGGAAGTCGTTCGCGGCGCGGGAATTGAAATTGGCAGCAAAGACCCGCGCGTTCCGCGCGATGCAACGAATACGTGCTATGGCATTGCGGAACGGGTCATGAAAGCACTCAAAGCCCGAGGGAAGGTCATCATTGAGATTGACAAACGCCTGCCCGTCCAGGGAGGTCTCGGAGGCGCATCGGGAAACGCGGTCGCCGCCCTTCTGGCCTTGGAGCGTGCACTGAAAAAGCAGCTGCGGGGCGAGGAAATGCTGCGCATTGCCGCGGAAGTTGGGTCGGACCTGCCGCTGTTTCTTGTAGGAGGCACATCGCTGGGCGTGGGGCGCGGCGAGGAAGTCTATCCATTGCCCGATTTTCCCTCCGTTCCGTGCGTGGTTGCCACGCCGGAAATTGGAGTTTCCACCCCTAAGGCCTTTGCCGACTGGGATGCCCTAATAGAAACACCAAAGGGACGTACCCCAACGAAATTGACGCTCTCCGATCCCTCCGATAGAATAAATACATTCAGCCGGGTGGTTTCCGCATGGCTGAGTTGTTCCCAACTCAAAACTGGGAAAGCAGCATCCGGTGTCCCTGTGAGTAAAGGCAGGGGCCGGGCCGAGAATCCGCTTCTCGACCTCGTCCGTACCGGGATAGAGAACGACTTTGAACAGGTCGTGTTTCCTCAGTATCCCGTTTTGCGCGACGTCAAGAGTGCGATCAGGAAGTCAGGCGCGTATTATGCCTCGCTCTCCGGCTCTGGTTCCGCTTTGTATGGGTTGTTTACCACGCGGGTGATGGCGGAAGAAGCCGCGGCTAGGTTAACGAAGAGCGGGATTCCCGCGGTCGCGACGGCTACACTTACACGGCAGCAATACTGGAAAAGATTTTAGATTGAAGATTTGAAGTTGCGGATTGATTCCGAAAGGTTCAATCTTAGGTCGTCAATTCATTCTTCAATCTGACACTGGGCCGTCGACTAATGGTAGGTCAAGTGCCTTTGGAGCACTTTGTCTAGGTTCGAATCCTAGCGGCCCAGCCATAAAAGCAGTTTCCAGTTGTCAGTTCTCGGCAAGCTTGAGAACTAAAAACTGGCAACTGAGAACCGGAAACTGACAATGGCGACTCTGACGACAGCGACCGAGACGAAGATGAGTCCAGATGAGAAGTCCGAGCGCAAGCCGCAACGCGCGCGGGTGGACGACAAGTTCAAAATCTTCTGCGCCACGGCCAATGAAGCGCTGTGCCAGGAAGTTTGCGATTTTCTGGGCCTGAATCGCGGACAAGCGTTGGTCACGCGGTTTGCTGACGGTGAGGCCTATGTACAGATTCAGGAGAATGTCCGGGGCGCGGATGTTTTCCTGATGCAGCCCACCTGCCGTCCGGTGGATGACCATTTGATGGAGTTGCTGCTGATGCTGGACGCGCTCAAGCGGGCTTCAGCGCGGCGCATTACGGCGGTGATTCCGTATTACGGATATGCGCGGCAGGACCGCAAAGACAAGCCTCGAGTGCCGATTTCCTCGAAGCTGGTTGCGGATTTGCTGACGACGGCGGGCGCGGACCGGGCATTGATTGTTGATCTGCATACGCCGCAGTTGCAGGGATTTTTCAATATTCCGGTGGACCATCTTTTTGCTTCGCCGGTGCTGGTGGATTATTTCAAGAAGCTGGAGTTGCCGAAGTTAACGGTAGTTTCGCCGGATGCGGGCGGCGTGGAGCGCGCGCGGTTTTTCGCGAAGAAGATGGATTCTGCGCTGGCAATCGTTGACAAGCGCCGCGTGGAAATGAACGTGACGGAAATCATGAATGTCATCGGAGACGTGAATGGCCGCACGTGCCTGATCATTGACGATATCATTGATACGGCGGGAACGTTGGTAAAGACCGCGAGTGCATTGCTTGAAAACGGCGCGGCGGAGGTTTATGCCTGCTGCTCGCACGCCGTGTTTTCCGGGCCGGCGGTCGGAAAATATCGCGAAGTCTTGCATCAAGCAGGTGGTTGTAACGAACACTATTCCGCTGAGCGAAGCTGCGCGGAATGAACCGAAAATTAAAGTCCTGTCGATCGCAGGTTTGATCGGGCGGGCGATCCAGTCGATTCACGAAGAGACATCTGTCAGCAAATTGTTCTTATAGGGAAGATGAGATTATGGCGACCGCAACAACTGAAAAGCAACGTACTGCAAGCGCAACCCCGCAGCCGGGCAACAAGAACGCTGCACGCCGCGTGCGCCCGGCGGCAAGATTCCCGCCGTCTTTACGGCGCGGGCAAGGATCCACGCCTATAGTGCTCGACCCTCGGCATGTGTCGCGGATACTGAATTCGCAGAGCGGCCACAACTCCATTTTCGACCTGGCTCTCGATGGTGGCGAGCGCACCAAGGCCATGATCGTGGACTGGCAATATGAGCCCATCAAAGGCTCATTGATGCACATTGACCTAAAACGCATCGCCATGGACCAGAAACTGCGCGTAGCCGTGCCTATCGTCCTCAAGGGCGAAGCGGCTGGCGTCAAGCAGCAGGGCGGCATCCTCGAGCAGGTGTTGCGTGAAGTGGAAGTGGAGTGCTTGCCTGGCGATATTCCTGCCTCGATTGAAGCGGATGTGTCTGAGCTGGTCTTCGGCAAAGTCCTGCGCGTGGCGGACCTCGCGCATACCGACAAGGTTAAGTTCCTGACGGATGAGAACCAGACCGTGGCCCACATCACGATCGTGAAGGAAGAAGTGGTGGCGGCTCCGGAGGCTGTGGCTGACGCAGCGGCTGGACCGAGCGAACCTGAGGTCATTAAGAAGGGCAAACAGGAGACCGAAGAAGGCGCGGAAGCTCCTGCCGAGAAGGGCGAGAAGAAAGAGAAGAAGTAATGCTCGTGCAGCGACGGGCGCCCTCGCCCGTCAGGTCGATACACTGTGAGCGGGGGACATTGAAACGGCGTGAAACTGATTGTCGGTCTTGGAAATCCGGGAATCGAGTACCAGTTCACGCCGCACAACGCCGGGTTTCTCGCCATTGACCTGATGGCGGACCAGTGCAAGGTCGAAGTTAGAAATCGTCAGTGCCGGGCGTTGACAGGACGCGCGTTGATTGGTTCTGAGACGGTGATTCTGGCGAAACCAGAAACCTTCATGAACCTGAGCGGACTGTCGGTGCGGGAGCTGGTTGCGGAGCACCAGATTGATCCGCAAAGCGGTTTGATCGTGTTGCAGGATGAAATGGACTTTTCGCTGGGCACGCTGCGGATACACCGCAAGCGAAGCTCGGCGGGGCATAACGGAATTGAGTCCATCATCGGCGCGCTGGGAACGCAGGATTTTTTGCGTATCCGGCTGGGAGTAGCGCCGGAGCATAAAGTCACGGACGGGAAAGATTATTTGCTGGCGCCCTTCCGCAAAGCGCAGTTGGCAGTGGTGAGTGAAATGCTTGACGCTGCCGTGGAAGCAGTGAAAGTGGTTCTGACGGAAGGTGAAGGCCCGGCCATGAATCGCTTTAACCGGAAAGAAAAGGAAGCCGGGCCGGAGAGTTAGGGCGGAAGCTAGCTGCGGATGGTTTAAGCAGCGCAAGAATTTGGAGAACAGAATGAATCGTACTTATGAACTAATGTTTATCGTCCGGCCTGACATGCCGGAGGAAGAGCAGCAAAAGCTGATTTCCACGTTGGAGACGGTTGTGACTTCATCGGGAGGCAGCGTCCACAAAGTGGACGTTATGGGCAAGCGACGGCTCGCTTACACGGTGCGCAAGTTCCATGACGGAATTTACGTCCTGCTGGTTCTCGAAGGCAGCGGCGGACTGGTTCATGAACTTGAGCGGCGCCTGCGCGTCACTGAACAAGTGATTAAATTCATCACTGTGCGAATTGACGAAGCGCAGAAGCGCCTGGAGAAGATCAAGAAGCTTCGCGAGGCAAAGCGCAAGGCGCCACCAGCGCCCGCTCCCGCGGAAGCGGGCGGCGAGACTGCCGCAGTTACGGCATAACAATATTGATGGAGCGGCGGGCGTTTTGCCCGCGGTTCTCAACTCTACGGGCGAGCGAGCCCGTAGCTCCAAAAAAGAAAACGAAGGAGCACCATGGCTGACGAAATTAGAACAACAACCGCTGAAGGTTCCACAGGCGGCGGAGAACGCCCGGAGCGTTCCCCGGAACGGTCCTCAGAACGCCCACCTGACCGTGGAGGAGACCGCGGCGGCGACCGCAATCGTGGTCCGCGCCCCGGTGGTCCCGGAGGGCGTGAAGGTGGCCGCAAATATTTCCGGCGCAAGAAGGTCTGCAAGTTTTGCGTGGAAAAAATTGACGCGATTGATTACAAAGACTACCGGCTGCTGGGGCAGTTCGTCTCATCGAGAGTGGAAAGATCGTGCCTCGCCGTTTGACCGGCGTCTGCACTCCGCACCAGCGGCGCCTTTCCTCGGCCATCAAACTGGCGCGCAACATTGCACTGCTGCCGTTTTCAGGCCGCGCGTCGTAATTACGATTACTGACTGCGGCCCGTTTCACGCCAACCGGTATCCATTGTTGGCGCGCGGAGTCCGCGCAATCGATTTTAGAGGAGCACCTATGGAAGTCATTCTCAAAGAAGATGTGAATAAACTCGGCTCGCGCGGCGATCTGGTGAAAGTCGCGGAGGGCTATGGACGGAACTATTTGTTGCCGCGCAAACTGGCCATTGAAGCTTCGTCTGGCAATAAGGCGGTCATCGAGCAGATGAAGGCCGCGTCCGTGCGCCGTTCCGCAAAGGAAAAAGTGCAGGCGGAAGAGTTGAGCAAACAGTTTGACGGCGTTTCCGTCTCATTCCAGCGGCGCACTGGCGAGCAGGCCCAGCTTTTTGGTTCAGTAACTTCAGGCGACATCGCCGACGCGCTGGCCAAGAAAGGATTCACCCTTGACCGCCGCAAGATCCAGCTTCACGAACCTTTGAAGACCTCGGCGAGTTCACCATTCCCTGTCAAGTTGCACAAGGAAGTCACTACGCATTTGAAGGTCATGGTCGAAAAAGAAGAATCCGCACAATAGTTTGTATTCGGGGCGCGGGCACTTTTCCGCGCCCGTAAAATCCCACGGAATTTTCGTCCGGATGTTCCGCACCGCGACGGTTTTCGTTTCGCAAAGTTTTCTCTTCTTTTACATTTTTACATTTTCCTCACCCGCGAAAGCATCTGATCTAACAAAACATACAGCGTATGTTGTAGGCATTTCAGGTGTTGCTAACAACCGCGAAAAAGCTGCGTCCAAGACTGTGATTGGAAGGTTTGATTTTTTAAACTTTTCAGTCGCGGGAGCCGTATCAAATAAGGCGAGGGAATTTCGAGTTCAGAGATCACGGGGTTGAGGGGAGTGCGTCATTCCAGGTTTGGCGGCCGGGTGGCGCAATCCCCGCACAGCAATGCGCTTTTGCGCTGGTGCTTTGACCCCGTCGCACATTGTAGGCCTTCAGTTGTAAAACGCAACGCTTGAGGGTCATTTTGTGGCCGCCATAAGCTGAGACCCGAATCTAGCGGGCGAAGGGAGCTTTATGAGAGGCAGAAACTATCAGGCGGTATTGTTAGCGGTCGTGCTGATGCTGGGCGCGAGCGCATTCGCGGCAAACAAAGGTGCATTCCAGCTGAACAACACAGTCTCGGTCAACGGGAAGCAACTGCAGGCGGGCGATTATTCTGTTACCTGGGACGGCGACGGACCGGATGTCCAGTTGAATATTATGAAAGGCCACAAAGTGGTAGCGCAGACCCCGGCGAAAGTTGTTGCCATAGACCAGGCGTCAGGCAGCAATCAGGCGGTGGTGGAGCGGAATTCCGAACGGCAGCGCCTCATTGAAAGAACTTCGTTTTAACGGCAAGAAGTTTGCGTTGGCCATTAGCGCTACCGCGCCGACTGGCGCCGGAGCGGGCAGTTCCAATTAACGATCTTTCGAATTGGTATCAACGCATGGAGAGGCCCACTTTCCATGCGTTTTGTTTTCCCTGTTTACTCTTGTCCCAAATGTGTACTTTCCTGAATTGATCTTTCCCTTACGAATTCATCCGCAAATCGTTATTCCCCGCGTGCATGCCAACCCTTTTGGGCTCCGATAACCAAAGTGTAAGGTCAGCCATGAGTAAGGCAAAAGAGTCCGCGGGAGGAAGTCAAAAACTGCGTCTGCTGCTGGTCAGCGACAATGCGGAAGACTTCACCTATCTGCAGGACCTTCTGGGACGGGCGGCGGACAGACGAGTGGATGCCCGTCACGCGGCTTCCCCGACCCAGGCCATCCGCGAACTGGAAAACAATACGTGTGATCTTCTGTTGTGCAACTATCGCTCCGGAGATCCATGGCATTGCAGCTTTCGAGCGCCATCCGCAAGCGAGGAGGCTACCCGCCTCTGGTCTTTATCAGCGATCACGTAAGCGAGTCAGCTCTCGCAGGCATCCTGCACGGAGGCCACGGTACGCCTTTTCCGGTGCCTGGGATAGGCGAATCTCCTGCCCTGCATGCCCTGGATTCGCGATCCAGGCGCATTGCAAAGAGCGGCAGCGCAAAAAATCGGAAGTAATGTTGAGCAAGCTGTGGAGCGCGGTGGAACAGGCCACGGAACTGATCGCCATTATGGACAGTTCAGGAGTGGTTGAATATATCAACCCCGCGTTCACCCGTGCCACCGGATACACAACCGTCGAACTTAAAGGGAATGCGTTCAGCCTGCTGGAAGTGGAGACCGAACATCCGGAAACCTATCGCCAGATGTGGGAGACGATCTTTGCCGGAAATGTTTTTCGGGGCAGCGTTACCAGCCGCAAGAAGAATGGGGACGCTCTGCTGGTGGAGCGCACCATTGCTCCCTTGCAGGACGCGCAAGGCAAGACCACGCATTTTGTGTGCTGCGACCACGACGTTACCGAGAAGCGACGGCTGGAGGCGCAGTTATTGCAGGCCCAGAAGATGGATGCCATCGGCCGTCTGGCGGGCGGCGTCGCGCATGACTTCAATAACCTGCTGATGGTCATAAGCGCCTACGCGGAACTGATGCAGGATTCCATTACTCACGAGAACCCGCTGCGCAGGAATGTGGACCAGATCCTCACGGCGTCCCGCCGGGCCGCCGATCTCACCCGGCAACTGCTGGCCTTCAGCCGGAGGCAAATGCAATCGTTGCAGGTGCTCGACCTGAATGTGCTGTTGCGGGATGCCGTGCGGATTTTGCCTCGATTGATTGGCGAAGACATCCAACTGCAATTCGTGCCGGGGCTGGAAATGGCAAAGATAAAGTGCGACCCGGTGCAGATTGAACAGATCGTAATGAACCTGGCGGCCAATGCTCGGGACGCCATGCCCCATGGTGGAAAGCTCACCATTGAAACCAGCAATGTTTATCTGGATGAAACTTATCTGCAACGTCATTCGATTGTTCCCGCAGGGGACTACGCTTTAATGGCGGTTACCGACACCGGAGAGGGAATTTTGCCGGAACACATGCACCATATTTTTGAACCCTTTTACACCACCAAGGAAGAAGGCAAAGGCACCGGGCTCGGTCTGGCGACTGTTTACGGCATCGTGAAGCAGAATGGTGGCTTTGTTTGGGTGTACAGCGAGCCGGGCATGGGCACTAGCTTCAAGATTTACTGGCCCAGCGCGCAGCAAAAATTGAGCAAGCTTCCTCCGGGCCACATTGCCGAGGAAAATTCTCGGGCTCCGGAACTGTTCTGCTGGTGGAAGATGAAGAGGCCGTGCGCCAGTCTGCCTCGGAATTCCTGACTACCTGCGGTTATACGGTCCTTCAGGCAATCAATGGCGACGACGCGCTGGATGTCACGCGCGACTATCAGAACACAATTGACCTGATGATTACCAACGTCGTAATGCCGCACATGGGGGGAGCGAAACTTGCGGGTCAGCTTGCCAATGCCCGGCCCGACATGAAAGTGCTTTTCGTTTCCGGCTACGCCGAGAGTACCGTACAACGATACGGCTCCATTGATGTGACCAGCAACTTCCTGCAAAAGCCGTTTAGCCTGAAGGTACTCAGCCGTAAAGTCCGGGAGATCCTGGAAGCTCCCGTCACGCTGGCCATGGCGGCCTCCGCGAAATAGTCTTGCTCGCTGTAGTTCCCGTATAATCCCGTTTGTCTTTTCGCTCTGACTTCCGCATGAGTTTCGCTCACCTTCCGGCCATTGGCTCGCTTGGTTTTTTGTTTCTTGGGCTGGCGTTTTTTGGGCTAACTACTTCCTTCATCTATCTGTGTCTGGTAATCTTCGCGGCCGGGCGCTACAAACACAACTCGCGAGCGGGGGCTAGATCGGTTCGGCAAATCGAAACTTCCACATGGCCTCCGGTGACCGTGCTTAAGCCCGTGCATGGCATGGAACCGGAACTGGAGAAAAACCTGGAGAGTTTTTTCCGCCAGGACTATCCGAACTTCGAAATAATTTTTAGCGTGCGGGAGGCGAGCGACCCCGCTTTGGCCGTGGTGGAAAGACTTTGCCAGAACCATCCACTCGTCAAATCGCGTGTGGTGCTTTCCGGCGCGCCCGACTGGCCAAATGCCAAAGTCTTCTCCCAGCAAAAGATGCTGGCTGTTAGCTCCGCACGTTACATCGTTATGAGCGACAGCGATGTTTGTGTGGGCCCGGACCTGCTGCAAAATATAGTCGTTCCTTTGCTGGAAGAAAAAATCGGATTGGTGACTTGTCCTTACCGGGGAGTTCCCGCGCCAGGATTGGGCTCAAAGCTTGAAGCGCTTGGGATGTCCGTGGAAATGACTTCCGGGGTGATTGTGGCCGACATGCTGGAAGGCATGCGTTTCGCACTCGGTCCGGTCACAGCCACGCGGCGGGAAGTGCTCGAACAAATCGGCGGATTTCCCGCAGTCGCGGATTACTACTCCGACGACTTCGAACTGGGACAAAAAATTTGGGCTGCTGGTTACACAGTCATCTTCTCTCATTACGTGATCGAGCATGTGCTTACCCCGCGGCCTTTTTTTCGAACTTTGGCCGACCAACTGCGCTGGATGAAAAGCACGCGCTATTCGCGCCCGGCTGGACACGTCGGCACAGGGCTTACTTATGCGGTGCCTTTTGGATTGCTGGGATTGATTGTAGGTTTGGCCATTGGCAGGCCGTGGCTGGCGATAGGCTGCGTGGCCCTCGCGTGGCTCAATCGGATGGTTCAATCACTCCTCGTCGGTTGGGGAGTCGTAAGAGATCGTCGGGCTTTGATCTGGTGCTGGTTGTATCCGCTGCGTGATCTTCTGGGATTTTTTCTATGGCTGGCAAGCTTCACCGGGCGTGGTTTTGTTTGGCGCGGCGAAAAATATTCCTTTCGCAAGGGTGGAAAGATTATTGCCGCCGACCGCGCACAATAGCGCGGCGAAGTCTCGGGTCAATCTCGAGCCGGCCTGACCAGTTTTCCCTGTCGCAAATAAAACATTTCACCGCGCCATCGTATGGTATGGCCCATCAAGCTGGCCAGCCAAACCGCCGCAGCAAGCAAATCGCGCAAGGGAAGCAGCCACAGCATCCGGACAATCTGGCGGTCATGCAGGCAGAGGCGGCCCATGGCCACAGCCTGGACCAGACGCAGGGCGACGCTGGCCGCCAACAGTCCCCAAGACCAACGGGCGCCATGGGCCAATATGACCGTGAGCAAAGCCCACGGCAGGCCAAAGGTAAAGATGAGGCCAAGGTACCCCAAACGGCGCGAATCGCGAATAGTCCGGGCCCAGCGCAGTTGGTGATGCCAAAAATCGCGTAGCGAATACGCGGGAAGGGAGGTCTCCACGACGGTTTCAGAAAGTGCGACCTTCTTTTCAGCCGCCAGCCGGAATCCTAATTGATAATCGTCAGCAAGGTAGTCGAGGAGGACTTCGAATCCTCCAACTGATATTAGGTCGGTGCGCCGAAAGGCAAGGGTGGAGCCCATGCCGAAGCGGATTCCGCCCTCAAGGGATCGCGCCGTGAGCACTCCTGCGGCAAAATCCGTGCCAATGCCAAGAGCCTCCAGCCGCGAACCCAAAGTCTGGGACGCCTTGCCCCGATAGAGGCAGGTCACCAGGCCCGTCGCTCCGTCGGCAAGCGGCGCAATCACGCTTTTCAAATATTCGGCTTCTACACAAATGTCGCTGTCGTTTACCAGCAGATGCTCATGCTTGGCTTGCGGCAGCATCTGAGCCAGGTTGCTGACTTTGGTATTCGCGCCTAGATTCTGTGGGCAGTAAACAACGCGAATCTCTCGTTCTGGGAATTCTGTCTTCAACTGTTTGACTAGTGCCAGGGCCGCATCATTCGCGTCACTGACACCAAACAGGATTTCGTATTGTGGATAGTCCTGCAGACAGTGGCTGCGGAACGCCTCATACATCCCAGGATCAGTGCCTTTCAGCGGCTTCAAAATCGAAATTGGAGGCAAAAAGGAAAACGCACGGGAGCGGGCTGCAATTTGCTCGACATGAAATTGGGCGGCGCTCCGGCTGGAAACCAGATAGTACATCAGGCTGGAAATTGTGCCGAGCGTGGCAATTGCTTCGAGCGAAGATCTAATCCCGGATGTAATCGAATGCATCATGCGATCGTCAGTAGTGTACCCGTAGCTGGATTTTGAAATCGTTGAGACTTCACAATGCTCGTTATAACGAATATACTGGCTCTGTGAATGCGAGCATTCAGGCCGAGATCAAGCAAGGGAAGCCTTTCGAGAGCCTGGAGCAGGAAGCCTTTCTGGCTTTGTTGTGGACAGCCGACCGCCTGCAACGGCGACTGACTGGGGCCTTGAAGCCGCACGGGCTTTCCCCGACCCAGTACAATGCTTTGCGCATCCTGCGGGGCGCTGGAAAACGGGGACTTGCGTGCAGCGAAATTGCCGAACGAATGATTACTCGCGACCCGGATATTACTCGGCTGATGGATCGTTTAGGCCGCATGGGCCTTGTCCATCGTGGGCGGGGAGATGAAGATCGACGGATAGTGGTGGCTAAAATCACCCCAAAAGGAACGGATCTGCTGAAACAACTCGACCCGGTCATGCGCCAGTTTTTACACCGCCTGCTTGGCCATATGGGTGAAAAGAAGCTCAACAACCTGCTGGTTTTGTTAGACAAAACTTTTGTTTCTAAAGATTGATTTGTTTTGAAACGTTATTCGTTATGACGACATCTGTTCAAACTATTCTCTGAGAGGAAAAAACAATGGGCAAGAGCTTATCTTCGTGTGGGATTACGGTGTTGCGGATTGTTGTTGGGGCGGTATTCCTGGCACACGGCGCGCAGAAGTTATTTGTTTATCACATTGCTGGCGTGACGGGCCTGTTTTCTCACATCGGTATTCCATTGCCTGCACTATCTGCGATAGTCGTAAGCCTGGTTGAATTTGTCGGAGGCATCGCGTTGGTATTGGGAGTGGCGGCTCGCGTGGCTGCAGCTCTGCTAGCCATTGATATGCTAGTTGCCATTCTCGCTGTCCACCTGAAGAATGGTTTCTTCATGCCGATGGGGTATGAATTCGCGCTCACGCTTTTGGCGGCGAATATTTGCCTGGTCTTGACCGGCGCTGGATGCGCTTCGGTGGATGGTTTGCTCGGGAAGAAGAGCTAAGAATTCAGCAACCGTTTAAGGACGGAGCGTCAGCGGCGGGGGCCTTTCTTGGCGGCAGCTTTCCTGGCCTTGCGTCCCTTTCTCTCTTTCTTCCCACTTTTGCCAAAAACGCGAGCGAAGATTTTGTCAATGTTTCGCAGTTGGCGCTTCAAATCAAAGGCCCGCTCGATCTGCGCGCGAGGAACGCGGTTGGTGATTTCCTCGTCAGCAAAGAGCAGTTCCTTGAAATTGAGCCCTTCTTTCCAGGCGCGCATGGCATTTCGCTGGACCATGCGGTAAGCCTCTTCGCGCGAAACTCCATGCTCCACCAAATCCAGCAGAAGCTGTCCGCTGAAGACCAGCCCACCGGTGCTTTCCAGATTGACCTTCATCCGCGCCGGATAAACGAACATCGTTTCAATCAAATTGGAAGTTTTTTGCAGCAAGTAATCCACCAATGTGGTTGAGTCCGGAATAATGACCCTTTCCGCGGACGAGTGGGAGATATCGCGTTCGTGCCACAGCGCGACATTTTCAAAAGCAGTTTGGGCATTGGCACGCACCACACGGGCCAGCCCGCTGATCTGCTCGCAGGTCACCGGATTCCGCTTATGCGGCATTGCGGATGAGCCCTTTTGTTTCTCGCTGAAAAATTCTTCGGCTTCCCGGACTTCAGTGCGCTGTAAATGTCGAATCTCCGTGGCAATCTTGTCCAGGGTGGAAGCAATCACTGCCAGGGTAGCAAGATAATTTGCATGCCGGTCGCGTTGAATCACCTGCGAAGAAATAGCCGCCGCCTGCAACCCCAGCCGGGTGCACATTTTTTCTTCAAGTTCCGGGGTTAAGTGCGCGAATGTACCGACCGCGCCTGAGAACTTGCCCACCCGCATTTCTTCCGCCGCACGCTCAAATCGCTCAATGTTGCGTTGCGTTTCTGAATACCAGTTGGCCAGTTTGAATCCAAACGTGATCGGTTCCGCATGGATTCCGTGGGTGCGTCCCACCATGGGGGTGTCTTTGAACTCGAAGGCGCGGCGCTTAAGAACTTCTGACAAGCGCTGCAAATCTTCCGCGATCACCGAAGAAGCCTGTTTGATCAGCAGCGCCTGCGCTGTGTCAACCACATCATTGGATGTGAGGCCGTAATGGAACCATCGTGATTCCGGGCCGACGAATTCCGCCACCGCCGTAGTGAAAGCGATCACGTCGTGGCGTACTTCGGCCTCGATCTCCTGAATACGTTCCAGCCGGAAGTCAGCTCGCTCGCGAATGGCCTTGGCGGCCTGTTTGGGCACGATTCCGGATGCGGCAAGCGTCTCCGTCGCGGCGGTTTCTACCGCCAGCCACGTGCGAAAGCGGTTTTCATCGCTCCAAATGCGGGCCATTTCCGGCCGTGTGTACCGTGGGATCAAGTCTTTATTCCTCAATCACATTCGTGCTATCAGCCCCCCAAATGTGAACTAGGGATTCTAAATGGCGGATGGCATTGCTGGCTAGTTCAGTCCGGCTTAGCAAATCGAGGTCCTGCATTACCTTTGGTACTGAACTGGCAACAATGCGAATAATATGTCGTGGTACGATATATAAACGCATGAAAAAGCTCACCCTGACGGATTACGAATCGCTTGCGGAGTTGCGGCATCAAATCCGGCGGTTTTTGCACTTCAGCGAGGCTGCGGCCCGGGCGGCCCGCGTTGAGCCACGCCAGCACCAGCTTATGCTGGCCGTGAAAGGGCTGCCGAAAAGCGTCCGGCCGCGCATCAGTGAATTAGCGGAACGACTTCAGATTCAGCATCATAGCGCTGTGGAGCTGGTCAATCGCCTGGCTGCTGGAGGCTATATTCAACGCACACATGGCCTGGACCGTCGTGAGGTCCTGCTGCAGCTTACGGATAAGGGTGAGCGGATACTGCGGGAGCTTTCCCTTTCACACCGGGAAGAACTCCGTATGCGGGGCCCGGCGCTGCTGCGAAGTCTGAACCGCGTAATGGCGAACGCTGGAACAAGGAACTCCAATGGAACAAGCGCGAAAGTGAAAAAGAAAGCACAAAGGAGAGCATCGTAGATGTTAGAAGGGCAAGATCAGGATTCATTTTCAGCAAGCGCTACCAGCGAATTTACCCCGCCCGGTCAGGATCAAATATCCGCCAGAGCCAGCAAACGCCAATCCTCCCGTATGCTCCGGCTTTCTCTGCTCGGCATCGTCGTGGGAATTGCCGGCGGTCTGGTTGCTGAAGGCTTGCTGCGCGCTATCAACTTCATCTCGAATCTCTGCTTTTACGGAAAAGCGACGTCGGCCAATTTGCCGCCGAATATTGCCGTGCTCCACTGGTGGACGCCATTTTTACCCGCCGCCGGCGGCTTGATTGTGGGAATTTTAATCCACTACTTCTCTCCTGAAATTAAGGGCGACGGTATTCCTGAAGCGATGTCGGTGGCGTTGAACAACCGCAGTATCGTCAAAGCCCGCGTCAGCATATTTAAGCCGCTCAGCGCGGCCATTACGGTCGGCAGCGGCGGTCCGTTCGGCGCGGAAGGTCCCATCATTCAAACGGGAGCGGCACTCGGCTCTCTGTTGAGCCAGCTGTTCCCATCTTCGCCGGCGGAACGCCGCACCCTGCTTGCTTGTGGAGCTGCCGCTGGTCTAGCTGGTGTGTTTAAGACTCTGTTCGCCGGCGTCATGCTTGCCGTTGAATTGCTTGTGTTTGAATTTCGCGCGCGTTCGTTTGTCCCGATTGCTTTGGCTTCCGCGACCGGAACCATGGTTGCGATGGGCTTTCGGGGCGCTGACCCTGTGTTCCCGGTGATAACCAATTATCATTTTCATCCGCTGGAGCTGCCGTTTTTCGTAATTTTAGGAGTCATTTGCGCGGGGCTGGCGTGGCTGATGTCCCGCACGCTTTATCTTTGTGAAGATTATTTTGAAAGCCTTAAAATCTGGTTTCCACTGATCCCCGCTTTTGGCGGATTGATCGTGGGAATTATCGGGATATTTTACCCGCAGGTTTTTGGGACGGGTTATTCCGTTATTGCCGACATTCTTTCCAAGCCCCATCCCATGCACGTTTTGTTTGGCATTGGCATGGCGAAACTGGTTTCATTCGGTGTTGCGCTCGGCTCCGGCGCATCCGGCGGAACGTTTGCTCCGGCCTTGATGATCGGCGGCAGCCTGGGCGCGGCCTTTGGTTCCGTCATGCATCTGTTCATGCCGAACGCATCCACCATTGGTCTTTACGGCATGGTGGCAACGGCTGCTCTTTTCGGCAGCCTGTACCGGGCCACCCCTAGCGCCATCCTGTTCATGCTGGAAGTCACCGGAGCGTACAACGCTATCCTGCCGGTATTTCTGGTTGCGGTAGTGGCCGACCTTGCTGTCCATTTCTTCATGCGCACAACCATCAATACCGAACGTCTGGTACGCCGCGGCCATCTCGTGCCCGAAGCTTACGAAATTGATCCCATGAAGATGCTACGCGTGCGCGATGTAATGAACCCGGAGATGGAGACGGTCCGCGGCGACCAAAAGGTTTCCGACTTCGTAGTTGATATTGCAGGCCACGAATGCGTGCCTGTTGTGGATGAAAAAGAGCGCGTCATCGGGATCGTTTATCGCCGCGATCTTCTGGGAGCCGCTCCGGATGCCACTGCGCTCTCCATCGCGCATACGGATTTCCCGGTGGCCTACACGGATGAAGTCGTCCATGCAGTTGCCAAGCGCTTCCTGGACGGCGCCTACGGCCACTGCCTGGTGCTCGACAGTACTAACGGAGAACTGTCAGGAATGCTGACGGCTTTCGACATCCTCAAAACCAAAAACTGGGAACTAATGCAGGAACTGCAAGAGCCCAGCCGATTTTCCGGCACATCGCTGCTTCGTTTTATGTCCGAACGCATGCCGGGCAAATAATGGTTTCGCCCGATCGTAGGGCTCCGCGCCGCAGTTGCCCGCAGTCTATCGTAACGCGATATACTTTATTCGGGACTGTAGGTCGAACGGGGTGACCCTTGAGAATGAGCCTTGCTCGTTCCCGGCCGCGATTGCGTGATCCTGAAAAGAGTGGCAGTTCCGCGCCCAAGGCCGCGCTGGGTCCTACATTAGTCAAACGCTCCGATCGAGACATTCCCCCACCCGCCGGATTTCGCATTGTTCTCATCTCTTTCCTGGCTGCTCTGGTTGGTTTGCTTGCGGGCGTGATTGCCTTCATTCTTTACCGGCTCATCGGCTTCTTCACAAACATAGCTTTTTATCATCAGGTCTCCTGGCTGCTGACCAGTGCGCAACACAATCGTTTGGGAATCTCGGTGATCGCGGTTCCGGTAGTGGGCGGAATCATTGTCGGTTTCATGGCGAAGTACGGTTCGCCCAGAATCAAAGGACACGGCATTCCCGAGGCTATGGAGGCGGTGCTTACTAATAAAAGCAAGATCCAGCCGCGCGTCGCGTTTCTCAAGCCAATCTCCGCCGCCATTGCCATTGGCACCGGAGGCCCCTTTGGCGCCGAGGGCCCAATCATTCAAACGGGGGGCGCGGTTGGTTCGGTAATTGGCCAGTTCCTGCACACAACCGCCTCCGAGCGCAAAGTCCTGCTCGCCTGCGGCGCGGGTGCAGGTATGGCGGCAACGTTCAATACGCCCATTGCCGGCGTGATTCTCGCTATTGAACTGCTGCTCTTTGAATTTAAGTCGCGTTCTTTTATTCCGCTGGTCATTGCCAGCACCCTGGCCACTGCCGTCCACATGCAACTCCTGGGGCAGGGACCCATGTTCGTGGTGCACGCTACCGATTTCGGCATCCCTCACGCCATTCCTTTTTATCTGCTTTTGGGAGGACTCTGCGGAGTGGCAGCGGTTGGTTTTACGCGGTTGCTCTATTGGACCGAAGACCAGTTTCAACATCTGCCCTTCGACTCGTTGTGGTGGCCAGCGGTTGGAGCGTTGGCGCTGGGAATCATCGGGTTCTTCGTCCCTCGCGTATTCGGCGTGGGTTATGACACGATCAGCGACATTCTGAACGGACAGTTGGTACTGAAGCTTTTGCTTATCGTAATGGTCGCCAAAGCCGTGGCCCTGGTTGTGTCATTGGGATCGGGAACATCCGGGGGCCTGCTGGCGCCCATGTTCATGTCGAGCGCGGCCATGGGATGCGCATTCGCCATTGGCGTGGACAGAATTTTCCCGTGGGCCCACCTCGCTCCGGGCGCGTTCGCGATTGTGGCCATGGGCGCGGTATTTGGGGCGGCATCGCGCGCGACATTCACATTCATTATTTTTGCCTTTGAAATTACTCGCGACTACAACTCGGTTTTGCCCCTCATGCTGGTCAGCGTCATTGCCGAAGGCATCGCCATCCTGCTCATGCCGAAGGCAACCATCATGACGGAAAAGCTTGCCCGCCGCGGTTTGTACATTCACCAGGACTACGAAGCGGACATTATGCAGCAGGTCGCCGTGAGCGAAATGATGGATGCCGATCCGCCCATGATCAGCGGGAAGATGCAGATTGGAGAATTGACCGAACTCATTGCCCACCATGATCCGGCTTTAAGCCGGCATCAGGGAATCATGATTGTGGACGACAACAAGCGACTCACCGGAATTGTGACTCGTGGCGATCTGCTGCGAGCGCTGGAGACAGATCCGTCCGGCAAAATGCCAGTTCTGGAAGCCGGGACCCGCGCTCTCACTGTGACTTATCCGGATGAAGTCTTGCACACAGCCGTGAGCAAGATGCTGCGCAACAACATTGGCCGCTTGCCGGTGGTAGATCGTAACGACGAAAAACGTATTGTAGGATACATTGGTCGGCCAGGGATTATGGCGGCGCGCCTGCGCCGCTGGAACGAAGAGCATGTACGGGAAATCGGCTGGATTCGGCGGCAATACGTGAAGTAGAAATGTTTTCGGCACTGGCTCAGTGCTTCAAGTGCTGCTTTTCCGCCGCCAGTAGCAGAGGACGCAGCGCGTTCACGGAAATTCCCAAAGTGCCTCCGGAAAATCCATCAATGTAAGCGGAGTTCACTCCGATGACTTCGCCTTGCGCGTCAAATACCGGGCCGCCGCTGCCGCCGTGTGCAGTGGGCGCGTCATAAATCAATTTTTCCCCAACGACATCTCCGAGATGCCCGCAGGTTGCCGAAGGCCTGATCAAAGACAATGCCGCAAGCTCGCTGGCCGCGTTGATGTCGTCATGGCGATATGCCAGACGGTCATACACCGCTGAAGGTGACTTCGCCACCATGCCTAGCACTCCCATGGGATAACCAAGCACCGTGACCAACTCGCCCGGCGTTGATTCGCCCTTAGCCAGTGGCAAAGGCCGCAACTCGCGCGTAATTGGCGAATCCGCGATATTGACTACTGCCAGATCATCGTCCTTCGCAAATACCGCTGGAGTGATGTTTACGGGGGTCGGCGAGTTGGGGAAGATGGCCAGGCGCGAGCGGCGCGCCAGACCGCGGGATCCGCCGCCGCGCCGACGGCGCCAGCGCGGCGCGCGCGGGCGCCGGCAGGTCAAGCGCGACGAACAGCCGCAGCTTCACGCAGCAGCCGGCGCAGGCCGTGCATCACGACGGTCGTGGTGCGCTCGCGGATCGTCTGGCGGTCGCCGGGGAGCTGCACGGTGCGGTCCCAGCGCTCGTCACCGAGCGCCGACGCTCAGGCAGACCGTCCCGACCGGCTTCTCCTCGCGTCCCGCCGCCCGGGCCCGCGATGCCGGTGATGCCGATCCCGATCTCGGCGCCGAAGCGCGCGCGCGCGCCGTCGGCCAGCGCCGCCGCGACCTCGGGCGAGACCGCCCCGTGCGCCTCGATCAGCTCGGCGGGGACGCCCGCCAGCGCCGTCTTGGCCTCGTTCGAGTAGACGACGAGCGCCGCCCAGCATGTACGTCGGAGGAGCCGGCGCGCTCGGTCAGCCGCGCCGCCATCAGCCCGCCCGTGCAGGACTCGGCCACGGCCACCGTGCGCCCGGCCAGCAGCCGCGCGATCACCTGGTCGTCGACCGTCGAGCCGTCCTCGGAGAACAGCGTGTCGGCGTGGCGCTCGCGGATCGCGGCCTCGAAGCGCGTCGTAGACGTCCGCGCGCCGGCGGCTCGAACACGGTCGCGATCTCGATCTCGCCGCGGCGCAGGCAGGTGGTGATCTCGAGCTGCTCGAGCGGGATGCCGTCGGCCTCGATCTCGCGCAGCGAGCGCGGCGATCTCCGACTCCGGGATCCCGAACAGGCGCATGATGCGCTGCTCGTAGGTGCCCGCCCGCGCCAGCAGCTCGCCAGCAGCGGCCGGTCTCGAGCGCCGTCTCCCACATCGGCTGCAGCTCGCGCGGCGGGCCGGGCAGCACGAGCACGAGTCGGCGGCCCCGGCGACGACGAGGCCGGGCGCGGTGCCCGACCGGCTCGAGCACGGTCGCGCCCGTCCGGCACGAGCGCCTGCTTGCGGTTGGAGGCGCGGATCGCGTCCTCGTCGAGGTTGCGCCAGCGGCTGCGCAGGCGCTCGAGGATCGCCCAGATCCGCTCCTCCAGCGCCTCGTCGAGCGCCAGCGGCGCGCCCGGTGAACTCCGCCACGACCTCGGCGGTCAGGTCGTCGGCGGTCGGCCCGAGGCCGCCGCTGGTGACGACCAGGTCGACGCCTCGCGACATGAAGTCGCAGCGCGGCGAGCAGGTCCTCCGGCCGGTCGCCGACGATCACGATCTCGGCGAGCTCGACGCCGTGCTCGCGCAGCCGCTCGGACAGCCACGGCCCGTTGCGGTCGGAGATGATCCCCGACAGCACCTCGGTGCCGGTGACGAGGATGCCCGCGCGGCGCTCACGCGCAGGTGGGCCGCCGCGCCTCCGACAGCTCGCGCGGGCGCTTGCCGGGCCGCACGTCGTAGCCGACGGCTGGTCGAGCGGTCGGGCACGTCGATCGTGCGGCCGCGCCTTCAGCCGCGCCTGGCCGTTGCCGAACGACGACGCGGAAGCGCTTGCCGCGGTAGCGCTGCGAGTTGCTGGCCGGCCTGCAGGTCCTGGTTGTTGATCAGCGTCTTGCCGGTGGCGTCGACGAGGCAGACGTTGACGATCCCGGTGGGCACGATCTGGAGGGTGACACGCGCTGCGGCGCGGCCGCTGGCTTCTTGCTTCTTGGCCTTTCTGGCGTGGCGTGGCCGTCGGCGTCGCCGCGGTCGTCGGCGCCGGCGCGCTCGTCGTTGTCGCCCCAGCTGCCCGAGCGCGTAGAGCGCGCCGAGGACCAGCGACGAGGCCGAGCACGACCGCGAGCGCCGGGCCGAGCCACGCGCGGCTGCGCCGGCGCTGCTCGCGGCGGCCGCCCGGCCCGCGCGCGAACGGCGTGAGCTCCATCGTCGACGGGCGCTCGAAGCGCTGCTTGTACTCCTCGACCAGCTGCCGCGAGTCCAGCCCCAGGTAGTCCGCGTACGAGCGCAGGAACGTCTTGACGAAGGTGGGCCCGGGCAGCAGGTCCCATTCCTCGTTCTCGAGCGCACGGAGGTACTTCGCACGGATCTTGGTCCCCGCCTCGACCTCCGTGATGTCGATCCTGTTGCGCATGCGCGTCTCGCGCAGCGTCTGGCCGATCTCCGGCATGTGTCCGGGGAGGCTACGTCAGTCGGCTCGTCGCCCGGGGCCGGGGACTGCGCGCCCTCGCGCTCCGCCAGCGCGGCCAGCACGCGCGGCAGGTCGGCCTCGGAGACCAGCACCTGGCGCGGCTTGGATCCCTCGTAGCCGGAGATGACGCCGCGGCGCTCGAGCATGTCGATCAGGCGGCCGGCGCGGGTGTAGCCGAGCCGCAGGCGGCGCTGCAGCATCGAGGTCGAGGCGGTCTGCATCTCGGCGACGAGGCGGACGGCGTCGGCGAGCAACGGGTCCTCGTCGGGGTCGAAGTCGTCGTCGGCGCCGCTGCCTCGGGCGCCTCCTCCTCGACCTCCTCGAGCAGCTCCTCGTGGAACTCCGGCTCGCCCTGGCTGCGCCAGGCGTCGGTGAGCTTCTCGATCTCGGCCTCGTCGACGTAGGCGCCCTGGATGCGCTGCAGGCGCGACGTGCCGACCGGCGAGAACAGCATGTCGCCCTGGCCGAGCAGCGACTCGGCGCCGTTCTGGTCGAGGATCACGCGCGAGTCGGTCTGCGAGGAGACGGAGAACGCGATCCGGCTCGGGACGTTGGCCTTGATCATGCCGGTGATGACGTCCACGCGCGGGGACTGCGTGGCGAGCACGAGGTGGATGCCGACCGCGCGCGCCTTCTGCGCGAGCCGGATGATCGAGTCCTCGACGTCGGCGGGCGCGACCATCATCAGGTCGGCGAGCTCGTCGATCACGCACAGGATGTAGGGCAGCGGCGCCTCGTGGCGGCGGGCGCGGACCTTGTTGAGCTCGATCAGCGATGCGCGTGCGGGCGAGCGACATGTACGAGTAGCGCTGCTCCATCTCGCGCACGAGGTTCTGCAGCGCGGTGGCGGCCTTGCGCGGGCTCGTGATCACCGGCGTGAGCAGGTGCGGGATCGAGTCGTAGTGGTTGAGCTCGACCTGCTTGGGGTCGACGAGCACGAGCCGCAGCTCGTGCGGCGTCGCGCGCAGCAGGACGAGCGCGAGCATCGCGTTGACGCAGCCCGACTTGCCGGCGCCGGTGGTGCCCGCGACCAGCAGGTGCGGCATCTTGGCGAGGTCGGCGCCGATCGCGCGGCCGGCGACGTCCTTGCCGAGCCAGACCGTCAGCGGCGACCAGCCGGCGGGCGGCTCCTGCAGCACGTCGCCGAGGTGGACGATCCGGCGGCGGGCGTTGGGGACCTCGACGCCGACCGCCTGCTTGCCGGGGATCGGGGCGAGGATGCGGATGTCGGACGCGGCCAGCGCGTAGGCGAGGTCGTCCTTGAGCTGGGCGACCTTGGCGACCTTGATGCCGGGCGCGAGGCGCAGCTCGTAGCGGGTGATGTGCGGCCCGGCGACCATGCCGATCACCTTCGCCTCGACGCCGAAGTGGCCGAGCGCCTCGACGCAGCTGGGCGGCGACCTGCTCCTGCCCGGCGGTGTCCGGGCGCGCTGGCCTCGCCGCTGCGAGCGCGTGAGGAAGCGCGGGTCCGGCAGGCTGCCAGACGAAGTCGGGGGCGTCGGTGACCGAGCGCGGTAGCGGCCCTGGGGCGTGAGGTCGCTCGGGTGACGGGCGGTGTCGCGCGGGTGACGCCGGGCTCGTCGGTCTCGGGATCCTCGGCGAGCCGCGGCTCCGGTCGGGCTCGTCCTCCGGCTCGGCTCCGGCGCGGGCTCGGGCCGTCGGCTCGGGCTCGCGGCGATCGGGCTCCGTCCCGGCGTAGACCATGTCCGGGAACCGATCGGCCCCCGAGCAGGAACTCCCGCTGGTCGCCGGTGCGCATCACGGCGGTGACCCTGCTCCGACTGTTCGAGGGTGGTGGGCTTCCTCGTGCGTGCGCCCCGGCGCCGGGCCACCGCCGTCCGCATCTCGCTCGTCCCCTCGCGCAGCCGGCGCGACGTGCTCGTCGACCGAGTCGCCCGTCGCCTTGAGCACGCCGGCGACGCTCGCGCCAGTGAGCAGGAGGCGCCCGGGGGCGAGGGAAGAGCTCGACGGCGGAGGTGCGCGCGCCGGAAAGGTCGCTCCCGACGGGCCGTCGAGGCGCCCTGACCCCGTCGAGGCCGGCGAGCCGCCGTCCTGACCAGCCTGGCCGGCGGCCCGCGCGCTGCCCGCCGCCGTCGGCCGAGCCGCACTCGACAAGGAAGACTTGGAGGCCCCGCAGCAGGCGGACCGCCACGCGCAGTGGTGGGCAGGGCGAGCCTCGGGTGCCGCGATGCACCGCGCCGGCCGCCGGGAGCGCGAGGACCCGGCGGCGTGGCGGTGCCCGCCCACGCGCGGGCGGTGCGCGCAGCCGTCGGCCCCGCCGCGCGGACGGCGGCGGCGCCGCGAGGCGACGGGGCGCGCGGCTTGCGCGGCGTGCAGAGGAGGAGGGGCCGTGCGTCGGCGACGTCTTCGACACACCTCCGCCACTCCTGCGACGATGCGGGTTAAGCTCGGTCCCTGAGGCAGCACGTGGGGGGGGGGGCCCTTCGGAAATAAAGGAGGCCTCGAACCGCCGGTCCCGTGCCTTCCTCCTGGTGGTCAAAGGGGCGAGCCGGGGATGGCACGGCGTGCTCCGACGCGCGCTGGGCTGGAAGAGGCTGGAGTACGAGGCTTCGCCGGCGACGGCGTCGGCCACGCTGACCGACGAGGTGCACGCGTTCCTGCAAAGGCTCCTGATGGTGCTCCGACCTTCGGCTTCCCGCAAGAGATGGAGGACGGCATCGACATCACCCGCCGGGCTGCGCGAGGCGGGCGCACCCCGATGCTGATGTACACGCACAGCACTGGAAAGCTCCCCGTGGAGGAGCTGGAAGTTCGCACCCAACGACACTCCCTGATCAAGCCGTTCGACGACGAGCTGCTCGCGCGCCTGCGCGCTGCAGCCGCCCGCACCGCTGATGAGCCGCTCACGTGGCAACCTGACGCTGGAGCCCCGACACACACAGTGCGGCGGGGCGAGCGCGAGATGGAGGCTGCTGACGCAGCATGGATTCGACTGTCGAGAACGTGATATCACGATCGCAGCTAGTGGTGAGGCGAGGCTGGCTGAACAAGGTGTGGGCTGCTCAACCATACTGTAATCACACCATCAGCGTGTTCGTGTCTGGAGACCTCCCACAGGAAGCTGGAAGGGCAGCACGGTGGTGAGGCCACCACTTTCTTGATCGTCTCCACGACACAGGTACATCCTCCCGCAGCATGAGCAATTCTCCCGATGACCGCGCCTCACAAGGCACCCCTCTGGGCCTGCTGACGCTGGTGATGGCCTGTCGGGTTCAGCCGCCATTGAT
>CAWHQK010000109.1:0-56073 GCA_963831435.1 uncultured Acidobacteriota bacterium
TATTCGTCATTGCGTTGGCGACGACGTCTACCGCCCAGGCGGCGCTGCGCAAGCCGACCGACATCCCGGCCGAAGAGCTGCAGCTCGCATTGCAAGCCCTGGCCCGGGACCGGGACTTTCAACTCGTCTATCGCTCCGAGCTCGTAACCGGCCGGCAATCTCACGGCGCACACGGCGAGCTCACACTCAGCGGAGCCCTACACAACTCCTGGACGGAACGGCTTCACCTACACTACCTGAGGAAAGGCCATCACCATCCTGCCGCTTCGTCCGGCGGCCTGCCGCAAACAAGTACACGACCTCCTTCACCCCGGACGAGCCGATCACTACCACCCAGCCCACGAGATCGTTCTGGGATCGATTTCACCTGGCTCAACTGGATCAGGGGCGCGGCACCGGAATCGACTCCGCGGGCAATGCCCGCGAGACCGACTCCCCCGCGCCCGGCGAAAAGGCCTCGGGCGCCAGGCTGGAAGAGGTCGTCGTCACAGCGCAGCGCCGCGTCGCAGCAGGCGCAGGCTGGGACGCGGAGCTACCCGCCACCAGGGTAAAGATGACCTGGCCGACTTTAACCTTGTCGCCTTGTTTAACTCGTACTTCCTTCACTCTTCCGCCTACCGACGATGGAACTTCCACAACCGCCTTGTCGGTTTCAAGTTCCATTACCGCCTGTCCCGGAGCAACCTCGGAGCCCGGGAAATCATCGGCGTACCCAGATCGCCCTGATGGATGTTCTCGCCCAGTTCAGGCAGCTTAAATTCGCTGGCTCCAGGAATGGAAGCCGCTGATTCAGAAGGAGTTGGGTAAGATTCAGCGGTCTTTCCCTGTGGGGGTTGCTTGGCAGGGGAGGCGGCAGGCGGGGCTTGTTCCGTTTTCGTAACAGAGGGGGCGACCGTCCCGCTTTTAGACGCCGCACCATTTTCCACAGTGAAGATGACCTGACCCACTTTCACCTTCTCGCCCTGCTTCACGCGGATATCTTTTACTACTCCGCTCACCGATGAGGGCACCTCGACGACAGCCTTGTCCGTCTCTAATTCCATCACAGGCTGGCCTTCGGCAATAGAGGCGCCAGGAGCAATCATCAAGCGCACAAGGTCGCCCTGGTGCACATTTTCGCCGAGTTCCGGCAATTTAAATTCGGTCACGTACCGTAGTCTCCCTTAGCTGTGGGCTGGATCCAGTTTTTCCGGATTGATTCCGAGATCTTTCACCGCGCGTTCAATCACATCCGGCGTGATTTGCTTTTCCTTCAACAACGCATAGAGCGTGCCCAGCACGATGTGCTTGGCGTCCACTTCAAAAAAGTCACGCAACGAAGCACGGCCTTCGCTCCGGCCAAATCCATCGGTGCCGAGTGAAACCAATGGCCTCGGCATCCACTGTGAAATGGATTCAGGCAGCACCTTCATGTAATCCGATGCCGCCACCAGGACCCCGGACGTATTTTTCAACTGCTGGGTTACAAACGGAACACGCGGCGTGCTGGTTGGATGCAGCATGTTCCACCGCTCGCAATCATTGCCGTCGCGGTAGAGCTGTTTGTAGCTAGTCACGCTCCACACATCCACGGCGACGTCGTATTTTTCTTCCAGAATCTTCTGCGCTTTGAGCACTTCAAACATGATGGTGCCGCTGCCAAAAAGCTGTGCGCGCAGTTTGGTGTCTTTCTTTTGAGAAGCGCTGAAGCGGTACAGGCCCTTGAGGATTCCTTCGCGAACATCCTTGCCTTCGGGCATCGCCGGCATGGGCAAAGGCTCATTCATGACGGTCAGGTAGTAGAAGATGGACTCGCTATCCTCATACATGCGCTTGATGCCATCCTGAATGATAATGGCGATTTCATACGCAAACGCCGGATCGTAGGCAGCAAGTTCGGCACGGGAAGGCCAGCACATGGCTGTGGCCGTCCTGGTGCTGCAATCCTTCGCCAGCGAGCGTCGTGCGGCCCGCGGTGCCTCCGAGCAGGAATCCGCGGCAACGCATATCGGCGGCGGCCCAGATGAAGTCGCCAATCCGCTGAAAGCCAAACATGGAGTAATAAATATAGAACGGGATCATGTTGATCCCGTGATTGGCGTAGGCCGTTCCAGCGGCGATAAACGAAGAAATCGAGCCGGCTTCGGTGATGCCTTCTTCGAGAATCTGCCCGTTTTTCGCTTCCTTGTAATAGAGCAGCGTGTCCATATCGACAGGCTCGTAGAGCTGGCCGACGCTGCGAATAAATTCCCACTTGGCGGAACAAGGCTTCCATACCGAAGGTGCGTGCTTCGTCGGGAATAATAGGGACGATAAGTTTGCCGATTTCGGGATCGCGGAGCAATTTGGCCAGCATGCGCACGAAGACCATGGTCGTGGACACTTCGCGGCCTTCGGTGCCTTTGTAGAATTCTTCGAATAGCGATTCGGAGACTGGCGCAAGAGGCTTGGAGCGGACTTTTCGCTCTGGAAGATATCCGCCCAGTTGCTTGCGCCGCTCCTGCATGATAGCGGATTTCGGGACTGTCGTCGGGCGGACGGTAAAAGGGCGCGTCGTGCAGTTCTTCGTCAGGAATAGGAATACCGAAGCGAGAACGGAAGATGCGCAGTTCGTCTTCGTTCAGCTTTTTCTGCTGATGGGTAATGTTCTTGCCTTCGCCAGCTTCACCAAGTCCGTAGCCCTTGATGGTTTTTGCCAGGATCACCGTCGGCTGGCCTTGTGCTCGACAGCTGCTTTATACGCCGCATGGACCTTGATCGGGATCGTGCCCGCCGAGGCGCATGCGGGAGAGCTGTTCGTCGGATAGATGCTCGACCATCTTCAGCAGCCGGGGATCGGCGCCAAAGAAGTTCTGGCGGAAATAAGCGCCGCTTTCGACAAAGAATTTCTGATATTGGCCGTCGGTGACTTCACCCATGCGCTTCACCAGCAAGCCATCGTGGTCGTTTTCGAAAAGCGGGTCCCAATCCCTGCCCCAGATCACTTGATGACGTTCCAGCCGGCGCCACGGAAAATAGCTTCGAGTTCCTGGATGATTTTCCCATTGCCGCGCACCGGGCCGTCAAGGCGCTGCAAATTGCAGTTAATGACAAAGATCGAGATTGTCGAGCTTTTCGCGAGAGGCCAGCGTAATGGCGCCGAGGGATTCCGGCTCATCCATTTCGCCGTCGCCGCAGAAAGCCCAGACTTTGCCGCCGGTGGAATCTCTTGAGGCCGCGGTTCTCAAGATACCGATTGAATCGCGCGTGATAGATGGACTGATCGGTCCCAGTCCCATGGAAACAGTGGGGAACTCCCAGAAGTCCGGCATAAGCCAGGGATGTGGATAAGACGACAGACCGCCGCCTTCTTTCAGTTCGCGGCGGAAGTTCTGCAGCTTTTCCTTCGAAAGCCGGCCTTCCACGAAAGCGCGGGAGTACATTCCCGGCGCCGCATGGCCCTGGAAATAAACGATATCGCGATCACCGCTCTCGCGTGCGCGCCTGGAAGAAGTGGTTGAAGCCACTTCATACAGAGTGGCCGCGGAAGCAAAAGTCGAGATATGGCCGCCGATGCCGTTCTCGCATTCTTATTGGCGCGTACCACCATCGCCATGGCGTTCCAGCGAATGATGCTTTTGATGCGGCGCTCCATCTCCTGGCTTCCGGGAAATGGCGGCTGCTGCCGCACGGGAATCGTGTTCTGGTAGGGGGTGGTCGCCGTGAACGGCAGGTTCACTCCGGCAGCATGACGAGCGTGCAGAGACAATTGCTGTAGGAGTCTTCCGGCGCGGTCCGCGCCTCCGCCTTTTGACAACACATAGTCCAGGGAGTCCAACCACTCCCGTGTTTCCAACACTTCCAGCCCATTGGTCTGCTTTTCAGCCAAGACGTACCTCTCCATATGTAAATGGCAAACTATTCATCATATTAAATTGTGAGAAATTTTGCTTGAAATCAAAACTGATGTCTCAAATCAATTTTTCAGGACAGGTACCAAAAACGCACATCGAGTCCCACCATCGGCATCTGAGGGATTCGACATCAGGAAGACGATTCTAGCCATCCAAGTGACGTGGGAGAAGCCATCTTATCGGGCGCATGAAAGTTCACGAACTGAAATTTACAAATTGTTCCCACCAGGCAGATTAGAAACAACAGATTTAAAGACATCGAGGAGAAGAGAGTATGGCAAGCAAAAAATCAGGAAATCACAACCATCATGTAAGCGCCCAGCCGCGCACCCATCAAAAAGCAATGCCGATCCAGGAATTTGGTACGGTTCGTTTTGCCTTGCCACTTGATTTAGAGGAACCCGTCCGGCTGGAAATGACTGAGCAACTCAATCAGCTTCTGGCCGACACCATGGCATTGCGTGACCTATACAAGAAGTCTCATTGGCAAGCTTCTGGCCCGACGTTCTACCAACTGCATCTGCTCTTCGATAAGCACTTTGGCGAACAGGCAGAGCTGGTGGACACCATCGCCGAGCGCATCCAGATTCTCGGCGGACTAGCCATCGCGATGGCTCATGATGTCGCTGAGACCACCCGCATCGAGCGGCCTCCAAAGGGCAGGGAAGAAGCTCCCGTGCAAATCTCGCGACTGCTTGACGCTCACCAGGTCATCATCCGCCAATGCCGCGAGCTGGCGGAAAAGGCGGACACGTTAGGTGACGACGGCACCAACGATCTCGTTGTGAGCGACGTTCTGCGGACCAATGAAATGCAGGTCTGGTTCATCAGCGAACATCTGGTTAATGTCCCCTTAGTCGAAGCCCACGATTGAGGGTAGTCGGCCGCTAAGGTTTCAGGGCTGGCATTTTGCCAGCCTTTTTTGCTTGCCTTGTCATTTTTGCTTGGCGATATGTATTTCTAACCTTACTTCTGACATCGGCGATGCAGCTCGGTGCCATCCGAACTCAATAGAAGGAGGTAGATGGATGGCGCAGCTAGGTTATCGGGAAGAAAATGCAGCGTTCTTCAGGAGCAAGACTGACTGGGGCAATTTGGGCAGGTGTTTTTACGTTTGTGTCGATTTTTACGGTGTTTGAAACTTTAGGAGTGGCTATCTTTGCCAGCAGCGCAAATCCCAACGCGGCACGCCCGGTTCTTGCAATGAGCACAGGAATTGGAATTTGGGCGATTGTGCTGACGATCATCGCAAAGTTTGTCGCCGGGCGGGAAACCTCGCATTTGGCAGCGGTCACCAACCGTCATGACGGACTTCTTCACGGAATGGTGATGTTCGGACTATCGGTGATTGCGGCAATTATTGTTACAGCAATTGGCGGTGCAGCCCTCAATGGCGGGGCGCAAAATGTTAACGCGTCGCCTTACGTTTTTACCCTTGCAGCCGGGCTGGGATGGGTCGGATTTGTATCGCTGTTCCTGGGATGGCTGGCAGCCCTTTGGGGCGCGTCTTCAGGAGTAGTCGTGGTCCGTCCACAAGCCGACATTCGAGACATAAAGACCGCGGCATAAAAAATTCTTCGATTGCGAAGGCCAGGGAACAGAACCCCTTGCCTTCGCTTTAACTCATACAGCGGGGACAAAATGGCGGCCAGCAGCAAAGTCAATGCAAGCGTTGAGCAAGCGAATGTTTCTTCCGGATGGGATGAGGCGCGGAGCGCAACTTCTGCTCCTTCAACAGCCCTGAAAATCGCTGAAAAATCCCCGTCCGGTATTACTCCGCCGGAGCGTGGGGTGGGAAATTTCCAGGCGGATTTTTATGACATGAAGCGCCGCGTTCGAACATATCTGGCTCGAGGCGAGAATGGGTGTCGAAAGGCGGCAGGAGTTCTTTGGCGGAAGGCTAGATTACTCAAATACGAACACCCGGGCTACCTCATCGGCGCTGCCGCTGCGGCCGGAGTTGCCTGTGGCCTGCTGCTTCGAACAAGGCGGTCAGAGAAGGAGGTTGGAGCGTTATGAATGATTACAGCAAAGCCCCGCCGGAACGAAGTCTGGGGGACCTTATTACGGAGCTGAAAGAGGAAGCCGCCAGTTTTTACCACACTCGCGTGGAGATGTTCCGCTCTGAATTCCATGAGACGGTAAGGGGCTGGAAGTCATTTCTACCCTTGGCCGCCGTCGCGGTTGTGTTGTTAGCAACCGCCTATCTTTTGTTTACCTTGGCCCTTGTATCGGTTGTCGTGGTCGCGTTTTGGGGCAATCCATATCACTGGTTTTTCGCCTTCCTGATTGTGGGTTTTGTGTGGGCTGTGAGCGGCGCATTAGTCGCGTTTTTTGCCAAGGTCACATTTCGAAATCGGGCGTTATTCCCCAAGAAAAGCTTCGGAGTACTACAGGCCGACCGGCAATGGCTACAGATGGAGACGAAGGGGCACCTATGAGTTTGCCAAGCTACGAGTTGGAATTGCGCGCTTCCGAACAAAGACAACGAATTCACCTTTCCCTCAGCGAATTAAAGGGGCGCCTGCGTGAGCGGGGTGCTGTAAAGCCGCTCTTGCGTAAATACTTGGCGAAATTCGCTGGCTCCGCGGCGCTCGTTGGCTTGATGGCCGGATATGGAATAGGCGGCTTGTTCGACAGCGGGAGGCGCCGAGCTTAAATTCTGCACCGCAATTTGTTACGAAAAGCGAACGAGCCTACTCGTCCGGTACAAATTCCCGCTTCCGAACATGCCCAAATGGGGTACAATTCTCTGCACTTTCCAGTGTTTCCGGGGACTGGAATGCAATCTCATCCAAGAATCCGGAAGGGGACCCAATGTTTTCAGGCGGACAGAATCTTCGGGCATTACGCGAGCAGTTGGGTTTGACCATGCGCGATGTGGAGAGTTCTAGCGCTCGGATTGCACAAAAGCACGGCAACGATGAGTATGCAATCCCGCCCAGCCGTCTTTCTGATATCGAAACCAAAGGCGTAGTTCCTAACATTTACCGTCTGTACACGCTTGCGGTCATTTACCGGCGCGACATTCGCGAGGTTCTGGCGTGGTATGGAGTGGAACTGGATAGCATTCCTGATGATCTTGGGCTAGCCCAGCCGCCGCGCTCGCACTTGGCTGACGCGCTTTCCAGCGTCTCCGCTGTAAAAATCCCCGTGCGACTGGATCCTGGTTTTGATGTGAAGAAGACGTCGAATTTTGGGCGCATGATCGAGCAGTGGGGTATGGTGCCTCTGGCGTATCTCGCGCAGTTCACCAATCACCATTTCACATATGGTTACATTGGCACCGAAGACTTGACGATGTATCCCTTGCTGCCGCCGGGCGCGTTTGTGCAGGTGGACGAATCACGGAATAAAGTTGCTGACGGCGGCTGGCGTTCCGAGTATGAGCGGCCTATTTATTTCGTGGAGACACGTACGGGCTACACCTGCTGCTGGTGCGCCATGGTTCGCGAAGAAATGATATTGCAGCCCCATCCGCTTTCTCCGGTAACCACGCGCGTTCTGCGCTATCCGCAGGAGGCGGAAGTGATTGGCCAGGTTGTCGGCGTGGCTATGAGGATTGGGGAGTGGCGTCCTTTGTTCGATTCTTCTCCAGCGCCGAAAGAGCGTGCAGCACTGAATTAAGATGGCGTTTCGCCCCCGAGCCGGGCTCCTCCGGCAGCAGGCCATCTTTCTTTCCCGAGAGTTGTTCGATATAAACTGCGGCGGAAACCCCGGTTCCTTGTCCGGAAATTCCCGCGTCTCCACTCAATTGTTCTATCGGCGTGGAAAGCACTTCAGAGAGTGCCTGCCGATGGGCCTGCTTTAACGTCCGTTCCGCCGGAATTTCTCCATACACTCTTGCAAAACCCCAGTGTGAATAAGTGTTTCCGGCCGGATCGCGCAATCCCGCCAGATACTCGAGCCTGCGCAAAAGTCCGGATATAGCCCGCAGTGTCGAGCGGTAGAGATCTTCAAGTGGTGAAGTGACTGTCATTTGCGTGGTTGCGCCCGTTACAAATTCCGAAAACTTCTAGTTACAGCCGTGACCTGCCACAGGACACGACGAGGGCACATTATCACGGAATCACCAAGCCTCACAACATTACTTAAAGGAGTTCTAAATCCGTGAAAAATCCCCTTAGTCACATAGCAATCTCTATATGTTTCGCTTTTGTCGTAATTGCGCCTGTAGCCTTGGCCAGCGGGACGCATGCCGCCAGAACTCCGGTCGCGATTAACGCGATTGTTGGCAATGGCACCGCTGTGGCCATAGACGGAAACCCGAGCAGCAAGTACCCAGTGGCATTCGACGGAAACCCGAGCAGCAAGTATCCGGTAACGGCAGACGGCAATCCGAGTAGCAAGCACCCAGTGGCATTCGACGGAAACCCGAGCAGCAAGTATCCGGTAACGGCAGACGGCAATCCGAGTAGCAAGCACCCGGTGGCATTCGACGGAAACCCGAGCAGCAAGTATCCGGTAACGGCAGACGGCAATCCGAGTAGCAAGTACCCGGTGGCATTCGACGGAAACCCGAGCAGCAAGTATCCGGTAACGGCAGACGGCAATCCGAGTAGCAAGTACCCGGTGGCATTCGACGGAAACCCGAGCAGCAAGTATCCGGTAACGGCAGACGGCAATCCGAGTAGCAAGCACCCGGTGGCATTCGACGGAAACCCGAGCAGCAAGTATCCAACTAACGCTTGATTTTGGACTGTGTCTGAATGATTGTGGAGCCCTTGCAAAAGCGGTATAGTTCCGCTCAGGCTCCATGATCATTCGGACTACATTTTGGTGGTACCTGCTTATCGCTCCGCACGTCTTATTGCTGTGGGTTTTGATCGTTCTATACCGGAAAGGGCTTGAGAAACAGCATCGGATATTTTCCTATTATCTTATTTACGAGATTCTCCAGTTTCCATTTACTGTTTACAGCATACTTTCCCGCGATATTTCCGATGAAACATACTGGAAGTTCTACGCCGTTTTCCTTGCGGGCAGTGTATTTGTCCGATTTGGAGTGATCTACGAGCTCTTTCGCAATCTTTCCAAAACCTACCCCTCATTGGAACGCTTTTCCAAATCTCTCTTTAGAGCTTTGGTTGTTGTCCTTTTTTTCATCGCGACCGGCCTCATTGCTTCCGCGTGGCCCGGCAATGTGCATGAGCTAACTAAGTTCAGCCTCAATGTTTTAGACCGGGGAGTGAACGTTTTGCAACTTGGCCTGCTCCTCGGCTTGTTCGGAATTGCGAAATTTTTCGGGCTGTCTTGGCGTAAGCACGTCTTTGGCATTACCTTAGGTTTCGCCATGTATCTGAGCGTTCAGCTCATGGCAGCGGCGATCCAGGCGGAATGGGGAGACTTCAAAATCTTTGACTACATCACGATGGCTACTTTTCACGCCAGTGCTTTGGTGTGGTTGCTTTATGTTCTGGTGCCGGAGCCCCAAACGGTGCTTACGTCAGTTCCTGATTCTGCCGATGTTGCGGCTTGGAACCGTGAAGTAGAAAGGTTGTTGCAACCCAAATGACGATAGCTCTCATTCTCGTTCTGCTTTCCCTTGGCGCGCTTGTGTTTTTGACGCGGTTAGTAAAGGGACGCGGCGTTGTGGTCGCTTACGACGCACTAGAGAAGAGCATTTGTCCCGTGGATATTGCCGCTTTCCGCAATCTCGTTGATCCCAACGAAGAGAATTTCCTGCGCGCCAATCTTGCTCCAGCGGAGTTTAAATCCATTCATCGTGAGCGATTGCTTGCCGCCGTGGATTATATTTCCGGCGCTACGCAAAATGCTGCCGTGCTTTTGCGCATGGGTGAATTAGCTCGCCGCAGTCCCGACCCAGCGGTTGCCGCAGCCGGCGAAAAACTCCTACATAACGCGCTGCAATTCCGTTTACACGCCTTCCAAGCGATGGGCAGAATCTATTTGGCGCTGGTTCTTCCCCAGATTTCCATCCATCCCGGCCAGGTTACCGAAAATTATGAGAGTATGACCCGGCTGGTGGTGCTGCTTGGTTGCCTGCGTTTTCCCACGCGGGGAATTGCCTCGTCGCTTTAGTTCTTATATCTCCACGTTAGTGTTCTGCAATTCTGCCTGGTGAGTTTCATCCGCGCGCGAATCCGCGCTTCGTTCGGACTGCGCAGGGCTGGCTCGGAACCTGTCGCGCTTTCGATAGGCGGCCGTCGCCAATCCCACCGAGATAAGCAATGGAGGAAATACCAGGACGAGAATTCCGCTGCGCAGCGCGTGTATGAATCGTGCGGAAGCGGAAGCGGCTTGCGTATAACACAGCGCGCATCCCTGGGCGAATGCCGGTACAGCACTGCACAACACCGCCGCAGCCACCGCGTTTTTCCCGATTCTCCGCATGCCAAACTTCCGCAATAGAATGCCGCAGTTCATAAGGATGTTTAGATGGTAATCAGCAATATCGCCAGCACATACAGCCATAGAGTAGTCGCGAAGTGCCAGTAGAGCGAGAATGTATCCAGCGACGGTTTACGCAATTGGGAGCGATAAATCTTGTCGAGAACCCACGCGACAGCAATTAATCCCACCAGTACATGCGCGCCTTGACCTTCCAGCAACAGGTAAAAGAATGAACTGCTGGGCCCGTCGCTGAATGCGAGCCCTTGTGACCGCAATTGTAGCCATGCGGCCGCCTGGCCTCCTAAAAACAGTGCGCCGAATAAGAGTGTGATAGACAAATAGACTTTGGCCATGCGCGCCTGCCGAGTATTCGACGGGTCGAACCGCGGAAATGAGCGCCTAGCCAGTTCAAGTATTACGCTGCTGCAAACCAGAAGCGCCGTATCGAAATAAAGAAGTATGGGAAGCCGGAAGATTTGCCAATCCTGCGCTGATCCGCGACGGACGAGCAGCGCGCTGGTAAGCGCGGCAAACGTCATGATGCTGGCGGCAATAAAAACCCACATTCCGGTTTTTGAAATGGAGGCGTAGGAAGGATGCGCGTATGCAGGTTTCACAGTAGCGAACGCTGGCGTTGCACGATCCGCGACGGCTTTTTCTCGTTGCCCCAGGAAATCGTGGGCCCCTTCCATCCCGTACTGGTAAGGATCGCGACTGACGATCACAGCTCCGCCCTCAAAACTGACCGCGGCAGGCGGCGAGGGAATGCTCCACTCCAGAGAGGTGGCGTCCCAGGGATTTGACGAAGCAGATTTTCCCCGCCGCCAGCTGTATGCGAGGTTGTATAAGAAGACCAACTGTGCCGCCCCGGTGGAGAGCGCGGCAATCGTGATGAATTTATGAACCGGCATCAGCGATTGCATTGCGGCGCTCACGAACTGCGAGTCACGCCGCACGTTTCCCGCCAGTCCCAGGTAATAAAATGGCATGAAGATGCAGTAGGAACCCACGAACGTAAGCCAGAAGTGAAGTTTTCCTAGCGGTTCATTCATCATGCGGCCCGTCATCTTGGGAAACCAGAAATAAGTTCCCGCGAAAATTCCGAAAATCGCCGCCACTCCCATGATCAGATGAAAATGTCCGACCACGAAATACGTTGCGTGCAGATAAGTATCGAGCGATGGCTGGGCCAGTAGAAATCCGCTTACGCCGCCGCTCACGAACACAGAAATAAATCCCATCGCGAACAGCGACGCACTTGTGATTCTCAGTTTGGAGCCGTATAGGCTGCCAATCCAAATGAGCGTGATGATGGTGGACGGAATCGTGATGACCAGTGTGGGCACGGAAAATACCAGCGCCGAATACGGATTCATCCCGCTGACGAACATGTGATGGCCCCAGAGCAGATAGCTCAGAAAGCCAATCGCGATCATCGAATAGATAATCGCTTTATGGCTGAGCATGGGCCTGCGCATGGAAGCGATAAGCACATGCGAGACGATGCCCATGGCTGGGAGTATCGCGATATAAACTTCCGGATGGCCGAAGAACCAGAACAAATGCTGCCACAGTAAGGGCGATCCTCCGGAGTGCGGTTGCAGTTGGTCGCTGATTACCAGCCCTGCGGGGACAAAAAAACTGGTGCCTGCAATGCGGTCCAGAATCAGCAGCCAGCAGGCGGGGAGCAAAACCGAAAAAGCCACCAGCGTCATGCAGGAAGTGATGAACCATGCCCACACTGTCATCGGCATGCGCATAAGTGTCATGCCTTCGCAGCGAAGGTCGAGCGTGGTGGCGATAAAGTTGATGGAGCCGAGCAGCGAAGCCACGCAGAAGATTGCGATGGAGACGATCCAGAGTGTCTGCCCCGCGCCTTCTCCAGGGCCGGCAATGGCGCCGGCCGCGCTCAGTGGCGGATAAGCCGTCCATCCGGAAATAGGCGAGCCGCCGGTGACGAATAGCGAAGAGATCAAAACCACAAAGGCGAGAAACGTAATCCAGAAGGAAAGTAGATTCAGCCGCGGGAAGGCCATCTCTTCCGCGCCGATCTGGATCGGCAAAAAATAATTCCCGAACGCGGCCAGAGGCGCTAGCGTCAGCACAAAGAAGACCATCAGCGTTCCGTGCATGGTCATCAGCGCTAGATAATATTCAGGCGAGATAACGCCCTGAGGAGCGCCGGTGCTGGAGAGCCAACCCAGGCCAGGTATGCTGAGGCTAGGCCATGCCAGATGGATGCGCATGAGCCACGAGAAGACCACCCCCACAAGCACTGCGCACAGGGAGAGCAGAAAATATTGCTTTCCAATCGTCTTGTGATCGAGGCTGAAGAGATACGTTCGGAGAAAACCGGTGTGCGTTTGTGCGGTCGTTGTTTGGCCCTTGGATGATTGGCCGCTCATTGCGCCGCCGCTTTCTTTTGCAGCCAGTCAGCAAAATCTTTCCCAGACATGACAATCAGCCGGGCGCGCATCTTGTAATGCCCCATGCCGCACAATTGAGTGCACGCGATCTCGTACGTCCCGGTGCGGGTGGCCGTGAAGTGCAGCGACAAGTCCATACCGGGCACAAAATCCTGCTGCAATCGCAATTCGGGGACATAGAAGGAGTGGCCTACATCCTTCGAGCGCATCAGTAAGTTGATCTCGCGATCTACTGGGATGGCCATCTCCGCGGCCACAATGTCGTCTTTCGAGGCGGCGTCGTGCTGGCGGTCCAGGCCAAAAAAATTCTGCGCGCTGTCATCCATCATTCCAGGATGGACCGGCCCCAGCTTTCCATCCCGGCCGGGATAGCGAAAGTAATAAGCAAACTGCTCTGCCTGCACTTGCACGGTGAGGGCATCCGGCGAAGCCGGGGAAAGAAACATGCTGGCCCAGGAGCGCTGTCCGAAAACCCCCAACGCGATAACTTCTGTTCCGACAAGAAGGATTGCAGCGGTAATTAGTCCCGATGCGCCGCCGGGAAATTTCTTAATTGCGCTCGACCGATTGGCTGAAAACTTCCATACAAAAACCGCCAGCAGGACTTGCGCCAACAGGAATGCGATTCCCGCTTCTAGGATGGTGACCGACATTTGCCGGTCAATTGCGGCGCCGGTGGCGGAAATATCGGGCGGCATCCAGGGGTGGACAACCAGAAGAACAGCCGAAGCGATGGCGACGAGCAGCAGCGTGATGGCAAATAGCTTGGCCATGGATTGATTTCAACGGGCTCTCCACTATATCGAAGATTAAGAAGGGAAGATGGAGAAGAAAATTGGAGGCGCGGGTGAGAATCGAACTTGAGCCGATTTGCAGGCGTGAGCGAAGCGGGAGCCTCCAGGCGAAATCCCGAGCGAAGCCGAGGGATCTAAGGGTAAGGAAAACACAGAGAAGAAATGGAGGCGCGGGTGAGAATCGAACTCACGTATAAAGGTTTTGCAGACCTCTCCCTTACCACTTGGGTACCGCGCCCTGAGACTTAAGGTAGCGTTCCGGGCGAAAAATGTCCATTCATCGGAGCTAACCGGACAAGCAGAACGCCAATGTTGGATTTTGCAGCCAGGAACGGGAACGCAAACGTAAGGATAACAAGTTTGCGGGGTCTCCTCAACTTCGTGTGCGTTTGGCGCAGCGGCTCCCGTCATAGACGAAGGTGGGCCCCTTTTGATGAAAATCCAGTCCGCGAACCGCGCCGCTCGCGGACTGGGCAGATTACTTGTAAGTGCCTTCCGAAAAATTGAGGTAGTCGCGGTGCGCAGTGTATTCCACCATGGAATCGAATGCGGGCCCCAACAGCGGACTGGACTTCATGGACTCGCGAATCGCCTCCAGGACCTTGTCTTGCCCTTCAGCATTCGGGGTGACAAAAACAATCCAGAACATGCCGGGATCCTCTGTATGGATTGCTTCGGTATCAATTTCGTATTCAAGCACTGTGCCGTCCGAAATCAGCTTGTCGAGGAGCGGAGCAATTAAATTTTTGCTGAGCGTATCTACCGCTTCGTCGGGCGCGTCGGCTTTTAGCTTATAGCCCTCGATGCGTGTATACGCGCCTTTGTACGATCCGGGATGCCAGTTGTAGTGATGGCTGACGTAGATGTTATCCCAGTGCCTGGTGGCGCTTGAAAGAACCGGCGAAGTCACGGTGCCGCCCTGGTAGAACTGGGCCAGCACATTGAGAACGCCTGCCATGGATGTTGCCGACCACCAGTCGTCGTGAGTCGCACCGTCCGCCGAGTGGACCAAATTCTCGTCGCTACCGTATCCCACGATGGTTCCATTGCTGATCGCTTTGTCCAAAACCTTCGCGTCATCGGCGTTGCTCTTGGCCATGTCGGCCCACTGTGCGCGTGGCAGGGCCCAATTCGCCACGTAGGTGTACATTGCTGGTTTTTCCTTCGTTTCTGACTTTTGCGCGCTTACCGGGGCCGCACAAACAACCAACATTGCGACTGCAAATATTGGTGTGAAGATTCTCCACAATTTTCCGCTGCTCATTGTTTGTTCTCCTGTTTAGCCGGACTTCATTTGGCCAGATTTTAGCGGGTACAAAATAACGGGCCGATCATACACGGATTGCTTTTGAACGTGAGATTAAACTTTTGGGGATGAAGATGACGCTAAGCGGGGATTCCGGGAATGGAACTCAAATGGACTGTACAGCGAACTTTACCCGCCGTATGGTCCCTCCTGCCGTCGCTTCGCTCGAGCGTGGGATGACCTGATTTTTTGGGATGGATTTTACTTTTGTTTTTTAGCTTTATTTTTCGGCCCTGTCCACGCATCCGGCCCGGAATGAGCGGTCATCCAGACGATGCAGACGTTTGGCCATGCCGGGGCGAAGAAGATTGAAGTGCCGGATGGTAAACAGGTATTCGGCGACGAACCATAGCGGCTTCTCCGTGGTCATCCACTGAAGTTGGTCGAAGCGAGCCAGGTTTACCGGGCGGGAAAAGGTGCGCAGCGACCGCTCGCGGCGAAGATTGAAGTACACCTCAAAATAACTTAGGGCAAGCTCGCGCAAGGTGCGATAGACAGGCTCACGGTAGCGGCATCCGGTGTAGTTGGATTTTGCGAGTGCTCCCCAATGGCCATGCTGCCGATAGACGGCGATTACGTGGTCTGTGTCGTGCTCCGCCTCAAGGTCAATAACGAGCGGCAAATATCCATTTGCCCGAAGCGCCGCCGCCGCGAACATGGCGCCTTCAAAACAGTGAGAAGTATTTTCACGGAGCACAACTCTGGGCGACCAGCCGGTGTCGGCGAGATGGTACGGCATGACATCGAGAAACTTTTGAATTCCATGTGGAGTTTTTAGGCTGCGGAGTTTGCGGACTTCTTTGGGCGTCAGGCCGAAGTGGTCAGAATTCATGTGAAGTTGAGAAGGAGTTTACCTTATTCAGGGGCGCGCTTAGTAGCGGCAAACAATTGAGCGAGTTCGCCGGGCGCATCTATTACGACATCTGGCGGCACCGACTCCAGCGAGTGCGGCGCGAAACCGTAGGTTACGCCGCAGGTCCATGTGCCGGCATTGCGTCCGGTCGCAACATCCACGGAAGAGTCGCCGACAAGCAACGTCTCTTCTGGCGCGGCGCCCACTTCGCGAAGAATAGATTTTGCTCCTTGAGGGTCGGGCTTTTTCGTCGCGAAACTGTTTCCGCCGTAAATGTGCGTAAAAAGCTCGCCAAGCCCGAGTGCCTCAATAATGCCGCGGCAAGGATTCACGGGTTTGTTGGAAAGCACGGCCATCGTTCGCAAGGAGCCATTTGCGGAATCACGAATAATCTTCAACGCTTCTGGAATGCCATCGTAGACGCGCGTATGGTCCAGTTTGTGCTCCCGGTAATAGGCGAGAAAAAAGTCGAGGCACTGTTGGAAAAAGTGTTCGTCCTTCGGTTCTCCCAACGAGCGGCGGACGAGCATGGCCACGCCATCGCCCACATAGCTGGCAATTATTTCTCCCGGCAAACCAGGCCGCCCGGCTTGGCGCAACATGGCATTAACGGACTGAATGAGGTCCTCGCGAGAGTCAATCAGAGTGCCATCGAGGTCGAAGATGACGAGCTTAATCTGTTGAGGGTTGAAGCGGCGACGGAAATGGATCACCAAACAGAATAGCATTCACCGGATTGCCGCAAACTTAGGGTTTTTCATGCCTATTCCCAACCGCCTCCAAAGGTTTACAATGCCCTTGCAGTTTGAAAAAATGCATCCAAGTAGTAGGTAGTCCAGGAGCGGCAATTGGATGGCGACGACAAAAACGGATCCCAAACTGGCCGCAAGCGAAGGCAGTTCGCATAAGCACGTAGGGAACTACGAAGGGCTTAGCCGCGAACAGCTGATCGAATTCTATCGCTACATGTATATGTCCCGGCGTGTGGACGACCGGGAGATTTCCCTCAAGCGACAGCAGAAAATCTTTTTCCAAATCTCCGGAGCCGGTCATGAAGCCATTGGAGTGGCTGCGGCCTTCACGCTGAAGGCTGGGTACGACTGGTTCTTTCCTTACTATCGCGACCGCGCGCTGTGCCTTGCCCTCGGGGCGACTCCTTACGATATGTTGCTGCAAGGCGTGGGAGCGGCGGCGGACCCCAGCTCCGGCGGGCGTCAAATGCCTTCGCACTGGAGCTATCCAAAACTGAACATTGTGACGCAGTCTTCTTGCACGGGGACGCAAATCCTTCACGCGGTGGGTTGCGCGGAGGTCCCGCGCTATGCAAAGGCGCATCCCCAGTCCACCCAAAAAGCTGCAGGCGACTATCGCGAGTTTAAGGAGATTGTTTCCCACGGCGACGAAGTCACTTACGTCTCACTTGGGGACGGGACAACCAGCGAAGGTGAATTCTGGGAATCACTAAATATTGCTTCCATCCGCAAGCTTCCGGTTGTTTTTTGCGTGCAGGACAATGAGTACGCGATTTCTGTTCCCGTGGAAGTCCAGACGGCCGGCGGTAACATCTCGCGGCTGGTAAAAGAGTTCCCGAATTTTCATTTTGAGGAAGTAGACGGCACCGATCCGGTGGCCAGCTACGCGGCTTTCCGGCGTGCTGTTTCCCACTGCCGCTCCGGGGATGGACCTGCGTTCGTGCACGCGCATGTAATTCGCCAGTATTCGCACTCCTTTTCCGATGACGAAAAGTTATACCGTCCGGAAGCGGAGCGGCAGCGCGACACGGACCTCGATCCGGTGCACCGCACGCAAATGTTTCTGATCCGCGAAGGAATTCTGGATGCCAACGGCGTGAATCGCCTTGAGAAGCAAGTGGATGACGATCTTCAGATGGCTGTGGACCAGGCGTTGATTGCGGAGCCTCCGCGACCGGAGTCGGTCACGCAGTTTGTCTATTCGCCTGACCTCGATCCTGCTTCGTCCGCGTTCGAGTCAGAGCCTGCGCCGATTCATCCCGAGCACGCGCACAATGGGAAGAAGGGATCAGCGCCGAAGACTACGGCGGACATGATTAATACCGTTCTTCACGACGAGATGAAGCGCGATGAACGCATCGTTATGTTCGGTGAAGATATTGCCGACTGCAGCCGCGAAGAATATCTGGAAAAGCATTTAGTAAAAGGCAAAGGCGGCGTCTTCAAACTTACGTTTGGCTTGCAATGTGAATTTGGTTCCGACCGTGTCTTCAATTCTCCCATTGCCGAAGCCAGTATTGTGGGGCGGGCGACGGGCATGGCGATGCGCGGCCTGAAGCCGGTGGTGGAAATACAATTTTTCGATTACATCTGGCCGGCGATGATGCAGATGCGCAATGAACTGCCGGTCATTCGCTGGCGCTCCAACAATGGCTTTTCCGCGCCTTGCGTGATTCGCGTGGCCATCGGCGGATATTTGACGGGCGGCGCGATTTACCATTCGCAATGCGGAGAGAGCATCTTTACCCATATTCCGGGATTAAGGGTCGTATTCCCATCGAACGCGCTGGACGCGGCCGGCTTGTTGCGCACCGCCATCCGTTGCGATGATCCCGTGCTCTTCCTTGAGCACAAGCGCCTGTATCGCGAGAGCTATGGACGCGCGCCTTATCCGGGACCGGATTACACGGTGCCTTTTGGCAAAGCGAAAATTGTGCAGGCGGGATCGGATATATCCGTGATTACCTACGGCGCCGTGGTGCCACGCGCTTTGCAGGCGGCGCAGAAGCTGGAGCGCGAGCACGGCATCAAGGTCGAGTTGATTGATCTGCGCACGTTGAATCCGTTTGATTGGGAGACGATTGCGGCTTCCGTACAAAAAACCAGCCGCGCGCTCGTCGCCTACGAGGATTCCCTCAGTTGGGGATACGGAGCGGAGATTGCCGCGCGTATTGGCAGCGAATTGTTCGAACACCTCGATGCTCCGGTAAAGCGCGTGGCGGCGGCCGATACTTTCGTTGCCTACCAGCCGATTCTGGAAGATACAATTTTGCCGCAGACCGCCGATTTGTATCGCGCGATGAAAGAACTGGCGGAATTCTAAGGTTAAATTACTGCGGTGGTTCTCACGGTTCTCAAGGCTTCCTCTGCTTCCTGCCGGGTACACGATTCGTACACAAAAATAGCCGCCGACCTATGTTTCAATAGATGAACTTGGGCCCCGCTGTCCTGTGAGGAAACATGAGAGCCCTCATCATCGAAGATTCGGCTGTGGACCGCCGTATCGTCACCAAAAACCTGAAGGAGTGGGGCTACCAATTTTCCGTCACTACGAACGGGAAAGATGGCTGGGAGGCGTTGCAGGCGGAGGATGCGCCGAAGTTAGTCATCATGGACTGGATGCTCCCCGACACGGAAGGCGTCGAGTTGTGCCGCAAAATCCGCAAAATTCAGGGCAAGCCTTACACCTACATCATGCTCGTAACCGCGCGGAATCAGAAGCGCGACATGTTGCGGGCCATGGAAGCGGGCGCCGACGATTACCTGGTTAAGCCTTTCAATAAGCTGGAACTCAAGGCGCGTTTGATTGCTGCGAACCGCATTTTGGATTTGCAGGAAAAACTAATTGAGTTGGGCGAATCCCTTCGCTTCGCCGCTACTCACGATAATCTCTCTGGTCTGTGGAACCGGGGGCAGATCCTTGATTTCCTCGCGCGGGAACTGGTACGCGCGAACCGCGATGACAAACCGCTGGGGATTGTTCTGGCTGATCTGGACCACTTCAAAAAAGTGAATGACACATACGGTCACCTGGCAGGAGACGCGGTGTTGCAGGAAGTCTCCAAGCGGATGCAGGGAAACATTCGCGCTTATGACGGGGTAGGCCGGTACGGTGGGGAAGAGTTCCTGGTTGTGTTCCCGGGATGCGAATACAAAATTGCGATGCGTCGTGCCGAAGATCTGCGGCGGCTGGTAGGAGAAAAATCCATCACTGCGCTGGGAGAGAAAGTAAACGTAACTGCGAGTCTGGGAGTGGCCATCGCTGAACCTGGCTCGGATATGAGCGTGGAGGCATTGTTGCAGAAAGCCGACCAAGCCATGTACACAGCCAAGAAAAAGGGCCGCAATCGCGTGGAAGGAACCGGGAAACCTTGAAGAGGCCCGCTGTGTCTATTGCGAAGTGAAATGTGCGCCGGATATCACCGCAAACAAGAACAAAAGTTTTCCGCAAGCGAAAATGTTTTTTGCGTTCCTGTTGTGTTCACGCCGAGGAGGCGCAATGCTGCGATGTGCAATTGTTTTCTCTCTGTTTCTTTGTTGTTCTTTTTCAGCCATCAGTCAAACCCAGTCCAATGACGATTCCGGCGGGCGGCTTCCGGTTAAGCGCGTCGTGCTTTACAAGAACGGCGTGGGATATTTCGAGCATATGGCCCACGTCCGCGGAACACAGGACTTGAGCATTGACTTCACCACTTCACAACTTAACGACGTGCTGAAATCGTTGACTGCCGTGGACCTTGGCGGCGGCACCGTTTCTTCCGTGCGATATAACTCCATTGCGCCGCTTGACGAACGGCTTAAATCTTTGCGTTTGCCCTTCGGCCAGCAGATCACGAGCAATGAATTTTTGAATGCCATGCGCGGATCGCGCGTGGAGGCGCATAGCGCTTCAAGCACGGCCACGGGACGGTTATTGAGCGTTGAGCAAGTACAGAAGCAGGTGCATGAGAACGAGTTTGTTACTGTGACGCAGTTCAGCGTGCTTACCGATACGGGCGAGATGCAGACATTTGAAATGGGGCCGGGAACTTCGGTTAGGCTCGCGGACCACGAGGTGATGGATGAAGTTGGACATTACCTCAACCTGATCAGCTCCTCGCGTGCCCGCGACGTTCGGCGCATGTCGCTTACGGCTTCCGGCAATGGCGACCGCGATGTTTTTGTCAGCTACATCAGCGAAGTTCCGGTCTGGAAGAGCACCTACCGTATTTTGATTTCCGACAAGCCCGCTGAAAAGCCTCTGCTGCAAGGCTGGGCGATTGTGGACAACACCATCGGCGAAGACTGGAAGGATGTGCAACTGTCTTTGATCGCCGGATCGCCGCAGTCATTTGTGCAGGACATTTCGCAACCGTTGTATGCGCGTCGGCCGGTCGTGCCGCTGCCGGAATCGGTGATGCTTACTCCGCAGTCGCATGAGGCGACGCTAAGAGATGAATCGTCGAACGAGGAAGCCAAGAATAGTCCTGCGGCCCCGCCGCCCTCGCCAGCGCAGGGAGGGCCCTTACGTATCTCGGCCGGAGTGCTAGGAGGCATTGGCAGCGGAAATGTAGGCAAATTATTATCCATGGATGAGCGTCGAGAAAAAGACGCACTCCTTCCGATGGCATGGAAGAAAAATGTGTCCCAGGCCGAGGGCAAATCCATCGGCGACTACTTCGAATACGACATAAAACAAAAAATCACGATTGATAAAAATCAATCAGCTCTGGTACCTATTCTTCAATCTCCAATCGAGGCGCAAAAGGTCACGCTCTGGAATGCTGATTCACAGCCGCTGCGGGCGTTATGGATCAAAAATACCAGCGGCCAAATTCTCGACGATGGCACTTTTAATGTTCTCGACGCCGACACATTCGCTGGCGAAGGAATCATGGAGAGCATCCATCCCGACGAACGTCGGCTGCTCTCTTATGCCGCTGATCCCGCCGTGCATGTGAAACCGGAGACGTTACGGAGCGACAAGCCCTACAGCCACGTGCGAGTTTACAAGGGCATGATGATGCTGACCCAAGAGCAGAGAGAGAAGGCAAAATACACGATTCACGATGCCGACACGGCTGCTCGGCAAGTCGTCATCGAATATCCGGCGCGCCAGGGATGGGAGTTGACGAAAGACTCTCCTAAGCCCGAAGAGACGACGGAGTCATACCTTCGATTCATGGTTCCGGTGGAAGGTGGAAAGACGGCGGAACTCAACATCGAATCATTTCATCCGGAGCTTACCCAGTTCCTGCTCACGAATCTCAATTCGGACCAGGTTACTTACTTTTCGCAACAGAACCGTGTAACACCGGAGATGCGGCAGATTTTTCAACGCATTATGGCGCAGAAGAACAAAATCAGCGGCCTTGACCAGCAGATCAGCCAGCGCAAACAGGAGGGCGAGCAGATTTCTTCCGATCAGGCGCGCATTCGCGAAAACATGAAGGCGTTGCGCGGAGGTGCCGAAGAGCATGCGCTCCTTCAGCGCTACACGGCGGAGTTGAATACGCAGGAGGACAAGCTGGCCACAATACGCAAAGAAACCGCCGACTTGCAGGCACAGCGCAATCAGGCCAATTCCGAGCTCGAGTCCATGATTATGAACATCAATCTGGACGAGAATTTGTAAAAGATTACGGCTGCTTCGTGCCAATCGGGGCGGTGTTCCGGAGTTCACCGCCGGTCGAATTCCAGTACACTGTCCCGAGATGCCCATACCCATCGCCCGCCTGCGAACATGGTTCGTTATTGCGATCGTTTTTATGCTTGCGATCGTGGCGGGAGCCTATTTCTACGCCAAGTGGCGCGTGGAAAATGCGCTCAAGGAAGTTCCCGGCCGGATGGGAATCGAAATCAAGCAGAGCGCCGACGGCTTCACCATTTCCAAATCGGACGGCTCGCGCACCCTTTTCAAAATTCAGGCAAGCAAGGCGATTGAATATAAAAAGGGACTCATCGCCGAGCTGCACAATGTCAACATCACTGTTTACGGCGCGGACTCCAGCCGCTTCGACCAGATTTACGGAGACGATTTTGAATACGATCCCCAGACTGGAAATGTAACCGCGCGCGGCGAAGTGCAGATTGATCTGGAAGCGAATCCTGCGGGGATCGCGAGCCCAGACCAGTCTGTTCCGGAAGAACTCAAAAATCCCATCCACCTGAAAACCAGCGGCCTTGTGTTTAATCAAAAAACTGGCGACGGTTATACGACGCAGAAGGTGGAATTTCAAATTCCTCAGGCCAGCGGATCGGCGGTGGGAGCAGATTATGACGCTAAGACCGGTGCGCTCACCTTTCATTCGCAAATCCAGGTAACGACCAATGGAGAGCAGGCAGGGCAGATAAACGCGGCGAAGGCCGTGATTGCCAAGACCTCCCGAACAGTTACGCTGGAGCAGGTGCGTGCCGCGGGCAGCGACAAAAATGTTGATGCGGACAAGGTTGTATTGTTCCTGGCCGCGGACAATAAAGTGCAGCGAGTGCTGGCGAGCGGCAACGTTCAGCTGGCCGAGAAAGGCACGCAGATCACCGAGGCTCGGGCTGGTCAATTGGAGTTGCAACTCAGCGGGAAGGGAAGCGGATTGCGCCAGGCGGTCCTTTCGGGAAATGTGGAACTTCAAAGCGGACCCGTACTGGCCGGCGTGGCGGTGCAAAAGGCAGCCGTGCGGAGTCCGGTCGCGCGTGCTCCGGTGGCACCAAATACGGCCGTACAAAAGCCAACCATTCAAATGACCGCCGGCCGCGCGGTGTTGCACTTCGAGGGAAAGAACACTTTGACGAGCGTTCGCGCCGAGGACAACGTGCGGCTACTGCAGCATCAGAGACCATCATCCGAAAAAACCGTCGCCCAGGACATTGAACTCACCGCTCCAGCTATGAATTTCGCCGTCGCCAATGGTCATTTTCTGAAATACGCGGAGACTGTCGGCGCCCCGCAGATCGCGATTCGTGAAATCGAGCCAAAAACTGCCGCTAAGTCGGTGGCAGAAAATCGGCGAGCCCAACAAACATTGATCACTGCGGGCAAGTTCACCGCCGAATTTAATGATCAGGGGCAAATCACGCAGCTTCATGGCAAACCATCTGTCCGTATTGTCGTAAGCAGCGAGGGCCAGCCGGACCGTGTCAGCACCAGCGACATGCTGGATGTGAATTTTCGGCCCGGGAACGGCGTGGAGTCATTCACGCAACAGGGGAATTTGCTCTACTCCGACAAAGACCAGAAGGCGTGGGCCGATGAGGGTCATTACAGTGCCGCTGATCAAGTGCTAGTGTTGACCGGATATCCGCGCATTGCCAGCGCGGCCATGAGTGTAAGCGCGCACACAATCCAGTTGAATCGTGCCACCGGCGACGCCGTTGCCGAAGACGACGTCAAAGCCACTTATAACGACATGAAGCCGCAGCCGAACGGCGCGCTGCTCGCATCATCGTCGCCCATTCATGTGACGGCGCAAAAAATGACAGCCCACAAAACGCCCTCCGTCGCGTTGTTTACTGGAGACGCCCGTTTGTGGCAGGACGCGAACGTGGTTCAGGCCTCGTCCATCCAGTTTGATCGCGACCGTCGTTTCGTGCTGGCGGACGGTTCGGATTCAACTCCCGTCTCCACCGTTCTGATGCAGGCAGACAAGAGCGGGAAGATCACTCCTGTCACAATAACTTCGACCAAGCTGCAATATACGGACCATGAGCGCCAGATTCATTTTGACGGCGGAGTTCTTGCCAAGGGGGCGGACCTTACTCTTCAGGCCAATCGTATGGATGTGTTCCTGGCGGCGCAGGTTCCCAAGTCAGAGGGACAAAACACCGCAAGGGTAATCGCGAAACAAGAAATATCAAAGAGAGAAACCGCGAAAGAGACTGCCTCACCCGGCAAAATCGAGCGAATTGTTGCCAGTGGGAACGTTCAGGTCACCCAGCCAGGTCGGGAAGCGAAGGGCGGCAACCTTACTTACATTGCCGCCGAGGACAAACTCGTGCTGAGCGGAAATTCCCCTAGCATTTTTGATGCCGAACATGGCAAGATTACCGGGGTTTCATTGACTTTTTTTAGGCACGATGATAGGGTGCTCGTTGAAGGCAGTACACAGCTCCCCGCTGTAACCCACACGCAAATGGCACGATAAATGCCTACTCTGGCCACCGACGAAATAGGAAAATCTTATCGCGGCCGCCGAGTTGTTAACGGGGTTAGTTTGCGGGTCGAGCAGGGCGAAGTTGTTGGTTTGCTTGGACCTAACGGTGCTGGCAAGACCACGACTTTCTACAGCATTGTCGGCCTGATCCCCCCCGACACGGGCCGCATCCTGGTGGACCAGGAGGATATCACGGACGTGCCCATGTACCTGCGGGCGCGTCAGTATGGCATCAGCTACCTTCCCCAGGAGGCTTCGGTATTCCGCAAGCTGACTGTGGAAGAAAACGTTCTGGCGGTCCTGGAGGCCCAACCGATCTCCTGGCATGCCCGGCGGGAGACCATGGAGAAGCTGATTGACCAGCTGGGTTTGGAGCATATTCGCCAGAATCATGGATATGCGCTTTCCGGGGGAGAGCGGCGGCGCGTGGAGATTGCCCGCGCTTTGTGCATCAATCCCAAGTTTATTTTGCTGGATGAACCATTTTCCGGCATTGATCCAATCGCTGTATTGGATTTGCAGAAGATCATCAGCGGATTGAAGGCCAGCGGGATCGGCGTGTTGATCACCGATCACAACGTGCGGGAGACACTTTCGGTCACCGATCGGGCATACATCATTGACGATGGCAGGATTTTCCGTCAGGGCGTGCCCGGGCAGTTGGCCAATGACCCGGAAGTGCGAAGAGTTTATTTGGGGGAGAGTTTCTCACTGGTATGAAGAAAAGAAGTCGTTGGCTGTTGGTCGTTGGTCTTTGGCAAGCTATTTGACGTTGCAAAGCAGGATTTATGGCAACGGGCATTTCGGTATCGAATAAAACCCGATGGCTTGCCGCTGTGACCGGATGTGTGACGGCGGTGGCGGGCATACCGGTTCTGAGTTTTTTACCTGCAGTGTTGTCTTTTTTTTTAATTATTGGTGCTTTGCTGGCAGGGCGTTTTCCCCGCTGGGCCAAGGGTCTAATCCGGTTCGGGGCATTAATTACGAGCATATGGGTGATTCCGCTTGGATTAATCATGCTGCATTTTTCGTTTACGGTTGGCACAGACTTGATCGTGACTGCGGCAGCAGCGGTGTCTGTTCTGCTCGTAATTCTGTGTGACGCTACACTTGTAAAAGAGGCTCTCGACCAACGACTAAGGACCAACGACTGATTTATGGTTTTACTCCAGCCAAGATTACATCTGAAGGTCTCGCAGCGGCAGATTCTGACCCCGGGCCTGGTGCAGATGGTCAGCGTCCTCGCGCTCAACAAGCTTGAGCTTAAGGACATGATCAATTCCGAGATGGTGGAGAATCCCGTACTTGAGGAATTGGAAGACAGCGTTCCTTCGATTGATGACGTCGGCCGGCAGGAAGAAGAACGCGACCGCCAGGCGGCAGCGGCTACAGAAGAGAGTTCCGCGCCAGCCGAAGAAAAGAAAGATCCTTTTGAAGAAATTGATTTTGGGTCATTTTTCCAGGACTATCTCGATCCGGGGTTCCGTACACGGAGCGAAATGGAGGACCTGGAACGGCCTTCGTTTGAGAATTTCCTTTCCAAGCCTAGCAATCTTACCGACCACCTGACCTGGCAACTGGGTTCGTTGCCTTTACGCAAAGAAGTCCGGCGGGCGGCGGAACTGATTGTCGGAAACCTGAACGAAGACGGGTATCTGATTGCCAGCGACGAAGAGCTGTTGGGGATCGCGCCGCCTAGCTCGCCCGAGACCAACGTTGCGGTAGTGGAAAATGTGGTGAATGAAGCTGCAGCCCTCGGCCTGGCTGCGCTCTCTGGATCGGTTGAGGAGAAGATTACAGCAACGGGCGAAGAGACCGATCTTGTCCAGACTGGCGACCGAGCCGACAATGGGCAGATCGTCAATCCCGAGGTCGTTAATCCAGAGGTCGTTAATCCAGAGCTCGTCAATCAAGAGGCCGGCATTGGCGATCCAGAAGCTTTTAGCGGCATTGGCGTGGAACTGGATCCTGCCATTACCCCGCCGGTTCTGGAAGAAGTTCAAGCCCAACGAATTAATCCCAGCCCCGTTCTACCCATCCAAGCTCCCGCCAATTTGGGTTTTAATCTGGCAGACCTGCACGAGGCGTTAGATGCGGTTCGGCAGCTTGATCCTCCGGGAATTGGTTGCCGTGATCTGCGGGAGTGCCTGCTCTATCAGCTTAAGGACCATCAGCGGCTCGCAGAGCAGAAAAATAGCAATGGAGAAATTGCGGCGCAGGGACAGGTGATTGCCGATGCCATCATCGTGGTGGACCTGCATCTTCGTGCGATTACCGCCAAACAGTTCAAGGAAATTTCCCGGGCGATGAACCGCCCCATCGAGGCCGTGGAACATGCGCTGGAATACATCAGGACGCTCGATCCCCGCCCCGGCCAACGCTACAACAACACGCAGCCGCGCCTGATTGAGCCGGATGTCGCCTTCGTAAAGCACGGCGACGAGTGGCTGGTGCTGATGAATGACGAGGATGTTCCGCAGCTCCGCCTGAATCCCGCATATAAGCGTTTGCTGAACCGCGACACCAACGACAAAGACACTCGCAACTACGTCAAAGAGCGCTATAAGAGCGCCATCCAGCTCATCAAGAACATCGAACAGCGCAAGCAGACCATCATGAAGGTTTGTTATTCCATTTTGGCGCGCCAACAGGACTTTTTGGATCAAGGCATTGATCAATTGAAACCAATGATGATCAAGGAAGTCGCGGAAGAGATAGGTGTCCATCCCTCCACGGTAAGCCGCGCCGTTTCTAGCAAATATGTGCACACGCCGCAGGGCGTCTTCGAATTGCGATACTTCTTCAGTGAAAGCGTGCAGGGGCCCGAGGGTGGCAACACATCCCTGTTGATCCTGAAACGGCGCGTGAAGAAGTTGATTGAGGAAGAAGATCCGGCAAGGCCGCTGACCGATGAACAGATCACCCGCATCCTGCAATCGCAGGGAATCCAGGTGACCCGCCGCACGGTTGCGAAGTACCGCGAGGACATGCGAATTCCCAGCACGCACCAACGCAGAGTTAAGAAAACTTAGTGCAGAAGCGATAAGTAAGAATCCAGAATAAGTGTAAACTCTCCATTTATATTTTGCGTCCCTTATTCGAATCTGACTTTTATAAGCTCGTGATCTGTTGGCTGTTTGTTAAAATGTTCGGAGTAGTTGGTGGTTCCAGCCGTGTCAGTTGTGATCGTTTCAGGAGTGGCTCTTCATGAACGTGGAATACACCGGCAGGCAATTTGAAATTACGAGCGCGATCCGCAAAGAGGTAGAAACCGGCCTTGCGAAAATAAAGAAAATTCTAGGCGACAAATTTGACGGAAAAATCATTTTGTCGGTGGAAAAACACCGCCATAAGGCGGAAATCACCATCACGCCGCGTAACGGGCCGCTAGTAGGCCTGGCGCAGGCGAGCAGCATGAAGGCAGCCATTGGCGAGGCGCTGGACCACTTGTCGCGGCAAGCGATCAAATACAAGACACGCCATGTGGACAAGAAACGCCACGATCGTAAAAAATGGAATGGTAAGGCGCCGGTGGAAGAACCTTCCAAAATGGCAGTGGGCCTCACCCACGCTACCGCCGTGCCGGTGCTCGTGCACAAATTTCCCGCGGCGGAAAAGTCCACTGAAGTTCAGCTTGTCCGTTCTGAAGACTCTGTCGCGCTTCGCCCCATGACGCTCGAAGAGGCGATTAAGGAAGCACAATTCCGCGACCGGGAAGTCTTTGTTTTCCGCGATCCCAAGGGGAAGGTAATGGTGCTGCACCGCAAGCGGGACGGGAAGATGGAGTTGATTGAGGCCCCCTGATCCGGCATCGTTATCGCGAGGCTGCAACCCGCCCTTTCGTAATCTCTTCAAAAGCTGAACTGCGCCGATGTGCTCGATACCACAACCGTGTGGAATCCCCACAAGGAGCACCCGGTATATGTCGCAGCGAAAATTAATCCTTCCTCCACTTATCTTTTTGTTTTCCGTTTGTGCAGTGGCGCAAAGCGCCGCCATTAATCAGCAAGAAAGACTAATTGCGCTGGAAAAGATGTGGGGCCAGGCCCAGATACTTCGTGACGCCGCTGCGTTGGAGCGGCTGGTAGGTCCTGGGTTCATCAATACGGAATGGGACGGCACCGTCAGCGATCGGGCAAAATTCCTCTCCGATATCCGCGATCCACTTTATAAGCCCGTCACCATGGGCATTCGTGACGTCTCAGTCAAACTCTATGGAAGTACGGCGATTGTGGTAGGCGTATATCACACGGAAGGGCGTTACCGTGACCGGCCCTATGATCACGTGGGCCGTTTCACGGACACGTGGATTCTCCAAAATGACAGATGGCAGTGCGTCGCAAGCCACGCTAGTCTGATCAACAAGCGGTAGTCCGTTCCAGAAAAGATTGGTGTGGTCAATCCCTGTGCACAGTTTCCATGGAGAAGGCTGGCAAGCACACGGCAATGTATTCCGCGCCGCCTTCGAATGGCGTGGAGTATTGCACCCATTCGCCCTTTTGTGTGATGACGGCCTGGCCCGTTCGCACTGTCGTTTCGCCACCTTGGTATTTCACCTTTAGCGCGCCCTTTAACAGTACGGTGAATTCGTCGAACTCTGGTTTTTGACCGGGCTCCTTCCAACCCTGCGGGCTGCGCATGTGCGCCACGCTCAGAGCGGGCGTCTTGGAGTTTACCCGGCCAATGTATTCGTCAATCAGCTTTGGCTTGTTTCCGGCAGCTTCAATGCGAGTCGGTTGTGAGATGAGCGTTGGCATAGTGCTCATCAATGTAGCAGAGATCAGAAAAAGTTCGTGCGGCGATCATGCGGTGAGACTACTCCATTTTGAGATGAGTCGGGGACGTTGAACGCAAATGCGAATTGAGTTAGGCCTCTGGCTGACAGTGTGCGCATTTTTTCGGCGTGGAACGATCCCAATTGGTCCACCGCAGGGAAAGACCGCGGAGCGGTAAAGGTGCGATCGGGCGGTGTATTTCCTGTTTGCAATGCATGGACGAGCATTTCAATTGCCTGGCCGGTGTTAGCAGGATTGACCACCGTGGCGGCGAGCAGTCCACTCTTCACCCAGGATTGGCCGGTCTTTGGAACCCCATCGCATCCGAGGTAAGGCAGGCTCAGCCAGCGGTCGCGCCCGGCTTCCTCACTCAATTCCTGGAACGCCTTTTTCGCGCCAACGGCCATCGCGTCATTTTGTGCGGCAATGACATCAATTTTAGTTTGCAGCGAAGTGGACAGCTTCAACCATGCGCTGAGAGCTTTGTGGGCGCTCCCTTCGGTCCAATTGCCCTTCATCATTTTGAGCTGGATATTGTCTGGCTTGGTTTCACACATTCCCGCCGTGCGCTGCTTGGCGGCCAAGCTTTCCGCAGGTCCTTGAATATACAGGACCGTCCCGCCGCCGGGCAGGAGCGCGGTAAGCTGCTTTCCCTCAATGCGGCCAATTTCCTCATGGTTTGAAGTGACGGCAAAAATCGGCACTTTATAAGAGCGGCGCAGTTCAGCAATGTAATCCACTTCACGATTTAAGACGACCCAGGCAATTCCGGCTGACGCGGCGGCGCGAGCCACTTGCGGCAGCGCGGTGCCACCGATTGGTTCAAATAGAATGCCCGGCAGGGTGCGATTCAGGGCTCGACTGGATGATCTTAAGAAGCTGCTGGCTCTGCAGGATGCTGTCGCTCTCGGCGTACATCAGCTCCAAGCCAACGCCCAACCTGCGTGCGGCTTCGGCAGCCAACGCCGCCTGCTCCATTTGATAGTCGTTGTCGTTGGTAGTAAGCGAGACGACAAAGTTCAGCTTTTTCATGGGAACCCGAGGTAAATAGTATTCCCACTTTGGCCCACACGCATGATTACCGGAGTAACGCCTTGGGCATGGTTTCCGGGCGAAATACGCTGGCTGGAAAAGTTGATTTGCCGCTTATGACCACGGGGCCGCAGGCCTTAGCGGCTCGGGTTTTGTGGAGAAGTTTTTTCGTCCGGTTGCTTCGGCAAGCCGAAACCGCCAGGAATGAATGAAATATGGCATGGGCAGTAAGTCCTTCGGCGGCCGCAGGTGGAGAGATTGTCATAGAGGCCGGGGTGTGCTAGGGTAAGGTCAATTCACGCCAAACAGCTCCCACAATCAAACCCGCGCCGTAGGTTGTGGCCCGTAAAACAGAAGCGTGTCAAGCAGGTGACGCATGAAAGAAACAGCGGAAAGCTTCCCAGCCGAACGTGTCCAGGAAAGTGAAAGCTTTGGAAACCGCCGCCTGATCCGGCCCTCTTTGGCCCGCAATGACAACCACAGCCATGCTAGCCACGCTCCGGCCCCTGCGGGCGAGCGGCGAGAGCGTCCCGACCGCGCGGAGCGCGGAGGAGACCGGCATATGGGCGGGAAGAAATCCTCGCCTCCGGAACAGACCAACGCGGAAAATTTTTACTATCAGAAGCAAATGCAGTCGAAGACTTCCATGGTGATCATGCTCCGCGATGGCGAACAGATCCATGGCGTCATCGAGTGGTACGACAAGAGCTGCATCAAGGTGAACCGCGTGGGCGCGCCGAATCTTGTTATTTACAAGCCTTCCATCAAATACATGTACAAGGAAGGCGAGAACGTTAGGAACTAGCGCATGGGCCGCCCTCCGGTACGCATATCTTCTTCGTCAACTCTTCGTTAGCTTAAGTTGTCTCCAGTCGAATCTTCGCCATTGACCTCACGGTTCATGAATGGCAGAATCAGCCTCTTTTAATTTCATTCCGCATTTCAGGGATTCGTGTCCACCACTCAAACCACCAGATCCACCTCGGGCCATGGTCAGCTTCTCCCGCATCCTCGGAGTCAGCTTCGGCGTGGCCGTCAGCATTGGGACGATCATCGGCGCCGGGATTTTGCGGACTCCGGGAGAAGTTGCCGGACATCTGCAAGCGCCGTGGCTGATCACGACCGTCTGGTTTCTCGGCGGTATTTATGCGCTGATGGGAACGCTCTGCGTTGTGGAACTTGGGACCATGTTGCCACTCGAAGGAGGGTGGTATGCCTATGCGCGCCGAGCATTCGGGCCATATGGCGGATTTGTCATCGGCTTGATGGATTGGATTGTGCAATCGGTCAGTATGGCTTACACCGCAACCGCGCTTGGCGAGTTTTGGGTTGAGCTGTGGCCTTCGTGGCAAGGACGAGAAAAGATTCGGCTAATTGCGGTTTCGACCGTGATTATTCTGACGGTGTTGAACTGGATCGGATTGAAAATCGGCAGCCGGGCGCAGGAGGTGACGAGCGCGATCAAAGCGCTGGCTTTAATGGGGCTGGTTGTGGTGTGCTTTGCGCTTCCGCAACCCCACTCGGTTGCAATCGCGAGCGTGAATTCGAATATTCCTCGAGAAGGCCTCCTGTTGGGAATCGTCTTGGCCTTTCAGGCCGTGATCGCCACTTACGACGGATGGTACAGCGCCATTTACTTCATGGAAGAAGATCGCGACCCGGCACGGAACCTGCCTCGCTCAGCGCTCGGTGGCGTTTTGCTCACGATTTTTATTTTTCTGCTGATCAATCTGGCTTTCCTGCATGTGCTTCCAGTTCGCATGCTAGCCGCGTCGAAAATTCCCGCGGCCGATGCGGCCTTCGCTATTTTGGGCGATCACGGCAGGCAGTTCGTTTTGATCATTGCAATTATTACGCTCATCAGCCTGATCAATTCTTTGATGCTCATAGCGCCGCGCATTCTTTTTGCCATCGGCCGGGATGGGTTGTTCTTCCGCAAGGTGACGGACATTAATTCTGGCGGCACGCCCGCCATTGCGCTCGGACTAAGCGCGGTGATCGCCATTGGATTAATTCTCTCGGGAAATTTTTCGCGGCTTATCGCCATCGCTTCCGTGATGTTTGTGGCGATCTATATTTCCGGATTCTCGGCATTGTTTGTGCTCCGTAAGCGCGAGCGCGGCCTTGTGCGTCCATTCAAGGTATGGGGATATCCTTGGACGCCATTGATCGTTCTTTTGGGTTCGATTGCGTTCTTGGTTGGATCCGCGGTGGAAGACTGGATCAGCGCCGTGTTTACGCTGGGAGTGATCGTGCTGACGTATCCGGTGTATCGGGTGATACAAAGTAGAATTTAGCATTCAGCATTCAGCCAAAGGAAGTTTTGATCAAAGCTTACTTCCGGAATCTCGAATAATCTCAATAGCTAAATGCTGAGTGCCAAGTGCTGATTGCTGGTTCTTCAAAGTTTCGGCAGCACAATCCCCTTTTGTGACTGATACTTTCCTTTGCGGTCCGCGTAGCTGGTTTCGCATACTTCGTCGGACTGGAAAAAGATGATCTGGCAGAGACCCTCATTGGCGTAAATCTTTGCCGGGAGGGGAGTTGTGTTGGAAATTTCCAGCGTGACGAAGCCTTCCCATTCGGGCTCAAAGGGGGTGACGTTCACGATGATCCCGCAGCGGGCGTAAGTTGATTTGCCCACGCAGATTGTCAGTACGTCGCGGGGGATTTTGAAGTATTCCACCGACCGCGCCAGCGCAAACGAATTCGGCGGGACGATGCAAACGCTTGATTGCAAAGTGACAAACGACTTTTCGTCAAAGTGTTTGGGATCCACTACGGAGGAGTTCACGTTGGTGAAAATTTTGAATTCGTCGGCCACGCGCAGATCGTAACCATACGAAGAGAGACCGTAGGAGATGCAGCCTTCCCGTACCTGCTTCTCGGAGAAGGGGTTAATCATGTCATGTTCTTTGGCATTTTTGCGGATCCAGCGGTCACTTTTCAGCATAGCTCTCCTGGGAAAGTTGGCAGTTTAAATTAATTATGGCTGGTGAAAACTGAGGTGCCAGCATCTTACGGGACAATGGGGGCCGTTGACAATCTCCCTTATGTTCCTTAGCATCAATCACTTGGTGGGATTTGATTCCGCTCGGGGGTTTGCCACCGTGATTAAGCTCGACATTATCAACGAAGTTTGCGAAAAGATGGGCTCCGGCTTTACCAAAAGCAAGGCGGAAGTTGCCGTGGAGACCGTTTTCGACAGCATGAAGAAGGCCCTGGCCAAGGGCGATCGTATTGAGCTGCGGGGATTTGGCGTATTTAACGTGCGCCCGCGCAAAACCGGCATTGGCCGCAATCCGCGGACCGGCGCGGAAGTTTCCATTCCTCCCGGCAAGGCCGTGCGCTTTAAGCCGGGCAAGGAATTGCAATCGATCGATTAGTCCGGCGGCTGGCCGCGAGCCGGATCGCATACCTGTAGCGCCGCTTGTTGTGATCGTTGGGAACGAACGACTTTCTCCCTACTTCTCCGCTAGCAGGCGATTGCCCCATTGATAGTTGATAATATTCCTCAGGATTTCTGATGTCTGATCTCGTACCCTCCGCCACTCCTGCAACGGAATACCTTTCTCCAATAAAAGTGACAGTGGTGGTGCGGCCACGAAGAAAGCACTACTGGCTTTATGGATTAATGCTGTTGCTGACTATCTTTACAACCCTTGTGGTCGGCGCGCGCATTGAATTCAATTTTCTGCACAACTCGCCGGCTTTTCTGTTCAACGATGAGGCGTTTAGTTTCTTTCCCGTAGGTTGGGTGTTGGCGCAACCCTCGCGCCTGTTGTTGGGAATTCCTTTCGCCGCGACGCTGATGCTGATTCTGTTCGCGCACGAAATGGGGCACTACATCGGCTGCCTGTATTACGGGGTGGAAGCGACGTTGCCGTTGTTCATTCCCGCCCCGACTTTATTCGGCACACTGGGCGCGTTCATTCGCATTCGTTCTCAAATCCGCTCCCGCACGGCGTTGTTTGATATCGGCATCGCTGGTCCAATTGCCGGGTTCGTGGTCGCGGTACTGGCTCTCGTGATTTCGCTGCCTATGTCGCGCATTGGAGCACCACTACCTGCTTCCGACCCACAGCTTGGATATCCGCTGATTTTTCACCTTGCCGCGCGCTTTTTTCCTCCTCATGAGGGAGCGGCGGCATTGCAGAGCATCTATTTTCATCCTATGGCGATTGCCGCCTGGATTGGAATGTTCGCCACTGCGCTGAACTTGTTGCCGGGTGGCCAGCTTGACGGCGGACACATCGTTTATTCGCTCTCTCCGCGCGCTCATCGGAGTGTCTCCTGGGCGGCGATTGGCGTGCTCCTGGTGCTGTCGGTTTGCTGCTGGGCGGGGTGGCTTTTGTGGGCAGTTCTGTTGGGCCTTACGGGAATGCGCCATCCTTCGGTGCCGGAATTTCCTCCGTTGAAAGGACGCCGCGCTCTTGCGCTTTTCGGACTCCTCATGCTGATTCTGACGTTCGCGGCTGCGCCCACAACTAACAGTTCTCTTCTGCAAGCGATTGCCCAGGTTCGGGGCGTGGCTAGGTAAACGTACACCAATAAATGTACGTACTAACTTAGGTCTCTAACGCGGTTTCTACCAATTTCAAGAACTCATATTCGGGATCGCGGAGACTTTGTTGATGCGGTTCTTGAGGCTTTTGTAACACCAATCATTGCAGTGTTTCCGCCGGTGAATGTCTTGGCATGGTTCTTGCAGCACTGTCAGCGAGTGTCGTTTGTATTTTCTAAGGCCATACCGTTTCCTTCCTAGGCAATTCCTAAGCCAACTCACGACATTTTCGAGGCTGCTGGGGAGAGCAGCGCCGCTTGAGGGCACGTCAGACGTACAGAGCCTGAACTTCGCGACCAATGCAGGGTCGAAAGAAAACAGGACAAATATAAAAAGTGAGGAAGTCAGTTATGTCATCAATACGGTTGTTGTTGCTCCCCTTTGCCTTGGCATTTGCCATTCTTCTGGCCATGCCAGCGGCTTCGCAGTCGGGAATTTCCGGCGATCTTACCGGAGTGGTTTCTGATCCCAGCGGCGCAGTCATACCCCAGGCTACGGTCAATTTAAAAAGCGCTGATACCGGCCAAGCCCAAGCCACCAAGACCAACGCTGACGGAACATTCCGATTTTCGCTGCTAAAGCCCGGGAACTATGTTGTGTCCGCGGAAGCCAATGGTTTTCAAACCACGCAAGGCGATGCGGTTGTCAGCGTCGGACAAGCGACGACCGTGGATCTGAAGATGGTTGTTTCTTCTAGCAACGAGAAGGTAGAGGTATCCGCGGAAGGCGCCGTGGTGCAGGCCGATAATGGCAATCTCTCTACTACATTCACGCAGAGTCAGGTGCAGAACGTTCCCAACCCGGGCAGCGATTTGAGCTATCTGGTGCAGACCGCGCCGGGAGCGGTGATGAACACGCAATCGGGATATGGGAACTCTCCCATCAACGGCCTGCCGGGAACGTCAAATCTATTCACGCTGGATGGCATGAATGAGAACGATCCGTTTTTCAACCTGAATAATTCCGGGGCCACCAACCTGTTGCTGGGCCAGAACGATGTGCAGGAAGTGTCGGTGATAAGTAACGGCTATTCGGGACAATATGGACAACTTGGCGGCGCGAATGTGAATTACGTGACTAAGTCCGGTTCCAACGCGTGGCACGGGAACGCGCAGTACTTCTGGAATGGCCGGGCGATGAATGCCAATAACTGGTTCAACAATAATTTGGGTTCACCGCGGCCGTTCGACAATGCCAATCAATGGGCGGCCTCCATTGGAGGACCGATCCGAAAAGATAGCACGTTCTTCTTTCTGAACACGGAGGGGCTGCGGCTGATTATTCCCACCAGCCAGCCGGTGAATGTTCCCAGCCCGGAATTTGAGGCGGCGACGATCGCCAATCTTGCTTCGGCAAGCCCGGCATCCATTCCGTTCTATCAACAGATGTTTGCCCTTTATAACGGCGCTCCGGGAGCGGACCGCGCTACAAACTCGCTGGCCGGCGGCGGATGCGGAGGTTTTGCGAGTCCATTGTTAGGTTCTTCGCCTTGTGCTTTGCAATTTCAATCCACGGCTTCGAATGCGACGAACGAGTGGTTATTGACGGCCCGAGTTGATCAGAACATCGGCGCAAAAGACCGCGCATTTATCCACTTCCGCACAGATCATGGCGCGCAGGCAACCTACACCGATCCCATTAACTCGGTGTTTAATGCCCAGAGTATTCAGCCGCAATACGAAGGCCAGATGAATGAGACCCATACGTTCAACGCAAATGCTGTAAACCAACTTATTCTCTCTGGCGCATGGTACAGCGCGATTTTCAGCCCTCAAAATCTAAACGCTTCTTTGACGGCATTCCCCTACAACCTTGGCTTTTCTGGCGGCGCATTTGCTTTGCTGGGAGGAGAGAACAGCGTTTTTCCCCAGGGCCGAAATGCAACTCAATATCAGATCAGCGACGATTATTCCCGCGTTTTGGGGAAACATAACCTGAAATTTGGGGTCAACTTCCGGCGCAACGACATTACCGACTATGATCCGCAGGAAGGATCCATTGGATTGAGTGGCGGAGAAACGCTGGCCAATTTCTTCGGCGGGATGGGAAGTACATACGTACAAAACTTCCCCAGGCGAGCGACTGAACCAATCGCGCTTTACGGTCTCGGGTTTTATGCGCAGGATGAATTCGCGGCGCGGCCAAACCTGAAAATCACGCTGGGATTGCGGGCCGAACACAACTCCAATCCGATTTGCGTGACTGATTGCTTTGCGCGATTTAATAGTTCCTTCGATTCCATCTCCCACGATCCCAACCAGCCCTACAACCAGGTCATCAAGACGGGCTTGCGGCAGGCGCTGATTGACACAAGCAACATCATTTGGGAGCCGCGATTGGGCTTTGCCTGGACGCCGCGAGGCGCGGGAACCGATACGGTGGTCCGGGGCGGCGTGGGAATCTTCGCCGATATCTTCCCGGGAACCGTGGCGGACAATTTTTTGAGAAATCCACCACTCAACAATCAGTTCTCGGCTGGACTAGCGCCTCTATCGCCGGCCGTGGCCGGGAACCAGGCTGCGCTCGCATCGGAGGCCAATGTTGCATTTAACAATGCGTTTGCTTCCGGTGGGACCTTGAGCAGCATCAGCGCGACCGTCCCGGGCTTTCTGCCTCCAAACCTGTTTAATGTGGCAAGCAGTACCAGCGCGCCCAAATACCAGGAATGGAACCTGCAAGTGCAGCAGGGATTGGGACATCGCACGACCGCGTCTTTAGGGTATGTGGGTAATCACGGCATCCATGAGCCGGTGCAAAATGCCGGGCTGAACGCTTATTGCAATTTGGTGCCACTGCCATTCTCTTTCTCAATCAATTCACCAACGTGCGGTTCGCAATTGGGCATTACAACTCCATTTGCCGGATTGCCGCTGACCCCGATGGATCCGCGCTTCGGAGTAGTCACGGAGGTGCAGAGCGATGGCATCTCCAATTACAACGGAATGACGGCATCGTTGACCACTCGATTCTCTGAAATACAGATTCAGGCGAACTACACCTGGAGCCATGCGCTGGACGAAATTTCCAACGGCGGATTTTTGCCTTTTGGAGCATTTCCCATCACCAACATCAGCATGGTGAACCCGGAAAATCCCTTCAACCTGCGGCAGAATTACGGCAACGCGGACTATGACGCCCGGCAATATTTCAGCATGAATTACGTCTGGAATACGCCGAAAATTCATGGTTGGCTTGGCGAGATTACCAATTGGACGGTTGCAGGCACCATATTCGCCCGCACCGGCCTGCCTTTCAGCGCCTACGATTCTTCCACAGAAGGCGTGCTGGGAGGGTTCAACTATGGCGAGACTGCGCCCGGCGGAACGAGCGTGCTGGGGAACTATCCTGGCGGCCAGCCGCTTTCATGCAGTGGCAGCGCCGTGAGCACACCTTGCTTTACGACCGCGCAGTTTAGTCCCGCAACAGCCGGATTCGGCGACCAGCGCCGGAACCAGTTGTATGGCCCTCATTTCTTCGACACGGATTTGAGCGTTATGAAGAACTTCAGAGTGCCGGTCGGCGAAAATGGAAAGCTTGGAGTCGGCCTGCAATTCTTCAATCTGTTCAACCATCCCAACTTCGATCAGCCGCTGGGCGATATAGGAAGTCCTTCGCAGTTCGGCCTGATTACCCGCACGGTGAGCGTCCCCACAAGCATTCTGGGCTCGTTCCTGAATGGAGATGCTTCACCGCGCATGATCCAAGTGAAAGCGAACCTCAGCTTTTGAGGTTTTAGGGCCGAGCAGCCTGCTAATCCCAGGCTGCCCTTCTTTTTAAGCAAGATTCTTCCTACGTCCTTCAGGCATAACTTGGGTAACTTTGGGACGCGAGCGACGGATGCTAGGCTCGAAATGGAGCATAGTCAATTGTTTGCGGACCGCTCCCAATCGCCATGCCTCGTATCCCTATCTTCAAGCTCGGAGGCTCAACGGAGGAGCCGCTGCCTCCTAAATTGAGCACCTACAACCCTTATCTGATTCTGGAGGGGTTGCAGGTGGGCGTGGACAACTTACGTCACGACGTTCATTTAAGCCCGCGATTCGTGGAGCAGATGAGGCAGCAGCTGGCGCGCCTCGTGATATTGCATGGGAATGTGGGCGGCATGCTCGCGGCGGAGACGTCGGAGCTGCCTTCGGGGCGGCAGTTTGCTGGTGGCGGCACGATTAAAAGTCGTCCTAAGCCCAAGACCGAACCCTCCGACTTGAAGCCTCTTTTAGCATCGCTGCTAATCGCCATTCTCAACCGCGCAAAGAGCTCCAAAAATCTTACGATTGACGTCCTTGGTCGGCTGGCGGTGTTGAAGTTTCTGCGGCTGGAATTGAACGCCCAGTTTGGGCAGATATTGGAACGTTGCCGCATGACGCTGAAGAATTACGAAGGCGTCCGGCAGAGCAAAGGGCATGAGTATCGCGAGGCGGTGGCGGCCTTTCAGGTGGCCAAGCGAGTTATTCTTCGCAAAGCCGGGCTGGAGCTATTCCACACATTGCGCGAAATCGAGAAAGAAAGCCTAACGCGAATGCGGCAATCGCTGTTTGGCACGCGTTCGGATGTGGAATACAAGTTGTTCCTCAATTTGCTGGTATTCACGGAAGATGGGCGCGATCCGTACTTTAACGCCGAGCATTACATCATGCTGGGCAACTTTGACCACGATCCCAACCGTTATGGAAACGTGCAGCGGCTTGCAGCGGAGTTTTTGCGTTCTCTCAAGTTGCCGGAAGACGACGAAAACACTGTTAACGGCTGGCTGAGCGTGCCGGAGAATGCGTATCAGTTGGTTGGGCAGGGAACTCCCGACGAATTGACGCATGAAGGACGCAGCCAGTGGGCGCGACTTGAGGCCTGGGTAGAATTGCTGGACCGCGAACATGTGCTCGAGCATGTGATTGCGTCCTACGAAGTGGTGCCGCTGCTGGCGGAGTATTCGCCGCGTATTCACATTCAGCAATTGAAGAATGCACTCATTTCGCGGGAAGAGCGCGAGCGGGTGGAGACGCTGATTCAGGAGCACGGCCGGCTTTCGGCGGATAGTTTGCGCAATGCGGTATCGCGCGCGGCGAATTGTTCCGGCGCCGCACGGACCAAGATCGCGGCCAGATTTTTCTATGACTTCCTTCGCTATCATCGCGACTTGCAGCGCCTGGAAGTGGTAAACGAAGCGCTGGATAGCGTCAATCTTATTGCCACCGAAAAAATGCGCGAGCTCTCCTCCATGAATGGAACTCTGTACGAGTTTCTGCTGGAAGAGGAACAGAAGCCAGCCGAAGCTGCGGTTTCCGGACACGTGATTCTGAAGGCTGACGTGCGCGATTCCACGAAGCTGACGCGCTCGTTGCTGGAGCGCGGGCTGAATCCCGCGTCTTACTTCAGCCTGAATTTTTATGAGCCCGTCAACAAGCTGTTGGCAAAGTATGGCGCGAGCAAAGTTTTCCTGGAAGGCGACGCCATCATTCTTACCTTGCTGGAGAACGAAGGTGAATCGAGTTTGTCTGTGGGACGCACTTGCGTGCTGGCGAGAGAAATTATCGCGATTGTGCGCGGCTATAACGAGCTACTGCAACGCGCCGGACTGCCTTCGCTTGAGCTGGGAATCGGGATTTCGTATCAGAATTCCGCTCCCATGTATCTGTTGGACGGAGAGCAGCGGATCATGATTTCGGACGCCTTGAATGAGAGCGACCGCTTGTCATCCTGCAACAAGCGCATGCGCAAGCCGGTGGAGGCTCTGTCGAGCCCATTCAATGTTTACTCTTTTCAAACCATCAGCGATGGCGATGCTGCGGAAAGCCCGGACGATTTCATCATGAAGTACAACCTGAACGGCATTCGCATGAGCGAAGCTGCGTTCCGGAGACTGCAACAGGAAATTTCTTTGGAGCCCTGCAAACTGAAGCTTCCCCGTCTATGGGGAAGCGAGGACTTTGCTTTGCTGTACGGGCTTGTGCCGTTGGGAAATGGAATTTTCCATCAGATCATCGTGCGCGAAAGCCGCATGCCGCAAATTGATCCGCGAGATTTTTCCTTGCAGCATTGGACGGAACGGTCCTACTACGAAGTATGTTCGAATCCGGCGATTTATGCGGCGCTGGAAAGCAAAGCAAATACAGGAAAGTAGGAATCAGCGCTCGGCGCGCAGTGGTGATAACAGGCGTCCGGCGCCTTTGGTCGTTTGCGGTGTGAGGGCCAATCCGCCCTCGGCGTTCGAGGCTGCTCCAGCCAAGGCTGCAGCCAATCCACGGTATGAGCGGCCAATTTCCTGGTCATGCAATGCCACGGGAACTCCCTTATCAATGGCAGGAGCAATTGCCTGGAAATTATTGGGAATCTTCCAAAGAAGTTTTGTGTCGGTGGCTTTTTCCACGTCTTCATCACTAAAGCCGGGGATTTTTTTGAAGCGATTCAGGACCAAGCGGACTTTTTCCTGTCCGCCCTCTTCAAGAAATGTGTGCATGCGCCCGGCACTCCACAAAGAAACCACATCCGTTTGCGCTACTACCAGCATGGCGCTGGAAAGATCGCACAACATGCGCGCCGTCTGGTCCACGCGGTTGGAGCAATCCACGACGACATAACGGAAGTGGACAACCAGCAGATCGAAGAGTCGGGCCAATTCAGCGGCGGCCGGAACCGCGGCCAGCGGCTGCTGCGAGCCTGCAAGCAAACGCAGGCCCCCGTTGCATTCGGTCATCAGGCCATCGAGCAAAGAGGCATCCAAGCGATGAAGGTTCTGCAACGCATCAGGAAGTCCAAAGGCAGGGCGCGCATTCAAGTGGAGCGCGGCGTGGCCCAAAGGGGCAAAGTCCACCAGCAGAACATTGCCCTGCAACTCCTGCAATGAGATGGCGGTGTTCACGGCCACGGTGGTTGCACCCGCGCCGCCTTTGGCGTTAGTGAAGGTAAATACCCGTGCGCGGCCTGAACCAGCGCGAGATTTATTTCGGGCGGTCGTGTAGCGGGCAAAGGCTTCAGCGATTGCTTCCGTGCTGGCGTTCCGGTCGAGATATTCGCGAGCGCCTGCGCGCATGACGGAAACGATGGTCGCCGGATTGGTCATTTCGCCGGAGGCGAAAATCACGACGTCAGAAGTTGTGGCATGAATCAATTCGATCGCGGAGATGGCCCGCTGCGGATGGTTTGGGTCAATATCAATGAGAACCACTTCAGAACGTACATCCTGAATTTGCCGGAGAATGGAATCAGTGGCAGAGGAAGGAAACGCGCCATGGCTGAAGACGGTGCGGCTTAACTGCGCGCTATCCAACCGGTTTTGGATCACTATCAACCGGTCTTTTTCTTCCGCCAAATAGGAGACCGCGATGCCTGGCATGAAATCCAATCTCTAAAGAATTTCTAATCGAACTATGCTATGGAGGGAGACACACCAAGCCAAGTGACTTTGGTAATAGCCCTTCCAGAGCGTGGTGCAAAAGTGTGTAACAGTAAGAAACCTAAGGACAAACAACGCGATGAATTGTCCCTCGTAAAAACATTCTATGGCAAAACAAACCGCTTGAAAAGGAGTAGAAGAGCACCCCGAGCTCCATGATTGGCGCGGAGTTTCGCGAAAACCCACAGAAGCGAGGATAGTCCAGAAAAAATGCCAGGCTGTTAAAAGGAAAGAGGATTGCGGGGATGAAAAATGTGCGAACTGAGCGATAGTTCTTCCTGCTCCGACGGGTCGGAAGCAATGGGAGCGTAGTGGCTGGAAGCTTCCTTGTCAGGAAGGAAGTCGTAGCGCTCAAAATGAATGGCAACGCTGTAATTTGCGCCCACTTGCGGCGGCGTTACGCGCAAAACTTTTCCCAGGCAGCGCACGCGCAGGTTGGCGTCAAAGGTGATTTCCGAGGGCATGACGAACGTGAGTTCCACGCTGGCGTTTTCTTCCAGGCAACGGTCGGTATAAAGCAACGTGCCTGCGGCGCTTAAATCGTGGGTAAGCGACCGGTTTTCTTTCCCTTCATTGGCTACGTGCAACGATACGGGGAGTTGAAGATCAAAACGTTGTGCGGCGCGGCGTTCGATTTGAATGCTTGCATCCATCGCGTTTACTTTAACCCAGTTATGCGCTCACGGAAAGTCACTAGAAAGTCACCATAGGATGCGTGCAAGGGGCGAAGAGGCCGTATGCTAGGAAACAGAATCGCCACCGAAGCCAGCAATTCGAATCGGTAATCATCGAGCGCACATCAAAGCCATAGGTAAAAGTGAACGATACCAGCGCATCAGACGCGGTTAACCAACAAAACCCGGATCACCCTCAGGGCAACTGGTTGCCGGTCACACTGCGCGCGTTGCGCCATCGCAATTTCCAGCTATTTTTCAGTGGACAACTGATTTCGCTGGTCGGCACCTGGATGCAGACCATTGCAGAATCGTGGCTGGTTTACCGCCTCACCGGCTCATCGCTGCTGCTGGGCGCGGTTGGTTTTAGCAGCCAAATTCCCGTGTTTCTGGTTGCGCCGCTGGGTGGCATTGTGGCCGACCGCTATAACCGGCAGCGAGTGGTGATCGGCACGCAAGTGTGCTCCATGATCCTGGCGGGCATTTACGCGGCGTTGACGTTGAGCGGTCGGATCAAGATATGGGAGATTTTTGTTCTTGCCGCGCTTTTGGGGGTCGTGAATGCCTTCGATATTCCCGGCAGGCAGGCATTCTTAATGGACATGGTGGGCCGGGAGGACCTGATGAACGCCATCGCCCTGAATTCATCCATGTTCAACGGCGCTCGCATTATTGGTCCCGCAATTGCCGGAATTCTTGTGGCGAAGATCGGAGAAGGCTGGTGCTTTTTTGCGAATTCCGTCAGCTATATCGCCGTGATCGCGGGGTTGCTGATGATGCAAATTACCCGGGCTGCCCCTCGCGCCTCGGCAGCGTCGCCCCTTGCTCACATCATGGAAGGATTTCGTTTTGTTCGCAGGACCGCGCCTATTCGCGTCATTTTGCTGCTACTGGGGCTGGTAAGTTTTGTGGCGATGCCTTACGTCGTGCTGATGCCGATCTTTGCCGATCGCGTGCTGCATAGCGGTGCGCGGGGCCTGGGAATCTTGATGGGCGCGACTGGTGTGGGCGCGCTGCTGGGCGCCCTGACGCTTGCTTCCCGCACCGGAGTGCGGGGACTTGGCCGGTGGGTGGCGTTTTCCTGCGGAGGCTTCGGAGTATTTCTGGTTTTATTTTCCTTTTCGCATACCCTTTGGTTGTCCACGGCATTGCTGGTGCCGGTGGGATTTTGCATGATGTTCCAGATGTCATCCTCGAATACGCTCATCCAGGCGATGTCTCCGGATGAATTGCGCGGGCGAGTAATGGCGGTTTATTCCATGATGTTCATGGGCATGGCTCCCTTTGGGACGCTGCTGGCAGGCGCTTTAGCGGACAGGCTGGGCGCTCCTGTGACGGTATCCATGGGCGCAGTTGCGGCCATCGGCGGGGCAGTGATCTTCGGAAGGAATTTACCTAAGATCCGAACCGAAGCCAGACGGCTGATCATTGCGCAAGGCATCGCGGGCGGAGAGCCATCGGTGGAGATGACGGCAAGAATCGTGCAGGATTAGCGCGGCGGTTTTGGCCGCGAGCCCCTAGCCGCGTTCGAGGGCGGTGGCAAAAGCGTCCAGCGAAAGCGAGCGCAACAAATTGCGGCGCATTCCGCGCTCCACGTCATTCAAGCGATCGGCGGCCGCGGCGATCCAGGCGAAATCGGCGGCTTCCGCCAACTTTTTTAATTCGCTGGGAATGTCGGTATTTCTTACCAAATCTGGTGTGCCTGAATTCAGGAACAATAAATCCTGGAGCAGGGAATAAATCGTCTTCAGCAAATTGTCCGTTTTCTCGCGACCTTCCGCTCCGGCGCGATAGGTTTCAGTAGCTTTGAACAATTCGCTGTGATCTCCGCCACGGAGAGCGACATTCAAGATGGTCAGCGCGTGTGCCCGCGCGGCCGCGTACGCGGCAATATCAAAATTACGCGCTTTGCCGAGCGCGCCATCGCTGAGTCGGGCTACCAGGGCGCGTTGCGGCGCTTTCCATTCAGGACGCTGTTGAGCCAGATATTGTTCCACCTCGCCCACACTTAACGGCGCCAACGTAATGATGGTGGAGCGTGAGCGTATCGTGGGCAGAAATTCGGAAGAATTTTCCGTAAGGAGGAAGATCGTGGCGAACTCCGGCGGCTCCTCAAGCACCTTAAGCAGCGAGTTGGCTGCCTCCTTCATAAAGGCTGAGGTCGTGAAAATATAAACACGCTCTCTTGCTTCTCCGGGACGGAAATAAATCGTCTCAATAACGCGCCGCACCTGGTCCATTTTGATGACCAGTTGGGGAGGGTCGGGAGGGATAACAAGCACGTCGGGATGGGTCTGTATAAACAGCCGGGTCTCTTTTTTGTCGGTTTCGCGAAGAGATTCTCTTGTTTCCACGGCCTCCGCGGAAAGCGTCGCCAGGTCCTGGCTTTGCGCAATGCGCGTGCAATTGGCGCACTTGCCACAGAAATCCGGCAATCCTTCGGTGAGCAAAGGATTGAGGCAATTCATTGCCTGCGCCAGCATCAGCGCGAGCGTGTATTTGCCTGACCCTTCCGGTCCCGCAAGAATTACAGCCTGCGGAAAGCGGTTTCGGGCCAACATATCGCGCAGGCGATGGACGACGCCGGGGTTTCCATGAAAATCCGAAAAAGGCATATTTATTTCGCGGGCTTCAAAGTCTTTTGTACCAGTTCCAGGATTTTTTTGTGGGTTTGGGAAACCGTTCCCCGGGCATCCACCAACTTCACCCGGCGTGGTTCGCGGCGCGCAATCATCAAATAGGCGTCGCGAACGCGTTCGAAAAACGCCCGGTTCTCTTTCTCAAAGCGGCCTTCATCGGAAGCGTTTTGCGGTGCTGATTCCGCGCGGGCTTTATTACGCCGCCGCGCGCGGCCAACGCTGGCAGCGACGTCCGAGTCCATAAGAATTGTAAGATTTGGCTGCAAGTCTCCACACAAAATACGGTGCAGCTCAAGCACGGGCTTGCTGCCAAGTTTTCGTCCGCCGCCCTGGTAGGCTTCGCTGGAATCAGTAAAGCGGTCGCAAAGCACAATTTTGCCCGCCGCCAAGGCAGGGGCAATCACTTGCTCAATATGCTGTACACGGGCCGCAAACATCAGTGCCAATTCTGTATTCGGAGCCAGCGGCGAAGTTCTGCTGTTCAGCAGGAGTTGGCGGATTTTTTCCGCGGCTTGCGTGCCTCCTGGTTCGCGAGTTTCCACGACAACCAATCCTTGCGATCTGAGAGCGTGGGCCAGCTTCCCCAGTTGTGTGCTCTTTCCGCAGCCGTCCAGTCCTTCGAAGGTAATGAATTTTCCGCGATGTGGATGTGAAGTCACGAAGCAGAATGATAACAAGGCGACCGACCAGTCTGTCCGGAAATATTCTGCCCACCGGCGGGATGTGTGGATGGAACTTTGCGATTCCATGCTGCTATATTTGGTTTCTGCGCTACCAGTCAGGTTTTCCAGGAGTCTTCATGCGCTTGTCTTGTAAGTCTCTCTCGATATCATTTCTTCTCTTCATTTTCAGCGCAGTCACATTCACTTTTGCCAAAGACAGACCATCGGCGCGGCAAACCACCGCGGCTAAAGCTCCTACTCTGATCACAATGTCGGTGGATGCGACAGATGCGCCGCGAAAAATATTTCATGCCAGGTTAAATATTCCTGCCGAAGCCGGCACACTCACTCTTTATTACCCAAAGTGGATACCCGGCGAACACGGCCCAACTGGACCCATTGAGGACCTAACCGGGCTCAAATTCTCTGCCAACGGCCACGACTTGAAATGGCGGCGAGACTTGCTGGATGGATGGAAGTTTCACGTTGAGGTGCCCGCGGGCGTGACCAACGTGGAAGCGTCGCTGGACTTTATTGCTCCGGTGGAAGAGGGAATTTACACGGCCGGCCCTTCGGCGACCGACAAGCTTGCGATCCTGAGTTGGAATACGATGCTGTTGTATCCCGCCGGATGGAACTCGGATGATTTGAAATATCAACTGAGCTTGCAAGTTCCCGCCGGATGGAAATTCGCCACTCCGTTGCCAGTGGCGTCGCAAAATGGCGCGCAAATAGAGTTCAAACCAACATCGCTGACAGAATTGGTGGATTCACCCGTTGTCACCGGCGAATACATGAAGGTTGTACCGCTGGCGGAAAACCCTCACCAGGAGCTTGATGTGACCGCCGACAGCGCGTCCGCGCTCGAAGCCCCGGAAAGCGTGTTTGATGAATACAAAGATTTGACCGACCAGGCCTACAAACTTTTTGGCTCGCATCATTTCCGCGATTATCACTTTATTTTTACTCTGAGCGATCACGTTGCGCATTTTGGGTTGGAGCATCATGAGTCTGACGATAGCCGCTTGCCGGAACGGGCATTCTCCGACGCAACATACCGCATGCTGGAAATGGGCCTGCTTCCTCACGAATACGTGCATTCGTGGAACGGAAAATATCGCAGGCCGGCTGATCTGACGACGCCCGATTATGAAAAACCCATGCAGACGGATTTGCTTTGGGTCTATGAAGGGTTAACTTCCTACCTTGGGGACGTATTGAGCGCGCGCAGCGGACTGCGTTCTCCGGAACAGTATCGCGACAATCTGGCCATGATCGCCGCCATGCTCGACCATCGCCCGGGCCGCACGTGGCGCGATTTGCAGGACACGGCCGACGGCGTACCTTCCATGCAGAATGCCCCTGACCAATGGGTCTCATGGCGGCGGCCCTTGGATTATTACGAGGAAGACGTGCTGAATTGGCTTTGGGTGGACACAATCATCCGCCAGCAAACGAAAGGGACGAAATCCATTGACGATTTCTGCCATCTGTTTTACGGAGGTCCGAGCGGCGATCCAGAAGTGGTTAAGACCTACACTTTCGACGACATTGTCAACGCGCTGAACCAGATCGCTCCCTACGACTGGCGTGGCTTTTGGACCGAACGGTTGACCAATCACGGACCGGGCGCGCCGCTGGGAGGCGTGGAAGAAAGCGGCTGGAAAGTGACCTATGACGGGTCTCGCAGCGAACGGGCTGCGGCATGGGAAGACGAGCGTAAAGAGATCAACGCAGAATACTCCGTGGGCTTGCTGCTCCAGGCCGATGGCACCATCATTGACACCGTGGAAGGCATGCCTGCAGCCAAGGCGGGCATTGGGCCGGGTATGAAGATCGTGGCAGTAAATGGAAGGCGTTATTCCGAGCAGGTGTTTCGCAGTGCGCTCGATGAAGGAAAAACCAGTTCATCGCCTCTGGAATTGCTGGTGGAGAATACGGATTATTTCATCACCTACAAAATTGATTACCACGGCGGACAGAAATATGCACATCTGGTGCGGGATGAATCGAAGCCGGACATGCTGGGCGACATTATTAAACCGCGGTGATAGCACGTGGGAGTGTTTTCGAACTTTGAAGCATGTCATCCAGACCGGCTTTGCCGGGAGGGGCCTTACGTCTGACGGCAGTGTTGCGGGAGTCTATGGGAATGGCGGCGCGCCTGTTAACGCCGAAGGAAATTCAGCGTGTCGTAAGATCCCTCCGTCTTCGCTACGCTCAACGTCGGGATGACATGTTGAAAGTGTATCTCTCGAGAAATATCTTTTTACCTGCCGCTTTTAGCTTTCTTCTTTTACTCCGGTGAATAAATCAGTTTCCTGTGCAATCGGGCCTGTTGTGACCGATGCGGCCAAGTGAAACATCTCTCGCTTGGCGCGCTGGCTAATATTTTTCTCGAAGAGTGGCCAGAGCGGAGACTGGCTGGTGTGCTTTTTAAATGCGGCAATCTTGGTCTCCAATAAATTGCCGATTTCGACCGACGCGGTTGCCGGAGGCAGCGTTACTGGAGGCCGTCCGGGAATGCCAAAATCGGCAGTTGCGTAGTACAGTTTCTGCGGCTGGTAAGTAGTTATCCCGTCGTTGAACTGATCCGGGAAACGGTTGTTTCTTCCCGCCCATTGGAATGCGAGCGAGGCGAAGATTCCCGCCATTGAGTGATCGGTATGGCCTGTGAGCCCGCCCTCCGGCCCAAAAGTCATTACGACTTGCGGCTGAAACTGCCGTATGCGCAGAGTGAGATCGCATACGACGTGGTAAAGGTCCATGCGATGCAGTTTGCCGTCCGGATAATCGAGAACGATTCCCTGCGAAACCTTCAGAATTTCACAGGAAGCGGCGAATTCCTGTCGCCGCATCGCTGAGAGTTCCTGGTCGTTTTTCGCGCCGCCGCGGTTGGTTGCTGCTTGCCCCGGGGTCAAACATACAACGGAAGTTTTTATGCCGCGGTCCGCATAGAGACGTAGCGTGCCGCCGAAGCCTCCCGCTTCATCGTCGGGATGCGCGGTAATACACATGAGACGAAACATAAATTTATTGTAGCGAACTTAAGGCCAGCAAGGATTACGCGCGGAGCAATGCGATGTCTAGCGGATCGCTTCAACCAACAGAACCATCCCCACGCACAGCAGGCCGCCGTATATATATTTCAGGAATGCCTCTCCGCTGAGGCGGCGGTTGACCATCCTGCCGACAAATATTGTTGGCACTACAACCCATAGCGAGACTAGAAAATAGTGTGTCACGGCGGGCACCCACAATCCCTTATACCAATAGCCCGCCAAGGCCACGGTACTGGCGGGCAGAAAATATCCCTGCAAGGTAGCGCGAAAATGCTGCGGAGACCAGCGGCGCATGGTTCCATAAATGACCAGCGGAGGGCTGTTGAGCCCATAAGCGCCTCCGAGCACACCGGCAAAGAACCCGCAGCTTAATAGCCACAAGCGCTTGTCGCTGTGCAGTTCAGGCAACCGCTTACTTAGAAGGAAGTATGCGGAGAAGGCCATGATTACAATTGCCAGCGCGGCTTTGACCGCATTCTGATGAACGCCGGTGAGGAGCAGGATTCCCAGGGGAATGCCCAGAAACGTAGGCAGGAGCAGCCATCCCGTGCTCCGCAGGTGAATCTTTCGCCAGTCCTGGATGACAACGACCAGAGCGACGGTAATGGATAGCAGGACTGCCAGCGGTGCGGCAATTCTGATTGGAATGCCTAACGCCAGCAGCGGAACGGCAATGAGCGCTTCTCCAAAACCAAACGTGGAGCGAATCAGCGTGGCCACGAATACGACGAGCAGGACGTACAGGGTTATCGGGGCGATCATTCTTCCGGTCAGTCGTTCTTCCGGTCAATCATCCTATCGATTAATCCGCTGAATTGCTAAGGCCAATCGTATCGTCAATCGGCGTCTCGACTTTTTCTTCCAGCATGAATTCCAATACTTCCTGTGGTACCGGGGCATTCCACACGGGAGCAAAAGACTGACGGTGCAGCGGCGAAGGCCCGTGCTCGCGGAGGGCCGCGAGATGGCGTGGCGTGCTGTAGCCTTTATGTGACGCCAAGCCGTACAGCGGGAAAACGCTGTCCCATTCGCTGACCATTTTGTCGCGCGCAACTTTTGCCAGGATAGACGCGGCGGCGATGGAGGCGGAAAGGGCGTCGCCGTGAATGATGGCTTTCTGCTGAATCTCACAGTCTATTTTCACGGCGTCAATCAACAAATGGTCCGGCACGGGCAGGAGTTGCAGAACAGCATCGCGCATGGCCACGCGCGATGCCTGGTAGATGTTGATCTGGTCAATGCGGGCGGCGTCAATGGCCGCGACCGCCCAGCAGATTGCGTGTTCTTTGATCCGCTCGGCAAGAATTTCACGTCTTTCAGCAGGCAGCAATTTTGAGTCGCGCAAGCCGCGAATGCGATAGCTGGGATCGAGAATCACAGCTCCGGCGACGACCGGCCCGAACAGCGACCCGCGGCCTACTTCGTCGACGCCAGCGATCAACTGCGCCCCTGTTTCCCAGGCCTGCTTTTCGTATTTCAGGGTGCAACGCAAACGCTTGAGCAAGCGCAGTTTCGCGGCGGATGCGGAAAGGGTTTTGCCCTGGGCGGATTTGGTTTTTGTGCGCACTACTGGGAGATATTGTCATCTTCGCTGAGGGAAACCCTGTGAAGCAAGTAGGAAAACCGTACTTTTCCGCCCACAACGCAACTACCCATCAGTAACCCGAGGCAATTACCCACGTAAATTGACCCTGCCTCAAAGCGCTTGTTACTTTCGGAATGAAGAATTTCCTGTACGGGGTGGAATTTCGGGGAGAACACGTTGGAAGAAGTCAGCACCCAGCCCGAGCGCGAAAACAAGCGCATCCACATTGCCTTGCCGGTCCGCATAACGCAGTGGGACAGCGATAACCGGCCCCACCTCGCGATGGCCTGCACCTACGACATTTCGCCTTTAGGGGCAAGAGTGACGGGTTTGCGTGATCCCAAGGTCGGGGAAATTGTGGCCGTCGAACGGGGGCGGATGGGGAAATTTTTCTGCCGCGTCATCTGGGTCGGAAGAGCCCAATTCACCTCTGCACGGTCAGGTTGGCATTCAGGGAGTGGAGATGGAAAGGACCATGTGGGAGTCGGAACTTCAGGACATGAATGAAGTTTTTGATTCGCTGCAGACCCACAAGTCTTCGCAATGGTCAGTTGCGACCGAGCAAACCCGGCGCTCCGCGCCACGTTTCGAAATCCAGGGCCACGCGAATTTGCAACATATGAATAGTCCGCAGGCCGACATTAAAAACCTTTCGGAAACGGGATGCCTGCTCACCACGAATGATCCTTTGCCAGCCGGAGCCAAGTTGAAGCTAACCCTCCAAGTGGCGCAATACGACGTCACGGTCAAGGCCGCGGTCCGGCACAAGGTGCCTCATCACGGTATGGGACTGGAATTTTCAGAGATCCGCAAGGGAGACCGGCAAGTGTTGCAATTTCTTCTCAAGAAGCTGACCGAGCAGCAATTCGAACAAGCCTTCCAGCTTGACATGTAAAAAGAAAACCCCTCGCTGCGCGAGAGGTTTTGTTTCGAGTGCGAAAGCCACTACTCCTGGGCGACGCCCGCTCCCACGGGAGCGCTGTGTTCGCGGTCCACATCCTTAAGACGCGCAGCCTTGCCTTTGAGAGCGCGCAGGTAGTAAAGCTTGGCGCGGCGGACCTTGGAGGAGCGCACAATGTCCACCTTGTCGATGACCTTGGAGTTCATCGGAAAAATGCGCTCCACGCCCTGACCGAAGCTGATTTTGCGGACGGTGAAGCTGGCCTGCGGCCCGCGGTTGCGCGCAATGACCACGCCTTCAAACGCCTGCAGGCGTTCTTTTTCGCCTTCTTTGATCTTCACCTGTACGCGGACGGTGTCGCCGGGGACAAATTCAGGGAGGTCGGTTCGCTTGCTCTTTGCCAGTAGCTTTTCGATTATTAGGTTCGTCATAAGTGGTTCCTTTTTTTTCTAATCCTTAAGCGTTTCGTGCTTGTGGCCCACAATTTCGGCGACCACTTTTTTATCTTCGTCGCTGAGCAACTTCCGGTCCAGCAGGTCCGGACGATTGCGCAATGTCTTTTCCAGCGCCGTGCGCCGCCGCCAGCGGCGGATTTCTTCATGGTTGCCCTGAATCAAAACCTCAGGCACATCCATGCCGCGAAAGTCCGCCGGTCTGGTGAAATGCGGATAATCCAGCAAGCCACCAGAGACACATGTTGAACTAGGGCCCTCTCCTACAAGCTCAGGGTGCGCTGTAAACGACTCTTGGCGGGTGGAAGCTTCGTTGCCCACCGCGCCTGGAATCAGGCGTGTGACTGCGTCCACAATTACAACGGCCCCGATCTCGCCACCACTTAAAACATAATCGCCGATGGAAAGCTCGCGGTCGGCCAAGCGCAAGCTGACTCGCTCGTCCACGCCTTCGTAGCGTCCACAGATCAGGGCAATTTGCTCCATGCCCGCTAGTTCGGTCGCGACGCTTTGATTGAATCGTTGCCCCTGCGCGGAAAGCAAAATCACGCTTTGCTTCGCGGGCGCACGGTGCTCGCGGGGCGCCATATTCAACTTCTCAATACATTCAAAGATCGGTTCCGGCTTAAGGACCATTCCTTCGCCGCCGCCAAATGGGCGGTCATCCACGGTACGGTGCTTGTCGCGGGCAAACTCCCGCAAGTCGTGGATGTTAATTTCCACCAGTCCAGCTTCCCGTGCCCGCCGCGTGATGCCAACATCCAGCGGTCCACTGAAAAAGGCCGGAAAGATCGTGACAATTTCGATCTTCATTGTTCAGGGCGCTCTCAGCGCTTCCGCTTTTCTTGATTCTTCTCTTCGTGCTTCAGCGGCGCGTTCACTTCCAGCAAGCCTTCCGGAAGAGTCATCACGATCCGCTTCTTCTCGAGATCGACGCTTTGCAAATAAGCTTCAGCGTAAGGGACCTCGTATTCTTTCGATTGCGCCATTACAACCAAAAGAGGCGCTTCACCGGCGCCAAACCGGACGTCGCGTACAGTGCCAATCTCGTGATCGCCGTCGAATACATCGCATCCTATGAGGTCGCTGATGAACGTCCAGCCTTCTTCCAGCCTGCCGCGTTCACTGCGCGGGACCTGCAACTCAGAGCGAAGCAGCGTTTCAGCCTCTGAAATCGAGTCAATCCCCGCAAACTTCAGGATCAACCAATCTTTGTGCGGCCAAAATTCCTCGACCAACAATTCCCGTCGCGCACCTTGTTCCGGTAGCGCCAACAACTTCAATCCGGGAGCAAACCGCTCAGGAACATCCGTGTGGACTTCTACTGCTACTTCGCCGCGACGGCCCTGCGTTCTGACGACACGCGCAAGTGTCACAAACTCATCGCTGCTCTGCGAACCGCTTATTCCAAAATCTCCAGCGCGTAGCGCTTATGCTGGCGGAACCCGGCGGCATGCACCAGCGTCCGCATGGCTTTTACGGTGCGCCCGTGGCGGCCGATAATTTTTCCGTTTTCCTCTTCGGCGACTTCGAGTTCCAGAACAATTTCGCCGTCTTCGGGGACTTCGTCCACGTACACTTCCCCCGGCTTATCCACCAGAGACTTGGCAATCAGTTCGATCAATCCACGCACGTCAACGTTTTGTTCGGTCATGATGAAGATGACTTCCTAATTCCAATGGTGAGTTACTGTGAAAGTTCTCGTGGAAAGATCAGGCAGCAGGCTCGGCCTTGGGAGCAGCTGGTTTCGACACCAGCTTGCTGACTCGGTCGGAAAGCTGCGCGCCTTTCGACACCCAATAATCGATCCGTTCGCGCTGTAGTTCCACGCTGGCAGGATTAGTACGGGGGTTGTAAGTGCCCACGACTTCCACGGAACGGCCATTGCGCGCTCGCGCTTTTTCAATCACCACCACTCGATAATGCGGCTTTTTGCGCGCACCCATGCGCGCCAGACGAATAGTTAACACAGTTGTATGATCCTTTATGCCGGAAAAGTCCGGGAGGGCTGAGACAAACCATTATTTTTGCAGAATTTAGCGGGATTGGCAAGGAGCAGTTGCATAAGGATCAGCATTCGCCTATCCCTCCCGCTACTTCTCCGCTTTCTGCGCCGCATACTCCCTCCTCCGCCGCCAAAACCACTAGAAACCAGGATAAGACTTGGCAATGCGAGCAGATTATATGCCTTCACCATGGTTGCAATCGTTTGCATATTATTACTAACAGGACTCGTTTCTCGGCCGTGCCATTTCGGTAAAATTTGTTTCTGATCATGTCACCGCGCCGCAGCCTCTCTCAGGAACAAGACATTCTGAAGCGACCGGCTATGAAGGCGTCCGCGATAACTTCGCGGCGAATCGGCATTCACACCTCGAGCGCGGGAGGCCCGCAGAATGCCGCGGAACGCGCCTACAGGCTTGGCTGCAATACACTCCAGATATTCTCTTCAAGTCCTCGCCAGTGGGCTCCGTACGATCTGAAAAAGACCCATTGCGAGGAAATGCTGGGTTTGCGCCGGAAATATGATTTGAAGCCTTTGGTGATTCATGCCAATTATCTGGTCAATTTGGCCGGCACGACAGAATCCTTTCTGAAGAAATCGATTGAAGCATTTCGCGGAGAAGTCGAACGGGCGCTGGCCCTGTGCGCCGACTATCTAGTTCTACACCCTGGATCTTTCCGGGGCGCTGACCGGGAGCAAGGACTGTTGCGAAGTGCGGCGGCAATCCGGGCCGCCGCCCAGGGGCTTGATCTAGAAAAGGGCGGCCTGACCATCCTCATCGAAAATACAGCTGGAGCGGAATACTCCCTGGGTGGCACTTTTGAGCAGGTTGCCGAGGTGCTGGAACACTTACGCGGATTGGTTCCCGTGGGCGCCTGCATTGATACCTGCCACACACATGCGGCGGGATACGACATCGTGAGCGAGGCGGGGATGCGCGAGACCTTGGCGAGGCTTGACGCCACAATCGGCCTTAAAGCCGTTTGCGTCTGGCATTGCAATGACGCCAAGTCCGCGCGGGGTTCCCGTCTTGATCGCCATCAACAGATTGGCAAAGGAACTATCGGCCTTGAGCCATTTCGCCGTCTATTGAATGACCCGCGCATGGCCCACGCAGCCTTCATCGCGGAAACTCCCATTGAGCAACCCGGCGACGACCGCCGAAACGTAGAGACTTTGAAGTCCCTGGTGGCGTCCCGTGGGGAGAGTCGCTCCCGATTGCCCCGCGGCGCAACGCGCCGCTGACGTCAGGGACAAAGGTCTCAGCTGGTTTTTTGGAATGGAATCTGACTGCGGACCTTTGATACAGGTTCAAAATATATACATTCGAAACCATGTCATCCCGAACAGCTTCAGCTGTGAGGGACTTACGACGGACCGCAATATCCTTGCCGCTAACGGGGAACATAATCTCGATGTCCGCATTCATTGCTCATGGCTTTGCAGAATGTTTGGAGTACAATTCCTCGCATGAAATTCCTGAACCGTTTTCTGCCGCTTCTTGTTCTACTCGCACTGGCCCTCCCTTGTTTTTCTCAGGAAATCCAGAAACTTGATCCGTCGCTCGATCAAATTGTTCCTGCAAAAGCCAAGCTCGAGCGTGTCGCAACCGGCTTTTACAAATGGACCGAGGGTCCGGCCTGGACTCGTGCGGGCACGCTTTTGTTCGCCGAGATTCCTGCCAACAACATTGATCAGTGGACGCCGGGGAAGGGTTCCGCTGTTTTCATTCATCCCAGCGGATACACAGGCACGACTCCTTATGGAGGGCCGGAACCGGGTTCCAATGGGATGACGCTGGATTCAAACGGCCGAGTCACGATTGCCGGTCATGCCCGGCGCAATGTTTGGC